>SYAC01000014.1 GCA_005787685.1 Planctomycetia bacterium
CTCGGGGTTCACCGGCGGCTTGCCCGCAAACTTGGGCGGAATCTCGATCATCGCCTTGTTGATCAGCACCGCCACCGGGTTCAGGTCGCTGGCGTAGCTCTCGAGCCCGAGCCGCTGCGCCTCCAGCGGCAGCGCCCCGCCACCGGCGAAAGGGTCGTGGAAGGCGGGCAGCTTATTGCGGTCGAACAATTCCTTGGCCCGCGGATGGTCGGCGTTCTCGGCGCAGGCCCGCCGCCAGCTCTGCCATATCTCGTCGCGCGCCGCCTGCAACACCGTCTCGTTGGTGGTGTTCTCCCACAGCACCAGGTCCTCGATGATGCGGAAGAGCCGCTCGCGCTCCTTCTGTTGCTTTTTCTCGGTGGGAAAGAGGTCAGGCAGTGAAGCGGGGTCGTCGACCATCTGGCTAAAAATCACTGCCCGCGCCGCCGCCAGTGGCCGCCGCGCCCACCACAGGTGCAGCGTGCTCGGGTGCCCGTGCCGGATCGACTTCTCGCGCGCCGAGGCAGTGTTGATCGCCTCGAGCGGCAGGGCGACTTCGATGAGTTTCTTTGTGGTCATATCTTATCATTCTCGTCGATTTCAAGATCTGTGGCAATTGTCGCACCAGTTGCTTGCTGGATTTTCTCCCACAAATACTTCTGCCTCAATTCAAGGAACTCTTCAAAATTATCGCGAAGTAAAGGTGATTTTTCACCCGTAGGAAGTCCATGTGATGACAACACTTTCTCAAATGGGAAATCTTGGATCTTGCGAATTTCGTTTAGATATTTTGATGGTGCACGATCACTGATCATTTGATTGGTGGTGCGATCAAGAAGCGTTCGATTAAGTACGCAATCTCTTTGACGCGATGATGCAACGCCAGTGCGTTCTAAATACGCGGCGGGGAAAATATGGTGATCATCAATTCCCTCTTGGGCCATCAGCTTGCCAGTAATAATTGACTGAGTGTGAAAGTCACGCGCTCCACCACCCAAGATCAAACAGATTACGCCGCGATAAATTGCTCGCTGGCGCGGAGTCGCATCACGCAATGTTCGCGGGTTAAAACGAAATGAAGAAACCGATTCAGGTAATGCACCACCCAATAGCCATGCAGATATCTCAAGTACATCCTTTGCCGATTTGCTATTTGGCGAACTTTCATAGACCTTCCCAAAAACCGCACACCAAAACCAGCGCTTTAATTTTTCTCTGTGTGCGCCCGATTCGGCCGTCTTGACTTTGCCAACGCGTGCAAGCACTGCTGCGAGCGGCGGCAATACGGTCTGATATGGCAACCATTTTGGCAACATCACTTTGCAATCATCACGAAGCATCTCTAGACCGTTCGCGAGCCCAGTGACAACTTTACCCCACCACTTTGTGATATCAGCAGGCGCAGTGTTTAAAACCTCGCGGCGTTTACATGATGGAGCCCTGCGGCTTGCAAGCGCAATTCCCTGCAAAATGTAATAGGGCTCTACTTCAAATTCAGCAATGATTGGATAGTCAACAAGCGCTTTCTCCCATAATGCCCGTAACTTGATGTCCTGTGGCCAAAATCGCGCTGTGAGAAGTTCGAAGACGCTAAGTTTTACGCCGGTTCGATTGAGGGTTTCAAAAATCGTGCAGAGTGCGTCGGGCTCGGTCTGATCCGAGAGGGTCACGACAGGGAAGTGGTAGTCGTCGATGACGTGAATCCATTTCTGTTCAACATTGTCCAAAGCATCTTCTAAAGCTATACGTTCCTTATCGGCCAACTGGCGTGAAATTTTTCGACTCCATTTACCAAATCCGTTGGAACCAACTTTCAGAATCGATAGCGGCAGTAATAGTTCTTTAGCTTGAAGAGCAAAGTCCTCACGGGCGCGCGCCCACTTTGTGGTGGCACGAACGTAAAAAATGGATTCCTCAAAATCAGCACCGTCAGTGAGCTTACGTAAATCAATGTAATAGCGATGATCCCCAACACCGTAGAAAGCTTGGTAAAGCGAAGTCAGGCGCTGCTGACCGTCGAGCACAAGAAAAGTGTGCTTGGTTCCGTTTAGAACCGGCGCTCCTTCGAACTCACGCGCCGCAAAGACTCGCTTAGCGTCGCGCACTCGCAGAATGCTGCCGGCCGGATAGTTGTTGGCAATAGAAAGGATTAATTCTTGCGTTGCGCCAGGCTCCCACACAAAGTCGCGCTGGAAGTCGGGAAGGACTGTAGACCGATTGTGGATTTCCGATAGTAATTCCTTAAGAGCTCTCGGATTCGTGTCTTCAAAGAGATTCATGATGGATCCTTTGCGCGCTCGAGTAATTCAGACATTGGAAAATTAATACTTGCGCCATTAAAGCCTGCTGTAATGCCGCTTCCTTCAAAGGGACGGCGCAGATATCGAACCCGATGAGTTTGTTCATCGTCGAAGGCAACTATGGCCAAGATGAATTGATCTGGCTCATTAAAGGAATAAAGAATTTCGTTCTTGGTAACAGTAATGGTGTCCCCTCCAGCGAGGCGCCCCTTCACTTCAATAAATCTAAAGAGCCCAGTTGCGGGGTCCTTGCTCTCAATGTCATAGCCCAGTTTTTCGAACTCTCGATCAATTGGAATGAAACCAAGACCTCGCTCAACCTGCATCACGGCAGCTCGAGCTCGGGCAGCAGATGCTTGAGTGTCTTTTGGTGATACTGCTATTGACGATGGCTTTCCTTCCATTAACGCCAGTAATCCAGCAGGAATAACCACTAAACCGCCAATGACAACGGGGGCTTGGGCAGAAATCTGAGCCTCGCGATCAAGTTCGCCAAGCCTTTTTTTCATTCGACCAGAGAGATCATCCGCACGCTTGCGTGCTTCGCCAGAGTTCAGTCGCGCACCAGGCTTTCCAGCATGCTCTTTGGCTTGTAATTCTTGCGCCCGATAATCCCAATGATTGATTTCCTTTATCAAACGGTCCTTCACTGCCGCGCGAGTCTTTTCAATCCAGCGAAGGCGGCGATCACGAACTCCTGTGACATGATCTGGCACGACTGATGCAATGGCGTAATCAAGCGCTGTTTTTTCAAAGTTGCGCGTAATCCAAGCGCACTCCGAGCGGGCCAATAGCATATCGATTGTTGGCTCAGTTGCCGCAAGTGGCCGATAGTCAAGATAAGGCGCATAGTGTAAATGCCGCGCCGTCCCTGCGCCATCAATCTCTACATAAAGCATGCGACGAGAAATTGTCCGACGCTCACCAGACGGTGTCATGCTGGCATCTTGGATTGCGTGCTCAATGAAAAAAAGAACTCGCGGTAAAGTGCCCAAATCACGCTCGTCTACAAGCACGGTCCCCCGCTTTAACAAATCGCGATGTCGCTCCAGAGTCAGGTCGAGCGTGGCATCTAGCAACGGATTTCCGGGACAAACAAATGCTGCGTATGGTTGACCAGCTGGTGCTATCAACTTCTTTTCGAACACAATCCGCTCATACCTAGGCTGCACTGCATCGCCAACGCCAATCTGTCGATCACGATTTCGAATTGGTGCAGGAACATTCGTAATCTCAAATCGGCCCGACTCTCGCTGATGCAGGGTTCCGCCGAGACGCTCAAAGGCTTCACGGAAAAATGACTCTATAAAGTGCGGTTGCAAGCGCCGAGCTTCGGCGCGGTCCATATCTTCACGGATCTTTTGTACTGTGGATGCATTCATGACTTCATGGCCAAGAGCATGATCATCCATTAACTCTTGCAGACGCGACTGATTGACACCATCACGGACAACTTGATCTAAACGAGCACGAACCTCGGGTTGGTTACCGTAACAAACCGCTTTAATCAAGAGATCTTTCAGCGAAATCGATTCGCCTTCGTCCATAAATTGTAGTTTGCCAAGAACATCAAAAACTTGGCCACCAAGAGTGCCGCGCGCTTCTTCGAGCTTCTCCAGCAACGTCTTGTAAACATCGCCCTCGCGGGTCTCACCTGCGACAAGATTCCAAAGATGACAAACTTCGGTTTGTCCGATTCGGTGAATGCGTCCAAATCTCTGTTCAAGCCTGTTGGGATTCCACGGCAAATCATAGTTCACCATCAAATGCGCACGCTGCAAATTGATGCCTTCGCCTGCTGCATCTGTTGCAAGCAAAACTTGCACTGTTGGATTATGAAGAAAGCTCTGCTGCGCTTTACCACGTTCTTCACGCCCCATTGCTCCATGAATGACGACAACCGCGTCTGGCCGACCAAGTAACGTTTGAATCTGCCGTTGTAAATAATTGAGTGTGTCACGGTGCTCAGTAAAGATGACAATCTTCTGTCCTGGCGATGGATTGGGCGCTGAAGTACTTTGTTCAGCCGAGGGCTGGGTTGGGTTGCTCTTTATTGGTGCTGAAGAAAATATCCATCCAAGTAAGTTTGAAAGTTCACGCCACTTTGTATCTTGGCCGCTGCGTTTCACCACAGCTGCTGCTTCAGTAAGCCGTGCAAGTGTTTCAATTTCTAGTGACAGTTCCGCGATCGTGCTTGCAGCTGTTGCCTGGTCAAGAATTTGCTCTTCTGCAATTTCAACTTCGTCTTCTGGCGCTTCATCAAGGTCATCAATGTCGTCGCTATCGAGAGTCTTGCCAACGATTACGTTGGAAATTGTCGCTCCGCGTTGAAGAAGTTCAAGCTCGCGCTTACGTGACTCCAATTTGTCGTGGCGACGTTTGAGTGATGAATAAATAGCTTCTGGGGATGATGCAAGGCGCCGCTGCAAAACTGTTAGTGCGAATCCAACAGTACCCACACGCTTATCGTTCTCGAGTTTTTTGACCCGATCAAACTCAGTCCGGACATAATCTGTGACATTTTTATAGAGGGTGGCCTCTGCGTCAGAGAATTTGAATGAGAGCGTGCGAGCAATGCGCTCTGGGAATAGGGGTTTGCCATCGAACTTCAGCAGGTTCTCTTTGACCATACGGCGCATAAGGTCGGAAACATCTTCTTGATGGACTCCGTCGCGAAACTTCCCTTCGAAACGATCTCCATCAATAAGTGCAAGGAATAGCTGGAAATCTTCCTGCTTGCCGTTGTGTGGAGTTGCCGTCATAAGCAGGAAGTGTCGCGTGATGCCTGAGAGTTTTTGTGCAATGAGATAGCGCTTTGTGTACTTCACCTCGCCACCAAAGAAACTTGCGGAGCATTTATGGGCTTCGTCAAAGATAATGAGGTCGTAACGACAGTCTGGGTTCTCGAGCTTTCGTTGCACCTCTTCGTTCTGCTTCAATTTGTCCAAACGCGCGATGACTAAGTTGTGTTCAAGGAACCAATTGCCCGATCCAGAGGCTTCAAATTTTTCATTTGTAAGAATCTCAAACGGAAGCTGAAACTTTTTTTGAAGTTCTTCTTGCCATTGCTCTGTCAAATTTCCGGGGCACACAATGAGACAACGCTTTAGATCCCCACGCGTGATGAGTTCCTTAATAAGAAGACCTGCCATAATGGTCTTACCTGCGCCGGGATCATCAGCAAGCAAGAAGCGCAGCGGTTGCCGCGCCAGCATGATGTCGTAGACAGCCGTGATCTGGTGGGGATATGGATCAACAAGTGATGTGTGGACTGCAAGAATTGGATCAAACAGATGCGCCAATTTGATGCGATGCGCTTCAGCAACTAAACGGAAATCGGCGCCGTTGCCATCAAAGCTCCACGGGCGACCTGCTTCGACGATTGAAAGGCGAGGTTCATCGTGGCGATACAGGATTTCCTCGTCAACACCGCTTGTTCCCCGATAAAGCAACGTAAGTGCATCGGATCCATGCCACTGAACACTGACCACATCAACTACTGCATCGGACAATATGCCACGTACGGAAGCGTTGGGCCGGAGGTCTTCGAGTTTTAGCATCAGGACATACTAATTTAGAAACATAAAATTGTTTTTTGTGCTTTGAAATTTACGCAGCGTCGCGGCTGTGCGAAGGATGTCTTTGCTTTTGTATAAAATATGAACTTAAAGCTTTATAAATATGATCGCTTTTATAAATACTTAAAATAACTCTTACGAATCACTCTATTTGAAAAGAGTCTTATCAAATTTCCCAAACCGAATCTCCCCCCACCTCCTCCCCCCACCGTCTTTACAAAACCACCCTCAAAAATTCTCCCTCAACATCCCACCAATCACAAACCGACACGCGGAATCAATATGTTCTGGCTCAACGGTGTCGTGTTCCGCAAGATCAGCAACCGTGCGCGCAACCTTGGCTAACCTGTCCATCGATCGCGTGGTCAGCACATTTGTATCAATGACTTTTTTATAATGCTCCATGGCCTGCGGTGAAAATCGGCAGTATTCCATGACCGCGCCGCCAGGAATGGCCGCGTTATGCGCAATATCTTTGCCGGCGAATCGCGCAATTTGACGCTGGCGCGCCATCTCCACTTTGGCGCGCAACTTGGGCGACTGCTCGTCCTCTGTTGGCGCAAATCGCTGATCAGTTGTAAGCGGACGCAGAGTCACTTGAAGATCAATTCTGTCGGAGATGGGACCACTAATCTTCGACTGGTATTTCTTTACATCGGCTTTCGTGCATCGACATCTGTCAGTGCCGAAGTAACCACACGGACAAGGATTCATTGCCGCAACAAGCGTGAAGCGACAAGGAAAGTTAAAACTTCCACCCACTCGATTGATGGTGATTTCACCAGATTCCAGCGGCTGACGAACAGATTCCAGAGTGGCGGAAGTAAACTCGGCGATTTCGTCCAAGAAAAGCACGCCAAGATGCGCCATTGTAATTTCGCCAGGTCGCGGAACACCAGAACCCCCGCCCACAATCGCCTGCTTTGACGCGGTGTGATGCACGGAGCGCATGGGCCTGCGAGTGACGGCTTGACCATCGCGATCAAGCGCGCCCGACGCGGAATAAATGCGCGTCAGCTCCACCTTTTCCGCGTCGGTCAGGCGCGGCAGTATTCCTGGCAACGCGCTGGCAAGCAACGACTTGCCCTCGCCAGGCGGACCAATCAAAAGCAGGTTGTGCCCGCCCGCTGCGCAAATCAGCGCCGCCTCTTTCGCCAGTTCTTGCCCGCGAATCTTGCCAAAGTCGACGGACTTCTCAACCACGCTTTCAAAAACAATGCGCTCCTTCAAAGCATTCTCAAGCTTGCGAGTGCCCGCGAAGAACTCCACCACTTGCGAAAGATTCTCCACGGCAAATACGCCACAGCCTTGATGATTTCCATCTTTGAGAATTAAAGCCGTCTCCTTTTCGTTGCCCGCGGGCACGATCAATTTCTGCCCCGGCTTTGCCATATATGCCAGCGACAACACGCCGGGCACGCGGCGGATTTCGCCATGTATACCAAGTTCTCCAACGATTATAAATTGGCCTTCTTTGGTTTCAGTAAGGTCCGGCAATAAACCTGCCGCCTGCATCATTATAATTGCCAGAGCAACATCAAGCCATGTTCCATCCTTTGGAACATCTGGAGGCGTGAGATTAATTAGTATTTCAACTTGCGGATTCGGTATACCCGCCGCTCGAAATGCGCCGCTGATTCGATCCAGCGCCTCATCGACTGCGCCGCGGGGCATGCCGCTAATTTTGGTTACATTTGACCAAGAGCTAGGCCTCGATTTGACTTCCATGGCGCGGGCCTGAATCTCTATCGCCAGACCATCAAGCCCCGCAAGCACCGCGCTGGTAAGCGTGTGGCTGAGCCCAAGAAGTGACTCGAGTTTTTTAGTCGGTGTTCGATTTTGCATGGGTGAACTTCGGAAATAGGTTTTTACTGGCGCGATGCTGGCAACGATTCAAACTCGCTTTGACGGAAGTACTTGCATACTAGACAAGACTGGGCTGGGAGATTGGCGGGCTTGATCAATCATTGACTTGCTTCTTTGTGCCTGTCAGAATGTTGCGTTCATACTGTGGATTTTATTTCAAAAGCACGGCTTGAAGAATATTTCAAAGATTCAATTTGAAATTTTGTTTACTTATTTCTAAGCCAGCGCTGCTCATGGGGCGTGCGCGCTGGCGGCAGAAACTCCTAACCCGCGCTTGCATAGGCCCAGTTGGCAATTGCGTGCGTGGCCTTTGGGTCCCAGCGCAAGCCGCTCTCGTGCGCGATTTCCTTCAGGCGCGGTGCTTGCTTTTCATTGCGGCGTTCCCATAGAGCGCGATACCGGGCGGGCTTTAATGTGTCGCTCCATTTTAAATTTACTTTGGAACCACACACCACCAAATTGCCCAGAGACTCGTGACGCGCCAGACTCCACGGAATGAAGTGGTCAATATGATTGGCGCGCTCGCCCCTGCGCAATTTTTCACCGCTGTAGAAACACAAACCCTTCTGCAATTCAATAAGTGGCTCGCGAACGCTCTCTATATTTTCACGCTCAAAGCCAAACAAATGCTTGCGCAAAGCGTCGCTGTTGCGCACTTGAACATTGCGCCGCTCCACCCAACGCGTCCACGCGCCATCGATTAAGTCGCACAACAAAGCGTGAAAGCGGCGCAGTGTTGCAAGAACGCCTGGGAAAAGTTGAAGACTGTCTTGGCCAGGCTTCCAAGAATATAAAAATTCATTTTTCCCCTGAAGTAAGGGCACCACATAACGCTTCAGTTGCGCCGCGACATTTTTGGAATAACTTCGTATGCGATTATGGTGGGCCGCGTTGCTGAAGCGCCCATCGCAATCGTGAACATACTTTTGGACCAGCTTGAGAATTGTGGCTGATCCCTGATTTATACTCAGGCATATGTCTTGATGTGGTGGCGTGAACGGCTGCACCTGCCGCCAATATAAATGGATGAAACGCTCCGCAATAGTTTGCAGCGCAATGTTTGTGGTGTTGTCTGGCAGTTCAATGGCAAGATCACACAGCGTGCGCAGCAGGGCAAATTTGTAGGTGGTTGTATAACTGCTGTCACGCAAAAGATTTTGCACGCGCTCTAGTAGCACTAATGCGGGATCAAGTGTTTTATTTGCCACGCTGTAATGGTATTTCAATATGGCCGCGCACGAATTTGCGCATTCACCACCAATCCCCCGCCCGTACTATTTATATATGCCGCGAATAATGTCCAAAGTGAAAGCGACTCGCTCATTCGTGGCGCCTGATTCCCTGGCGGCATCGGAGTCATTCGCCGCAACGGCTGCGCCAAGCGTGGCGCAAACAATCGCGCTGCTTGAGCGCTCCGCCGCAACATTGCGGGACCACTGCGCTAGCGTTCACTTTGGCGCGCCCGTTGCATTTACATACAACCCGCTTGACTACGCCTGGCAAGCGCACCGCGCGTACTTGCGCATGGCGCAACCAGCCCCGCGCGTGTTGTTTGTGGGAATGAACCCCGGTCCATTTGGCATGGCGCAGACCGGCGTTCCATTTGGCGAAGTTGCGGCGGTAAAAGATTTTCTTGGCATTGACGAACGCGCTGCGCGCATTGGCGCGCCGGCGCACATGCATGCCAAGCGGCCCGTGCTTGGATTTGCGTGCCAGCGGAGTGAAGTTAGCGGCTCGCGCGTGTGGAGTTGGGCGTGCGAACGCTTTGGCACGCGCGCGAAATTTTTTCAACACGCGTTCATATGGAATTGGTGTCCGCTGGCGTTCATGTCAAAGTCGGGTGCAAACCTAACGCCCGACAAATTGCCGCGCGGCGGTCGCAACGCAAAAATGGCGCGCGAACTTTGCGCCGCGTGCGATGAGGCGCTAGCCGCCGCGATTACCGCGCTACAGCCCGCGAATGTTGTTGGCTTTGGCGCGTTCGCCGCCAAGCGCGCGCAACTTGTGATGAATGCGATGCGCGCGGCGGTTGAAGCGGATGCGATTGCGGCGCAAGCGAAGCCGAAGCCGAAGCCGAAGCCCAACTTAAAAACCAACCGACAATTTCTGTCCGCGCTTCCAAACGCTCTGCAAGTATTGCACCCAAGTCCGGCAAGTCCCGCCGCTAATCGCGGATGGGCTGCGCAAATTGACCGCGCGTTGGCGCATGTGTGGGCGCGGTAACGCGCACCTACGGTTTCAAATAAAACTGTCAATGCTTTGCATGCGCCGCCATCATTGCCTTGCGTTGCTTTGTGAAGTGCCACCAAGGGCAAGGGTTATTGCCGTGCGCTTGCGAAATCACGGACATGAACACATCGATCACGCATGGGTCGTGCAAACCACCTGTGAGCCGGCCAAGTTTGCGCCACAGCACAAACGCGTCGCTTGGTTGCAACTTTGCAAGGTGCGCCACGCGTTGTATGCCAAGCAATTTCAAATCACCCAGCGTGGCTGGTCCGACATTCGCCATGTCGGCAAGCGTGAGAGGCGGCGTAATTGACGCCGAACTTGCGAACACGCTCGTGCGCCGCGGCGTTGCTGAAACTTGTTTGAATTTTTTTGTGCCAGCCACGCCGCAAGCATAAACACAAAGAGCGCTTGAATTGATGTTGCGAAGTTCATTTGACACGCCAACCCTCGAACTCATAACGGTTTTTCGTTACCATGCATTTAAAAATATGGCTCAAAATTCATACTCAACTTCTGAAAGCCCTGAAACTACAAATCGATTTTTTAGGCTTGCCACGCGGCGCGGTCGCGGCGCCTTGGCTTGGATTATTTTCATCGCTCTAGGCGCACTGTGCTTGTTCGCCGTTGACCGCGTGTTTGTGGATCGCTCGCCGATTGTGGTTGGCATTCTTCATTCGCAAACCGGGTTCATGGCGATCAGTGAAAAGTCCATGATTGACGCGGAGGTTCTTGCGCTGGAACAAATCAACGCATCGGGCGGCTTGCTTGGTAGACCGGTTGAGTGGGTGATTGCAGACGGCGCCTCCGACCCCGCAACTTTTGCCAAACAAGCCGAGAAATTGATCCGTGATGACAAGGTGTGCGCGGTCTTTGGTTGCTGGACAAGCGCCAGCCGTAAAAGCGTGCTGCCTGTGTTTGAAAGCAACGACCATCTTCTGGTGTATCCGATGGCTTATGAGGGTTTGGAGCAATCGCCCAACATTGTTTATGTTGGCGCGACGGCCAATCAGCAGATTACTCCCGCGGTGAGTTGGTGCCACTCCAAACTTGGCGCGCGCCGATACTTTTTGGTTGGCTCTGACTATATCTGGCCGCACTGCGTAAACGCCATCATTGCGGATCAACTGAAAGGCTTCGGCGATGACTTGGTGGGAGAGGTTTACATCCCATTTGGCAGTGTAGATGTGGACGCAGCCGTGCGCGCGGTTGTGTCCACCAAACCTGATGTTGTACTGAGCTCTGTTGTGGGCGACTCGGCGATTGCGTTTGCGCAAAAGTTGCGCGCCGCCGGTATTCGTCCAGAGCAAACGCCGGTGCTTACATTTGCGCTTGGTGAAAACGAACTCAGCGCCGTTTCACGCGACGACTTTGCCGGCAATTACGCCGCATGGAATTATTTTCAAAGCATGGACAGCCCAGAAAATGCCGCGCTTGTGGAGGCGTTCAAAGCTCGCTTTGGAAAAGATCGGCCATTTTCAGATGTGATGAATGCGGCATACTGCGGCGTGATGTTGTGGGCGCAGGCCGTTGTTGAAAATGGACGGACCGATGTGCGTCAGGTTCGATACGCACTTCGCCATCAAAGCCTAAGGGCCGCCGAAGGCGTTGTTGCGGTTGATTCTGAAACGCAACACACTTGGTTACCGGTTTCCATTGGTCGCATTCGCAAAGATGGCCAGTTTGACATTGTGTGGAACAGTAACACGGCCGTGCGTCCAGTTCCATTTCCAATTTCGCGTTCGCGCGAGGAGTGGAATGCGTTTATACAAAACCTGTATCAACAATGGGGCGGTAAATGGGCGGCGCCCGCCAAGGCGGGAGCGTATCAATGAAACAGCGCACTATTGCCGCCCGATTGCTGTTTTGGTTTCTAATAATTTCACTTGTTCCCTGCGCAATCCTGACCATGATTATCACGCGCATGGCCAATCGTTCGTTAGAAGATGCCGTGCGCAACAACCTGGTTCAAATCATGGCCACCAAGGCCGATGAACTGGAAATCTACGCCGCGGAACGCATTCAAGATGTCACGGTGCTGTCGCGCGGGTCAAGCACCATTCGTGGAATTCAAGAACTTACGGCTCAAAATGCGCCCGCAATGCAAAAAAATAATGCGGGTAAACAATTAAATTCGCAGCGCATAACCAATGAGAATGTTAATCAACAAGATTTTGCCAAGACGCTTTCAGACTTTGCCAAATCCTCTGGTATTTCCCAAGTGCTTCTGGTTGACAATGCGGGCACCATTTTATTCTCAATGGATGGCTTGTTTGGCGCGGGGACATCCCTGTTTGCGGGCGAGCTAGCCACAAGCGAGCTTGCGGTGGGCTTTGATCGCTCGCAGACACTGATGCAATCCAATCTTTGCGGGTTTCAAATTTATGCCGGCGCAAGCGTGCCGGTTGCGTTTGCAACCAGTCCCGTGATTGAAAACGGAAAGGTGATTGGCGTACTTGCCATAGGCTTTGACGCCCAGCGCGTATGGCATTTGCTTTCTGATTTAAGCGGACTAGGTGATACTGGAGAAATTGTCACAAGTCAGAAAGATGGGGAAGACATGCTTGTAACCATTCCACTGCGTCACAATCCCGACGCCGCATTTAAGTTGAAGATTTTGGCCGGCGTGAACAAATCCACCGCCGCAAAATTGGCGGCGAATGGAAACCGAGGCTTTGGGAATGCTTTGGATTACCGCGGTGAAAATGTCGTTGCCGCGTGGTGCTATTTACCAAGTTACCGCTGGGGAATGACCGTGAAACAAGATACCAGCGAGGCGTACGCGCTGTTGAGCTTTCAACGCAATCTAATTCTGGGAATTTCGCTGGTCATTGTTCTTGGAGTCATTGTGACGGCGTTAATTGTTGCGCGCAGTATTTCCAACCCAATCCGCGCCGCGGTGCGGGTGGCCAAACTGGTTGCCGCGGGTGATTTGCGCACCAGTATTAATGAGACCAGCGATGATGAGACGGGCGTCCTGCTGACCTCCATTCAGATCATGACCTACGATTTGCGAACGCTCATTGCCAGCATTCAAGTTTCATCAGCCACGCTGATTGATATTGCCACAACCATGCAAGCCAACAGCGCCGAGCAGCAACAAGTGGTGGCGCAATATGGATCGTCCACCAGCCAGGCCGTGGCGTCGGTGAAGCAAATTTCCGCCACCAGCCAGGAACTTGCGCACACCATGGAGGATGTGAATGCCGTTGCGGCAAGCACCGGATTGAAGGCGCAAGAAAGCAGCGCAAACCTAATTAAAATGCAGTCCACCATGCGCCAACTTGAAACCACCACGGCGTCGTTTGGTGAAAAACTTGCCATTATTCACGAGCGCACCACAAAAATTAATGTGGTGGTAAGCACCATGGCCAAGGTGGCCGACCAGACCAACTTGCTTTCCATAAATGCCGCTATTGAGGCTGAAAAAGCCGGTAAACATGGACTGGGCTTTCTGGTTGTTGCCAGCGAAATTTCCCGCCTTGCCGATCAAACGGGAACCGCGGCTGTGGACATTGAGCGCATGGTGAATGAAATGCAGACCAGTGTTTCCGCCGGCGTGAAAGAGATGTCCAACTTTGCGGGGCAAGTGCGCGGCGGCGTGCGCGAAATTGGCGAAGTGTCCAACAAACTTAGCGAGATTATTTCCGCGGTGCAAAATATTTCCAGCCGATTTGGAGAAGTTGCGCAAGGCATGTCCGCACAATCGCAGGGAGCGGATCAAATTCGCCAGGCCATGATGCACCTTGCACAAGGCGCGAATCAGACGGCGGATTCATTGAATAATTTCAACAGCGCCACCAGCCTTTTGCTTGAGGCAGTAGGCAACCTGAAGGTTGAAGTTTCACGCTTCACAATTTAAGCGATCAGTTTTGCGTTGGCGGCTTTGGCGCCGGGTCACCCATGGCGGCTGCCTCGGCGCCCGCTCCTGCATGCTTTACGGGTGGACGCTTTGCGCCAAAGCGCGCTAACAAACTGAGAATCATGACAAAGAACACTGGCACCACCAATTGATCCATGGTGCTTGAACCGATCATGCCACCCAGCACCGTGGTTCCAATCGACTGGCGGCTGTTTGCGCCCGCGCCAGTGGCAATGACCAGCGGCAACACGCCAAGCATGAACGCAATGGCGGTCATTAAAATTGGGCGCAAGCGCTGATGCGATGCGTTCACGGCGGCGTCAATAATTTCCTCACCGCCGTCGTATCTGCTCTTTGCAAATTCAACAATGAGAATTGCGTTCTTTGCCGCCAAACCAACCAACATGACCAAACCAATTTGGGCGTAGACATCCAGCGGCTTACTGCGAAGGTGCATGAACAACAACGCGCCCAGCACCGCGAAGGTGACGGCAAGCAGAACATTCAGAGGCAAAACCCAACTTTCATACAGCGCGGCCAACAGCAAGAACACCGCCAACAGCGCCAGGGCAAAAACAAACGGGGCATACGCTCCCGATTCAATTTGCTGGTAGGTGGTTCCAGTCCACTCATAGGTCACGCCATCCGGCAGCGTTGCCGCGGCCACCTCTTCAACGGCTTTGATGGAATCACCCGAACCATAGCCCGGTCCGGTTGCTCCGTTGATCTGAATGGTGTTGTACATGTTGTACCGCGTGGCATTGTCGGTTCCAACCTCCACCGAAAAATTGATGAACGAAGTGAGTGGAACCATTCCACCATCTTTGTTTTTGACATAGAGCTTGATCACATCGGATAAATTCATGCGCTGCGAGGCATCCGCCTGAATCATGACATTGTATACCTGGTTGAACTCATTGAAGTTGTTCACAAATGCTTGGCCTATTGTTTGGCCAAGCGTGTTGAACACGTCGCTCATGGCCAAGCCATAATTCATGGCCTTGGTGCGATCTATGGTGAGCCGCAAAATTGGAACTTGATCTTGAAATGGTGAACTTAAGTTTTCGATTTCAGGGCGTTTCTCAAGTTCGGCCGTAAAATTCGCGGCGGCGCTTGAAAGCAATGGGTAGCCGATTCCATTGACATCCTCAAGTTGCAACTGCCACCCCGCAACGGCGCCAAGACCTGGAATAGGCGGCGGTGGAAACGCAAACACTGTGGCCTCGGGAATTTTGAAAAGTTCCGGGAGCACACTTGTGATAATCACCCGCGCATTTTGCGTGATTGGATTTCGTTCATCCCACGGCTTCAAGATGACAATGATGAAACCCGAGTTGGTTGTGGCAACCGATGTGAGAAAGTTGAATCCGTTGATTTGAATGACGTCTACCACCGATGGATCACGCTTGACAATTTCCAACACTTTGGCGCTCACGGCCTCGGTTCTTTCCAAACTGGAACCCGACGGCAATGTCATGCCCACATAGTAATACCCCTGATCCTCGTTTGGTATGAAGGCGGTTGGAGTTCGTTCCAGTAAATAAACCACACCCAATGCGCCTAAGACAAATGTTGCGGCGATGACATACCAATGATGGGAAAGCCAACGCACAAAGGTGGAGTAGCGGCCAGTGAAATAATCAAAGCCCTCGTTGAATATGACGAATGGACGGAAGGAGGTTTTGTGTTGCTTTTGCAGAAAAACACCGCACAATGCCGGCGAAAGCGTGAGCGAATTGATCATGCTGAGCACAATACTGAACGCAATAGTGAGCGCGAATTGGTTGTACAGCTGGCCCGTAATTCCCGGCATCATGGCCGCGGGAACAAACACCGCAAGCAACACGGAACTGGTGGCCACGATCGGTCCAGCCACTTCTTTCATGGCGCGCTCGGCGGCAATTTTTCCGTTGGGCGCGCCAAGCTCAAGTTGGCGATACACATTCTCAACCACAATAATTGAATCATCCACCACCAGACCAATCGCAAGTACAAGACCAAGCAAGGTCAGCGTGTTAATGGTGAAACCTGCCGCCATCATGATGGCAAATGTTCCAATGATTGAAACCGGAATTGCGATCATGGGAATAAGCGTGGCGCGCCAACTTTGCAAGAAGACAAAGATGACAAGCAGAACCAACAAGCCAGCTTCGATGAGTGTTTTGACTAAATCCTGAATGGAGGCCGACACAAACGCGGTGCTGTCGTAGGTGACCTCCCAAGTCACACCCGGCGGCAACAGCGACTCAATGCGTTTCATCTGCGCCTTCACGCCTTCAACCACGGCATAAGCGTTGGCGGTTGGCAACTGATACACGCTGATTGTGCCCGTGCTTTTGCCGTTTTTTGTGCTTGTGGTGTCGTATTGATAGGCGCCCAATTCCGTGCGGCCAACATCGCGTATGCGAACCACGGCGCCATTGGGGCCGCTGCGAACAATAATGTCGCCAAATTCCTCTTCGCTCATTAAGCGACCTTTGGTGATCATTGTCAAATCAAAGGCGGTATTACCAGTGGTTGGACTGGCTCCAATGCTTCCAATGGACGCTTGTTGATTTTGATCTTTGATCGCGGCGCTGACATCGTCGGTTGAAATACCAAGTGCGGTCATGCGCAATGGATCTAGCCATATGCGCATGGAATATTCCAGTAAACCAAAGATGTTGATGGTGCCCACGCCACTCACGCGCGCCAACACGGGTTGCACCACAATGTTGGCGTAGTTGGAAAGAAACTTGCTGTCGTAAGTGCCGTCGCTCGAGGAGAGTGAAACCACCAATGTCATGTTGGTTGACTGCTTGGTAATAGTGACGCCAAGCTGTTGCACCTGTTGCGGAAGTTGAGCGGTGGCGGTTTGCACTCGGTTGAGAACATCAACCGCGCCGGTATTCAAGTCATAACCAACTTGAAACGTCACCGTGATAACGCTTTGTCCATTGTTGGTGCTGTTGGAGGACAAATAAATCATGCCTTCCGCGCCGTTGATTTGCTGCTCCAAGGGCATGGTGACCGAGTTCGCTACGGAAATTGCGTCCGCGCCGTTGTAGTTGGCGGAAACCTGAACCGTGGGCGGAACAATGTTTGGAAACTGCGAAATAGGCAGTACAAACATGGCAATAGCGCCGGTCAGTGCGGTAATGATCGCTATGACACTGGCGAAAATTGGGCGGTGGATGAAGAAACGAACCATGGTGGAGCTGGTTTGGGTATTTACTTTTTCGCAGGCTCGCTGATCTTGGTTGGTCCAGGCGCGTTTGCGGAGGCACTGGTTGGCTCGATTGCGGTTGTTTCTGGGGGCTTGGGAACTTGTGTCACATCGGAAATCTTGGCTCCAGGCTTCAGTCGCTGAATACCGTCCACGACAATTCGATCTCCCAATTTGACACCATCGGAAAGCGAGATCATGTCACCGAATTTTTTAATTATTTTCACCTGAACAGTCTCCACCGTGTCATCCGCTTTCACTCGCCATACATATAAATTGGTTTCGCGCGCGAATACGGCGTCCTGCGGAACCACTAACACATTGGGCTCCTCACCAAGGAAGACATCTACTTGTACATACACGCCTGGACGAAAGATGAGATTTGGATTGGTGAACTCCACGCGCAACATTAAAGTTCCAGTGGAGGTTGAAACCTGATTGTCGGCGAAAATAATTTTCCCGTTGGCTTTAATGTTGTTATTGCCGTCAAATGTCACCGTGGCTGACACCGGTCCTTTAGCCATCAATGCCGCATATTTTGGCCATTCTGTTGCGGAGGGACTGAACTCCGCCCACAGAGGATCGATCTGCACCAGTGAGTTGAGATTGGTTGTGTTTATCTGTCCAACGACCGCGCCCTCAAAGAATTTACTTGCACCCAATATGCCGGTGAATGGGCTGACCATGGTGCAATAGGAAAGATTGAGCTTGGCCGAAAGAACATTGGCCTGGGAGGTGATGACTTGACCTTCAGCGGTTTCAAAACTAGCGACTAATTTGTCAAAGTCTTGTTGACTAATGGCATCGGTTTTCACAAGCGGCGCGTTACGCTCCATTTCCTTGCGGGCATAATCGCGCTGGGCAATGGCTTGCACAAGCGAACCTTCCTGCGCGGTCAGTGTGGCCTCAAATGAACGCGGATCAATTCGGTAGATCACCTGATCGGGCTTTGTCACCGACCCATCAGGCGCGCCCTGCTTCAGCAAAAATCCCTCAACGCGCGCGTCTATTTTTATCATGCGCGGCGATACAGCGAGACCCGGATATCTTTGGTTCTGGGGAACGGTTGCCGTAGTAACAAGCGCTGTGGTCACCGGCACCGTGTTGGGACGAACTGGTACGGCTGGTGGGCCGCCGCAGGAAAAGAAGATGGCCGATACGGTGGCGATCAAGGTGGTGGCGATAAAAAATCGCTTGAATTGATGGGAATTCATATTGATGTTGTGCGCGAAGATTGAAGAATTTAGTTTACAGTTAATGCGTGGATACCGCCACCAAGCCGACCGAGATCATCGCGCCAGGCGCCGAGCGCATACTGCACCTTGGTTCGTGGTGGCAAGTTTTTATTGCGGAACTTGCACCAACGCCTGGCCGCGTAGGTTCAACATTACGAGCCACCATTGCCATGGTTGTGGGGATTGTGTTGGTGGCTTTGGTTGGAAATACTGCGTTCATCATGTGTCCAGTCACGGCCATGACCGAAAGCGTCCCGGGCACGGTGCATTCGCCGCAACTTTTGCTGCGGCGCATTCTCACAAGCGCGGTGTGCGGCGCGTTCTCAATTATGTTGGTGGCGGCGTTCGCGCAATCGCCCATGTTGTTGTACTTGGGAATTCTTGCGGGCATTTGGTTGCTTTTGTATTTGGTGAAATTATTGCCAGTGGGTTCGTCGGGTTTGCGCGTGGCTATTTGGACACTGGCTCCACTGCTATCAACGCCGCTCATAAATCCCGCGCACTTTGAAGTGGTCGCCATATTTTCCGTACTCGGGGTTTCAAGCGGCGTTGTGATTTCATATTTGGCCGCGCTATTTGTGTTTCCGGGCGCGGAATCGGTGCGCATGCGTTATGCGGTTGATGGCTTGCTTGCGGAGCAGTCCGCCAACATGCGCATGATTGCGGCGGCCACGCGCCCCGGTGTTGGTGATGATGACGCGCTTGAAAAACTTGCGGACACTATTTCGCCGTCGGTGCTTGCGCACATTACGGTGTTGTCGGATTCCATAGCAACCTACGCGACCAAGGATTCCGCGTTTCCAGAATTGGTGCCACTGACGCGCGTGGCGTCGCTGTCGGATTCGGCCACGGTGCATCTCACGGCGTTGGCGCGCGAGGGTTTTCACAGCGAATCCGCGCGCACGGCAGTAAGCGTTTTAGCGCCGCAAATGGCGGACTTTTTTAATAGCGTGCGCGCCTTGTCATACATGCGCCACTGGGCTCGATGGGGTGATCGCTCGCAAGAAGTGGAAGTGTTGGTTGCGAAAGCGGAGGCCATGATTGCATTTGGCGACGACTTGATCGCGCGCCTTGGCGAGGGCGCGGATGAATTCACACTAAGCATCGCTGGCTATGCGCGCCGCAGCGGCGGAATGTTTCGCGGCGTATTGACGCAAAAGATATTGCCAGCGAAATTTGCCTCGGGCGCGTTGGCACTTCCACTTGGATTTCCACCCAATAGTCCATTGGGACAAGCGCCCACTATTGATGCCGCCCTGACGCATTTCAACAGGGCGGCGGCGCTTGCCTCAACGGCGGCGGTTCTTGGACTTGGCTTGGCGTTGGTGCTGAGCGCGTTATTTTTACCAGGCGGTATTGGACCCGCCGCAATTGGCGCAGTGTTTGTACTGCAATCCACAGTTGGTGGATCAGGCCGCCGCGGCGTGTTGCGATTTTTTGGAACGCTGATCGGCGGCGTGATGGCGGGTATTGCAATTATTATTTTTGCCGCGGGCCTGCAAGACCTTGGCGTGTATGTATTGGTCATGGGCGTCATGTCGTTCATGTCCGCGTGGGTATTGGTGGGAAGTCCGCGCACCAATTACATGGGCTTAATGATGGCGGCCGCGTGGATAATTGTGATTGCTAGTGATCCAGCACCAAGCGATTCTGTGGGGACAATATTTGAACGCATAGCCAGCGTCCTTGTGGCTGGACTTAGCGTGACTTTCACTATTTGGGCGTTCTCGATCAAGAAGGCGCGCGTGGCCACCATGGAATCGATAGCCCGTGGATGGCACCAAATTGCGGAATTGTTGACGCGGGCGCAAATGTTGCCTTTTACAGAGGCGGACCTGACGGATTTTCGCATGCGCAATTATCTAGCTACAGCCAATCTTGCCGGGACATGCGATTTGCGCGAGCAATACACATTTGAAGCGCGCATTGTCATTGGAAACTTTGCGCCAGTTCTTGAAATATTAGCTCAGCAGCAACGCGTGTTGTTACTGGTGCGCTCATTTGCCACGGGTCGCTTTCATGATTCCGATTTGAGCGCGTCGCTTTCTGAAATATTGAACCAGCCGTTGCGGGTGTTGGTAGAAAGAATTGAAACACTTGGTGAATTTTTTGTGAAGGCGCCGATAAGTGGCGCTACCAAGAGTGTGGATGTTGATGGTGTTGTAAAGAGTGAGGATGTTTGGAAATCCTGCGGGGTGCCCGAGGCGGCGCAAGTGCGGGCGCGGGCTGTTGCAAATAATTTTGCGAGCAGTGATGTTGCGCGGCTAATCTATCGACGCGACGCATTGGCGTTGCTGGAAGACTCCGTGCGCCGTGCGCAAGACACCGCGCGCCGCGGATTTGTTTGGAGCGACAACGACCTGCACAGCGCGCTTGAACTTGCCGATGGACAGCGGACTTACGGTGAAATTTTGAATACACTCAAAACGCTGCAACAATGAAAAAATACCCTACTAGCGCCAGGTGGATTGTTGCGCCCCCGCTTCTCAGCTTTTTTTTCTGCGCGGGTTGCAATCCAAACATAGATGTGGACGGCGCGCTGTTACCGGCGTGGATGGTGACCATTATTCTTGGAATTATTCTTGCCTGCGGCGTCCGCGCCCTACTGATTCGCACGGGCATTGACCGCTTTCTTGTGGCGCGCCCCCTTGTGTATGTGTCGATCACAATCACGCTGAGCTGCTTGGTGTGGCTGATTGTTTTTCGCTACTAAAAAAATTTATGGCAGAAACACCAACCATCACAAGCACCGTGACCGCGCAAGACGCGCGGAATGTGCGCCGTCGAAAAATTGCGCTCGTGATTTCTTTCGCGTCAATTGCCGCAGGTGTATTGAGTTTGAGTGTGTTATGGAATCAACTGCAGCGCTATCCGCGCACCGACGACGCGTATGTGCGCGCCAACACCATCGGTATGGCGCCGCGCGTGTTCGGGCAAATTGTGGCGTTGCCTATCAAGGACAATCAAATTGTGCATGTGGGTGACCTGTTGTATCGAATGGATCCCCGACCATATGAAATTGCCCTGGCGCGCGCGCAAGCGCAGTTGGCGGTGGTTGAATTTGATGTGAAGGCGCTGGCCGACGGCGTACAGGTTGCGCAGGCCAAGATTGAAACCTGCAACGCCGAGGTGCGCCGCGCTGACGCAGACGTGGTGCGTCGCAAAGCCGATGTTGTTGCCACGCAAGCGCGCGCCGAGTACGCCGCGGACTATCTCTCGCGCGTCAGACCGCTGCTGGAGCAGGAATTTATAACCGCGGACCGCGTGGCGCTTGCGCAAAGCGACATGGAGGCGGCCAAAGCCTCGGTTGCGGCGGCAATCGCTGGTGTTGCCAGCGCGGAGGCTTCGCTGGTTGCCGCAAAAACTTCCGTCACCAGTGCCATGTCGGAGGAAAATAAAGCGCGCAACGCGCTTGCCCAGTCGGGTGATGTGAATGTGCGCGTGGCCGCGGCGCGCGTTGAAGTGGAGGACGCAAAGTTGAACTTGCAATACTGCGAAGTGCGCGCGTCGGTTGAAGGCTGGGTGACCAATCTCAATACCAATGTGGGCGCATTTGTAAAGGTTGGCGACACGCTGTTCTCCATTGTGCAGAACACGGAATGGTGGGTGATTGCCAATTTTTTGGAGACAGAGATTGAGCAGATCCGCGTGGGCCAAGAAGTGGCAGTCTATATATATGCGTATCCCGGACATCGCTTCAAAGGAACTGTGCAGGGAATTGGCTGGGCGTTGTATCAAGCCAACGGCGCAACGCAGCAATCACTGCCCGATGTGAAACCAACTTTGAATTGGGTGCGACTTGCGCAGCGATTTCCAGTGCGAATTACGCTGGAGCCATTCAATGAAAAATATCCGTATCGCATGGGCGCAACGGTGACGACCATTATTCAAACCGATGGCCGCGATCCAATTTTGGAACAGTTTGGATTGATGGGTTCGCCCTTCAAGGCCGCTGCGGAAACCTTTCCGGCGTCGGGAGCGGGACCAACGGATGCGTCAACCGCCTCGCCACAGTCGCGGCCATAATTTACAAAATACACGCAAGGCGTTGGTTGCTGGCGCCAGATGTGTCTAGATGAAAGCTGGGATATTTTACAAGTGCGCGGTGGGTTGATCACGCGGGCAAAGAAAGTTGCGCTGACCAAAATTCAATCATTAATTTAACGCGCCCCTGTAACACTGCCGGGACCGGCGCCTGATGCGTAAATTAAATCAGCGCTGCTGCACAGCAAATCCGATCTGGTTTCTATGCGTAGCGAACGCGCTTGAAATAAATCCTGCTCCGCGTCTAGCAATTCGGGCAGCGTGCTTAGGCCAAGTTCGTACGCGCGCTTAACAGCGTCAAATGTATCAATGGCGGAAACTAATAACGCCTTGGCCGCGTCGTACTGCGCGCGATTACTTTGCAATGTGTAATACGCGCGCCACACTTCGTCGGCGGCGTTTAGGCGCGACTGCGCAAGACGGGCCGCGGACGCAGCGCGATTGGCGCCGGCTTCAAACAACGCTGCGTCGCGAGCGCCATTGTCATACAGCAACCATTTGCCGCCAAGAAAGATTTGACCATCAAATCCCCACCCATCACCTTGAATACCAAAGCCCGTCACTTCATAGTTATAAAAGCCGTAACCAGCGGTTCCGCGCGTGATCACTTCGGGCAAATATTCCGCCTGGGCGCGGCGCACATCGGCTTCACGCGCACGCAAATCCAACACCGCCGCCGCAAGATCCGGGCGGCTTGCAAGCGCCTGATCAATGATGCCATCTATGCCCATGGTCAACATGGGTGGCAAATCACTTTCCGCGGCCATGTCGATTGGAATGGCGACCGTGGCAGGAAATCCAGTTCGCGTGCGCAGATCGCCCTCGGACACAAAAACATCGGCGCAGCGTTTTTCCAATTTGTAAAGCGCTTGCGCGAAAGCTTGGCGCGCAATCAGGGTGTCTGGACGCGTGGCAAGGCCAAGTTTTAACTTTGCCTCTGTGGCTTTCAGCACGCTGCGAGCGGCAACAATATCTTGCTCCGCCGCGGTGCGTAAACTCAGAGCGGCCTCCAATTTAAAATACGCGCGCTGCACTTCAACCACCACGCGTTGAATAGTGCGATCATGGGACATATTGGCGGCGGCAAGTTCGGCGCGCGCTCGGTCGGTGTCGGCGTCACGGCGGCCAAAGTCAAACAGCAGCCATGACGCGTATACCTGTGGAGTGAAACGAAACTCGCGATCGGGCGGCGTATTGCTGCCGTAGCCAAACGCCAGACCGGGCTCTTGAAAATAATCGCCGCCGGCTTCAACGCCAATGTTTGGTCCATATGCGGCAAGCGCTTTTTGCTCGCGCGCGGCGGCGGCGCGGGCACGCTGCCATGATTCACGCGTTGCTGGATTGGCCTCTAGCGCGGTGGCCGCAAGCTCCGCAAGTCCCCACACTCGTTCAACACCAAAGCCCGCTTCTTGCGAAAGTGCGGCATCCGCGCCCTTGTCCACAATAAGAAGGTTGTTGTCGGCAACCGCATCAGCCTCGGACGCCCCATTCATTTTGGTAATTGCGTTCTGGTTTGTTGAATTCGATTTATTTTTGAGCGCGGTCGCCGTCGCCTGTTGCTGCACGGCGCGTTCAATACCGCGCTGTATGGCTTTGGCTTGCTCTTGATCTGATTCTCGGCCAAGCTTGCTGAGTCGAGCGACCATTGAATTTGGTGAATCCGTCGCCGACTGCGCGGTTGTTGTTGAGCCTGGCGCTTGCGCCACTTCTGCGTCTATTTTTTTCTCTATGTCGGCAAGCTCGTCTTCCCACAGGTTGGAGCGCGAGCTGCAAGACAAAATAAAGCTGGACGCAATACAGGCCAAAGCAAATTTACCAAGTTGCGCTTGCACAACGAAATCGTAACGGCAGGAGCAGACAGGGGCAAGTAAGTGTTCGGATTGCTTTTTATTTTGAAACACGATTCTGCTGGGTGTTTCTACCAGCTCGCCAGACCTTGTACCACTCGAAAGCAATTGGCAGCACGCTCACAAAGATGATGACCAGGATGACTTTGGAAAAATTATCTTTAATCAGCGGAATGTT
Organism: Planctomycetia bacterium; assembly: GCA_005787685.1. Lineage (GTDB taxonomy): Bacteria > Planctomycetota > Phycisphaerae > Phycisphaerales > SM1A02 > SYAC01. Next base: position 24,324 of record SYAC01000014.1, read on the forward strand.
TCCAAACAATGCGCCCGCGCCAACAAATCCAACAATCCACAACAACGCGCCAATGATGTTGTAAGAAAGAAACCGCGGGTAACTCATGGTGCCCACGCCCGCCACAAATGGGGCGAAGGTGCGAATAATTGGGACAAAGCGCGCGTAAATAATCGCCTTGCCGCCGTGCTTATCAAAGAACGCCTGGGTTTTTTCCAAGTGCGATTTTTTTAAAAGTTTGAATTTGCCGCTGAACGCGGGCGGACCAATGGCTTTGCCAATGTGATAGTTCAGCGCGTCGCCCAGCACCGCGGCCGTGAATAAAATTACCATCATCAACGGAATATCAAGGCCGCCCTGGGCAGAAAGAGCGCCGGCAGCGAATAGAAGCGAGTCGCCCGGTAGAAATGGCGTGATCACTAGGCCGGTTTCAGCGAACACAATGGCGAACAAGATGGCGTATGTCCATGCGCCGTGCTTGGCGATGATTTCTCCAAGGGCCACATCCAGTTCCGTGAACAGCCGCAAAAATTCATGCCACAGATCAAGCATGTCGGATCAACAGGATGGGGCTATGAACCATATAATTTTAGTTTATCAAGTGCGTAGGCGGCAAGTAAAAATTGAAAAAGTTGACATAAACCCCCTTATACAAGTAGTAGTGACGAAGCCCACGCAACGCGACCAAAATTCTAAAAATCAGATTGGTGTGTAATCTTAAGAAATGATTTGGTGCTTACACGCAAATAAAATTTGGGGTCGCAACCTGGCGCGGCCATTGTTGCTTGTATTTGTCATTTTATTGATGAGCGCGTGCGACCCTATTTTCTCCATTGACGGCGCCTTCTTTCCCGCATGGTTGCTCTGTATGGTGGGTGGCGGATTTATGTTGAGCGCAATTCGTTGGGTGGTGTATCGAATTGGGCTTGAACCATTTGTTGGCCCAAAGGTGTTGGTGTATTTCTGCGTCTACCTCACATGCACGCTGGGGCTTTGGCTGGGCTTCTTTCACCGATGACAAACACACCTGAAAATTCAAACACAGAACCCGCCAAGCCTGGGGCAAGCGCCGCCACCGCTCCACCCGCAAATACAAAACCGTCATCAGCGATGAAATCGCGTCCCCTGCCGCCCTCGGCGTGGAAAAAAAATCTTGGGCGCGCTTTTGGTATTTCCATGGTACTGAGTGCGTTGCTGCTTTCCTTTTTAACTTGGTGGGAACTGGACATTCGTCCGCGCACCGATGACGCGTACTTGCGCGCCAATATTGTTGGGATTGCCGCAAATGTATCGGGCTACATCACCGAGTTGAATGTGGTTGACAATCAAAAAGTGAATGTGGGTGATTTACTTTTTCGTGTTGATGTTCGGCCCTATCAAGCTGAACTTGATCTTGCGGTTGCCAATCTTAGACTTGTTGATTTAGAAATTATTGCACTCAAAGACGCAATTGTGCAGCGCGACGCAGACATTGTGAGCGCGGAAGCCAAGGCCTTATATGACGTGCAATTTCTGGCGCGCATGGAGCCGCTGTTGAAACGCCAGTTTGTGACACCCGATCAAATTGACGCGGCCAAAAGAAATGTGCGTTCCTCTGATGCCATGGTGCAACAAGCCAAAGCCGCAGCATCGCAAGCACGCGCCAACCTTGGGCAACTAGGCGACATCAATGTGCGCCGCCAAAAAGCGCAGGCGAATGTTGTGGAAAAGCAATTGAATGTTGGCTACTGCGAAGTGCGCTCATCTGTCGCGGGCTATGTGACCAACTTTAATACTTCAGTTGGACAGTTTGCGCAGGTTGGCATGCAAGTATTCGCGCTTGTGGACACATCCAATTGGTACTTGCTTGCCAATTATCAAGAAACAGATTTACGCGGCATTGAACCAGGCATGGCGGTTGAAGTGTATTTAATGGCGTATCCAGGCGTGCGATTTCATGGCGTGGTGCAGGGCGTTGGATGGGCGCTGTATGACCCGAATCAGGGAAGCAACGGCGTGCTACCAACGGTTTCGCCAACGCTAGATTGGGTGCGACTCGCGCAGAGATTTCCTGTGCGAATTGTGATGGACGCTTCGCAAGACGCCCATCCATATCGCATGGGTGCAACCGCAACAGCGATTGTTGAAACGCGCAAGCGCAGGCAAGTGCCAGACATTCTGAAGCCGCTTGTTCCTGACGCGCTTGAAAGTTGGCTGCAAACGCTGGCTGTTCCCGCGCCTGTATCGCCAGATTCACCTGGTCGCGGAAATACGGAGCCGCTGAATGTTCCTACACAAGATATTTCAGCACCAACCGCGCCATCAACCGCCGCGCCACCAACCACCGCGCCCGTTACGCCAAACCCATAAGCGTTGGCGCATTCAGTGGCATGTCGTATAGTTGCGTAAAGGTATTGCGCGCATTCGCAATTTCATCGCTTTTGCCTCGCATCCACTGCACAAATTCACAATCGTTGTCAGCGCGAGGCGGCAGTGGCGCAAACTGCACATCTTGCGCGCCACGCAAAGCGCTAGCGCATAGCCTTAAATTATTTGCAAATACAAGCGCAGTCGGAATTGCCGCAGCCGACATGGGTTTGTCAGCAATATCCGCCAAAAGCTTGAGCAAAATTGTATTGCCCAGTTTTTCGGTTAACAACAGCGCGCGTGTTTGCAACTGACAACATGCGATGGTGCAATGCATTTCTAATTGCAAATGGTTGTGAAAAGTTATGTATTTGGCAACATCCACATCAAATTGAATGCGGGCTTCATCAAGCTTCACAATCGTCAGCGTATTCTGAGTGGAGCTTTCAACAACGTCGGCGATAGATTCAATGGTTGAGGCCAATGTCGGAAGTAACTCGTCGCTCGCGCGCACTGGCCACATCAATCGATAGATAACAAAGGTCACGAACACGCCCATCATGACCGCTAATGAAAAATTCATGGTTGGATACAAACTAATGTCGGGACGATTCAATTGCAGCAATGAGAAATCAAACACAATCATCACTTGCAGCGCGGGCACGCGGACCCGAATAGACCCATGCATGACATATCCCACGACAAAAAGTAACACCATAAACATGAGTAAAAAACCAGGAATGGTTGTGATGATGGGCATGATGAAGATGATGGCTAAAATAGATATGGTAAATCCCATGGCAACACCCACCGCGCGCAAGCCACCGATGAACAACGTGCCGCCAAATGTGGCCTGCACCACCAGCATGACGGTCTCTACGCAACCAATACCCCTATCCCAATTCATAGCTATGCAAAAAATGGCGCAAATAATGATGGCGCTAGCACATTTGGTGGCATTCTTGAGTGCGGGCATGTTGGGCTTGAGCACGGGCAGGCAAAAAATGTTTGGCAAGCACTGCTTCAAATTGCGCAAGGTTTCGCTGCCAGAATTTGGCTGATCTTTGAGTGCGGCAAATGTATTTATGTTCAGTGCAATATTCTCGGCTTCTTGCACAACTCTCTGCATTGACTCAAGCCACTCTGGTTGGGGCGTAGCGACATGGTGTGGCAAGGTAACTAGGGCATCCACGGAGGGATTTTGAAGATGCTCGAGCAAGTATTGCAGGCGATAGTCAAGTTCTTGAAAAAGTTCAAGCACTTTCGCGGTTGCATCCTCGGAGTGGCTGCCAACTTGTTCGGCCGCAACAGAAAGACAAGTAGCGACACGACTTTCAAAGCCCATAAGCGTTATCAAGTTATGACGAGTTGCGCCATCGAATACCAAATCTGTTTGCGCGTTGTTCAGCAGTAGCAACATTTCAGAGGTTTGCATGCGGTAGTACTCGGGTATGAAAGTATTCATGTCCAGTACAGCCTCACCCACAAGATCTTTGCGAATGCGTTCCAATAATTCCCGCGAGCGTTCCAAACTCTCAATTAATTTTTTTCGTAGGGCTTTTAGCGGAACCACCGGCCACAAAAGCGTCATGACCAACGAGGCGCATACAACTCCCGTGATGAGCGACTGATATACGGCAATGGCAATCTGCTCCGCGTTGCTCTTGTCAAACAAAACCATGAATGTGATGACAATGAAGGAATAGCCGCCAATAAAAAAAACGCTGCGATAGCGGCTTGAGACTAGAAAGTAAATAATAAAAATAATGTAGCCCCACATGATCGGCAAATAAAACATGGCCTGTTGCAAGAACAACGCGCTTACCATCACGGCAAGCGCACATCCAATTGTGGCTGCTAAAAAATTCAGCACAAAGCGCGTGACAGTGCTGAAGCCCTGTAACTCGGTCACCACCAACAGAACGGTCATGGCTGGATATAAAATTTCAAAGCGCAAAATTTGCTGAAGCGCAATAATGAGTCCGCCCCCAAACGCAAGTTTGGTTGCGTGTTTCCAGCGTTCAGTGTTTGGCTCAAGATCAGCCTTGATTAAATCCCACAATTTGGGCGCTACGGCATATTGATGCTGTTGCGACACTATTGATGATTCAGAATGATCCATGTGGTGATTCAAATGTACGGCACTGACACATGTCGCCGTTTAGGAAAATTGCGTGGCGTAGACCATTTGAAAAATAAGTCAATGCACTGGTCAATTCAAGCATTTCAAAGCCGAGTTTGCGGGGCATGTATTGCGTGGGCATGTCCATATGAACGAGCACACATAAATTACATGGGCATGTCAATGTAAGCGGGCGCGGCCATGTGTTGCAGCAATAAACGCTGATACAAACCGGCGTCTTTGGTGATGGTCATTTCTCCTTGCAACGGAAAGTGGTTGTAACCCAGGCGACTCATCCATGTGCGCAGGGCGGCGGCGCGCAACAGAATGGGCCACGCGTATTTTTCAGCGTCGGTATATTTATGATCTGGCCGATAGCCACGCAACAACGACGCAAGTTGATCCATGTCCAATGTGGCGTTTGGGCGTAGGCACCAATCATTGGCTGTAATCGCAACATCAAACAGCAGCGCATCATCGCAGGCAAAATAAAAATCGATTACGCCGACATCCTTGCTGCCATTGCTTTCAAATAAAACATTGTCACGAAACAAATCGCCATGAATAACGCCATGCGGCAAATTGGTGCGCGCCCGTTGCGCCTGTTGCGCCTGAAAATCAATTTCGCTTTCAATCAACCGTAATTCATCTGACGATATTTTTGGGCGTAGAAGTTGTGAATAGAATTTCCACCAATGCGCTCCACGCGGATTCAACATGCGCTGCGTAAATCCCTGCCCTGCTGCATGCAATCTTGCCAACACCCCGCCAACCTGCTCGCACTGATGCGTCGAAACCCGCACAACCGATTCGCCTGGCAATCGTGTAACCAGTAATGCGGGCTTTCCATTGAGTTGTCCAATGAACTTGCCGCTGGAATTGGCCGCTGGTATTGGACACGCTAAGCCGCGCCCCGCCAGATGTGCCATCAGTTGCGCGTAATACGGCAACTGGTCCGCGCCGATGTGCTCAAATAATGTCAATACAAATTGACCGCGGGTTGTGGTAACAAAATAATTTGTGTTCTCTATGCCAGACAAAATGCCTTGCATGCGCTGTAATTCCCCCAGTGAGTAGTCTTTCAACCACTCAGCGAGCTGCGCATGTGTGACTGTTGTGTAGACAGACATGAATGGGTGCAAACTATCAGCCTATTCCAAGAACCGCCTTGTTTGCTTTCAACGATATGGATAAGGCCAGACGGAAATCTAGTAGAGAAGAAGAAACAGTCCTATGTCGGCGGAATCCACAGTATTGTCATTATTTAAATCTTCTGGGCATGCAACGCACTCTCCAAATACCAATAAAAGAAGACTTAAATCGGATAAATCAACCAATTCGTCCGCGTTGAAATCACCTTCTATTGGGCATGGAGTTGTGGACGCCCCTCGGCTGGAATCGGGAATGTTATTAGGCCACCTCGTGAATGTAAATGTAGTTTCGGCTTCTATCCACCACGCGATTGATTCCCCACAAGCAAACGCCGGCAACTGAGCGACGCGCTCGCCACCCACCAAAGCCATATTCAATGTTTGCTTGTTGCCGCCATTTACTTTCCAATGCAGTCGCACAGGATTAGATGCGATCAATGAGCCAACATTCACCTCCACCGTCGCGCGAACGGTTGAAGCCTCACCGGCATTCATGAAAGATGTTGGTCCAGTCACCAAAGAAATGGTGCTTGCCTGTAGCGACTTCTCCATAAGAGCCATGATGCCTGCAAAATTTTCGGTTGCGTTTGGAATAATTTCCGAGGCTGGCATTATAAATCCATATGTGCCCAAATCACGCACCTCAACTGTATAGGACAGTTGCTTGGCGGTTCCGTATTCCCAATCACATATTCCACCAGACGCTGGATATATGGTGGAGTACACCGGCCCAGCGAGATAATCGTGTCCATACACGTCTTGAATTGCGTCATGCATAGCGGTGCCAACATTGGCGAAACTTGATTCGTCGGGGCAAAGAGTTCCTGTGTATCCCCATGGCCACAACAGCAACTCGCTGTAACTATGGATGTCTAAGGATGCGGCAATGTTGGTGCGCGGGGTTACCCAATCCCGAAAGCCCCTAGTTTCTGGCTCACTAAACGCCGCTGTGCCGCGATATGTTTCATTGTTCTGATTCGTGCTTGCGCCAACGCCACCCCATCCAAAGCCCCAATTTCGATTCATGTCAACGCCATATGAACCACCACTATTCTGTCGACGATTCTTACGCCACAAACGATTGGTGACCCAACTGTACTCATAGCCATCTGGATTTAAAACAGGAAATACAAAGACCTCGCTTGAATCAAGAATGGCGGTGGCACGCGCATCAACGCCATCACCTTCAACAAGTCGATCCACAATCCACATGGCGGTCATGGTGGCGGCCCACTCGCGCGCGTGTTGCGTGGCGGTGAACACAAAGCCCGGCACGACGGTGCCCTCGGGGTGGCGGGAAATTCGAATACCACGAATAGTTCGGCCCTGAATAGATGTTCCAGAATTCACAATCTTGCATGTGGTTGGATGGGCAGCGACATACATGTCAAGCTGCGCGTTAATTGCCGCCAAGTTTTTGAAATCCGCAAACCAATCAACGGACTCGACGGGTTGCGCCAATCGCTCGCGCTCTGATTCAACCAAAGCGTTGATGTCATCAATGAATATGTCGTAGGAAATTCCCGCCTCATTTAAGACGGAAAGCTTGTCACGCGAAATTCGCCAATCACTTGTGCCGCCAATACCCGGCGAGTGCGTCCATGGATCATCACTCAATTGATTGAGCAACATTAAATCCCGTGCATGAGCAATGAGGGCCCGAATGACAACTTGATCGTCAAAGCAAACTGGATCTTCGGCTGGCACTTCGATTGGCGCTTTCAATTGCGCTTGCTGGTTGATTGCAAGTTCGGTGGGCAATGCCAGTGGCGGCATAACACCTGCCATGGCAAATACCGATAAGGCAAATGAAACCGAGAGCATGATCGGGCGACTCATACGCATATTCAATCTTAGATCAGGTTTGCAATAATTCTTATAAATCATGGATAATTTTAACTTTAATAAAAAATTGTTATAAGCCATTGGTGTTACGCTGTCTTGCCGGCAATAACGCGGGCAATGTGTTTCAAACACTATTCCTGGGCCAACAACAGTACTTGCGCAACACACAAAATAAAATACGGGACAAGCGTGGCGGCACCAGCGTAGTCCTTGGCTATACGCTGTCCAAAGAACAACATGAGAATATTGAGCGTTGCAAGTTGCGCGCCGTACATGGCGAATGTTTTTTCACCGCTCCACGCAATTTGCCCCGCACCCAGAAGCGTCAAAACACCAGCAGCCACTTCCACAATGGTGATGGTGATCAACATCATTTTCACCTGACCGCGAAAGGATGTCTTTGAAAAGTGCCCCGTGAGCCAGCCCAAGTTGTCCGCAAAATTAAAGACCTTGTCCAAACCGGACTGCAAGAACAAAATTGCCAAAAACAAAGCGGTCACGCATTGCGCGAATAAAATTGGTTGAAGAAGTTGATTGAGCATGCTTAAAATAGTAACTGTAACTGCGTCCGCGCCACAATTTGACCGCCACCACCATCTGGCTCAATGCGATAATTTGTTCCTGTAACGCCCGCGCCGTAAATGCCGTTGTTAAACCAAAGCGGCGCAGTAGTGAATCCAATATCGGTGGTGAGCTTGATTTGGCGGCCAGCAATAAACCAATTGAAGCCAGCGGTATAGACATTGGTTCGGCCCGCGTTAAACACATTGGCAACCGTTGGAGTAGTTGCGTTTCCAACATTTCCAATGTCATTCACGCCCTTGTTCTGCGTGCTCATCCACTCCCATCTACCAAATAATTCAACCGTGTCGGTGATGAAGTAGCCACCCTGCACCACCGCGCCGTAATTATTGATACTGGAAATATTATTGGTGGTGGTTGCAGGAATGTCATATGCGGTGTTCATGACAAAGTAACTGAAAAAATTCGCGCCACCCAAGTGCCACGAAGCGTCCACGCTCCAAGTAAGAAATTGCGCGTCTGAATTTCCGTTCAGTGGAATATTGTTGGTGCCTTGAATTGCGGAAGTGGCGCTTTCACCGCCGCGCTGCATATTCAGCCATGCGTTGAACATCAAGCCTTCGCCTTCGCCAGGAAAACTGCTGAGGTCGTTGAAGTCATTCCATTGACCGTACGCCAGCCAACCCGCATGCGCGGTAACAGCCCACTGAGTAAATCCAGCGCCATTATTTAAATTTTGAGGAGTTCCAACGGATTCACTATTAAACGCGGCCGTTGCGCCGGTATTGGCATTGCTACCACCGTCGTTATACATGGCTTCAAATATCAAATAATCGCCCGTCCAAGTTCCCTGAATACCCTGAGTAAACTTGGTGGAAAACATTTGGTCAACCAGGGATCGTTCAACGGCAAGTTGCCTGCGGCTACTGACAATTTCCTCGCGCAAAAATGGACTTTTAAATTGACCAAGGCTTATTCTAAAACCGTCACCCATGTCCTTAATAACCATGGCCTCTTCCATACCGGCGTTACTACTGCCATTTGCTCCAGCGGCGTTGTTACCGCCTGGAATCAATGACGCATTTTGATTTTGGTTGTAAATCAAAATCAATCTGTACTGCCACGATGGATCAATCACATGCCCAAAAAAATCCAACTTCATGCGGCGAATTTCAAAGCCATATGTGCTTTTGTTGTATGAGTTAATCGATGGAGCTGGGGCAGTATTACGATTCACGCCAGCGCCGGGATTTGCGTTGAGAATGCTGTAGTCGCGACTACTTAGAAAATTTGTGGCGTAGCGAATTTGAAGTTGCCCGCTCAGATTCAATATAAAATTACCGTCGGGGCTAGCGATAAAAAAACCACGATTACCAAAGCCAGCCGTTGGAACCGGGGGCGTTAAGGCGGCGCGCGCATCGGCGTCCTTGAGCACATCCTCCACAACACTTCGAACCTCTTTGGCGCGCTCTTGCGAAAGCCACTTGCCATTTTGTTGCACTTGCAAATCCGCAACGCTGCCTTCAAGCGATTTGTTCTGCTTGCGCATGGCCTCTATGTCCTGCGCAAGCGCGGCGTTCTGCTTTCGCAGTGCCTCTAGTTCTTGCAGGATTTGGCTGTTTAACGTCGCGCTTGCGTCAGTGCCGCTTGTTGATTGCGCGGATAGTGATTGCGACAGTACCCCGGCTATCAAGAAGGATGCTGTGTGGACAATTGCCATGTTGCTATCGTAACTGACTTATTGAACGGCGGGCGCAACGACCCATTTAATCTTATTGTTCTCAAGGTTGATCACGCCGCAGCCGATGGCCACCTTGCCCTCTTTGACAAGCGTGCGAATTTTCTCGCTGGGGCTCATCAGTTTATTCATGCCAAGGCGGGTGTTCTCCTCGATGCACTTTTCCAGCAATTGATCCTTGGTGCAATTCGCATAATTTTTAGTTGCAGTCTGAACTGCGAGACGAATTTTCCCAATTAATTGTGGAAGCACTCTGCCAACTCCATAGTCACCCATCGTTGCGCTCACAGCTCCGCAATTTTCATGACCAAGCACAATCAAGAGCGGCGTATTGAGGTATTTCACCGCATACTCAAGTGATGCGATGGCGTCATCGCCAACAACATTGCCCGCCATGCGTACAGAGAAAATATCCCTCGCCATCGAGGCGGAATCGGACTCAATCACGACCTCCATGGGAACGCGTTAATCCGCGCAACTCAGAACGGCAACATAGGTTGCTTGACCCGCGAGCTTGGTATCGCGCGCCGCAGTATTTTTTGCAAAATACGCGGCCTTGGTGGCAATACTGTTTTAGTTTTTTAAATTGATATAGGCAATTACGGCCGCCGGCGAAGTGTTGGCGCTGGCGCGAGTGAGTTGCGCAGTATCTGATTTCTGCGCGGCAATTCCCCCCACGGTATTCAGACCAAGTAAGCCTGCTATAGCGAAAGCAATTTAACTTTTATGGATATTTTTCAAAAAAGCATTTTTATTGTGTTGAAGTAGATTGAATTGAAAATTCACAGCAGATATATATATATATATATATGGATGAGTTGCAAAGTGGCTCGTTGACATGGTGTAATAATTCATAAGATACATTTGATGCAATTGCTTACAGATCTTTTTGCGCATATTGTTGCGGTTCATCCAGATGTTGTGGCAATTGATGTTCCACCTGGTCGCGAGCGCGCGCACAGACAACTCACCACATATGCGCAACTCGATCGCGCCGCCACCGATGTTGCGCGCGCGGTTGATGAGGGCATTGCAAAATATTCTGGATACGCACATACAAATCATGCGCACCAAGACAGCGCCAGCGCGCAACACTATGTGCAAGAAAATGAATCCATTATTGCGGTGCTTCTGCCGCGTGAAACCGCCAGCCTGTATGCCGCGCAACTTGGGGTGTTACGAGCTGGTGCGGCGTTCACATGCCTAGACCCAATCTTTCCAAACGACCATATTCAGGCTGTGCTTGCTGACGCCGATGCGCGAGTAATTTTAACGGACGCCAACGGCGCCGAGCGACTTGCGGCTGCGGATCTTGCAATGGATCGACTTGTAATAGATGTTGCGGCGATCACTCACGCGGCTCATTCCACATCGCCGCTTTCACATGCCAACACGGCTATGGCTTCAGTCGCCACTCAAAGTAAATCCAAACCCACTGCTCCAACGGAGTCCGCCACCAAGCAAACAAGCTTTGCATTTATGTCGCACGCCACTTCCGCAATAACTCCGCATGCCGCCTCGGCATTCACCGCGCCAGCCATTCATCCGCGCTCGTTGGCGTATGTCATTTACACATCAGGAACAACGGGCAAGCCCAAAGGCGTGATGATCGAACATCACAGCGTTGCCAATTTGGTTAATGCAGACAAGGCACGCTACGGGCTTGAACACACCGACCGCGTTGCGCAATTTTCTTCGCCCGCTTACGACTCGTCCATAGAAGAAACCTGGCTTGCATTTGCGGTGGGTGCCACGCTGGTGTTGCTTGATGATGAAACCGTGCGACTTGGTCCCGATTTGATTCCGTGGCTGAACCAGGAAAATATCACCGTGTTCTGTCCACCTCCAACTCTATTGCGCACAATGGGTTGCCAAAATCCGCAGCAGGCGCTGCCCAATGTCAAGTTGGTCTATGTAGGTGGCGAAGCTTTGCCGCAGGATTTATCTGATTTATGGAGCGATGGGCGCTGGCTTGAAAATGGCTACGGCCCCACCGAATGCACCGTGACTGTTGTTCGCACACGCATGTACAGCGGGGTTGCGGTAACCATTGGTCAACCGATCATTGGTCACACTGCGCACATTCTGGACGAGTCGCTGCAACAAGTTGCGGTTGGTGGAGAGGGCGAACTATGCATCAGCGGCGTTGGCGTGGCGCGCGGCTATCGCAATCGACCAGAAGTGACTGCGGAAAAATTTATAGATCACCCAGAGTTTGGTCGCGTTTATCGCACGGGTGATTTAGCGCGCCGCGCCCAGTGCGGCAACTTTGAATTTCTTGGCCGCATTGATAGCCAAGTGAAATTGCGCGGCTTTCGCGTGGAACTTGCCGCCATTGATTCGCTGCTTGGACAATGTGATGGCGTGCTGGAGGCCGCGTGCCGTGTGCAGGGAAATGAAGGCGAGCACATTATTGTTGCGCATGTTGTCGCCAGGGACACCAACGCGCCACCATGCTTTGATGCGTTGCGTGACGCGCTGACCAAGGCGTTGCCTTTCTATATGGTTCCCAGCAAATTTGTTTTAATTGACCGTGTACCGCGCACCGTTGGCGGAAAGATTGCGCGCTCAAAACTTCCAGAGGTGACTGTTTGCGTTGCGCTTCAAGCGCGCGATACGCCCGTCGCTGCGCCAGACAACGAGTATGAGCATATTATTCTGAACGCCTTTGCCGGCGCGCTGAAACGCACCGACCAAATTTCTACTGACGATGATTTCTTTATCACGCTGGGCGGCGATTCACTCAGCGCGGTTGGGGCGCTCTGCACTTTGCGTACACATCCACCCACCGCTGGACTGACCGTACGCGACCTGTATGTGTTTCGCACGGCGCAGCGGCTGGCGCAACGCGCCCAAGAATTGCAATTCAAATTTGCCGCAAATAAAAGTCGCGCTGCGGCGCACGCTGAGCATGAAAATGTCGACACAAATGATAGTGTCGGTGTAACCAACAACTCCCACGCACATCAAAACTCAACCGCAACAAATTCCAACGCCACCGAGCACTTTCCCAAGCAGCGCGCGCGTGTTGGTGAACGCGCCTCAAATCCCCTGCTTGCCGCGCTAGTGCAATTATTTGGACTCATTGCAAGCCTGATCATCACGGGCGCCGCTGCGTACCTACTGGTGTTCATAGTGCTGCCCGCCTTGGCTAACACGCTGGGCGTAAAAGTACTCATCGCGCTTTCGCCTCTACTCATTGCAATCGCGCTGGTGATCTACAGCGCATTCACCATTGCGCTTGCGGTGCTTGCCAAGCGTGTGTTGCTTGGTCGCGTGCGCACAACAACCATGCCAGTTTTTAGCGCGCGCTACTTGCGCTTCTGGAGCGTGCAACAAATCGCGCGCACAATTCCCTGGGGCACACTTGAAGGAACAATTTTCTTCAACGCAATTCTGCGCCTGCTTGGTGCGCACATTGGCAAGAATGTTCACATTCACCGCAGCGTTGATATTCGAGGTGGCGCGTGGGATCTATTAAGCATTGGCAACAACGCCACGCTTGCGCAGGAATCCTCCATTGGCTTGGTTGAGCTGTGCGACGGACAGCTTGTGCTTGCGCCCGTGACTATTGGCAACGGCTGCACCATTGATGTGCGCGCTGGCGTTTCGCACAACACCAATATGGAACCGGGCTCCTCGCTTGGCGCGCTCTCGTGGTTGCATGAGGGCGAATTTATTCCCAAGGGCGAGCGATGGGACGGAGTGCCCGCCGCCAAAGTTGGTATGACGGAAGCCGCCCAAGAAAATCCCCGGGGCAGACCACTTGATCCACTAAAACACGGATTACTGATGCTGCTTTCGCTGTGGGTGCAAACAACCATTTCGGCGCTGCCTTGGATGGCTTTGGCATACATATATATAGATGCGCCTTTAAACCCGTGGACCGACCCGCTTGCATTCTTGTTGTTTGTGCTTGTTGGCGCACCCGTATGCGTTATCACGGGCCTTGTTGCGCAAGCATTGGTGCTGCGCTTGCTCGGGCGCACTCGTCCTGGCGCCGTAAATCGTTGGAGCGGGGAATATGTTTGCATTTGGGCCAAATCGCACGCTCTTGAGCGCGCATGTCTTTGGCTAAGCGGAACCCTGTTCTGGCCAACTTGGTTGCGTCTTGCCGGCATGCGTATTGGTCGCGGTTGTGAAATCTCCACCATTATTGATGTTGTGCCCGACACCGTCACCATTGGCGATACTTGTTTCTTTGCTGACGGAATTTATTTTGCCGGACCCCGCGTGCATCGTAACGTGGTCACCATTGGCGCAACGGCGCTAGGCAACAACACATTCATTGGAAATCACGCGGTCATTCCGGCGGGACACGCGTATCCAAACGATTTCTTTGTGGGAGTAAGCACCGTGGCTAACGCATCTGTTGCAAGCGCGGACTCGGCATGGTTTGGCCATCCACCCATGCAACTTCCACGGCGCGAGGTTGTGCAAGTGGACCGCAGCCTCACACACAATCCAAGCGCCATTCGATATATCAACCGCCTCTTGTGGGAGGCGTTGCGATTTTTATTGCCGGTCTATCCAATCGCGGTGGCGGCGGCTTGGATTATTGCAATGACCGCCGCAAAGACGAACTTCGACGCACCAACTGTTGCGTTTGTGATTGCGCCACTGGCAACACTTGCGACGGCCGTGGCCATGATTGGCAGCATTATTTTTCTAAAGTGGACGCTGATTGGGCGCGTGCAACCAGGCCAACATGTGCTGTGGAGTTGTTGGTGTAGCCGCTGGGATTTTCTCTTTGTGGCGTGGAGTTTTTATGCGCGCGGTTTCTTGGAGCGCCTTGAAGGAACAGTTTTTCTAACGGCATTCCTGCGCATCATTGGAGTACGAATTGGCAAGCGCGTGGTGCTTGGCGGCGGATTCACACAGGTGGTTGATCCAGACATGCTTTCCATTGGCGACAACGCCACGGTGGACTGCAACTTTCAAGCACACAGTTTCGAGGACCGCATTTTGAAAATTGATCATGTGCATATTGGTAGTGGCGCGTCGCTTGGCCATCACGCGGTTCTATTTTACGGCGCCAATATTGGCAATGGTGCGCTGGTGACTCCGCACAGCGTCATTATGAAAAATGAACGCCTTGAGGTCAACGCCACATACTCCGGCTGTCCAGCCGAGCGCGTTCCTGATTCTCACTAAATAGTCTTATCAACACCTTTCTTGTGTTGAGCGTGTCGGGTGTCTACAAGAGCGAGTGCGTAGCACCGCAAATTTTTTGTTCATTGGCACCGCTGTATCGGGTGTATACAAAAGGGGTGACCAGCGAGTAAAGGGGTCAGCTCAAATAGTGGCTTTTCTGTAAACACATTTCAAGCGAGTCAAGCAAAAGCAAAAGTACTTTTCGCCAGCGGACAAATTGGAATTGGCGCAATTTGATCAACGGACTTTGGAGAACATTGAACTTTGCTTGCAAACAGACTTTCATCTTGTTCTTATGAAGTCTTTGTCAGCAACAAGCAAATTATTTTCGTGGGATCATTGAGCGCGGTATTTTTTTCTAATGACAACGCAGAGGCTTGGACTGTCTTCTAATTTGGGTTCACGGACCCGACTATTTTTGAGCTTTCTTTAAACGACCCTCATATTGTTGCTGCAACTAATAACAATGGACTTTTCTGTTTCGCATTGTCCAACTTACATCTTTGCCCTGAAGACATTGAGGTGAACGGAAAAATTGGTGGCGATGACATAGGACTGATGTTGTTGAACCACGGCGCGGCATGATTCAATGAAATATCTGACCGAGATGGAAGTGGTGCGGTTGACTCCGGTGATGTATTTAACCCGCTCTTAGCTTGGGGCACTTGTCCTGAAGTTTTATTCTTCACTTCGTTTGGCAGATCATAATTTATTAAATTCAACCAACCAACTTCTGCGACTCTTTCAATCACCCGTCACAACCAAGTTGGTGCCCCGCTTATGGATTTGCGTTGGCCATGGTCACACTTGAAGCGGCTGCAAGCAATTGCTTAGGTAATTTTTTGTCTGGCTCGCGTTTGTTGGCTTCGCTCAAGAAACGAATCGCTTCCGCGCGATCGCCCTTTTGTATGGCGGCTACGCCAAGAAGCACCCAACCATCGGCACTATCTGGTTTGGCCTGAGTGAGAATGTGTCCGGCGTCGATCATGCGCGCGGAGTCACCAATACGCATGGCCGCTAGACCAAGCACGCTGGCGTTTCTTCCATCGCCGTCGGTTTGTGTGCGAAGCGACAACATTAAGTCACGCGCGTCGCGGGCTCGGCCCATCATGAGCAGGCAACGCGCGCGCAAACGAACAAGTTCTGATGATTTCACAAAATCTTTCAGCGCCTCATCTTCAAGTGCATCAATGCAACCCACCCAATTACCCTGCTCAAATCGAGTCACGGCAATTTCCTCCATAAGTTGCTGCGCCTTGGCTGGCTCGGTTCGTAGACGCGCCGCAGTCAGCCACCTCTCCCGCTCCTTTAAATCACCGCGTTGTCCCGCAAGATCCGCATGAATGCGATCAAGCACGGGGCTAAACTCGAACTTTTTTTGCACCGCAAGCAGTTTCTTTTCTGCGTCGTTCAGCCGACCCGCCGCGATCAATGTTTCACACTCGGCAGAAACATATTGCAACTGAGATGGAGCCAACTCAAAAGCTTTGGCGTATTCCGCAGCAGCCTTGTCCAAATCGTTCCAGCGTTGCAACACAATACCCATGTAATAATGCGGATCAGCGGATGTTGGAGAAAGTTTTGCGGCTTTCACAAATGCTTCGCGCGCCATGTCAGTGCGTTTCATTTCTAAAAGAATTCTGCCGCGCATCACTTCATAGCTGCCATCCTTTGGATAGCGAGCAATAGCTTTATCAATATGACCCAAGGCGGTTTCAAATTGGCCGGCGTGGAAACTTTGGTTGGCCTGATCAAACACCACCTGCGCGTTTGCGCGATCGTATCGATCATGCGCATCTTCACGCACCTGCTTTGAGTGTGGGGTTGCGCATGCGGTCAGCGCCATAACCAAAGATGCGGCGATAAAAATATTTTTCATTGTTGTTTCTCCTTCATTTGCGGTGTTGGTTCGGGTGGCGTCAAGATGTAGCCAACATCAACTCCATAGTTTTTTCCGTCAGATTTTGTGGCATTCTTTCCGGCGGGCGGTGGTGGTGCACTTTTGTAAGTTTGTGCTGTTGGCTTGGGGGTATTTGTTGTGGTGGCTTTGGTGGGATTGGGATTTGAATTTTTCTTGTTGGAATCATCCTGGGGCACGCCCATAGGAAATCCAAGCACGGTCCCATTTTCACGAATGTAATCAGGAAGCAAATCCAGCGAGTCCAACTTTGATTTCCAAGGCGTGGAATTATTAGCGCGTATGTCCTCACGCAATTGAATCATGCTTGGTGAACTTGGTGATACGCGAATGGCTTGATCCGCGTACAGCGATGCCTTCTTGGTGTCGCCCGCGCGCCACGCATCCAGCGCTTGTGTTTGATAGTTACCCGCAATTTGCGCATGCGAGAATGGCAACAGTCCGGCGCGCGCACTCGTTTGCACGGCGTCAATCACCTTCAAGGCCATATCGCCATCAATAGAGCTCTTTGGGTCTTCCACAATGATTGGCGTGACAAGAAAAATAACTTCTTGACGAAGCGTGGCATCTTTCTGACCGCTGAGCGCGCCAGGAAGCAAATCGCCAAACAATGGAATCTGACGATTGGTGGTTGAACTGACTTCGCGGAAAAGTCCGCCAAGCACAATGGTTTGCCCGCTTTTTACGCGCACGTTGGTGCGGAGATCTTGATTGCTTTGATTTGGAATCTGCGAATCAGTTCCTTGCGACTTCACATTTTCATATGTGGCCGCGGTGATGGATGGCGCAAGTTCCATGCGCACCATTCCGTCTGGACTAATAAACGCGCGGAAGGTGAGCTTGATGCCCGTGTCAATGTATTGCACTTCTTGCGTGGTGCTGGTTTGCGTTTGAGTGGTGGACAGGTAACCCAACTTCTGGCCAATATTCACCTGCGCTTTTTGACGGTTCAACACCGTCACGGATGGACGCGCAAGCACGGTGGTGTTTTTTACTTGATCAAGCATCTGCAAAAAGATGGCGACATCATTTGAAATCACGCCAAGCTTTAGTGTTGGATCAACTGTTCCCTCGGGATACAGCGACGCGGCGTTGGCTCTAGCGTTCCCCGTCTTGAGTTCGCCACTCTTTATATCGTTGAAAGCGTTCATGGGGCCGCCAGTCACGGTGGCAAAATCAATATTGCCCACCGCCGTAATGTCCAAACCAAACGCGTCGTCCTCTGACACATCCGCCACAAGAATGGTGGCCTCTACGCGCACTTGTTGCGGTTGAATATCGGATTCCTTCAGGATTCTTTCGGCTTTTGCTATTACCTCTGGGTAATCATTCACCAGCACGCGTGTTGCAAACGCGTATGTATCGCTACCGCCATCGGTGATTGTTGGCTCGTAACCCTCCTTCACTTTTCCAAGCGACACCGCGGTGCCGCCCTCGCTCAAGAGCGGCTTCACCAGCGCAAGCGCGTCGTCGGGCGCGAGAAATTGCAGGGTGAACACATGGGCATCACGCTTCATTTTTGATTTGTCCATGGCTTCTTTTTCGGCGCGGGCATACACCATAATGAATGGCCCCTGTCGCTCCCAGACAAATCCGTTTACTGTCAACAGCGCATCGAGCGCTTGATCAACCGGCACGTCGTACAAGCTCACGCTTACAAGAGCCTTCACTTTTTCACTGGCGACAATGTTCAACTTGCTCTTTATGCTGAGCAGCTCAAGCAATTTTGTAATTTCAATTCCCTGCGCGGCAAGCGTTACGGTTCCATGGTCGGTCACATCAACCGTGGGAGTGACGCTTTCTGTGGCGGGTCCTTGATTTCCATTTTCTCCCGGCTGGTTCTTTGGCGCTTGATTTGTAATTTCAGTCACCGCGCCCGCAGACGCGGAGGAATTGTTTCCCTGTGAAAGCTGGTTGTCTGCTGTGGTATTTTTGGCAGCAGCTTCGCCTTGAGCTGGTGTTGTTGCTGTTGATTGCGCACCAGACTGCGTTGCGGGGCCAGTGGTTGGCGCTGTTGATTCCCTTGGTGCCCGCGTTGATGGTGTTAATTCTTGAAATGGAACCTGGGTTGAAGCCAAGATTGCCGAAGTTGATGGAGTTTGAGTTTGTGCACAAACAATTGTTGCGCATACGCCCAACAGCGCACTAATAAACACGCATGTTGTCTGCTGGATGTTGTTGTAATTCATAATCATTGCCCTCCCATGTTCGACCTTATTTATGACCGACTTGCGCACTTTTTTATGGATTTGACCAATTCAACAACATTGCGCCTGTAGAAGAGTCGAATGTAATTGTGCATTTGCTATTGGAATCTGCAAAGAAAACATCAATTGATGCCGGAGAAGTTATTACCCCACCAAATGGATCAAACTGAACCTGGCGTTGGGAAGTGTTTGATGACACCAGTCGGACTCCTTGCGCGGCTTCAAACATTCCATGTCCTAGAACTCGGCTCAAGGATGTGCCATCACTACAAACCATAGCCACCGTTGGGGTGGAGTTGCGGGCCACTATCCATCCTCTTTGATCTTGGGCAAGCCAAACACTGGCGGGATCATCTGGATTTATCAGCGTTGCGCCACGCGCATATTCAATATCTTGTGCAAACATGCGTACCGCGCCCTGAATTTTTTCCTCGCCGCTGGGCCTTAGCAAATCGACTCCCAATGCGCCAAATATGATCATGATGGTCGCCACAATTAAAAGTTCAATGAGTGTTTGACCCCGCCGACAAGGCGTTGCGCGCAGCATGGATTGCGAAAAAGATGGCTGATGACCTTGTGATTTGGACCCAATCAAATACATATGCCATGCGCGTGTGGCGCAACTCATGGACCAGTCCCTCTATCGGCACCCCAGCGAATTGGACGAATTGGAAAAACTTCTTCGGGGTCGCCACCGCGATTTGGCGCGCGACCTTCAGTCAATCCAACAATGTCATCGAGCGCGTGGTCATAACAAAAGCGGCTTGTGCCATCAATGAAGACACTATCAGCAGCAATTCGTCCATACATTTGTGAGTTTCCATTAAAGCGCACTGTGTTGTTGGGCAGGAACAAACTTCCAACCACGCTGGTATTGGTCAAGTTCCAAACAAAAATTGCACTCAGCGTGCTTTTAATTGGATAGATGCGCACACGCCAAGGCTGCAAATAGCGCGGCTCATCTGGAACATATCCATCACAAGCGGTTTCTTGAAACGCCAAGCCCTTCCAAGCTTTCATGTGCGGATCACCCACCGCTTTCACGGGATCTGGTTCATTCACACATTGGTAATAGCTACCAATCCAGCATTGATTCATGGTCAAGCTGTAGCCATTATTCACCTCAAGGTCTGCGCCCGTAGTCAGTTCAACGGTGGTGTTGGTCCAATTAATCCCACTTGGAAACCAATTAAAAATAGACCACTTTGGCGAAATCACAATCTTCACCGCGCCCTGAATGCGAATGGTGGCATTGAGCGCGTTCCAACTTCCATAAATTTCATATGTGCCTGTAGTCAACAACAGCGTGCAATTATTGGTGGTGAGATTGGTGCCAGTTAAGCCCGTTGGCGTGCCAACACGAAATGGTCCAAGTGTGCGCGTGCCACTTGTAATGGAATTGCCACCAGAAATGCCGGGCGGAGCTGGAACGGTTGCAACTGGAGCGGGTGCCGCGGCCATGCGGATTGATTCATCAGCGCTCATGCGAATGGCGACAACCTTGTCCCGGCCTGGACCATTAATTGGAAACGAACTGCTCCACAAATTTGTTCCACCGTTATATGGGTAATACACCCATGTACTTTTCAGCGTGCGTGCATCGTCTGGATCCAATGGAAGAACTTCGGATTCAAATCGAACATCACTATCAATCCATACGCCACTAAAGTTTGCAACCGCAAAGTCGGCTTGCGTTCCAATGTTCACTCGGCGCTTTTCACTTGCCAGTGGCGAGCGATTCCACCGACCAACTTTATTGTTTGAGCCGTAAATCCAAAGCAATTTGTTGGCAAAAATAGCGTATTGCCCCTTCACAACCTGTGGAATGCTCATATTGGAAACAGATGTCCATGTGGCGCCGTCCAAATTGGCGGTGACGGAAATTTCCACATCGGTTGTGGTGGAAATTGGAACACACATGGCGGCGGACGCACCAGATTCACGCTTTATAATGTCGATCAATGAAACCGTGATGGTGCCGCCATCAAGTGCGTAATTATTGAGCAACTTTCCATTTGAATGATTTGTGCGCCAGGAAGTTGTATCGCTGCGCAAAATTGCTTTGGCTACATCCAAACCACTGTCGGCCAGCTCACGCACGCGAATAGAATTCACGGCGTTGCGGCTGGAAAGAAACGCAGTTTGACGACTCGCCGTGAACGCAAGCGTGGTTGTTCCAACAACAAGCAACGCAAAGATGGCTAATACCATGGCGGCGCCCTTGCGTTGATGGCTTTTTGTCTGGTGGCGTTGGTGATTGATTTGTTGACAAAATAAAAAATTCGGCGTCGCGCAGCGCGCAATACAGCCTGCACTTTTATGTTGCGGTTGATATGTCATGGACAATCCGGATGGTTTTGACCGTTCAGCACTCGTCCACTCAATTGCACATTCAGACCGCCACGGTCATTGCTCAGATTTCCGTCGAATGAAAAACGGCGCACACTACACGAATCGCTGTCCTGAACGCGGAAACCGCCGGTAGTCAGTCCTTCAAGAACGACAATAGTTGTCAGTGCGCCCTGTGAAGTAAGAGAAGTTCTTAAGTTTGCCCAGTTTGTGGCAAGCGAATAATTCGCGCGGTCATTTCGATTCGTGGTGAATACAAGCGACAGTGTTCCGGTGGAGGTATTCATGACATACCACGCCAATTCGTTGGCTTGAATTGAGTCGTAATCACTGGTGTTATTTGCACTGGAGGAAAATGGTTCAGTTGGAAGCCATAAAAGAATTTCTTGCTCGTTCTGCGCCAAGATCATGCGCGCGCGATTTGCGTGATCGGCAACACGTGCGTCGGCGCGGGCTATGCGCGACATGGCTTGCGCGGAAATATCCAGGGCCTGCGTGCAGTCGGTAACCGCACGAATGGATCCAACCACGGCGCTGGCGACCACGGTGGTAATTGTGGAAGCAATTAACACCTCTAAAAGGGTGAAACCACGGCGTTTCATAATGAGTCCTCGTTGGTGCGGTGTCTGCGGATGGTTGCATAAGTGGTCATATTCCCATCTGGGGTTTGCACTTGAACCTGTACGTCGATGCGCATTCCATCAACCACAAAATTGTTGTACTGCGTGAAGGTGGTTGGCTCGCTGGTCAGCGTGGTGATGCGTTTCAATTTGGCCCATTCTCCAGCCAATACCTTGGTGCGCTCAACCGCCCCGGCGTCTAGTGGCGCCTTGAGCTGTCCAGGTTCTTCCGTGCCCGCATAGTCCACCATGCTTGCAAATGGCTTCTCCATAAGGAATGAAACTTGTTGCTGCGCGGCTTGCATTGCCAGTTGCGCCAAGCGAGCGTCTTCTTGTGCTGCGACCGATAAAGAAACGCCAACGGCGCCCGCGCTGGCAACCATTGTCACGATAACTATTGCCACAAGTGATTCAACAAGAGTGAATCCTTGATTGGCGCGCGCAAACGAAATTGTTCGAAGCTTTGAAATCATGTGATACCCACTTCGACCATTCAATACATCCACTGAATTAGAAAAGATAAGAACATAAATTTATTAAAAATGCTTTTTTTTAAATATATGACTTCAGTCATCCTTCGCAAGGTCCGATTTGCAGAATGCTGGGAATGTTTCCTAGTTGTGTTTGCAAGTCAACGATTCGTATTCGAGCGTTGATAATGAGTTGGCTATGGATTCTAAAAACCTCTTTGAAAGGATACTGATATGAAAAATGTAACAATGACAATTGAAAAACAGAACAACTCATCGGGTTTGAAGCGTCGTGGATTCACCCTGATTGAAATTTTAATTGTGGTTGTAATTCTTGGCGTGCTAGCCGCTTTGGTGATTCCAGGCGTTGTAAGCGCGTTGGGTGATGCAAACACAAGCGCGGCTTCCGCTCGCGCCTCGCAAATCACCACTATGGTGACGCGTTTAAATCAATTCAAGCCAGCTGGTGCATCTATTACATTGACCGACGGTACGAACTATACCGCCGCAACTCTTGCTCCCCTTGTGACGGCTAAATATTGCAGCACTGAAGATCTCGCCAACCAAATTGACAGCACAAAAGGTTGGACCTGGAACGCCGCAACCAGCAAGTTCATACCTACTCCATAATTAGTGAAGTAACAACGCGGCCGGCGACGTCCGTGGTATTGAAATAAAAAGAACAGAGGAACTCCGAATTGGAGTTCCTCTGTTTTATTAAAGTCGAAGTGGATGGAGACGACGGAAATGACGGAAACGAATTTTCTAATTTGATTACGCCGAAGTGTAATTGCACTTTAATTCGGTCGAATATGGAGTATTAACATGCGACTCTTTCAAAATATTTTGACAAAGCAAACAATGGCGGTAGCAGTTGATTTTGCTTCGGATGCCTTGCGTTGTATTGCAATTGAACGCTGCACAGATGGCACATGGGCTCGCCGCGTTGCGTTTGAACTGCCACCCGCCCCAATTGATCGATCAATGGCGGATTCAGCGCTGCGTGAATTTAGCGCGAAAATTTCTGCCCAGGGTCTGAATGGGTGCCGGTGTCGTGTCGCCATTTCCTCAAATTTGTTCCGCATGGATATGGTGCAACTTCCGACTATGAATGAAGAAGAGTTGGCGGCAAGCGCACAATTTGAGGCTATTGACCGCTTTGGCGTGAACGCCGCAGATGTCATGATCCAGCATGTGCCGCTTCCCTGCAAGGTCGCTGGTCGTTGCTCGCTGTTGTTGTTGTCGGTTCCGCGTCACATTATTCGAAACGCAACGCAAGTTGTCATGGCCGCCGGTCTTTCGCCATGCAGCATTGAGAATGCGGCGTACGCGGCGCTTCATGGCGCGGAACTGCGTCATGATGGATTCACAACTGGTCTGATTGCCTTCATGCATATTGAAGCGCAGCAAGCGGTGCTGCTGCTTATCAAAGATGGTCAACTGCAATATTTACGCGCCATGCAAGGCGACTGGTCCACGCATTCCGGCGTGCAAATTGGTTCTGCGACACACACGACAGTCACTGATTCAATTGCACTGGAACCAATTGATTCTGGCGGCGCGTGGCGCTGGAGTTCTTTGGCTGAAGAAACATTGCGTAGCCTGCGCCAAGCTTGTGGTGATTCAACCTGGCCGGCGCGCATTGTGGTAACTGGCGCGCCATCACATGACCCAGAATTGTTGGACATATTAAAGGGCGTATGTGGCTTGGAAAGTATTCCTGTTGACAGTGCACATTGGAGCATTGGTAAGGAAGAACTACAAAGTGATACTTGGGCTGCGGCGTTGGGGGCGGCAAGTCTGGATGTACAAACGAAATCAACACAGAGGGCGGCATGATTCTTCCAATCATAGATTTTTTACCAATTGAATCGCGCCGCGCGGTGAACGCCGAGCGCGCCAAACGCCGCATTGCCCTGCTGGGCATTTTGTTGCTAGTGTTTAGCTTGGGCGTGAGCGCGCACAGTTGGAACAGCGCACGAATTGCTGAACAAGAGCGCAAAGTTGGCGCAATGTTGGTGGCCAACGCGCCAGGCGTGGAAGAACTCATAGATGGTCTTGCAAAAGAGCAATCCATGCTGGAGCGCGCGTTACGCATCAGCGACGGATTAAAGCATTCCATTCCAACATCGTCGGTGTTGGCGACCATTTCAAATATGCTGCCCGATCATGTCACGCTGACTGGTATGCGAATTGAGATTTCCGATTCACCGCAACAAATGTTGGTGGTTATGAACGGCGTCTCCCAAACCAACAAGGAACTTGTGGAATTTGAGCACAAGCTTGTTGGGTCCTCCGCATTTCGCGGGGTCACCCTTTCAGAAAGCCGAGCGGGAGAATTTATGGGCAAGCGCGTGCAAGAATTCACAATTTCGTTGCAGGTTCCAATGTGTGTGCAAGTTTGCAGGCCGGGAACAATGCGGGTTGCGCAGGGAGGAATGAATTGAAAAGTCATCGAAACGGAGTCGAAGTTATTACAGCATGGATTCCGCTGGCAATTGCGCTGGCGTTGTTGGGTTTATTTATAGTTCCAAACTACATGCACGCTGGGGAATGGAAACAAGAAGCCAGTTCATTGCGTGCCGTCGCCAACGAATCGGCTGCGCGCCAAGATGGTCTTTTACAAATGCAACATGAAGTGGAACGCTTGCGCATTGATCTTAAGCAGCGCGGTCGCTCGCTTCCAAACGCTCCAGATAAGGGTGGGTTGTTGGCAAGTTTGAACAGCGCCGCGGACAACAAGGGTGTTTACACACATCAATCCAAGTCGGGCAAATTGACTCCCATGGATATTCCTGGCGTTCAAGGCGCCAAAGCCATGCGCCGCACGGTTGATGTGAAAATGACTGGAACATTTGAATCCATGTTTGGCGCAGTTCGTACCACGGAAAATTTGCCCTCGTTGGTCACCGTGCGCTCAATTGAGTTTGCATGCAATCCAAACGCTCCCCAAGATATTTCCGTCATTGATGCTTCATTTTCGTTTGATGAATATTTCACGGACCGCGCGGTAGATGCCCCTGTTTCCAACAACGCGCCGCGTGGCACAAAGGCTGGCACAAAATGAACACCGCCCGGCAACAGTGGAACTTGCTCAGTGCTCGACTTGGGGTAAAACCCAAGCAGTTTGCAGTGCTTTTGGGCGTGCTCGCTGTTGCTGTTGTTGGATTGGGTTTCAAATACGCGCCGCGTGGTTCTAAACAAATTGCGTGGACTCAAGCCGCAAATCCAACCACAAATATCGCGGGAAACCAAATTCAGATAAATGATACTCAAGCAATCGCTGTTTCTAATTCAGGCACCGACTCCGAAACTTCAATGCGCATGATTGAGATGAACTTTGATCGATCTCCCACCCGTGATCCGTTTAAGGCGATCGGCGCGGTTGCACTAGCGCCCGCCACAACTGCGTACGCGCCAGTTGCCGCGACAACAAAAATGCCGGGCTTGCTGCCTGGAATTATGTTAAAGGCTGTCATTCGTGGCGAACTAGCTGTGTTTGGTGATCAAACCGTCCATGTTGGTGATGCCGTGGCTTTATCCGATGGAACATTTGCCAGCGTGCGCGCCATAGCAGATCGATCCGTCACCGTGGAGTATGGCAATCGCATTATTGAGGTTTGTTTTGGTGCGGCTAGCCAATCAAATGTCAATTCAACTGGAGGCGTGAAATGATTCAACCAGAACAAGCCAATGAAATTAGTGCGAGCCACATCAGTGCGGAAATGCGCGCTCTGCCACGCATTGGAAGAATTTTAATAGAGGACGGCGCTATTAACCTTGCTCAATTACATGAGGCGTTACACAAACAAACCGCCAACAGCGAGCGCCTTTTATTGGGTGAAGTGCTGTTGCAGATGAAATTAATCGACAGCACCACCATGCTCAAAGCGGTGGCGCGAGGCCTTGACATGGTTTTCATAGCCGAGCCAAGTATTGAGGCAGACACCGGGGTTATGAAATTATTGCCAGAGGCGGTGCGCCGCGAACACCGCATTGTTCCGCTGCGCCGTGAACAAGACACACTGATTGTTGCGACGGCCGATCCACAGAACGACCACGTGCGCGAACTTGCCCAGCGCGAATGTGGCATGCGCGTGCGCTTTGTGGCCAGTCCAGGCGATCAACTTGACGCCATGCTTGCCGATTTTGGCAACGATGGTGCCACTCAAGAAAAAGCTCAAGAAATTATGAACGAAATGTTGGATAAGAGCCCTGATAGCAACTTTACCCTTCAAGAAAAGCAAATCGACGAAATGATGGGCGGTACTGACAGCGATGACATGGGACCCGTGGTGAAGTTGGTTAACTTTGCAATTTGCTCCGCCGTAGAGGAAGGTGCTAGCGATATTCACATTGAACCCGATGATGGCAATATGCGTGTGCGCTTTCGAATTGACGGCGTGTTGAGTCAGCGTATGTCACCACCATGGCGCATGAACGCCGCCATTTCGAGTCGAATAAAAATTATGGCGCACATGGACATTAGCGAGCGCCGTATTCCACAAGACGGCGAAATTAGCGTGCGCGTCAATGGTCGTCCCATTGATTTGCGCGTAAGCACGCTGCCAGGAAAATTTGGTGAGAAGATTGTGATGCGCATTGTGGATAGCAGTGGCGCTCAACTTGGGTTAGAAAAACTTGGCTTTCGCCCCGCCATGTTGGATAAATTTCAAAAGGTTATTCAACAACCCTATGGAATTATCCTGGTCACCGGTCCAACCGGCTCTGGTAAAAGCACCACGCTGTACAGCGTCTTAAACAATTTCGATCGAACCAGCATCAATGTGAGTACGGTTGAAGATCCTGTTGAATCAAATATTGAGGGCGTGCATCAGGCCCAAATTAATCCTAAAGCGGGATTCACTTTTGCAGGTGCGCTACGCTCTTTACTACGACAAGACCCTGATGTGATCATGGTTGGTGAAATTCGTGACAGCGAAACTGCGCAAATCGCCGTGCAAGCCGCGCTCACTGGACATGTTGTGCTAAGCACGCTGCATACCAACGACGCGCCGAGCGCCATCACGCGCTTGGGAAATCTTGGCGTAGAGAACTTTCTTATTGCCGCCAGTTTGCGCGGCGTGTTGGCGCAGCGACTTGTTCGGCGTGTTTGTTCCAGTTGCGCCGTGGCAACCGAATTGAATGAGTCGCAAAAAACCTCCATGGGTATTTATGCGTATCAATCTGGCACGCCAATGAAGGGTATGGGTTGCCGCAAGTGCCGTGAGACCGGCTTAAAGGGCCGGCTTGGTTTGTATGAGCTCATGGTGCCAGACGAAAAAATGAATGACTTGTTGTGCGGCACATGCGACCCCGCTCTTATTCGAAACCATTTGCGAGAACAAGGTTTCGAATCTCTGTGGGACGACGGAATGAAAAAAGTACTTGACGGTATGACCATTCCCGAGGAGGTGCACGATGCTTGCCGCCACTAATACACAGGAAAATATTTTACAAAAGTGGAATTACAAAGCGCGCAAGACGGGCGGAGAAATGTCGCGCGGCGTGTTGGAAGCCAACTCGCATTCCGAGGCGGTACGCGAACTTCGCCGACAAGGGCTTGCTATTTTAGAAGTTCAACTTGGCGACTCCAGCGCGCCTGTTGGTGAAAAAACGAGCGCGAATACCCGCAAACGCAAACTTGAAAATGCGTTTCGAAAAGAAGACACTGTTTCATTTTGCTCGCAAATTGCAGTCATGCTTCGTACTGGCGTTACACTGAAAGAATCACTGGACACCTTTGCGGATCAAGCAGCGCGTCCGATTGTTGCGGAATTGGCTCGCGCCATCCGTGACGATGTTTGCGAAGGCGAGGATTTTTCTTCGGCTCTTGCCAAGTGGCCAAAGATATTTCCAAAACTCATGATTAGTTTGGTGCGCGCGGCTGAGGTCAGTGGAATGTTGGACGAGATGATGGCTCGCGTTGCCAAAGACCTTGCCAAACAAAGAAAAACTAACCGCCAAGTGAAGGGCGCCATGGCGTACCCATCCATCATGCTAATTGTTGCGGTGCTTGCAGTCGCCGTAATTTTAACAGCGGTCATGCCGCGCTTTGCTCCACTGTTTGCTGTGCAGGGTGACAAACTTCCATTGCCAACAAAAATGTTGTTGGGTATTTCTGATTTCATCCGCTTCGGTTGGATGTACTGGGCGCCCGCCTTGGTTGTCACTGGATTTGGATGTTGGTATTGGATGAAGAGCGCAATGGGTCGACAAGCTATTGACAAGGCCAAGTTAACTTTTCCAATTATTGGTCCAATGTTTCGCCATCTATATGTGTCCCGCTTTACGGGCACTATGGCAACGCTGCTAAGCGCGGGCGTGCCGCTTCTAGAAGTGGTGCGCATTCTGAAAGATGTCACCAATAATTTGTGCTACAACGCCATGTGGAAATTAGTCGAGGATCGCGTGAGTCATGGTGGCGAGTTGGCCCCCACTTTTCGCGAGTTTAAATTTGTGCCACGCAATGTTGCCGCCATTATCGCGGCAGGTGAAAAATCAGGTCGCCTTCCAGAAGTTCTTGAAACTGCGGCGCAAGTCGCCGAGGAGGATCTTGAAGTGTCGCTGAAAAGCGCCACCAGCATGGTGGAGCCAATTCTAATTGTAGTCATGGGCGTAGTGGTTGGTGGAATTGCCAGCGCAATGCTCATGCCCATCTTCAACATGTCGAAGATGATTAATTCGCATTAAATCAAATGACTATTGTGAGCAACGCGTTGCGCCACCAATAAGAAATCATGTCAAATTACAAATCACCCCAAAGTGTTGTGCTGCGCAAAGTGCTGACTCGTTATGGATTGTTGCTTGGCGCGTAGCCACTTTTATTCGGCGCCACGCTCTGCCAATCAGACCAAATATTGTTTTGACCAAGGACCATGACTTCAATGTCACCGTTGCTCCACAGGCGGAACATGCTCATGCCAAACGGCGTGCTTTCACTGGCAATACTGACGGGCTTGCCGCGTGAATCTTGCGTAGTTGCGTTAGGTCGGGCCGCCAACAACAGCGCCGCACACCCAACAAGCGCAAGCAACAGCGGCGCGGCCATGGTTCCAATTCGTAGGCGGGTGGATTTGGTGACGCTCGTGTACGGGAAGTTATTGATGTTCTGTGTTTCTATGTTTGCGTTTGTGTCCATATTGCGTTGCTCCGGGTAAAGGGTGCGATTCATTTCTATTGCACTTATCATGAACAGATACTCGACAATTTCACTGTGAAATATAGGTGTGAATGCAATCTTAGCGGTGTACCAAACAAGCGTAAGTTTATATTTTATAAACACAAATGTTTTTCCAAAAACAGAAAGCAACATTCCTTGCGCGAAAGCGTGGTAGGGTTGTGTTATGAGCAAGCCGCTTTGGCGAACCACATGTATCTCGGCGCTTGGCGGCGTATTTGAGTTCTACGACTTTGTTATTTTTGCGGTGTTTGCTCCACATATTGGCGCGGCTTTTTTCCCCGCCGAATCCAGCGCTTCCGCAACACTCAAAGCCTTCGCCGTTTTCGCCGTGGGCTATTTCGCACGGCCTTTGGGCGGCATTATATGGGCGCATGTTGCAGACCGCCGCGGGCGCGGATATGTATTTTCACACACGGTACTTGGAATGGCAGCCACCACGTGCATGATTGGGTTGTTGCCTGGTTACGCCATGATTGGAATTTCGGCGCCAATTTTGTTGGTGGTGTTACGGCTTCTGCAAAGCATGGCGCTTGGTGGGGAAATTCCCTCCTCGCTGTGCTGGCTCAGCGAACACGCGGGTAGACGGCGCGCTGGATTGGTCACGGCAATCTTGCTTGCGGGAGTGAACTCTGGTTTATTGCTTGGACAAACCGTGGCACTGATTATTTCTTCCATCTTTGGGGAAGAAAACGCCATGGCTTGGGCGTGGCGTCTTGCATTTTTCTTTGGCGGTTGCGTTGGTGTATTCGCGTATTTCGTGCGACGACATGTTGGTGAAACACCCGATTTTGAAAAACTGCAATCCAGCGGAAAAATTGACGCGTTGCCGCTGCGCACATTGCTGCGCGAATCACCGCGCGCATTACTTTCTGGATTTTTAATGTGCAGTATGCACGCATGGATTGTGGCGGCGCTGTATTTAGCTTTGCCATCTTTTCTAATCCGCGTCTGCGATACGAAGCAATCTCATGCGGAATTTATCGCATTGGTTTCGGCGGGTTGCGGATCCGTGATTTATATCCTTAGCGGATGGATTGCTGACAAAGTAGGCGCACGAAAATTCTGCGCCTGGGCTTTACTTGCCATGTTTGTATGCGCACTTCCCGCGTATGCATCTGTTGAAACAAGCGGCGCCACTTGGCTTGTTGGGCTAGGCGCGATCAGCGGCGCATTTATTGGGACGTACTTGGGGCTGTTGCCACGGTTGTTCGCATCACCAGTGCGCGTGTCGGGTATCGCGATTGCGTATGACGGCGCTGCTGCGTTGGTTGGCGGTAGCGGACCATTTGTTATGTTGTTGGTGGTAGACAATTTTAACGCGCTTGGTGTTGGCGCGTTGTTCATGGTGCTCACCGCGGGTGGGATGATTGGTCTGGCGCTTATGCCGCGCGAAGTATTGTCAACATATCAGTAACCCATGCGCTGATGCGCTCACGAGTTAATCAGCGAGCGGCCAGTCATATCCGCGGGTTGCGTCACGCCAAGCAAGTGAAGAAGTGTGGGCGCAATGTCGGCCAAGCGGCCACCGCTGCGCAGATTAGCTTTTTGAAACACTGGCGATACAAGAGAAAGAGCCACTGTGAAGTTGGTATGCGCCGTTTGCGGTTTGCCGGTGGCTGGGTCCTTCATTTGCTCGGCGTTTCCGTGATCAGCGGTAATCACAAGCTGCCCGCCACGGGCTAGTGTGGCCTGCATAATTTTATCCACGCATTCATCGGTCACTTCACAGGCCTTCATAGCCGCGGACAGCGAGCCTGTGTGGCCAACCATGTCTGGATTCGCAAAATTCACCACGATCAGGGATTCACAATCGTGCGCGGCAATACGCCGCAACACGGCGTCGCAAACGCTAGTCGCACTCATTTGGGGCTTCAGGTCGTAGGTCGGAATGTCGCGTGGACTTGGAATAATTTCACGGTGCTCACCCGGGAAGGGTTCTTCGCGGTAATCGTTGAAGAAAAATGTGACATGCGGAAACTTTTCGGTTTCTGCGCAGCGAAATTGGGTGAGACCCGCGTTTGACACGCACTCGCCCAAAATATTTTTCATTTTGGCTGGACGCGTAAACATAACTTGCGTTGACAAGCCGCGTTCATATTGCGACATGGTGAGAAAATGGAGTTGTGTTGGGCGCGGAGCGCGATCAAAGCCACCGCCCTGAATATTTTTCCACGCCTCATCGTCCATCACAAACGCCTTGCACAATTCACGGGGACGATCACCACGAAAGTTGAAAAAAATGACCGTATCGTTACTTGCAATCACGCCCTCGTTTAATAGGCGAGTTGGCGGCATGAACTCATCGCCGCGCTCGGTGTCGCTTGCGGGGTGCGCATAGTGGTGATGAATGGCAGCAATGGGGTCGGCACTTAACCTTGCGGCAGAGTTCGTATCCATGTTGGATTTTTTGGTCAACAAGTCAAACGCTTTTTTCACGCGGTCCCAGCGATGATCGCGGTCCATGGCAAAGAAACGACCGCATACTGTGGCAATCCGCCCGCCAGTGGCGCGTAAGACACCCTGCAACCACGGAACATATTTCAAAGCCCCTTGCGACGGCGTGTCGCGGCCATCTAAAAATGCGTGCACAAAAAGTTTTTCGCCGTTCACTCCATGAGCTTTGGCCGCCTTCAATATGGCCTCAAGGTGGGACAAGTCGCTGTGAACTTGACCATCGCTTAGTAAACCCATGACATGGACGGAGGCGCCTGATTTTTTAGCGTGTTCAAACGCCGCAAGCATTGAAACATTGTGCGCAAATTCGCCGCTGCGAATGGCGCGCGTAATGCGCATTAGTTCCTGGTCCACAATTCGACCAGCGCCAATATTCTGGTGCCCCACTTCACTATTGCCCATCACGGGTCCGTTGGGGCCAAGAGGCAAACCAACATCCTCGCCACTGGTCTTAATGAAGGTGTGCGGCCAATTTTTTTCCAACTCATCGGCGCATGGCGTGCGGGCAAGCTTGACGGCGTTGTAAGAATCCTGCTCTGGGTGTGGATTTTTTCCCCAACCGTCGCGAATGATCAGAACCACTGGTCCTGGGTTGTGTTGCGGATTCACTGCGTTCACCGCCTCAGGATACAGCGATGATTGTGGCGCAGTCTTGGGCGTTCGTGCTGGTTGACTTGATGGGGGCGCTCAAAAAGTCGCTTGAAAAACCGCCGTCACAAGGGCGGGTATTTACGGCGCATTGTGGGCGTATTTTGTGCTGCCGATATTTGCGTGGTGCTGTTACGCTTGTGGCGCATGTCAGAAACAGCAGTACCCGTTCCGTTTGACGCTGACCAAGCCACCGCGCTTCGCGACCGTTTGAATTCTGTTCGTCAGCGTGTTGCCGCCTCCGAAAAAAAATCGAGTCAGCGCGCGGGCAGTGTTGTGCTGATCGTGGTGAGCAAGTCTGGCAGCATTGAGCAAATTCGAGAGTTGGTGAACATGGGTCAAATTGATTTTGGCGAGAACCGTGTACAACAACTTTCGCAGCGCGCCGCAACCATCGGTGAATGGGTTTCTCGCCGCAAAGAAATGGATCCCAAAGCCGAGCTTCCGAAAGTGCGTTGGCACATGATTGGTTCGCTACAGCGCAATAAGGTTAAAAAATGTTTGGAAAGCGCGCGCCTGATCCACTCTATTGACTCCATGCGGATCGCAGAGGAGGTGCAAGACGCTTCAACGCGCAAAGCAACTCCAACCGAGGTGCTCTTAGAGGTGAATGTGTCGGGCGACAGCAATAAGCACGGCATTGCTCCTCCAGCCGTCAAACATTTGGTGGAGCAAATTATTGGTATGCCCAACATGAAACCGCGCGGCTTGATGTGCATGGGTCCGCTTGAAGGCGGCCAAGACGCTGCGCGGCGAGTCTTTGAACGCTGCCATGAATTGTTTCAAGAAATTCGCGGAAGTGGAATCGGTGGCGACGCGTTCAATATTCTTTCTATGGGCATGAGCCACGACTTTGAGGTGGCTATTGAAAGCGGCGCCAACATGGTGCGCGTTGGTTCGGCTGTCATTGGTGAGCCACAAGTTGTTGAGTCCGCCGAAGAGTGACCATGAGCGATCGTTGGTGGAACAACTTGCGCGGAAAGTTTCTAGCCTTTGAGGGCCCCGACGGTAGCGGCAAGTCGACGCAAATCGCTCGCCTAGAAAAGTTTTGTAAGGACAAAAATTTAGAAATGCTCACCGTGCGCGAGCCTGGTGGCACCGCCATTGGTGAGCGAGTGCGCGACGTGCTACTTGACACACGCCACGGCGAAATGAATGTGCGCTGTGAAATGCTTTTGTACATGGCTAGCCGCGCACAACTTATGAAGGAGCGCATTGAGCCCGCGCTTCGCGACGGAATATTTGTTCTCAGCGATCGATTTGTCGCAAGCACGCTGGCATATCAGGGAACCGCTGGCGGTTTGCCGCCAAGTGAAATTCGCGCCGTTGCGGAAGTTGCCATTGGTGGTCGTTGGCCGGACCTAAACGTGTTGTTTGATGTGGACACCACTATTGCCATGGGCCGTATTCATCCACTTATGGATCGAATGGAGGGCAAGGGCGCGGAGTTTCACGCGCGGGTTCGCCAAGGATATTTGCGTCAGGCACAGCAAAAACCCAATGATTTTCTTGTGGTGGACGCCGGCAAGTCACCCGACGAGGTATTTGCGCAGTTGACAAGTGGCTTGCAATTGTGGTGTGTGAACAACGCCACGTGCGCGCCCCAAAAATAAACATATGCGTAACGGACGCTTGCATGAAATGCTGCGAATCCATTGCAAGTGTAATCGTGGATTTATGAACGGCGTCTACGCGCCATTTCAACCGGTCGGTTTGGTTCGCCACGTATGCGTGCGTTGGCTGCGACCGTGCGTGAATGCATTTGCGCAATCTGTTCCGGACTCATTCCCTGCAGGTATGCAAGCGCGCAGGTATTCGCTTCGTTAAAGCCCTCAATACTGAAGGTTTTGTTTTGTACGTTATAAGAAAATGCGGCTACGGATAGATCCGATAAAACCTGAAGCGCGCAACGAACCTCCGATGAATCCGAAGCGTGCCCCGCTTCAATCATGCTCATGAAATAGCGCGCGGCTGCAACTTGAATTTCCTCACCCGCTAAACGCGTCTTCATAACGGCCTCGTTGGTTGGTTTCATTAATTCCAATGTTTGCGGCACAACTGGTTGCATGACTTGATTCACGCGCATGGTGCGATTGGTGAACAACAGCATGGACGCAACCATGGCGCGACCTGTCACAATATTTCCAAGCGTGAAGTGTGATTCGAATGGTTGCTTATCAAACTCCGTAGATTTTTCGGTTTTCAAATCGGCGCTGTTCGTCTCGTTGTTGATACGCACGCCACGAACGCCAATTTGGTACATGGCCCACAGTGCGGCTTGAAATGTCGGGTTTGTGGTTTCAATACCACGCTTGTTGCCCTCGGAAAGAATGCTGCAAAGCAATTCTATTATTTTCTTTCCGCCAATCATGGCAGGCAACATCGAGTTGAGTAACTGCAAAAAAATTTGACGATCTTGCGATTTCAACTCTACAAGAACATTGTTCACTTCTATTTGAATCATTTTATTTCTCGGCAAGTACTACAACGGACTCTGGTCGCGCATGCAACCACAGTTCCTGACCCACGCGCGTGTTCTGGCGCGGATCAATTTCTAAAACTTTCAGAATACCGGCGGGTGTTTCAATTTGGTGTTGGGACATTTCACCTAAATATAGACTGCTCTTGCAAACACCGCCAATGGAACTGGGTCCATCAACAATTGTGAGGGACTCAGGACGGATACTAAGCGCCACGCGCGCCCCCACGACTGTCTTGGAGCAACTACTGCGCAGGACTCCCGCAGCCGTTTCAATTTCGCAACCGTTGGCGTTGGAAGTTTTCACGGTGCCCCCCATGAGGTTGGTCTCACCCATGAACTCCGCCACAAATGCGTTGCGCGGATGTTGATACACCTGTTTAGGATCGCCCAACTGTTCAATGCGACCATCGCGCAGCACCACTAGGTCGTCTGCCAAACTGAGCGCCTCTTTCTGGTCATGCGTGACATACACGGTAGTGAGATTTATTTCGGCGCAAATACGCTTAATTTCACCGCGCAGTTGTAAACGCAACTTGGCGTCCAAATTTGAAAGTGGTTCGTCCAACAACAACACTTCTGGTTTAAAAACAATTGCCCGCGCCAGAGCCACGCGTTGCTGTTGTCCTCCAGAAAGTTGATTTGGTTTTCGCTGCGCTAGATTTCCCATACGCACCATTTCAAGCGCGGCCCCGACGCGCTTGACCTGCTCAGCGGCGGACACTCCGCGCACCTGAAGACCAAACGCGACATTGTCAAAGATGCTGAGGTGCGGCCAGAGCGCGTAACCTTGAAAAACCATTCCAACATTTCGTTTTTCCGGCGGCGTGTTGGTGACATTGCGGTCGCCAAAGTAAATTTGGCCACTGGTGGGTTCTTGAAAGCCCGCGATCATGCGCAACAACGTTGTCTTTCCGCAACCCGATGGTCCCAACATGAAATACAGCGAGCCCGCCGGTATGTGTAAGTCAACACAATCCACCGCGACAGTGGAACCAAACTCACAGCGTAATTTTTCGAGCCGAATTGAAAGCACAATATTTAAAGCATACCTGTGTGCGTAGGTGTAGCGGTTCCATGACGAGATGCAAGCTGAACGGCGTTCCGCTTACATACGCGGGAAATTAAGTCATACATATCCGCACCATCGGCTGGCGTTTCATTGGGACACCCTTGGCGCTACCATGAATTTGTGGATCCATTTGAACAACGACTTCAAAAAT
Source organism: Planctomycetia bacterium (assembly GCA_005787685.1). Classification (GTDB taxonomy): domain Bacteria; phylum Planctomycetota; class Phycisphaerae; order Phycisphaerales; family SM1A02; genus SYAC01. Next base: position 60,732 of record SYAC01000014.1, read on the forward strand.
TAAGCGCCATGCGCGCTTGGCAAGAGCCCGATCGCTCCATTCACAAGGATGTCTTCATATTTGCCAAGCAGTTTGCGCGCACGGAAAAATCTATCGGCGCGGCAAGCGACGCGTGGATGCAGCTTGCGCCCCTGGCGTTGCAAAAAGTGGCGGCGGTTGAATCCATGCGCGCTGGAACCCTGACGCTGCTGGTCGAAAGTTCCGCGGCGGCGTTTGAAGTGGATCGCGCGTTACGCGGCGGCTTGGAAAATGATCTTAAAAATGTTGTTCAGGGATTGTTGCGAGTGCGCACGCGTCTTGGAAAATTTCAAGATGTTCCAAAGCCACGCGACGATTAGTGCCATGATTTTAAAAAAACATTGTGTGTAATATCGTGCGCACGCGCGCGGTTGTAGGCGCGTAGAGGTTGCTCAAATGGAACCGCGGGCTTTCACGCCCCAAATAAATTTTCTGGAATTTGGCGCGCCTTGCCCTGGCTGTCAATACACGCAAGCGTGGTAGATGCGCTGCACAACAATTCATTCCCGCGAAATAATTCGTAGGTGTGTTCTATCTTCACATGGCCAACATCGGTCATGGTGGTTTCCAAGCGCACCTCATCGTCATATTGAGCTGGCTTTTTATAACTGACCTGCAAGCGGACAATGGCCAAAAAAACGCCCGCCTGTTCCATTTCGCGGTAGGTTTTTCCCGTTGAGCGCAACAATTCGGTGCGACCCATTTCGAACCAAATTGGATACACCGCGTGGTGAACCACGCCCATTGGGTCGCATTCACAATATCGCACACGCACATTCAAGGAGCCCTTCATATGAGCAAGGTAGCGTTTGTGCGCGTCACCTGAATTGCGGTTTTATATTGAAGCATGCAGGCACATACTTGCGCCGGGCTTCAACCCATCTTGTGCTTGTATTTACTTGCCAACGCAAAATCGCGAGAAGATGCGCCCAAGAATGTCGTCGGCTGTCATACGGCCGGCAATGGCGCCAAGATTTTCCACGGCGCTGTGCATGGCGCTTGCTACAAGTTCGGGCGTAGACAGATGGCGCTTCAGTTCATCGGTCGCGGCCGCCGCAAGCGCTTGTTGAATATCAACCATGCACGCGCTTAGGTGAGCGCGGTGCCGCTGCGCCAATGCCATGCCCTCGCCCGTGTTGGAAATTCCGCTGTTTGAAAGCGCCGTACCAACGGCGTGCGCAAGTTCTTGTAAACCGGTTTTATTTTTGGCGCTGGTTCGCACCGCAAACTGAATTAAGTTCGTGACACCAGATTTATCCGCCAGGTTTGTTGGAACATTCGTCACAATTTTATTTTCTGCCGCAATGTTTGGGGTGGAATGTGGAGCCAGAAAAATATCATTGTCCTGATCACATTTTGTAAGCACCAATATTTCATTTTCCGCCAAGTGCGAAGTGTCACATGAGTCAACCTGTTGGCAGCGAAGAACAAGCGTGGCGTGCTCAATAGCCCGCAACCGCGCCTCTTGACCAAGTTGTTGCAACAAAGAAATTTGATCCACGCCATGTTGTGCGCCGTCATCCATCGGGCCCCGCTCAACTATTTGATTGTTCATTTCGATCGCGCACTCCGCTCCTGGCGAATCCACCAGCAACACCTCCATGGTTCCGCCAGCGACAGGAACAATCCAGGGCTCCACCAGGGCGTCGCGGGTTGTGCCCGCAAGGTTGGCTACAACGGCGCGATCTTGTTGCAACAGCGCGTTCATCAGCGCGCTCTTTCCGGTGTTTGGATTACCCGCAAGCACCACCCACGGCGCCGCCTCCAAACGCTCCATGGGAATGCTGGCATTTACAATATTTTCAATCTCGCGCAGCGCGGCGCGTAATCCAACACACAACACACCGGGCGAAATAGCCACAACATCTTCCTGATCCGTGAAGTCAATTCCCGCCTCCACAAGCGCCAACATGTCGGCAAGCGCCTCCAATAATCGTGAGGCAATATGTCCAAGGGTTCCCCTGCGCAAATATTCCGCGGCGCGCAGTTCCGCGTCGGTGCGCGCAGAAATGGTTGCAGCCACACCCTCTACCTGATCAAGTGTTAGTCGAGCGCTTAAAAATGCGCGCAATGAATATTCGCCCGGACCAGCGCGTCGAATATTTTTATTCGCACCCGCAAATTCAGACACCACCATTTCCAGCAAGTGCGGGTTTCCTGGCAGTAGAAGTTCAAACGAATCCTCGCCGGTGTAGGAGTTCGGTCCTGGCATAACAATTGCAAGCGCTGGCAACTCACCAAATGTAAAAAACAATCGTGTTGAATATATTCCCCGCCCGCGCGTCGCCGCCGCACGCTCTGTGGCTCTTAAAATTTCTAAGGCCCCCGCACCCGAAATCCGAATGACGGCGCGTGATGACTTTCCTGGCGGTGACGACACCGCCACAATCACATCATGAAGTTGCCACTGTTGCTTATCGGCGCCCTGTGGTGATATTTGGTTTGTCATGCAAGCCAACCTCCTGGGTCGACACCGATCATTTGTGACCGCCCGCAACAAGATCACGGCGCGTCACGCCCACAACTCACTCGCGATCTTTAAAGCGTTTCTGTGGCTCGCGCTTGTTGCGCGCGCGCTCCATGGCCTTCTCATAGAAGCGGCCTATGCGATCCTGCTTGGCTGGATCACGCGGCTTGGGCGTGAAATCCATTTTGTCCATTTGCGCGCGAATGCGCTTACCCTCAAATATTCCAATAATGGTGCTGGTCATGATGTATAAATTCAGGCCGCTGGGCGCGTTATAAAGCATGATCGGAAACAGCACCACCGTCATCCACTTCATGATCTTCTGTTGCTGCAATTGCTCCGGCGTCATAGACGCGTTTGGCGGCGGCGTCATATATTTTTGTTGCAAGAAGAAAAGTCCGCCCATTAAAATTGGAATGAGATTGATGGAGGCAAACTCAAACGGCCATTTGATCAGCGGCGCTGGAAAACGGATGAAATGATCCGCCGCGCTGAGGTCGCCCAAGAATTGCCAGCCGCCAAAGTTTTGAAACAATCCAAAGAACGCTGGTTGCTGGCGCAACGCGAAGGCGAAATACAGAACGGCATACAGCGCGATCCAAATTGGTGTTTGCAAGAATGTTGGCAACATTCCGCCCACACAGCCCACGGGATTGATTCCCTTCTCGCGGTACAAGCGCATTTGCTCAGCCTGTAATTTTTTAGTATCGCCGGGATAACGCTTTTGCAACGCCTCAAGCTCGGGCTTAATTGAAGCCATTCCACGCGTCACTTTGGTCATTGAAATTTGACTGCGCTTGGTCACGGGATGCAAGAAAAATCTCACCACCATGACTAACACCATGATTGCAATAGCCCAATCAAACACAACATAGTCGTGCAGGAAAGTGAGCATAATCATGATTAAATTGGCCAGCCAAGCAAAAGTGCAGAAAGAGCAGCATCCGCCCATGAGATATTGAATCAAGCCATCCATGCGTAGCGCCTTGAATGGTTCTACAACTTCAAGCACTTTGGGATTTAAGGGGCCAGCGTAAACACCCATATCGAAGCGCGCTGTTGCGCCTGGAGCAACTTGAGTTGTAGCGCTTCGAAGCTCACACACCACGGTCTGTGTTGCTGGATTGGTATCAGCCAAAGCGAACACGCTTTCCACCGCGTTCATGATTTTGGAATTATCTTTAGGCGGAGCAAACAGTGCGTGTACCGCCAGCGCAAAGTATCGATTGGTGGTGCCGTACCAACTCAATTCAAATCCCTGTGCTTTTTGGTCTGGTTGTGGCCACAACTGCGGTGTGCCAGCGGTTATTTTGCCAAGCGCGTCAGCGCGCTCAAACATGGCGCCATGCACCACCACATTGGCGCGGGTTGGGTCGCGTTGGGCGTTATATAAATAGCCAAATTGAAAGCGGCGAATATCCATCATGCCGCCTTGATCTATGGAAAGATCGCCGGGTCCATATTGAATCCAGCGAACAATGTGTGCGTCCGGCGAAACATTTTGCACGCTCTGTTGCAAGTTCAGTTCGTACGAATTTTCCGCCAACGTGAATTGACGAATTACTCGCAACACAACATTTCCATTTTCGTCAACCACTTCAGTTTCAAATACTCCCGGGGAACGCTCTGCCCACACCGAGCCGTACAAACTTACGGTGCTTCCATCTATTTCCACACCGCGCGCACTAAACAGCGGCACTTGCCACCCATCCAATGTTTGTACGGTTTGTAATTCATACCGAAAGGAGTCCCCTGGTAATGCCGGCACATTGGTTTCTTTGCGGACCAACGCCTCTTGATGTCGGAGGGATTCCTGCGCGGACACCGCGTCGTTCCAGAAATCGCTGAAGACAATGCGCGAAAATCCGGCGCTAATTGGTGAGAATTGAATTTGATATTTATATTTTCCAGAATCAAGCGAGCCTAGCGTTGCGGGATTAACTGGCGCCGTGGTTCCAGAAGGTAGGCGCGCGAAGAACTTTTGTGATGTGGCAACAGTGGTCGTCGGTGTTGCGTTTGCGTGAATTGCAATTGGCGCAATTGGGGCGCTTGCGGATGTGGTGGCGCTGGACACGCCTGGCGCCGTCGCGGTGGTGGCACTTGTGTTTGCGGCTGCCGCGGGAGAACTCGACACCCCATTTGAAATCGGCGCGGCGGTTGGTAGCTGTGGATCAATTCCGCCATTTTTCTTGGCGCCTGGACCCCATATCGCGGTCGCGACAACGCCCAACATGGCTAGAGATATTGCAATTGTCAACGGCCAGCGTGATTTATTTCTTGGCTCACTCAAATGATTAGCGTCCTTCAATCAATCGATCGCCCAACCAATTTGTCAATTTTGGAATGGCGTAAATTTTTTCTACGACGGGCTGAATGGGGTATTCGACCCTATAAAAGTTAGCACGAAGCGCAGTCAGATCATCTTTGGTTTCTAAAATCATGTAGGAAGCCCGCGAGTCCGAATCGCGCGGTTGACCAACAGATCCCGGATTTAAAATAACCTTTTCGCCCTCTGGAAATTCAAACACGTTGTCAATTTCATGGGGCTTGAAAAATTCCTTCGCTCCCATAAAAACTCCAGGAACATGGGTATGCCCAACAAGACAGAACTTATCAATGCGCTCAAAAATAGAGGCCATTTTTCCCGCACTGCTGTCGGCGTCTTCTGGAAACATATATTCATTGATTGGGCGGCGTGGCGAGCCATGCACGCAAAGAAATGGACCCATGATAAAACGCACACGCAATTTTCCAAGAAACTCCCAACGCCTAGTTGCCGCTTCGCAATCTCGCTTGGCTTCTTTCTCAAACTGCTCGCGCGTCCAGAATGCCGCATCTTCCGCCGCCTTGTTGAAGTTGGTTGGCTCATACAGCACGGCAAAATCATGGTTACCCATTAAACTCCACTCGCAACGCTTAGCCACCAAGTCAACGCATGCCACGGGATCGGGGCCGTAGCCAATAATGTCGCCCAGCGAAATAATTTTGTCGACACCCTTGCTGTCAATATCGGCAAGCACTGTTTGCAGTGCTTCCAGGTTTCCATGAATGTCGCTGAGAATGCCTATGCGCATGTTATTTCCAAGGGCATTCGATATTACGGCGTGGTTTGGAATGCGTCAAAAACAGTTTACGCTTGTTGCGAAATCCCGCATAAATATGAGGTTTGTTTTTGGAGTGCCTTGCGCCAAGTCTTTCGCGGTTTGTACAAGCGCGTCCCACTCCACCAATTTTGGGAAAGTCTTCGATTCTCACGGAGAACGATTCTTTCAATACCAATGCTGTATTTCTCGCTCCGCGGCTTCTAGTGCAATGAATAATCGATCTTGCGGATTGGGTTATTCATTCCTGGCTGAATTTTTACGCACCAAAAGCCGCCTCTGAAATGTGCAAGCTTGCGTGTAAATATTTTATAAATCATTCCCGCCCAACCACGCAACCATCGCTACGATAAGTTCTCTTGTAAAACTTGTTTCATTTTCTGGATGTCCCAGAAACTGAAATGCTTTCGAATAACTTGCCCTGGAGATTGCACGTATGGCACTTAAACGCTTTGATCTTGTAGTGATTGGTGGCGGTCCTGGTGGTTATGTGGGCGCCATTCGCGCCGCGCAAATGGGTTTAAAGGTGGCGTGCGTTGAGCGCGACAAACTTGGTGGCGTGTGCTTGAATTGGGGATGCATTCCAACCAAAGCGCTGCTGCACAATGCCGAACTTTATCGCGAAGCAATCACGCATGGTTCGCAATGGGGGTTTGAATTCAAGCCAACTGATGTCGTTGTGGATTGGAGCAAGGTTGTTGGTCGAAGCCGCAATATCACTGGCCAGTTGAATTCTGGAATTGCGTTCCTGTTTAAGAAAAATAAAATTGAGCACATTGTTGGGCATGCAAAAATTATCGCGGGCAAGGTTGGCGGCGCGCCGTGCAAAATTCTTGTTGGTAAAGCAACCGGCGCGTACTACGGTGGTTCCGGTGACGGCGCTGGTGAAACCATAGAGGCCGATCGCATTCTTATTTCAACTGGCGCTCAACCCGTGCAACTTCCATTCGCCCCCAACGACGGCAAGGTTGTGGTCTCAAGCTACGAGGCCATGAATTTGCCAAAGAAGCCGGCGAGCATGGTCATAATTGGTTCGGGTGCTATCGGTATGGAATTCGCCTATTTTTACAACTCGTTTGGCACCAAGGTGACGGTCATTGAAATGTTAGATCGCATTCTTCCGGTGGAAGACGACGATATTTCTGCCGCCGCTCAAAAATCTTTCGAGAAACAAGGCATTCAGTTTCTCACCAGCCACAAAGCGGCCTCGGTTGATAAGAGCGCAACCGGCGCCAAGGTCACGGTTGAAAGCGTGAAGGATGCAAGCAAGAAGGTTTTGGAGTGCGAGGTTGTTCTCGTTGCCGCGGGTGTGCGCGCGCGTGTTGAGGGCTTGTGCGATACCTCGCTTGGTTTAAAGATGTGGGATTCAGGTCCGGCTCGCGGACATATATGGACGGACTACAAGGAAAAATCCGAGCCAACCTATCAAACAAATCTGCCCGGCGTGTATGCCATTGGTGATGTGATTGGTCCGCCATGGCTGGCACACGTTGCCAGTGAAGAAGCCGTGGCGTGTGTTGAACGTTTCATGGGCCACCACACCTTGGGCGTGGATTACGCCAGCATTCCCGGTGCAACCTATTGCAATCCTCAAGTCGCCAGCGTGGGTATGACGGAACGTGATGTGAAAGCCAAGGGCTTGGCTTATACGGTTGGAAAATATCCCCTCAAAGCGCACGGCAAAGCCATTGCGGTTGGCGCCACCGAAGGGCTTGTGAAATTAATAGCCAGCAAGCCTTATGGCGAAATTTTGGGCGCGCACATTTTTGGTGAAGACGCCAGCGAGTTGATTCATGAAATTTGTGTCGCCAAACGCCTTGAAGCCACCATCGAGGACATCATTTCCACGGTGCACGCGCATCCAACAATGGCTGAAAGCATTCACGAAGCCGCACTTGCGTCCGAAGGCCGCGTAATTCACGGTTAAATTTTTTAAGCACATTTAATACTGGCTTGTTTTTAGGGGCGAGGATACCCAGTTTGAAGTTCGAATTTTCATACACCAACTACATCCAACTTATAAACCGATTCTCCACCCGTTTATCCGCTAATTTTTGTAATTTGGTGATTCGTTGTTTATAAATGGCGAGATATTTGAGTGAGATATTTCGTATGTGTGTTTAAATTCAATATGGCTCAATAATGCGGAAATTTATGCGTGTAATTTGAAATACCCATAAAAGGTGTCAGTATTCCTTTGTGTAGATGCGGCATGTCGATCACGTGGGACCGACTAAAGGCAGGACTGTATGCGAACAGCCGACGATCGGCGCGAGCGTTTAGCAAAGTTTATTGATTTAGCCAAGGTGTATCGTGGTTGGTCGCGTGTTGAAATTTCACGCGCGTTGGGTCGTGATGCTGGAAAACTTTTACCGGAAAGTGGAAATCCAAAGCTGGATTTGGTTGTAAGCCTTGCCGATGCGCTTGATTGGAGTGTGGGCGATGTTGTTGATGGGGTTTGGACCGCCGATGTCGAACCAGAGTTGGGTGGTGATTATGCATCGCTGGACGCGTCCGCACGCATCGCGCACGGTGAGGGGCAGTATCGAAAAATGCTAAGCATTGCCAATCAAATGAATCGAATTGCAACATCGCCGTGCGAGCGAGCGCTGGCATGTAATCGAATGGTTGGCGCGTACGACGGTCTGGGTCAATACATCAAGAGTGTTCCCTGTTTACAGTCCGCGCTTGCGGAGCGGGGAATTCCATCAGGACTTCGTCTCATGCTCACGGTGAATTTAGCCAACGCCCATTATTTACTGTGGAATCTTGTGGAAAGCCGATCAGCAGCGCACGAAGTATTGGAATTATTGGAGTCAACCACCTTAATAGAGCGTCGCGATCGCGTGTGCCACGCCTTTGCCCACTATGTGCGGGGAAATAGTTTTCGAAGAATGATTTCCGTTGAAAATGATTTATCACGCGCACATGCGCAGCGGGCTCGGGATGAATTATCACAGGCGTTGAATGAGTATGAAGATCTTGCCGACACATTCGCTGATGAACGCTATGCGGCTATTGCCAACACCTGTCGCGGTGGTCTACTTGAAGTCCAAGCCGTGCTTGGCGAAATAACGCCAAGCGACGCGCTGGAGCGCTTAACCGTTGCACTTGATCGCGTGGTTGATGTGGCCGCCCACCCAACTGGTGATTGGCTTGAAAGTTGGGGATGGTGGTGCATCTTTGGTTGCAATATGGCGCTGCGGCATTTTCAAGAGGATGCTATTTCCATGCGCATGGCCATATTCACAAACAAAGCCATGGAAATCGCCGACCGTCTAGAAAATTGGAGCTTGCGCGAATGCGTGTTTCAAATGGATTTACGGCGGCACGATCGCTTGATCAATGAGCCCTGGGTTTTGGATGATGAAGAGGTTCGAATTCTTGCGGGAACCATGGGGCGATTTCCAAATTTTCGTGCGGCAGGCTGGCGCATTTTAAACGAGGCGCGATTTGTTGACGCGGAAGGAGGCGCCCGATGGCTCGGAGCTTAAACATTCAACGCAAAACACGAATTTTGTTTTTGATATTGATTGGTGTTGCAGGCACAGTTGCCGCCAGTGTTGTATCGCGTCCGTCGGGGGCGGCGTCATCAAATGGAAGCGTGGACGCGTTCATGGGAACTGGATTGCCGTGGTGGAAAAAATCGTTGTCACACACCGTCCAAGAAGAGTGGCTTTTCGCGCAACAAATGAACGCAAACTATGGGCCGCGATGGCGTACAGCGCTTCCAGACAAAACTGTGTTGAAGCTCTACCAACAGTTTTGCGCGGGACAGACGCAGCGCTAAAATTGCTTTGTTTGGGCAAAAAATGGGGTGTTATCAAATTTGTGCCGCCCTCCGTAGTATCGCCCTATGGCAGCAGGGTTGCTTCTCGTTCTCAGTGGTCCGTCAGGCGTGGGCAAGACCACGATCGCGCACGAAATGCTTCGGCGATTTGGTGGATATTTTAGTGTGAGCGCAACCACACGCCCACCAACCAGCGATGAAAAGAGTGGTGTGGACTATTCGTTTGTCGCCCCCGAAGTTTTTCAAAACATGATTGATCAAAATCTTTTCATTGAATTTGCCCAGGTGTTTGGCCGAAGTTGGTACGGCACGCCACGCCAACCCGTCGATGCGGCGTTGGCCCGTGGCGAGTTAGCGGTGCTTGATATCGATGTGCAAGGAGCGGAACTTGTGCGCGACAAATATCCTGACATGCTTGGAATTTTTATTCTTCCCCCCAGCGAGGAGTCGCTGTTAACGCGCTTGCGTCAGCGGGGTCGCGAGGATGAATCTGCAATTCAGCGACGCTTTCGTGAATCCACTATTGAAATGCAGCGGGCCCGCGATAACGGTATTTACAACGCGTTTGTGTTGAACGACGATCTTTCAGCAGCTATTGAGGAAGTGGCCTGTCTTGTGGCGGAACGATTGAAATCGCAAGTAACGCAACGCACACAATAAATACATTTGCCGCGCAAATCTCAAATCCAAACGACCGTAAAGGCGTTCCTTATCAACTTGGATCTAGAACTCAAAAGTGGTCATAATGCACCTCACAATGATATTGGCCTTGTTCATGAATCCAGGAATTATTGTTGCAGGCGTCGCGATCATTTTTATCGCGCTGGTGACCGTGGTTGTGTTGTACAACGGACTTGCGGTTCGACGGGTGCGCGTGGCCAACGCCTTCAGTCAAATTGATGTGCAATTGCGGCGGCGCTCCGATTTAATTCCAAATCTGGTTGAGGTTGTGAAGGCCTACGCCCAACATGAGCGCTCAACGCTGGAGGCGGTCCTTCGCGCGCGCGGCAGCGTGAACGCCGCGGCTGGCGAAGCTTCGGCTGGAAACTTTGGCGCCATCCGCTCGCTATCCGTCGCCTCCATGGCCCTTGGTGGTGCGTTGGGTGCATTGTTCGCGCGCATCGAGGCGTATCCAGATTTGAAAGCCAACACGCAATTTATTGCGCTGCAAGAGCAATTATCTTCCACAGAAAACCGCGTCGCGTTCGCGCGCCAAGCATTGAATGACGCGGTCATGCGTTACAACGAAGGTCTTGTCACCTTTCCTGGCAATTTGGTCGCGGGTGTTTTTAAGTTTCAGCAAGCCGAACTTTGGACCACCTCCGAAGATTCGCGCGCACTTCCGTCCGTTGGAATTTCATGATGCATATCAACCGCGCACGCGTATCCATTCTCCGGAAACCATTGCAAATCCGCCGAATCCAGCATAAATGTGTGTCGCAATACGGCGCGAATGTGTTGTGTTATTGGCGAGTGTGTGATGTGGTTCTTGGTGGATGTCACATATGAATTTTTTTGAACAACAAGACCAGGCCAAGCGACGCACAACTTGGTTGATACTTCTTTTCGTGTTGGCTGTTGCGTGTGTTGCTCTTAGTTTCTACGGACTGGCGTTGTTTGTTCTTGTTCCACAAGCGCAAGATCGCGGCAAGCAGGGCGCGGAAGTTTGGTGGGATCCTCTAATATTTATGCAAATCACCGGCGCGGCGTGCCTGCTTATTTTTCTAGGCGCGGGCGCCCAACGCCTTCGCCTTGGCAGTAGTGGAAAGTCGGTTGCGGAGGCGCTTGGTGGTCAACCATTGCTGGGCTCCACCGAAAACCACGACGAGAAAATACTGCGCAATGTTGTGGATGAAATGGCGCTGGCCAGCGGCATGCCAGTTCCACCAATTTATATTTTGGAGGAAAACTCAATCAATGCGTTCGCGGCTGGAAAAAATCCACAAGACGCCGTTCTTGGGTTCACCCGTGGCGCCATCGCACAACTTAATCGCGAAGAGTTGCAGGGCGTCGCCGCACATGAGTTCAGCCACATCGCGCACCAAGACACGCGGTTGAATTTGCGCATCGCGTGTGTGGTGGCTGGAATAATGTTTATTGCGCTCATCGGGCGCGTCATGCTTCAGGTTGGTGGAAGAATTGCCACCTCGACGCGCGGGTCCAGCAAAAAAAATGATTCCGCCGGCGCTGCGCTGGTGATTGTTGCCGCAGGCGTTGGTCTTCTTGTTGTTGGCAGCATTGGAGCTCTCTTTGGTCGACTACTTCAGGCGGCCGTGAGCCGTCAGCGTGAATTTTTGGCAGACGCGTCGGCGGTTCAATATTCCAGAAATCCATCGGGTATCGCCAATGCGTTGCGTCGTATTGGTGGCGTGGATTTCATGCCCATTCAGTCCCCGGCGGCATCTGGCTTAAGCCATTTCTTCTTTTCAAAGTCAATGCACTCCTGGCTTTCCACACATCCTCCCCTTCCAGAACGAATTCGACGCATTGAACAAGGCGGCTTTGTAGCGCAGGTTATTGGTGAATCATCTCCTTCAGCAGCGGTGAATTCAGGGGGCTCCAATTCTTCAAATGAAAATGTTTCGGGCGTGGCGGGTGAAGTTTCGGCTGCATTTATGGCGAGTGAGGCGGTGGGTGTGTCTGGCAGAGCAAACACAACTCGCACAACAAGTCAGCCCCTAACACGGGCCAAAGTGTTTGAAGCGACCATGTCCAAGGATATTGCGCCGGAATCTTTTCACAAGGCGCACGACTTGTTGCTACGGATTCCAGCTGCTGTTCAACACGCAACAAATGAGCCGTTGGATGTGCAGGCGGTTTTGTTGTTGCTTGTCACCGGAACGCGACCAGAAATGCGTGAGAGCGTGCGCGCAATTACAAACGAACAACTTGGTGAAGCGATGGTTGCGTGTTGGGATCGACTTGCTTCAAGCATGTTGAATTTGACAGACGAAATGCGCCTCGCCGTGCTTGATCTTTGTGTTCCAACCCTAACCCAACTCAGCAAACAACAATATGTGGCTTTTCGCACAACGCTGACCGCCGCCATGCGCTCCGACGGCAGGGTTGATTTATTCGAGTGGATGACGCGCACTGTTTTAACTCGAAGAATTGAAACACGATTTGGCGCAATGTCCACAAAAAAGCCGGCGCGCTCTTTACGGGAGTGCTCCAAGGAAATTCGAATTGTGTTGGGAACGCTGGCGCGCGCGGGCGGTTCAAACCATGGTGCGCTCGCATTTGATAGCGCGCTAACAAAGTGTGGTCTGAACGGTCTTTCATTTCCCGCCGCCATAGAGTGCGATCTAAACGAGCTTCATTTTGCGCTTGAAGGACTTGACACGCTTGTTCCACGCGATCGGAAACTTCTTGCGGGCGCGCTTGTGACCGTGGCTTCAGCTGATAACGCGTACACCACGCAGGAACTATTGTTGCTGCGGGCATTTGCTTATCGCTTAGACATCCACTTGCCCTTGCTCGTAATATGACTTCATGGTTCTTCGCGCCACGGTCATCACATTTCTTGTTTTGTGCGCTGCTTCGTGCGCCAACACGCCGCGCGCAAATACGGTTCAACCCTTCGAGGGTCAAATGCGCCAACTTGTCGGGCGATGGATCTTCTCTCCCGGCGATAGTTCTCTGAATCCCAATCCTTCAGACGAGCAATCGGTTGATGCAATTGAAAGTCCAATTGGCTCCACTCTTTCGTTGGGGGATAATGGAATCATGACGGCGCGCGCGGCGAATTTTGTGCGCCGCGGGACCTGGAAATTAGTTTCGGGTTCGTTGAAAATAATTGTCGATCCCCCACCAGAACGGCGAGAGTTTTTGTTGGCTCCGGTTGTTGAATTAGATCAACTCACGCTTACTGGCGCGGATGGTGTTGTATTGGTCTATCACCGCGACAATTTTATTGCGCTTCCACATTTAACACCAACATTGGCCAATCCCAAAATCCCCAATGATGCTCCAACTCCCGCTCAAAAGTAATTTATAAACCCATGAACAATGATTCCCGTTCACAAATTTGGGTAATTCGCCACGCCGAAACCGATTGGAGCCTCAATGGCAAACACACGGGTAGAACGGATATCCCGCTCACCGCGCGCGGAAATGCGGCGGCGATTGAATTAAAACCGTGGATCAGCGCCATGCGGTTTGAGACGGTTCTTTCAAGTCCGCGCACGCGCGCTATTCATACCGCGCAATTGTGTGGACTAGAAAAGCAGATACAAGTTGAGCCGCTGTTGGCAGAGTGGGATTATGGCGACTACGAAGGATGGACATCGCCGGAGATCGCCGCAAAAAACCCTGGTTGGGATTTATGGCACCACGGTTGTCCCGGCGGAGAGCGTGTTGACGATGTGCACGGGCGAGCGGTGCAACTATTGGATCACTGCAAATCGCTCAGCGGAAATATCGCCATGTTCACGCATGGTCATTTTTCACGCGTACTGATTGCCACATGGCTCGAATTACCCGTCACGCGTGGCAGAAGTTTTGCCATTCGAGCCGGCAGCGTGAATGTGCTTGGTTGGGAGCACCAAAATAAAGTTATTTGGAGCGTGGGCGCGGTGCCGTCGGGACCAGGAGTTGGTCGGTGACATTTCAAGCGCCCAAGCCGCTTCTTTTGGAATATTCAAGTGGCTGTCATGACAATAAACCATCGTGCGCCGTGGCCACTATCACATTCAATGATCCAGACCACCGTAATGCGCTTGGAGATGAAATGTTTTCAGCGCTAGAGGACGCGCTGTTGGATATACAAAAAAATTGTGAGGTAAATCAAATTTCTTTCCAACCAGACTTGCCTGGCGATATAAAAAATAATGTTCGCCCAGAAATTAATCAGTTAGGTTTGGCGGCGCACACACAAGCCCTCAATACAAGCCCAACACCTGATCATTCCAAAACCCGCGTTGTTGTGCTGCGCGCTCGTGGATCAGCGTTCTGCGCCGGCTTTGATCTTCGTAATGTGGCCAACGACACGAACGGCTCACAACCCGTGCTGGCTAATTATTTGCGGCGTCTTCATGCGTGTATTGAAATTATTTCGCGGCTTCCCGCCGTCACCGTGGCCGCCGTTTCTGGCGCCGCACTCGCTGGCGGCTGCGCGCTTGTGTCGGCATGTGATTTTGTTGTGGCCACTCCAAACGCCAAGTTTGGATATCCAACCCATGTCATTGGTTTATCACCATCCATTAGCGCTCCAACGCTTTCGTCGCGCATGGGCATGGGCTCGGCGCGTGAATTATTGCTGGGCGGCCAACTTATTCTTGGTGTGCGCGCCCATGAATTGGGATTTGTTTCACGCATCGCTGGCGCAACATTGGCGAGCAACAACGCTCCAATCCAGCCCCCGCATCAACATCAAGAAAATGCGCTAATTCAAGAAACCAACATTCTTGTCAGCACATTGCTCGCCAAGGAACCATTGGCTCTGTTGACAACCAAGCGTTGGTTGCAACAACTTGATCAACACTACGCGGGCCGCGAATCTGCCCTGTTGGCCAGTCTTTCTGGAGTTGGTGGCGCGGAAAGTGTTGATCGCGTGGCGGCGATTTGGAAAAATCGCACTTAAACAGTGCGGCTTTTTATTTCAGTCTCGCGCGCCAAGCGTGGTTGATGAAATTTTTGCCGATTGATTTGACCGACACGCGACCAAGACTTGTTTCGTTTCGCTACTCTTTCATGCATGAATGAATTGGTCCATATCAATTCCGCGCACGCCACTGCTGGAATATTTGAAATTTCACTTCATCGACCCGACGCGCGCAATGCCCTTGACTTTGAACTTATAGAACAACTTGAACGCGCCGTGGCGACCGTGGCGGCGAATTCGGACGCTCGTGTTCTTGTTCTTTCCGGCGTTGGCAAATCATTTTGCGCTGGCATGGATCTTCGTGGCGTTCTCAATGACGCTCAAAAAATGGGGCTTATGCTGCATGGACTTGCGCGTGTGGGTTTGGCGCTTCGCAAACTTTCCATTCCAACCATAGCCAAGGTGCAAGGCGCTGCGATCGGTGGCGGTTGCGGACTTGTGGTCGCGTGCGACTTTGCCTTCACACACGAACAAGCAAAGTTGGGATATCCAGAAGTTGATCTTGGCGTGTGTCCCGCGGTTGTGGCGCCGTTTCTAATTTCTAAAATTGGCGCAGGTCGCGCGCGCTCCCTGCTTTTAGCTGGCGGACTTGTTGATGGCAAAGAGGCCGTGCGTATTGGTTTGGCGACACAACTGGTTTTGGTTTCTGAACTAGATAGCGCCACAATGGACTTCGCACAAAAATTATCCACTGGCGGTCCAAACGCCATCGCCACCACCAAGCGCTTGCTGCTTGAACTTGACACACTTATCAACGCGACCGTTTTGTCGGAAGCCGCCAATCTTTCCGCAGCAATTATTGCGGGTCCCGAAGCGCAACAACGATTGCGAGCCCGATTTGCCGCCAACGAAAAATAAACCATGATTCAAACTCCGCTTCCAATAGAAATTCGAGCGGACAATATTGCGGTTCTGTCGCTTGTTCCCAATCCATCCAAGCCGCGGGGTGGGGTTGTTGTGCTTGATCGCTGGTTGATTGATTCGCTTGACGAGTCATTGTGCGCGCTTGCGCAACAAGATTTGTCGGGACTTGTTCTTCAAAGCGCCAGCGAGCGCGTATTTGTGGCGGGGGCTGATCTTGCGGAAATTGACGCTCTGAATGACCACGATCTTGATTTGTATTTGCGCGCCGGAAGCGTGGCGTACGGACGCGTCACATCGCTTCCATTTGCCAGTGTTGCCATTATTCACAAGGCCGCCCTTGGTGGCGGACTTGAGCTTGCCCTGCATTGCGACGCTCTTGTTGGAGTCACTCCCGCTCCCGGTGAAAAAAGTTGGAAGGTTGGACTGCCTGAATGTGGTCTTGAAATTTGTCCTGGCTGGGGTGGCACCTTAATGCTTGCCTCGCGTATGGATATTTCCAAAGCCATTCTGGCCACCTGTGCGGGCTCGCCATTTGATGCCGCGGATATTCCAGCAGGCCTGTTCGCCAAAAGTGTTTCGGCAGGCCAGTCCCCCATTGATGCCGCGGTCGCTTGGATTCTTGCAAATCCAAAATTAAAAACACCGCGCCATCCATTATCCGTCGCTGACGAGCAATTTCACCAACCAACATTGTCCGCGCTTAAACAACTTGAAAAACAACTGCCAAACACCGCCGCGGCGCGCGCTGTTGTTGACGCAATCAACACTGGTGTTCGCCATGGCTTTCAAGCTGGCGTGTTGTGCGAGCAAAAGCATCTCATTGATTTGCGGCATACTCCACAAGCCCGCGCCCGCCTTGATGCATTTTTAAAGCGATAAATACTGCAAGGCGGCCGCGTGTATGTATATTTATAAAATATATACACGCGTGTCTCTTGCGGGGGTTGATCCTTATTGTTCTTTGGCGTTGAATAGAACGCTTTACTTGAACAATATTAAGGAGCACACCATGGCCTCAGCAAATCTTGCCACCGATTTAAAAAATGTTTCTGAAAAAGATCGCAAACAAATCGAGCAGGCACAGGAAATGCTTGGACCGGATCCCGAAAAGATGGGTCTTGTGAAAAACTATTTCTGGGGCAACTTTCGCGAGAGCGTGGCGTTTCCATATCCTGAAATTTCCGCAGAGGAAACAGCGCGCTGCGATCAACTTTTGGCCGCGCTTGACCAATATTTAAAGAGCGAGCATCCCGCAATTGAAATTGATCAAAAGCAGGAAATTCCAGATTGGGTTGTGAAGCGACTCTTTGAGTTGGGCGCGCTTGGAATGACCATTCCCAAGGAATATGGCGGCGGCGGATTTGGTATCACCAGTTATAACCGCTCGCTTGAGCTCATTGGTCGTTATTGCGGAAGCACCGCGGTGCTTGTCAGCGCGCATCAAAGCATTGGTTGCAAGGCGTTAATGTTGTTTGGAAATGAAGAGCAAAAAAATCGTTTTTTAACAAGGATGGCCAAGGACTCACTCTCCGCATTTTGCTTGAGCGAGCCAAATGTTGGCTGCGATGCAGGTGGGCAAGAAACCCGCTGCGAGCTCAGTGCATGTGGAAATTTCTACATCCTCAATGGTGAAAAGAAATGGGCAACAAGCGCGGCGCTTGCGGGCTTCTTCACCGTCATGGCGAAACAAAAAATTAAGAATCCAAAAACAGGAAAAGAAAAAGACGCGGTTAGCGCGCTCATTTGCACACCCGACATGGCGGGTGTTGAAATCTTTAGCCGCAACCGATCCAAGTGCGGTATTCGCGGAACATGGCAGGCGCGCATTAAGCTGACCAATGTGAAGGTGCCAAAGGAAAATCTTCTTCACAAAGAAGGCCGCGGTCTGAATGTTGCGTTGACTTGTTTAAATTATGGACGCTGCACGCTCAGTGCGGGCATGTTGGGTGGCGCCACTTTCGCGTTTGAACAAGCCTGTAAATGGGCCAAGTATCGCTATCAATTTGATCGCCCGATTGCGGAGTTTGATTTGATCCAAGAAAAGATCGCGCGCATGAGTGGTCGTCTGTACGCCATGGACGCCATTCTGTACATGACCACTGGTTTCCTTGATCGACACGACGAGGACATCATGCTGGAAACCGCGATGTGCAAGGTGTTCTGCAGTGAAATGGGCTACCGCATTGTGGATGACACCATGCAAATCATGGGCGGCGAAAGCTACATGACCGAAAATGGAATTGAGCGAATTTGGCGCGATTCACGCATTAATATTATTGTTGAAGGCGCCAACGAGGTCATGCACAACTTTATCTTTGGCTGGGGATCAAAGCAGTTGGGTGAGTGGATGCTCTCTGTTCGCGCCAATCCTTTAAAGTCATTTGGCAGCGCCGTGAAAATTGGTGGCGAACTTTTCCTGGGTGTTCGTGGCGGGCTTCCCTCGATTAAAAAACTGCACCCCCGCCTAAGAAAGTTTGGTCTTTCAACAATGATGCACATCCGTGAGCACAGCCACCAGGTGAAAATGGCTTTCAAAGAGCATGAGGAAAGACTCATCACCAACCAAACCGTGCAGGCGCGTCTTTCTATGTGCGCGCTTTGGATCCACGCCGTGGTGTGTTCGCTTTCAAAACTTGATCGCTTGCTGCGAAATGGTCTTGATGGCGAAGCCCTTGAACACGATATGGCTATTGTTGAGCACTTGGTCGCTATGGCCGACCTGGAAATCCAATCCGAAATTCGTGCGCTTCGCACCAACTGCGATTCCACCATGAGGCGCGCGGCGGAGATGGCTTTCAAGCGTTCTAATCTGTTGCCAAATTCGAATTACACCATCCCAGAAAGCACCGCGGATCTAAAAGCTCGTGGTTCCGGCCACAAAGTCAATCAATCACCCATTCCACAGTTTGGTACCGGAAGCGTGTTTGATGGCGTAAAGGTTGGCAAGTAATTCGTTGTTGATTTTTAATTCTTCCATTTATTTATATAAGGACTGCGCTCATGAAACTGTTTGAAACACTCTCTGATCATGGCCATGAACGAATTTGTTTTCATAACGATTCAACCACGGGACTTCGCTCCATCATTGCCATTCACAGCACTGTGCTTGGCAATGCGCTTGGCGGCACGCGCCGTTGGGCATACACTGACGAGGCTGAGGCCATCCGCGATGTGCTGCGACTATCAGAGGGTATGACCTACAAATCTGCCGCTGCCGACCTTCCAATGGGTGGCGCAAAAAGCGTGATCCTGATCAAGCCTGGTCAGGCCGCAACCAGAGCCGAGGGTCTCGCCATGGGTCGCTTTGTTGACACCATGAATGGCGCCTACATTGCGGCGGAAGATGTTGGCGTAACGCCACAATTTTGCGATTGGATGGCCGAGGAAACTCAACATGTCATGGGTGGCGAAACCGTGAGCCATGGTGGTGATCCAAGTCCATTCACTGCCGCGGGTTGCTTTAACGCTATGAAGGCGTGCTTAAAACACCTTGGTCGTAAGGTTGATTTTTCAGAAATGACCATTGGCGTGCAGGGTGTTGGCGCAACGGGTTACCGTGTTGCAAAGTTGTGCAAGGAAGCTGGCGCCAAAGTAATTGCAAGCGATGTGAATCGTGGTGCGCTTGAAAAAGCCGTAAAAGAACTTGAAATCAGCGCGGTGAACGACGGTGAAAACATTTTCACTACCAAGGTCGACATACTTGCGCCGTGCGCGCTTGGTGGAATTCTTGATGACCGAACCATCACAAACCTGAAGTGTCAAATTGTCTGTGGCACCGCCAACAATCAATTGCTGCACGCCATTGATGATGGCGCGCGCCTGAAGAAGTGCGGTATTTTGTATGGTCCAGATTTCGTTGTGAACGCCGGGGGCCTGATTCGTTTAGCTGGTTTGTATCTCGGAATGACCGAAAGCAGGATCAATCAAAAGATTGAGCAAATTGAACACACAACAATTTCCGTGCTCAAAGAGGCCGGCGATGCGCACAGTGCGCATGAAGCCGCGGTGGCATACGCCAAGCGCCGCATTGAACATGGGCGCGAGCGCGCCCGGGCAAATCCAAATCGGGTCGCAACCACCACTCCATAAGTCGCCAACATCGCTGGGTACGCTTTGACATTCTCGCACTTGTTTTGTTTATTCACGCCGTTTATTTTCCTAGGAAATCATCATGCCAATCAAGAGCGCGTTCACGACAACCATTGATCATGTATCTATTCTGGACGCCAACGCGAAGTTTGACGAGAAACTTGGTGCTGGTTTAATTCCGGACGCCGATCTTGTTCGCTTGTATGAGCACATGTGCGTGTGTCGCCATCTGGATGAGGTTGCTTTCAAGCTTCAACGCTCTGGTCGAATGGGGACATTTCCGCAGAACATGGGACAAGAGGCCGCCAGCATGGGTGCGGCATATGCGTTGGACAAGACTGATTGGTTGGTGCCTTGCTACCGCGAGAATGCCGGTCTGATTTGGCGAGGTCTTCCAATGGAAATGATCTTGTTGCATTGGATGGGTGACGAGCGCGGCAACGCAATTCCGCGCGAGTTGTATTGCATGCCGCTTGCCATTCCTATTGGAACACAAATGTTGCACGCTACGGGTTTGGCGTGGGCGTCTAAGTACCGCGGCGAAAAGCGTGTGGCGTGCACCTTTTTTGGAGATGGCGCCACTAGTGAGGGTGACTTTCATGAGGCCATGAATTTCGCGGCTAATCTTGATATTCCTGTCATCTTCTTTTGCCAAAATAATTTCTGGGCCATTAGTGTTCCTGGAAAAATTCAGTGCTCCGCGCCAACTATCGCTCAACGCGCCGTGGCTTATGGCATGGACACAATTCAATGCGATGGAAATGATATTTTCGCCGTTGTGTATTGCGTACGAAAAGCCGCGGCGCTTGCCCGAGAAAAGGGTCGTCCGTTCTTTATTGAAGCAGTCACCTACCGCTTGGGTGATCACACCACGGCCGATGATGCGCGCCGCTACCGTGACCAGGACGAGGTTGATCTTTGGAAATCCCGCGACCCAATTATTCGCATTCGCACATTCCTAACCGCGCGTGGCCTTTGGGACGACACCAAAGAGGCCGCCCTGGCAGAACGCGCCCAACGCGATGTGGCGGCGGCGGTTGAGCGTGCGGAAACGATCGCGTCGCCAAATCGCGATGACTTTTTTAACAACATGTACGCCACAATTCCACCCGACCTTGCGCTGCAGCGCGACACTATGCAAACACATGGCATTGGTCAGGATCCATCCCAAATTGACGGCGCGGTCATTGAGTTGCCCGCCAAAACTTCACACTAAAGGAACAACAGCATGGCCAATCTCACACTGGTGCAAGCAATCAATCTGGCTCTTATTCAAGAAATGGAGCGCGACGAGCGCGTGTTAATTCTTGGCGAAGATGTTGGTCCAAACGGTGGTGTATTTCGTGTGACCGAGGGACTTCACAAAAGATTTGGTGGCAAACGCGTGGTGGATACACCGCTGGCTGAAAGCGGAATCATTGGAACAAGCATTGGCCTTGCGATGGCCGGCTTGCGTCCAATTCCAGAAATTCAATTTGAGGGATTCCTTGGACCCGCTTATGACCAAATTTGTAGCCACGCCGCGCGCATGCGCACGCGCACTCGCGGCGCCATGACGGTACCCCTCACTATTCGTATTCCTGTTGGAGGCGGCATCCACGCGCCGGAACTTCACTCGGATAGCCCGGAATCGATCTATATCCACCAACCCGGCATAAAGGTTGTCATGCCCAGCAGTCCCTATGACGCCAAGGGGCTTTTAATTTCCGCCATTCGTGATCCAGATCCCGTTATGTTCTTTGAACCAAAGCGTATTTACCGCGCTTTCCGCGAGGAGGTTCCAGAAGACGAATACACGCTTCCACTTGGCAAGGCGCGTGTGGTGTGTGAGGGAAACGAAATGACGGTTGTGAGTTGGGGAGCCAGTGTTGTTCAATGCATGCAAGCTATTGAGCGCAGCGGTCGTTCTATTGAACTCGTTGATCTACGCACGCTCTATCCATTTGATATGGAGACCGTGGAAGCCAGCGTGAAGAAAACTGGGCGCTGTGTCATTGTGCACGAAGCCCCAAAAACATGCGGCTTTGGTGCTGAAATTGCGGCCCGCATTATGGAGCGATGTTTCTTGTATCTGGAATCTCCGGTGCAGCGCGTGGCTGGTTTTGACACCATCATGCCATATTACAAACTTGAACTTGATTACATGCCAGACGCGGATCGAATTGCCCGCGCAATCGAGGAAACAGCGGCGTACTAGTTTGTATTTGCCTTTAACACATGTTGTATTCAATTCACACACACACTCGCTCTTGGAGAAACTCATATGGCTGGCGTAAAACAACCTGACGACAAAAGTCATTTCATTCTTCCGGATCTTGGTGAGGGTGTTCACGAGGCCGAACTTATTAAATGGCGCGTGCAAGTTGGCGACACAGTCAAGGAACATCAAACAATGGCGGAAATGGAAACCGACAAGGCTCTGGTTGAGGTTCCAAGTCCGTGGAATGGTGTTATTGGTGAACTGTGTGGTAAGGCTGGCGATACAATTTTGGTTGGAAGCGTGTTGGTTCGATACGCAAGCAAGGGCGCGAGCGCCGTTACCAAGCCCCAAACTGTTTCCGCGCCTGCAAAGCAACAGGCGGCTTCCGCCGCGCAACACGCCGCGCCCGTTGCCAAAGTGGATGTAAAAGTGGACGCCAACGAGGACGCTGGCACTGTGGTTGGAAATGTGAGTGGTTCGCTTGGTGTTCCAAGTCGATTCGCGCGCAAGCCAGAACATGAAAGTATTTCTTCGTCGGCCAACAAATCACTTGCAACCCCCGCTGTTCGTCGTATTGCCAGAGAACTTGGCGTGAATATTCAACAAGTACGCGGAACTGGTCGCGGTGGCCGCGTCACCGCCAGCGATCTTCAAGCTGTAAGCCAGGGCGCGGTAGAGGTCACGCGCGAAACGGCGGCATCGCGGGTTGTTATGGCACAACCCATCAATCGCTCCAACAACGACAATGTGGTCGCCACAATGTCTGAGCCTCTTTCTGTCACATATCCCAGCGTAAATCGCGATGGCGTGAAAGAATGCATTCCATTTCGCGGCATTCGTAGAAAGATTGCACAGGCCCTTGATTTATCGGTCAAAACCGCCGTGCATTTCACCCTGGTTGACAGCGCGGACGTAACCAAGCTTGATCGCAAGCGCAAGGAATATTCAGCCGCTTTGGGAACAAAGCTCAGCATGCTGCCGTTTGTCATGTTGGCGGTGTGCAAGGCGTTGCGCAAACACCCAACGCTGAACGCGAATGTGGATGACACCAACGAAGAAATCCTAATCAAGGAGCCTATTCATCTTGGTTGCGCCGTGGACACTGATCACGGACTCATGGTTCCAGTTCTTCGAAACGCCCAACAAAAAAATGTTGGAGAGCTGGCCGCGCTTGTGAAAGAACTTGCGGAATCTTGTAAACAACGCTCGGTCGCCCGCGAAAATCTTGTGGGCGGAACATTCACTATGAGCAATGTTGGCAGTTATGGTGGCGCATTCGCCACCCCCATTATTAATTATCCAGAGGTCGCCATTCTTGCTGTCGGCCGCGCCAAAGAGCAGGTTTTGACCAAAGACGGGACATTTTACGCCGGGTTTGTTCTGCCGCTGAGCCTTTCTTGTGACCACCGAATTGTGGATGGCGCTGA
Organism: Planctomycetia bacterium; assembly: GCA_005787685.1. Classification (GTDB taxonomy): domain Bacteria; phylum Planctomycetota; class Phycisphaerae; order Phycisphaerales; family SM1A02; genus SYAC01. The sequence goes on from SYAC01000014.1 coordinate 84,290, forward strand.
GGGGGCGCGCTTTCTAAACACGGTGCTTGGTTTGTTGGAAAACCCTGACAAATTGTTGGCTTGATCGACAAAATATTTTTTTGTATTCCCAATCTGCACCTTGGTTAGACTGTATGAATGAACCTTGTTTGGAAATCGATTTTCCTTTGCATCTTTGCGATCGCTCCAAGCTCGCTTGCTCAAAATGATGGTCCACCGCTACCAGCAGAAATCAATCCGCCCGGCTGGCCTCTTATTGGATATGGATTGGCTTTTCTTTTGGTCGGAATCGCCGTCTATGTCAGCATGTACACATCCAAGCGCGCAAATATTGAGTAAAGATAAATCATGAAGAAAAAAATAACCCTAAAGCCTAAAAACGCACTTGTTGTTTTAAACACCGTTCTGCTTGTTGTGCTTGGAATTGTCACCCTGGGTCCAAGCGCCAAAGCCCAAGTTGGTCGATCGCGCGGTCAATACATTATGGTGGGTGGAAAAAGTGTCGCCAGCGTCACTAATCAGCCCGGTGTGGCTTATATCTTGGATCAATCCAGTCAAGAGCTTATTTGTCTTACATGGAACGAAGAATTCAAATCTTTAACCGGCGTTGGCTACCGAAATATTTCAAAAGATATTGAACAAGGACAACGATCCCGTTAATCGGTGCAAAATACACCATGAAAAGCAAATCAAATAATTTTCAAATGAACACGGTCGGATTGTGGGCAAGCGCGTTTGTTCTTGGTGGGCTCATTTTAACCCAGGCTGGCAAGAATCAGGCGGCTCAAGCTGATTCCATAACTGGTCCTTCTGGATTTTCTATATCCACCATCACAATTGGAAATGTTGTGGGTACCACAAACAACCACATCTACGATGTTCTTTGGATTATCGATGATCGAAGCGAAACACTCATGATTTATTATGGCGATACAAGCAACCGCACCCTTGAATTGAAAACCATAAAAAATCTTTCCGATCTCTTTAGCCAAGCCAGGCCAAAATAAGTTCTAAATCATTTTGAACGGCGCGCGTTTGTGAACTGTAACAATGAAGCCCACCGACTTGTTAAAGCCTAGTCCCCCCGTTGACGCGGTTATGGTGAAGCGCCGCGCTGGCGCTTTCACTACGCGAAGCATAAAAACTTCCGCAAAATCCTCTGGACTTCGCCTTGCCATGTCCATGCTGGACCTCACAACTCTTGAAGGCAAGGACAGTCCAGAAAAGGTGCGCGCGCTTTGCGCCAAAGCAATCTGTCCACATGTTTCTAGCACGCCCCTGAATGATCCCGTTCCATCGGTTGCGGCCGTATGTGTATACCCCGCGCTTGTGCCAACCGCAAAACTGGCGTTAGCGGGTCACCCAATTCATATTGCCGCGGTCGCCACCGGATTTCCAAGCGGTCAGTACCCACTCAATATTCGCCTGCAAGACGTTCGCGCCGCAGTTCTTGCGGGCGCTGACGAAATTGACATGGTTGTAAGCCGTGGACTTTTTCTTTCTGGTCAATTCAAGGAGTTTCAAAATGAAATTGTGCAAACCAAAGACGCGTGTGGTCCGGCACATTTAAAAATAATTCTTGAAACTGGCGAGCTTGAAACGCTCGACAACGCGCGCCGCGCAAGCGATCTTGCCATTGACGCTCTGTTAAGTCGCCCCGGATCAAACTCGCTTTCGGACGGAGAAGTTTTTATTAAGACCAGCACTGGAAAAATTCAGCCCGCTGCAACCATGCCAGTCACGCTTGTCATGCTTGAGGCAATTCGCGACACGTTTGTTGCGGGTGGCCCCAAAATTGGAATGAAGCCTGCCGGGGGAATCCGCACCGCAAAACAAGCGCTTCATTATCTTGTCATGGTCAAAGAAACATTGGGCGATGATTGGCTCACCCCAAACCTGTTTCGCTTTGGAGCCAGCTCGCTTGCCAACGATATTTTACGGCAAATTCTAAAGCTTGAAACGGGTCGATACGCTTCATCGTGGGATCTTGGTGAATAACCCAAAAACTACGCCCTGATTATTTGCGCCCGTCTTTTATTTATTTTCAAGCTGGATATTTGCCTTTACTTCGGGCTGTATCAGCGTCTCACTCCGTTTAGATTTGCCGACATCACCCATAGCCCACATAATTCCACCCAAAACATGCTTTCGAAATTCGGGCTCTAAAAAAGTTTCCTTGGTATGACCCATGGCCGTGTACCAAGTGCGCCCTCCTTCGAATTCATGCATCCACGAAATTGGATGATCTCCATTCATTGTGAATTCGCCCAAATCTTGATCATCCACATTCATCAACACATGAACATTTTTTCTTGGATTGGTTTTGAACCTATACCACTCGTCCTCGCGCCTTAGCGTGTCTGGAAATTCAACCGTGCTTATATGTGTCTTGTCTTCTCGAAGCACGGTGGCCAAAATAACTTTGGTGTGATCACGAAACCAGGCTCCAACAAGTTGTCCATACCACGGCCAGTCATACTCGGTATCCGCGGCTGCATGAATGCCGACAAATCCACCGCCAAGGTGGATGTATTGTTCAAACGCTGACTGTTGTTCCTTGTTCAGCACATCACCGGTTGTGCTAAAAAATATGATCGCGGAGAATCGGTTTAGGTTTTCGGTTGTGAACGCCCCAGAATCCTCTGTTTGCTGCACCACAAAATTTTCCACTCCAATTTCGCGGAGCGCCAGAACGCCCTCTGGGATATTTTTGTGTCTGTAGCCTTTTGTTTTTGTAAAAACAAGAACGCGTGGCAACTCCCCCTTTTTCTTTGCGCCCAAATTGTCTTTTTTTTCTGCGCGCTCTGTTTGAATTTGATCTGGCGTGGCCTTGGGGGGAGGCATGGTGTTGTTTGCCAAGGTGGTCTTGGCTTGATTTGAGCAACCGCTGAGTGCCAACACAACCAATGTTTGAACCGCCACGCGCATTGCCTGTTTGCGCGCCCATCTTGCCGCGTGTGCCATAAAGACCATGGGGTAAGTATGCCTTATTTAGGCTTGAATTATCTAGCTTGTTGGGGCTACGCTATTGTTCTGTGATCACCCCGCAATCCGCAAATGATCGAACCCTTGCCCGGCATCCCAAGCCTCTTGGTGGTGATACGGCCAGAAATCTGCCTGGCGCTTCAGTCAGTCTTTCTGAATTCATATTGAACAATAAAGACGAAGCCCGCCAAACACTACAAATTGGTAAAAAGCCCGACTGGCTGCGCGCCCGTGTCCCTGGTGGTCAGGGATACCTGCGCCTGAAGGCGATCATGGATGAGCACAAGTTGCACACGGTGTGCCAAGAAGCGAGTTGCCCAAACATGGGGGAATGTTGGAGCCGCGGCTCCGCCACCATTATGATTTTGGGCGATACTTGCACGCGAAGCTGTGGTTTTTGTAATGTTAAAACTGGTCGTCCTGGCTCTATTGATAAAGACGAGCCACGGCGAGTTGCTGAAAGTTTGCGCTTGATGGATCTTAAACATGTGGTGATTACCAGCGTGAATCGCGATGAGTTGCCGGATGGTGGCGCGGAAATATGGGCGCAAACAATTCATCTGACACGCGCCGCATGCCCCAACATGAGTATCGAAGTTCTTGTTGGTGATTTTTGTGGAAACGAAAAAAACATTCAAACGGTGTGTGATGCGCGTCCGCGAATCATTAGCCACAACATGGAAACCGTTCGGCGCATGCATTCGGCTGTCCGCCCCCAGGCGCGCTACGAACGCTCCTTGAATGTGTTGAAACAATTCAAGGCAAGTGGTCTACTTACAAAAACTGGAATCATGGTTGGTATTGGCGAACACAATGACGAGGTTCTTGAACTTATGGATGATGTGTGGCGCGAATCACGGGCCGACATATTGACGATCGGCCAATATTTACAACCAACACGCAACCACCTTCCTATCGATCGATGGGTACACCCCGAACAATTTATGATGTTTAAAATTCAGGCGTTGAACCGCGGATTTAGAATTTGTGAAAGCGGCCCGCTGGTTCGCAGTAGTTACCGCGCCGACGAACAGGCTGCCTTGATCGATTCCGCTTGATGGCTCTTGTTGGTGTTGTCACATACCCAGGCGCTGAAATCGCCTGAATAAAATTAAAATTATGCAACTAGCCCTGGGGCGCAAGCATTCTTCCAACAACAGCGGGCTTCAGCGGAAACTCCTGCAAACATTGGCGCAAATCATTCAGGGTTAATTTTTCAATTCGCTCCATTTCTATTTCTATTGGAATAGGTGGCAATCCATAGGCCCACTGGGAGCCCAATCGATGCATTCTTCCAGATGGACGCTCGCTTGCCAGCGCAATTTCTGTGGCAATGCGCGCGCGAGCTCTATCTAACTCCTCTTGTTGAAGCGCCTCACCAAGTTTTTCCATTTCTGCGCGCAGTCTCTTTTCAACCTTGGCAACATTTTGGTTTTCACACGCCGCAAACACCAAATACTCGCCAACACCATCGCGTCCCTCGTATGAACACGAGGCCTCCTCGGCTAATCCGGTTTCCACAAGGCTCCAATAAAACTTGCTTCCCTCCTTGTCACCAACAATTTGGCTTATCAAACTGCTGGCGTAACGACGCGAATCACCGAGCGCTGGCGCTGGCATCATCATGCCTAGATAGGCGCGATTGGTGTTCGGCATAACATGCGTAAATTCGCTTGGTGTTGGCGTGAATGGTGTTTGAATCCGACCGGGCTTTCCGCGTGGCCACTGTCCACAAAGACGCTCGGCCTCCAATTTCACTTTTTCAAAATCAATGGGACCCGCCACCGCCAGAACCATGTTGTCGGCTGCGTATCTATTGAAAAAATAGGTGGACATTTCATCCTTTGGCAACGCGGCAACCGTTTGTTTTGTTCCAAGAACCCTATGAGAAAGCGGATGGCCCTTGTAGTAGGTTTCCATCATCTTTTCGTAGAGCCTCATAAACGGGTTGTCCTCATACATGGCTATCTCTTCCAGAATGACGCCGCGCTCCTCCTCAAAATCCTCGTCTCGAAGCGCCGGCCGAAGAATGTCCGACAGAATTTCTATGGCTGTAAAAATATGCTCCGGAAGAACGTGCGCATGAAACGCTGTCATTTCTCCGCTTGTGAACGCGTTGTGACTGGCGCCAATTTCATCAAAGTCGTTATTCACATCAAGCGCAGTGCGGTGCGCAGAGCCTTTGAACATCATGTGCTCTAGGAAGTGACTTACGCCCATAATGTTGCTTGATTCATCTCTGGCGCCAGTGCGCACAAAAAAACCCGCGGCCGCCGTGTGGGTTGATTGATCGACCTCGCCAACAACCAATAGTCCGTTTGAAAGACGCGCTTCTTGATACACAAATGTCATATGAGGATTCTAGTTTGAGATTTGAACAAATTCGTTATCGGGTTAGATTTATTGAAAATGCAAAAAGACTCGGAAATATCGTCTAATTTTATTCTTTCAATTTGTGTGGTGCTTGTCTATAAAGCATGATTTATGCATGAATTTCATGTCTAGAAAATCTCCGAGCGCGACTACTTCGTTTATGGCGAATTCCTCCTTTGGAGAAAACCGACGCAGTCAACTGCGTGCGATTGGTTCTGGTGAAATTATTATCGCCTGGCACCACCAGCCTAATCTACCGCGACCGTATTTCACGCTGGACATCAGCGAATGTGGGGCGCGGATTGTTGTGGATACCCTGCTTCCAGAAGGTCTAACGGGTTTGACGCTCGTACATAGGCCAACCGGAATTCGAATTGACCGCTCATCCATGGTGATTTGGTCCCGCTCTGTTCGGGATAAGATTGGAAATTTAGAGCAATACGAATCGGGAATACGATTTTTTTAATCTCACTCTAAATCTGAAATTAGCGCGCGCGCGATAGTTTTTGAAAGCCAGTGGGCAGGGTTCCGAATACTGCCGCCATGGTTGCTGGTTCTTCTCCCAAAACATTGCGCAAGTGTGAGGCAAGCAATCGATTTGCCCTATGTAATCCCTCGTCGTCAGTAGATGGCTCTTTATGAAGCGCAAGTGATTCAAGCGCCACAAGCGTGCCCCTTCGAATTCTCCAGTGATTTGGTATTCCAGAATCGGTTGTGAAACGACCCTCGACAGGATCAAACGCAAGCGTGTTTGCTTGTGGATCTGGATCTGTCAATTCAGGTCGCCACCCTGTTTCTTCCAGTAACGACCACTGAAATCGTAAAAGTGAAAGATTGTGCGCTTCACCATTTTGAAGCGCTCTTAAATGCAAAACAGTTGTGGCATACAGGGCTGGGTGTGGGTCGGCTGTTGGCAACATTCTTCCCAGCATGTCCGCCACATACCAGCCCGATCGATTTGCTTGCAGGCTATCCCTTAGTTTTGGAAATGTTTCACGCACATCCCACTCTGTAAGCGTGGCAAGCTCGCTTTCTCTCTTTGAAATAAATCCTATTTCTCCGCGCGAAAGAACGTCAAAGCCACCAGAAAATTTACCCTTGTCGCGCCTTGCGCCCTTAGCCAATCCCCGAACAATTCCGTTTGCTTTTGTAAACAAAACAACCGCCTGGCTTGTTTCTGACCAATCCCAGTGGCGAATACAAAGAGCTTCATCAATTAATGCTGTCAATGTATTTGTATTTTAAAATGAGTTTTAAAATCCAGGGCTTATTTAGAAACTAATTCGAGGGTTCAACACGATTTCGTCCTAATTTTTTTGCCCTATGCAGTAGCTTATCTGCAGCGCCAAGCAGGGCCTGGGGCGTAATTTCCTCATTGAAATTTGCTGTGTCGCAAACTCCAAAACTTGCTGTAATGTTAAAATTTTTGTTTTGGGGCCAAGTTTTCAATTGAATATCGTTTCGAAGGCGTTCTGCGACCTCGATGGCGAATTGAATACTTGTTGATGGCAAGATAAGCGCAAACTCTTCTCCGCCAATACGACATGCGATATCCATTGCTCGTCCACTTGAAAGCGTTTGGGCAACACCCAAAAGAACCTCATCACCAAAGATGTGTCCAAACCGAGTATTCACTCTTTTAAATCGATCTATATCGCAAAGCACTAGCGAAAGTGGTTGACCGTCTCGTTTGAATTGCGAAATCGCTTGAATCATTCGCTCGTCAAAATAGCCGCGGTTTTTAAGTCTGGTATGTGAGTCAAGTTGAGCACGTTCCTCTAACAATTTCACACGGCCTTGGATACGCAGGGCTGCGCGAACGCGCGCCCTTAATTCGGACGCGTCAAATGGCTTGAAAATAAAATCCATGGCGCCCATATCAAGCGTCTTAACGATGTCGACCGTTTTCCTGCTGGAGCCAATAAACATCACTGCAATATTTTTTGTTTCGGAGTCTTCTTTTAGCCTTGAGAGCAATTTAAGCCCATCTATTTCGTCTGTTTCTATGTTTAGCAAAATAACTTCTGGTTTAATAGTTTTTGCTTTCAAAAAACCGTCTATCGAAATCGTTGTGCCATGAAATTCGACCCACTCGGTTTGCAGCTCCGATTTTAAAAGATCATGCATGGCTGCAGATTCAGTAATTGCGAGCAGTCGCGGAATTGGGTTTTCTTCAACAGCCTTTGAAATATTGCCTTTAGCGGTCATTTGGCTGCTGTTGGGTTGGGATTCGTTAATTTTCATGCGTCTTGCCTGGTTCCGTGGTGAGCGATCTAGCTTTAATTCTCTACTATTACTAACTATAGGATTTAACTGTCACATATTGATAAATAATTAAAAAAGTTGCTAAATTGCATATTTATTTGGTTAAATGTGGGTACACTCAGGATTTAGAAAGCCCAGCCGCACGAAAGTGCTGTTGAAGGAGATTCAGCCATGGTTCCTAAGCCGCCGCCCAAAGAAGGGCAATTAGGCTTCCTTTTTTTACCGCCGTTGCGCGTCCAAGGCATTAGTGTCGCGGGCGAACAGGCTGTTGTTCATGTTCCTGAGCTTGATATTGTTTTTGATATAGGCCTGTGTCCACGCGCAACCCTTGCTGCGGGAACGGTTTGTCTAAGCCACGCCCATATGGACCATGTTGCCGGTCTGCCTTATTGGTTTAGTCAAAGGTCGTTTCAAAAATTGGGGACCGGGCGTGTTTTGTGCCACCCAAAACTCGTTCGTCCGCTTGAGGTCATGATGGAGTCCTGGATTGATTTAGAGCGACAAAAGACGCCACACGAAATTGTGGGTATTGAGCCAGACGGCCACTACCAATTGCGACCGAACATGAATGTGCGCGCAATTGAAGTTAGCCACTCCACGCCCGCTCTTGGATTTTGTGTCATCGAAAATCGAAGCAAGCTCAAAGATGAGTTTCAGGGATTCCCTCAAGATCGTCTGCGAGAATTAAAACTTTCTGGGACAGAAATTTCCCGCGTTTCTGAAATTCCTTTGGTGGCCTACACCGGTGACACAGAAACTGGTCCATTTCTCTTTCGCGATGAGTTCACAAACGCTAAGATTGTGATCACCGAATGCACCTTCTTTGAAAAGGAGCACAAGGATCGAGCTCGTGTGGGTAGACATATTCATGTTGATGATCTTTTGCCACTTATGCAGGCGTGGAAAGCAGAACATGTTGTCATCACACACATTAGTCGTCGAACAAATTTGCAATTTGCGCGCGAGCGCCTTGCCGAAGTTCTTGGTTCACACATGGATCGGATTCATATTTTAATGGATCATCGAACAAACCGACAGCGCCTTGAGGGGCAGGTGCTTGAAAGTGGTGAGGCGGCTACAAAAAAATCTTCCGCCGAAAATTTGGTTAAGCCCATCTCTGAAAAATAAAAATCTTCACAAAATATTTTAATTTGGTTGACGATAGGGCAAAGTGGTTTTACATTGTCTTGCCGTGCTTCGTGAAGGACTTCGTTGTGCGGGCTTGTTGATGTTTTGTTTTTTTGGGTGGCGTGAATGGACGCAAACCACCTCCAATCTGAATTCGAATTTGCGCTTGATTTGATCTTCAAAAATGTCCTCCACCGATAAAGAACTTCAAGAAAAAATGTACGCCTACCTTCGGCGTCACCATCCTGAAATTTGTCGGCATTGGTTCGACGAAATTTCTGTCGCTGGTGTTGAGGGCGGCTTGTTAAGACTGGTTGTAAACGAGCCTGTTCGCTTGAAATATTTGCAGCGAACTTGTGTCCCCTTGTTTACGGAAGCGGCTCAGTCCGCCTCTGGGCGTCTTATGACCGTTCGGTTTGTTGGGTCTGATGTTGAGAAGGTTGACACGTCTATCAAGTTTGCTCGTCCTGTTCATGTTGAGGATGGTTCAGTAGAGGGTGGTATTTCAGAAACTCCACTTTTGCTTGATGAGCAGGTTCTTCTCAGTCCTGACTATTGTTTTGACGCGTTTGTGGTCGGCCCCGGAAACCGTTTGGCCCATGCTGCCGCGCTCGCCGTGACATCAAAACTTGGTCGGGTATATAACCCGTTCTTTATTCATGGTGCTGTTGGTTTGGGAAAAACACACCTGTTGCAATCGGTTTGCCAAGCCACTCTGCGCAATCAGCCGGGCGCGAGAATTTTGTACATCAGTTGCAATACTTTTATGGATGCCTTTCACGAGTGCGTCCGAATTGGTCGCATGAGCGACTTCCGCTTGCGATTTCGTAATGTCGACCTTTTGGTTATTGATGACATTCATTTTTTATCCCGTCGCGAGCAAACTCAAGAGGAGTTTTTTCACACGTTCAATATGTTGCATCAATCTGGGCGCCAAATCGTGTTAAGTTCGGACGCTGCCCCGTCTGAAATTCCAGATCTTGAAGAGCGTTTGGTTAGTCGATTTAACAGTGGACTTGTCGCGCGAATTGATCGTCCTTGTTACGAAACGCGTGTGTCCATTTTAAAAGCCAAGGCCAAGATGCATGATCTTCAACTTTTAGACGATGTGGCCGCCTATGTCGCGGCAAGAATTGATTCCAATATTCGCGAGCTTGAGGGTGCTCTCACCAAAATACGCGGTGTTGCCATGGCTCTTGGTAAAACAATTGACCTTGATCTTGCAAAAGAGGCCTTGGGAGTAAATGTAATTGCGATTGGTTCTAAAAACAATCAGCCTTCCATGCAGACTATTCTTGATTCGGTAGCCCAATATTACGATGTCAAAATGACTGACCTGTTGGGAAAACGTCGGCACAAAAGTGTTGTTCTACCCCGCCAGGTTTGTATGTGGCTAGCTCGTCGCCACACGCGTTACAGCTTGCAAGAAATTGGTGGATATTTGGGTGGTCGTGACCACACCACGGTTCTTCATGCGGTTCGAACAGTAACCGCCAGAAGCGAAATGGATGGATGCTTACGAACGGATGTTGAGCATTTAGAAGAAGGTCTGAAAAGTTCTGGGTTTGTTTCACCGACTTCCCCACAGTGAATGAACAGGCCGATTTGTCTGTGAACAACCTTTCTGATTCGTTCGGAAATTTTCAATGAATCTGGGTGTCATTGTTGCTTTGCTGCAAATTTTGAATTTTATTTTCAAATTGCCGTAAGGTTTTAAAAGCGAAAGAAACAAGTCGAACGGCGAGCGACATGTTGCGCACAGACTTGTATTTTCTTAAGCACTGATTTTGTGGATACTTGCGATCTATTCTGATTCATTATTCACAATCAGACAGCCCCTTTATCTATGACTGTGAATATATCTATGAATAATGAAGCAAGGGAAGCATCAACTCAAATTATGTCCTGGTCTTATTGCTTCGATTTAATTTCTGACAAGCGGGACAAAATACGGTCGTCCTTTGAGCGCACACTATCTTTCTTAAAACAGCTCCACATTTGACACACGGCTCCCCATGACGACCATAGACCTGATGGGTCTTCTGATATGTACCGGCGCTTCCTAGGGCATCTCTGTGGTCTTGAATGGTGGAACCACCACCGTGAATCGAGCTCTTTAGGATGATTTGAAGATTGTGAACAAGCTTCTTGATTTCTAGGAAGCTTAATGAATTCGCTTTACGCAACGGATGAATTCGTGTTTGAAACAAAGACTCGTCCGCATAGATATTTCCAACACCGGCCAAAATCGATTGATTCAATAGGGCGGCTTTTATAGAAAATTTGCGGTCGAGCAAATTCAGTCGTAATTGCTCCGCCGTTATTGCAATGGCGTCTGGACCCAATTTTGACCAAACACTATTGCGCACAATTTGCATAGATTGATATGCGCGCACATGTCCAAAGCGACGCGGATCTTTATGGTGCAACTCGAATTTTTTACCGTTATGAATGAGTACCCAGTGAACATGCACGTGCGCGGCGCGCTCGGATTGAAACGGACGGATTGTTAAAGAACCGCTCATGCCCATGTGAAAAAGCATGACCCGACCACACACAGACTCCAGAACAAATTGTTTCCCGTGGCGAACAATTCGCGCTATGGTGAGACCCAAAAGAAGGTCGCTCGGATCACTGGGGCCGCGCACAAAACTTGATCTGTGAACATGCACAGAAACAATGGTTGAGCCAACGCATTTGCGTGATAAACCGCGACAAATTGTCTCAACTTCGGGTAGTTCTGGCACTCATCAACTCTATACTGAATGCATGAACGAAACCGAATCAAACAGCATGTCAGAACACGAAATCACCAATGAAATTTCCTGGGCCCTGGAGGCGGTTGGTCGAGTTCGCTCAGAAGTCCACAAAATAATTGTTGGCCAAGAACAGGTCCTTGATGAAGTTTTATTAACCATGGTCTGCGGCGGTCATGCGGTTGTGGAGGGAGTGCCGGGACTGGCGAAAACTTTATTAATTTCAACCCTGGCCAAATGTCTTTCTTTGCAATTCAGCAGAATTCAATTTACCCCAGACTTAATGCCCTCCGATATCACAGGAACAGAAGTGATAGAAGAAGATCGCTCCACAGGTATGCGATCACTTCGATTTGTTCGTGGTCCTATTTTTGCCAACATTGTTCTTGCAGATGAAATCAATAGAACGCCGCCCAAAACCCAGGCCGCTCTTTTGGAGTCCATGCAAGAGCGTCAGGTGACGGTTGGTGGTGTCACGCACAAGCTTGCGAATCCATTCTTTGTGCTTGCCACACAAAATCCAATCGAGCAAGAAGGAACTTATTCACTACCCGAAGCACAACTTGATCGATTTATGTTGAACATTCGTATTGGATACCCAAGTGAGCAGCAAGAATTAGAAATTGTTTCGCGTACCACGGGCCAAGCCAAATCCGAAGCAGTTTCCGTTCTCGACTCCATGGATCTAATGAGGGTTCAGGCCGCGGTTCGTCAAATACCAATCGCCGACCACGTGGCACGCTACGCGTTGCGAATTGTTCGGGCAACACGGTCAGGTGAAAATGATGGCTCCTTAAACACAGCTACTCCAAAAATTGTGAAAGACTATGTTTCTTGGGGCGGCGGACCGCGAGCGAGTCAATTTTTAGTGTTGGCCGCGAAAGCAAAGGCTTTATTTTCGGGTGAAACACACGTTCTTCCAAAGCACATTCAAGAAGTTGCCTTGCCCGTTCTTCGCCATCGCGTTGTCACAAATTTCAACGCCGAGGCGGATGGTGTGAACTCGGATGTTGTTGTGCAAGCACTGCTCAACACAATTCCTCTTGATGCATCAACTGGCCAACGACCATTAGGCACGCTTATCCAGTGAGCACATCACCACTTCGCGCCGAAGCTTATTTAGCGCCAGAAACACTGGCACAGCTTTCGTCATTTGAATTGCGCGCACGAATGGTTGTTGAAGGCATTTCTAGCGGAATGCATTCAAGCCCTAAACAGGGAATGGCGGTTGAATTTGCGGAACATCGTCCGTACACGCCAGGCGAATCACTTCGTCATCTTGATTGGAAAATGTTTGGACGCAGCGACAAGCTGTATATAAAGCGATACCAGCAAGAGACAAGCCTAGATGTTGTGATATTGGTTGATTGTTCAAATTCAATGAGATTTTCAACCCTGCAAACAAAAACTGGATGGGGTGGCACCGACGCTGGGCGTGCAACAAACCAGTGGACAAAATTCGACTGCGCCGCCGCAATTACGGTGGCGTTGGCGCACCTGTGCTTGCAGCAGCGTGATCGGGTTGGTCTACATATTTTTTCCGACGAAATTAAGTCGGTTGTTCGACGATCTGGAAGTCACAGGCAGTGGAAAAGTATGGTGCAGGCGCTGGCAACTGTGCCAGTGAAGGGCGTTGCCAATCTTTCGCGAGCCGTAGATCAACTCATTGCAAGCCTTGGACAACGATGTTTAATATTTGTGTTAAGCGATTTTTTGTATCCGCTTGAGAGCGCCTATGACTCCATTGCAAAATTAAAATTCAAAGGACACGACTTGGTTTTGGCACGGATTCTTGATCGTGCAGAGCTTCAATTCAAGCTTGAAGGATTACGAAGATTTGAGGACCTTGAAGGAGCCCAAGACATTGAGGCCGATGCCGACAATATTCGAGCGGCCTATCTGGAGGCCTTGCAAAAACACGACAACGAATTGGAAAAACTCACACGAAGTTTCATGTTTGATATCTGTCGCATAGATAGCCACGAATCCGTGGGCCCACCAATTACAAATCTGCTTGGTCAGCGAGAAACCCGCAATAAACTCCGGAGGACGCGGTGATTTTTGAAAGCCCCATGCTTGCCCTTGCCGCCGCCGCGGCCGCGTGTATTCCAATAATTTTACATTTATTTCTTCGCCGACCCAAGAGCACTCCGTGGGGATCAAACTTTCTTCTTCAAATTGCGCTGGCGCAACTGCAGCGACGACGCCGGCTCGACAAGTGGATTTTACTTTTGCTTCGGGTTTTGGCCATAGCACTTGTTGGCTTGGCGGCAGCCGAACCGCTTGCAAACTCATGGGTGAAACAAGAAATAAAAAAAGATCGATGGATTATTCTTGACGATGGCGCGACCTCCGCCGAAATACAGGAAGGAGGCTCAAGTGTTTTGGATGGTTTCAAACAAAAAATAATAAAAAGTATACGGTTACAAAACGCAGCCGAGCGTTGCGGCGTAGTGCTAGCGTCCATTCCGGCGCGCTTGCTAATAGAACCGACAACCAATCATGAAGCAGTTATCCAGGCAATTTCAAAATTGACTCCCAAAGAAGTTCCAAGCGACATACCAACCGCGTTGGAAAAGGCATTCCCCCAAATCGAAAATAAATCAATCGCTAGAAGCGTGGAGGTCTGGAGCGGGTTTCGACGGGGTAGCGTTAATTTAGATGTTGCGCTTGCAAATAATTTAATGAATCGGGCGGAACAAGTTGCGCTTACGGCAACAAAGCCGCTTCAGGAAAAATCTAAAAACGTGGCGCTTTGGAGTAGTTCATCATTTCGATCCGCGGGCGAGACCGAAGACACAAATCAACGCATTTTCCAGGTGGAACTCAGGCGTGAGGGGGAGCTTGCGCCAAGCGCGGGCCAGGTTCTATTTCAGAACATACAAAATGAAGCGGTGTCTAAAAGTGACATGGCGTGGAATGAGGGCGTATCCGAAAAAAAACTAGAAGTTTTTGTGCGGCTCGAAAATGATCAGCAACAAGGAATTCAGGCCACGATTCCAGAAGACGCGCAGCCACTGGATAACAAAATATATTTTTCTTTGAACACCCAGGATCATTCCAAAGTCACCATTTTGGGTCGAAAATCTCTTGAGCAAAATATAGAAAATCTACCGGCCGCAAGTTGGGTTCTTCGCGCAATCGAATCAACCGGAAAAAATGTTCAGGAAATTGACGCGCAAACAATATCAATTCGTCCCCCGCTTGCCACTGATACAGTTGTTTTAACCAGGCCAGACCTGGTTGACGAAGCAGGTTGGTCGTGGCTTCAAAAATTTGCAAGAGAGGGAGGGGTACTTGTCATTACCCCGGCGGCGCAAAGCCCCCAACAAAATTGGGCGGTCGATATTGAAAGACTTTTGCAAATTCCAATTCGGTCTCAAAAGGAAATTAAAACTGGTGAATTTAGATTCGCCAAAAAACAACCCCGCACCGGACCGCTTGCCCTGCTTGGTGCTGAGTTGGATGTTTTGTGCGAGCCAGTCCATGTTTACAAATTTATGCCGCTTGAAACAACCGACGCCGCCGCACAGTCAGGGCTTTTATTTGAAAACGGAAGCCCAGCTATGTGTTGGGCCAAGCCAAAAAACGGAAGCGGAATCGTTGTCGTATTCGCCTTCACGCCGGATTTGTCATGGACCGACTTGCCTATTAAACCACTTATGGTTCCACTATTCCAAGAAATTGTGCGCGGTGGATATGCAATCGCTAGCGAGCAACAACAAATACAAACAGGAAGCGCGCTTTCGTTGGGATCAATCGCAGCCGGAGGAGTTTTTATTCCACCAACACAAAGTGGATTGGGCGCAATTGAAATTGATGAGCTTGGTAAATCAAAATCATTGGTTTTGGCTCCTGGTTTTTGGACGCTTCAAAAAAGAAACGCCCCAAACAAAACATTCGCGGTCAATCTTGCGCCAATCGCCGCATCTATACAACCACTCGCGCCCAGCGCCGTTCAGGCTTGGTTTTCAACCGTGAAACCAATTCAATTTCAGGAAGACGCTCAGGAAATTTCGGCGGATAATTCGTGGAGTGTTTCCGATCCAGTGTTCAGCGGAACATTATTTCTTTGCGCTCTCATCTGCGCGTTGATGGAATCCATACTTTCTCGCTGGGGTTCACCAAAGCCCACGCAACAACCCATGCAAGCGGGCGCATAATGGAATGGATTTTACAACAACTTGGAGCTCCGCCCGCCTTGCAAGGACAGCCGTGGCATTTGATATATGAAAATCCGGCGCCCACTTGGCTCTGGCTCGTTGGCTTTATTGTTATTTTTTTATTGCCGACCGTCTCTTACACAAACATTAGGGGCACAATCAAGGCCCGAACTCTTTTAGCAAGCCTTCGAATCATTGCACTGCTATTTGTTGCATTTATGGCCATGCAACCAGCGCTTGAGTGGCCACAAGAAAAAAGAGAATCAGATTTTGTGGAGGTGCTTGTAGACAGCAGTTCGAGCTTGCAGGTGAAGGATTCCATAAACCAACAAGGGAGCACGGTTTCGCGTGCGGAAGTTGCAAAGAACATATTGAATGAAAAAGTGTGGGACACAATTGCGCAAGAGCACAAAATTGAATGGGTGTCCGTAACAGGCACATCACAAGTGGTGCAAGACAGGCAATCCATGCCGCAAGCGCAAGGAAATAGAACACTTCTGGCTTCCGCCCTTAGCGAAACGCTCCAAAGAAATCTAGGACGAACACTCTCAGCCGTGGTTGTTATTTCAGACGGAAGAAGCCAGGACGCCGTTCAATCCACAACCCTTCGCCAAATCCAATCACTTGGAGTACCCATATTCACAATTCCACTTGGAGATCCAAGTGGGATGAATGATCAAGCGATTCTTTCTGTTGAGGCTCCACAAAGCGGTTTTTTACTTGACCAAATTCCCATACAGGCCCAGGTTTCAACTCGAAAGCCAAACGAAAAAATCCGCGTTGTATTACGAGAGAAAGAAACACGAACAAAAATAGATGAGCAGAATGTGGTTTCCGACTCGGACGGCAAAGCAAACGTAACACTTATTGGTCAGGGTTCCAAAGCGGGTAGTGTGGTTTGGGAAGTTGCAACCGATGGCACGCCCGATATTGACCAGTCAAACGACACACAACGCGTGGATATTACCTTTGTTGATCGATCAATTCGCGTCTTATATTTAGACGGCTGGCCACGGTGGGAGTTTCGCTATATCAAAAATATTTTATTAAGAGAAAAAGGAATTGAAAGTTCCATCATGCTTCTTTCGGCCGACCGTGATTTTGCGCAAGAAGGAACCACGCCGCTTTCTCGTCTGCCCAAGACCGAAAAAGAGTTTTCCGTATTTGATGTCATTATTCTTGGCGATGTTCCAGCCGGATTTTTAAGCACCACCCAGCAAAAAAGCATTCAGGAACTTGTAGCCAAGCGCGGTGTTGGCTTGTTGTGGATTGCAGGAGAAAGAAGCACCCCATCAAGTTGGCGCGGCGCTCCGCTAGAAGATTTACTTCCATTCAGAGGCTCGCTTGATTTGCCGCGAATTGATCGACCCGTGTATATGCAACCAACCGAAGCAGCCGCAAGAATAGGTCTACTTCGTCTTGGTAACCAAAAAGATATGGAGGAATCATGGCCACCAGAACTTTCATCAAGCGGTGAACCCTGGGCCAAACTTGAATGGGTTCAACGCATAGAAACACGCGATTTAAAACCAACCGCTGAAGTTTTAGCAAATGCTGTTGCGCCAAGCGATCCATCCACACCAAAAAACACAGAAACAAATGGCCCCATACCCATGGTTCTCACCATGCGCTATGGATCTGGACAAACCACCTATGTAGCAACCGACGAAACATGGCGATGGCGCCACGGTCGCGGAGAAACACTTCCAGAAAGATTTTGGGTTCAAATCATTAGGCACTTGGCGCGCGCCGGACTTCGAAACAGTGCGGGTATATCGCTATTGGTAGACCCCCCGCGCGCCAACACAAATCAACCGGTTCGAATTGTTGTTGATCTTGCGGGTGCAACACTAAACGATACGGTTGTTGTAGAGGCTCGATCAACGACGGGTGGAAAGACCATTGATATAACTCTGAAACCAGAGGGCGGAGACAGGTTTTCTTGCGTATGGTCGGCGCCAAGCGACGGAGCGGGCGTTTGGAAACTTAAGATTCGCCAACCGCAAGTCGCCGAATCCCCAGAAGCCAATCTAACAATTATCCAAGAAGACACGGAAAGAATTGAAGCCCTTCCTGATCACGACTTTTTACAAAAACTAAGCGCCGCCACCAACGGACAATTTTTATCAATATTAGAAATTGACAAGTTGGAAAAATTGATACCCAGGCGCTCGTTTATCACGCGCCAACCAATTCGAATGCCGCTTTGGAATCAATGGATATTTTACGCGTTTTTTGTGGTTGTTATCGCCACAGAATGGATTGGCAGAAAAATTATGAAGCTGGTTTAGATCATTATTCTGAGCTTTGAAGCTCAATTGCTACGCTTTCAGCAAGGTCATACATGTCGCAAATCTCTAGACAAATTTCAATTCTTCGACAAAGAATAATTGTCTTAAACCGTATTCAGGTGGTTGCTCTAGCCATGAGTGTTCTGGGAATTGGCCTCGCCATGGCCGGCGCTGTTGATTATGTGGTTCATTGGCCAATGGCGGGACGATTTATAATTTTTGTGTCGGGAATATTTTTAATTTATAAGGGATTTCAAAAGTGGTTTCGGCCAATCTGGAATCAAAAACCATCTCCAACCAGCGTTGCGATTCGAGTTGAGCAAATCGAACCAGGTCTGCAAGGACTTTTGGCAAGCGCAATTGATTTTGAAAATGGTGGTGTTCAAAAAAGCAACCCACTGGCTGTGGGCATCATTCAAAAAGCAAGCGCGCTTTGGAAACAAACCCGTCCAAACAAGCACATTCGCCGATCACCGGCTATTTACGCAGTAGGAGTGGCGTGGGTTGTGGTGGGTCTGTGGTTCGCAAGTTTCTATTTGGCGCAGCAGACCACACTAACCGCCATTATTCGAACACTTGTTCCATGGAGCCAAACAGAATGGCCGCCCCGCTTATTCATTCACGCCGAAATGAGAACTTCCCATGTCGCAAAGGGGGACACGTTTATGCTGCGCGTGAAGGCCAACGAAGGACAGGATCCCAATAAATCAAGCGGCGTACTTGTGAGCGCGCGGTGTGAAACAATAGAAGCCAACGGCGAAGTCACCACCAAGACACTGGAATTAGTGGCGCAAAGCGACGGATCGTGGGAAAAACCAATTATAGCGGAAGGAAATTCAATGTCGTTTGTGTTTTTCACTGACGACACAAAAACTTCTCCAGTCAATGTTGTTGTTGTGGAACCATTAAACATTCAAAGTGCGCAACTCATCATTCAGCCTCCCACATACGCCGCAAAAAATCGGGAGAAGGTAGATATGAAATGGAATGGAGGAACCATGCCAAATTTGCCCGCGGTTCTGGCGGGCGCAACAGCAAGTTTAGACATGGATATTTCCGCCCCACTTTCACCACCACGCGATCAGTTTGGTGAAGTTGATGCCACTTGGTTAGCACGAACAGTTGTCGCACTTGACACCAATACCAACACCGGGGTTGGGGCAATTCAATTTCGCGCCACCACACCGCAGCAATGGAATCTTTCTTGGACAATCAATAACGGTGTAGACATAGTGGTTGACCCCGCCGACGAAAACGGAATCCGCGGGCAACAACCACTGCGAACCAGAATTCAAGTAGTTATAGATCAAGAACCCACAGTTGTGATCAGCGACCCAGAACAAGATGAGATTGTGACAAAGAACGCAAGCATTCCAATACTCATAGAGGCAAGAGATGATCTGGCGCTTGAATCTGTTGGATTTCGAATTGATCGACAGCAACGCTCGGGCGAACCGGCGCCCAAAATAATTCAGAACAAAGTGTCGAACACGGTCAAGTCAGAGGCCGAGCTGAAGGATGTTTTGCGACTGAATTCAATGGAACTTCAAAACGGAGACATGTTGCTTTTGCGTGGAACCGCACAGGACGCCTTTGAAAACGAAGGTAAAAAAAGAAATTCCACCCTTAGTGAGCCTAGAAAAATTCGGGTGGTCGACCAGGCAGTGTTTGAACAAAACATCCGCCAACAAACAAGCGCTCTTCGTCAAAATATTGCGCGCCTGGAAATTGGTCAAAAGGAAACAAGAAATGAAAAAGAAATCAACAACAATATTCAATCCCAAAAAAGTGTCACCGATCGAATAGATCAGGCGCAAAAAACAACATCTCGGCTTGTGAACCGCCTGGATCGAAACGGAATGAAAGAATCGAATATCGCGCAAGCCCTTCGCGATGTTGAGCAACAGGCAACAAGGGCGGCCACTCACAGCCAAAACGCATCACAGCAGCTTCAGCAGGCATCTCAAGGAAACAACGAGGCGCTTGAAACGGCAAAGAAGGAACAGGATGAATCGCTCCAAGCAATTCAAGCCATGCTGGACATTCTTGATCAAGATAACGACGCCGCAGGCGCGCAACGCAGGGCCGACAAGGTTTCCCAGGCAATTGATCAACATCGCAAGGAATTGCAAGAGATAGCCAAAAAAACCGCGGGTCGAATTTTGGAGGACTTGTCAATTGATGAGAAAAAACAACTCAGTGATCAGGCGCAAAAACAAAAAGACACCGCCCAGGAAGCCCAAGCACTTGTAGAAGACCTTCAAGAGCGAGCCGAGCGAAGCAAGAAAAAGGATCCAATACAAGCCGAAGCCCTAGAAAATGCGGCGAACGAAGGCAAGAAGGGTGATGCAGCAAAAAAAATGGAGGAGGCGGCTGAGCGCAGCGAAAAAAACCAAAGTGGTGCAGCAGATGATTCCATGCAGGATGCGGCTCAGACTATTGAAAAAATTCAGAAGGCCTTAAAGGCCAATCAAAACGCAAAGAAAGAGGAGTTAAAGAGGCGCATATCCAGTTTGGTTGAAACAATTCGTAGCCTTGTTGTGCGCGCCGAAAAGGGAAGATCGGACATAGATGTGTTTGAGGACGCACAAGAAGATGTTCGCAAGTCAACCCAAGAAAAAGCCGAGATGTTGGCGCGCAATACCACCGCCGCCATTGAGGAATCAAAAAGTGCGGGACGATCCACTGAGGCAATTTCAAAAATATTAGAAAGAGCCAGCGACCTTGAAAACGCAGTCGTGGTGGCGCTTCGAGCCTCACCGCCGCAAATCGGCGCCGCTCAAGAGGCTTCGTCGCGCGGGCTTGAGTTGTTGAAGCAGGCGCTTGCAAAGGCGGAGGAAGTAAAACAAAAGCAGAAAGATGAAGAGGCCGAAAAAGAGCGAGATGAACTTGCAAACAAGTATCGTGAATTTGCGCGACAAGAAAAAATACTTCGGCAAGAGGTTTCAACCATTCTTTCACCAGAAGAAATTGAACTTGACCGAAGAAGCGCCGCTATTTCAAGGGAGGTGGCCGAGCGCCAAAAGACACTGCGAATTCAAATTTCCAATATTCCAAATCAGTCGGAAATGGTGAAAGAATCAGCCGTGTTTGTAAAAGCACACGAATTGATTGAAGAATGGATGGGCTCTACCCAGGAACAACTCGCTCAAACAAAACCCACACCCGAAACCGTGGCGCAGTGCGACATGGTTATTGAATCTTTGGAGGCACTGGCCAATTCACTCACTGATCCAGAACAAAAAGATGATCCGTTTGCGCAAAATCAAGAAGAGGGTGGTGGAATGGGTGGGGGAGGCGAACAAGAGAATGAGAAAAAAATTCCACCGCTTGCGGAATTACGCCTTGTGCGAGAGCTGCAAGCGCAAATTAATCGCAGAACAAAAGTGATTGAGGGCGTTGGCGCAAATTCGCCAGGCGCAACCAAGGCCATTGCTGATCTTTCCAAGCTCCAAAACGATGTACGGTTGTTGGGGGAGGAATGGGT
Organism: Planctomycetia bacterium; assembly: GCA_005787685.1. Lineage (GTDB taxonomy): Bacteria > Planctomycetota > Phycisphaerae > Phycisphaerales > SM1A02 > SYAC01. Next base: position 105,717 of record SYAC01000014.1, read on the forward strand.
GGACAAGATGAAAAAAATCTCTAAGCCCCCCACTTCGGGCGAAAAATTTAATCCCGTTCCTAAAGACAACTCATCCACACCAGGATTTTCCACAAAATCTATTCATGGAGCATTCATTCGCTTTCAAGAAAAAAATAATTCAAACGCAAACACCGAACCGCCAAGCCAGGCGCCAACAAATCCAGATGCAAAAGCCGCAGAGCCCCCCAAGACACTTGATGAATTGCTCGGAATTGGTGGAGGCGGTGGAGAAAAAGCCGCCCAGGCACAGCGCAAGGAAAACCTTGAGCGTGGATTGAATGAAGAATCACTGAACGATCTTGCGGACGCTGCGTTGCAAGACATGAGGCTTGCAGAAAAACTTGTTTCAGAAGATCGCGATATGGGCATTGGTACGCAACGCGTTCAAGCTCAAGCGCTTTCACGATTAGACGCACTTATTGACGCGGCGGTCAAGTTTGAAAAGTCATCGTCTAAAAAGTCTTCTCAAAAGAAATCTCAAAAATCTAAATCTAGTTCTCAACCTGAATCTGGGTCACAACCAAATCCAAACGGAGAAAAAAAACCAGAAGGCGAAGAATCTGAAAAAGACGGAAATTCTAAATCAAACAAGGATTCCAAGGGCGATAAAGATAAAGATGAACGCGGTGATAACAATAACGGTTCGGGTGACACAATAAATCCTCCAGAATTTGAGGATGCCCAGCTTCAAGCCGATTCAGCCATGAACGAAGATCGCGCCGAGTGGGGACGGCTTCCCCAAAGAATCCGTGAAATTATGTCGCAAAGCCGCCGCGATCGAATCAGCGCCCTCTATCAAAAGGCGACAGAAGCCTATTATCGACGCATGGCAGAGGATCGTGGACCATGAACAGCAACAACGGCAAAAAGCTTGCCGCGCTGATGGCGTCGTTTGTTTTTCTGATGAGTGATCAACACGCATACACGATTGCCAACAACCAAAATGTTATTCCCACGCCGCAAACCGAAACAATAAAAAAGCAAGACGCGCCAGTTGAAGCAGTTGATTTAGATAAGGAGCGTCCAGCTGAAGTTGGCGCGAGCGCCCAAAACGCGCCAATGGAATTGGAGATCACACAAGCCAACATAGAGGCTGTTGAACAGGGATTACGCTATTTGGCCAGCCTTCAAAATGAAGATGGATCGTTTGGTCGGGGACAATTTGCAAAAAATTCTGGCATTACCGCACTTTGTGGATTGGCGTTTATGGCAGACGGGCACCTTCCTGGGCGTGGCGCTTACGGGGACAACGTTCGCAAGGCTCTGGGTTATGTGTTAAATAGCGTGACCGAAACTGGATTGCTTGCGGCTGAAAATAGTCATGGACCAATGTATGGACACGGATTTGCCACGCTTTTTTTGGGTGAAGTGTATGGAATGAACACAGAAGATGCGCGAGTTCGCGACACGCTTACGCGCGCGGTAGAACTTATTGTGAACAGTCAAAATCAAGAAGGCGGCTGGAGATATAACCCGGTTCCCTATGACGCGGATATCAGCGTAACAATTTGCGAAATTATGGCTCTCCGCAGCGCGCGCAACGCCGGCATTAAGGTTCCAAAAGAAACCATAGACAAAGCCATCGCGTATGTTCGATCATGTCAAAATAGTGACGGTGGATTCCGCTATATGTCATCCGCGGGAACAAGTGCTTGGCCACGAACCGCGGCTGGAGTGGCAAGTTTGTATTACGCGGGCGTGTACTCCGACAATTCCATTGATCGCGGCTTGGATTATTTGCAAGAATTAGCGAATCCCGGCGGGAAAAATAATTCAAGCGAAGCGCATTATTTTTACGGTCATTATTATGCCGTTCAGGCCATGTATCTCGCTGGCGGAAAGCGTTGGACAAATTGGTGGCCAAACATCCGTGATGAAATTATTTCAAGACAGGCAATCAACGGTGGCTGGATGGATTATCAGGCGGGTCAGGCCTACAGCACATCCATGGCTCTCATTGTTCTGCAAATGCCAAAACGGTATTTGCCCATATTTCAAAAGTGAAAACCATCATCCATAGGATTTTATTTTTTGGAAGCGCGCTTTTGATAGTGGAATATGTTTGCGCGGATGAAACAATTCTGTTTCAGACAATTGCGCCACAGATTAACAATACAATCTCTGCTGAAACGATTCCCCAAAGCGATCAATGGTCTGGTTGGTGTGGAGTGAAAATGGTTTCCACAATCCAACAGCCAAGGGCCTTATCACAAAGCTTCTACACAATCAACGATGGCCAAAGATTCGCTGGAACCTTTGAGCTGGCCAACGCAAAACTCTCTTGGCGTAGCGGTATACAACAATCTTTTTTGGTAGACCTTGAAAAGACCCACTCAATTGGCCCACTCTTTATTGGCGAGCGTATAAACAAAAATACCGACACAATTTTCTTGGTGAACAACGACCAGCTTGACGGATTTATTGAATCCATAGACTCAACAACAGGCGCGACGCTAGAGATTGCAAGCAAGGCTTCAGACAAATCCGAGACGCCCACGAAAGAAAAAATAAATATTCCAATTCAGCGCATTTCTGAAATACAGCTTGCAACTAAAATTAAAAATCCAACCGGATGGAGATTTTGGCTTTCGGATGGAAGCGTTGTTGATGCGGATTCTTGGACCGCAAACAAAAGTACATGTCAACTTACAGCAGTACACACAACACCAGTTATAAATTCGGTCATTCCCTGGAACAACATATTGTCTATCGCCCCAAATCCCGTGAGTATTACAAATTTGGCAAGTTGTCCGTGGAAAATTATTCAAGGTACGGATAAACAAACAAACCGACTCGCACCACCCGTGGTTTCAGCAAGCATTACCCCCGCCGCATTTGACGCAATTCCAATGGATTTCTATGGACCGGGAGTTTTTGAATTTTCACTTGGACAAAATGCCGCAACACTGATCGCCGTTATTACTGTTCCACCACAGCTCAAAGGCAATATTGAATGCAGGGTTTCGATTGAGGATGGCGAGAAAGCCTTGCTTGAGCAATTCATAAATCCCGAATCTGGACCCGTTGATATTAGAATTCCAATTCTTGGTAATAAATTGGTGGTGCGGCTGGATCAATCCAAACGCGGTGCGTTTGGATGCGCAATTCGGCTTGAAGGCGCCATGCTTATTTCACAATCGTGTGGCGCTCCAATTCAAACCAGCCCTTCTCCCGCCAACGCTCCAGCAAAATCTGATATGTAAAGCCATTGCCAGGCGCGCCTTGAATCCATGTCACTCGAAGCGCCCCGTCACGGCAAGTTACGCCACGCGAAATATTTTGAATCGCTTGAGCAACTCGATCGAATCGAAATCTTTGATAGCCGGTGCTTTGTATTACTACCTTGGGCTTGGAACCTGCAATTAGTCCAACAATGCCATCCGACCAAGCGCCGTGGTGTGGTAATTCCATAACCATGGTCGGATCAAAATCTTTTGAAACAAGAACATTCGCAATCGCCTCTGTTTGCGCGTCGCCACACAGCATTAACCATGACAATGAATTTTTATGAGCCTCAGTAATTTGATTTTTGGTTTGCGGTTCGATACGCATGACTAAACTTGACTCATTCATAATTCGGCTTCGATATCCAATCTTGGGATGAAGCGCGGTCCATACAAACCCATCAAAGACAGCGGTTTGACCAGCACTAAATAATTCAACACTTAAACCCCTTTTTTGAAGGGCATCAATTAAAATGCCAGGAGCGTGTTGCGAGTTTGCAAATTGAAGAAGTGATTCCGTGGCATAGACGCGTTCAACTTGGAACGCAGCGACAATTTCTGGCAATGCCGAAAAGTGGTCCAGGTGTGGGTGAGAAATAAAAATAGCATTCAGGCGTGAGCAGCCAATAGCCTTGAGTGCTGGAATAATCAACTTGCTTCCACCCGCCCTGCGCGAAATAGTTCCCGCATCAAAAAGAACACACGAATTTGGCGTTTCAATAATGTGGGCGCTTCCATCACCCACCGAAATAGTTGTCATTCGAAGTCGCCAACCCGAAGTGGGTGTATTTGCGACAGAAATTGGAAAAAAAATAGACGCAATAAACAAAGATAAATAAACAACAACAGACAACCTTTTTATCCAGAGCCACACACCAAGCCAACATCCGGCGAGCGCCATTAATTCAATAACAGACCACCACCAAGGAATTAATCCCCCCTGAATATTTGCCGCTGGTAGCGTTCCAACAAATTCCGAAAGCCATAAAAAAATATTAGAAAAAAAAGATAACGGATATCCCAAAATAAACCAAGCACCAGGAAGCAAACCAACTAAACACGACAGTGAAGCAAGCACGGTTATGATGGCGGCAATAGGAGCCAGCACGGTGCTTGCAACAGCCGCCCATAAAGAAAGACTTCCAAAATGTGATTCAGTAATTGGTGTTGACATAAACCAAGCCGCCAAACTCGCTGATAGTGCGGTTACGATTGGCCTTTTTAATCCTGTCGCGAACCAAATACGGGTCAATGGAAAAAAACAGAATATGGCTGTGATGCTGCGTAATATTGGATCTGTTCCATATCTCAAAGCTAGAACAGCTCCGTAACTCAATTGAAATCCGGGATTCCAGGCAGCCCAGGGATCACAAATCAGGGTGAATATGGCGGCAACCGCCAGTAACCCATCAGCCTTCCAACCACGATCGCAGGCGACAGAAACTCCCAGCAAAATTCCAGCAATACCGGCTCGAAGCACGGATGTTTCGACATCAACAACAAATAAAAATACAAGAGATGTCAATACAAGAAACCATCCGCGAATTGCCCATGGAAAATGAAACAACTCCATGCAAATCCATGCGGCACCAAACAACACAGCCAAATTAAAGCCGCTAATAGCCAAAAAATGGCTTAACCCGCTGAAAGAAAAACTTTGACGCAACGCTTGATAACCGGGAAGTTCTCGACCAGTTGTCATGGCAACCACCAGTGTTTTAATTTTGGTGTTTGCGACACCATCCATAACATGAAGTAAATTTTTATCCACCCACCCACAGAGCCACCGATGAATGATTGCCACAAAGTTGGTTTTAAAATTTATTTTATTTATAACAACGGGATTCCCCGCAGCAGAAATATTCGCAGCGTGATTCAAACGAAACGCGCGAACGCGAAAATCTGATTCACCCGGGTTATGAGGTTCTGCAAGCCCTCGTAGCCAGCCAACACCCTCCACGATGTCACCAACGGAAAATTCGGAACCGTTACCTGATATGAACAAGGTTGCAATTCCTTGACATTCCAGAATAGTGTTACGATTTTTAATCTGAATAACATTAACCAAAGCACGATAACGCGGTGGATCAACTGCGTTTTGAAATGAATCTAATAAATCAATATCAATGACATCTGGCTGGTGGAAATTTTCTGCGATAGCCGCTCGAAAAAAAACTAGAACGGGATCAACACCAACACAAGCTTTTATATTTCCAACCGACTCTCTTGTGACCGCGTGGCCACCCCAAGCAATACCAAGAAGGCATACAGACACGAATACAAAATATTCAGCAAACCTATTCGCCAAGGCAACCGCCAATAGCGCCAGAACCGCGGCTCCCACAATGCATACATCAATACATAACTCGGCCGCGGATTCCGGTTTCAATGACAAACCAACTGAAACAGACGCCACCAATATCAACGCAATAAGAAGCCCACATTTTCCATCTCGCACCAACCAAGAATGATGCAAAAATCCCACCTATTTGAAACACGGGCCTTTTTTACCCACAATTTATTGATTTGAAAGCCGAATCACGGTTTCAAGAAGCGAATTGACCCGACCAGACTCAATCGCTTCAGAAGCCAGGGCGGCTGCCGATTTAGGATCACTTGCTTTGTCGGCAACCATTAAACCAAGGGCCGCGTTTATTAAAACCAAATCCAACGACGATCCGCGATCAATACCGCAAACCAATCGTTTGAATTGGGTTGTGGCATCAATTAAATTTTCAGAAGCGCGCGGGACAGAACGACTGCGAGAAATACCAAACTGCTCCGGTTCAAACACAATGTCACCCATAATTCGACCACGAACAATTTCAACGGCGTATGTTTTATCACAGACACTAACCTCATCAAATCCGTCAGCACTGTGAACCACAAACGCTTTTATGGCGCCGCGGCGGGCAAGCACTTGAGCAACGGGCTCCAACAAATCACGACTCCAAACACCCACAACTTGTCGCAATGCACCGGCGGGATTTGCCAGTGGACCAATCGCGTTGAACAGGGTTGGAGTTCCAATCGCCTTGCGCGCATCGGTCGCAAACCGCGCCGCCGGATAGTGTTTGGGCGCAAGACAAAAGCAAAATCCACACTCCGAAAGCATTTTTACCTGTTTGGCTGGCTCCGTCGCAATATTCACGCCCAATGCGGCCAGCGTTTCCGAAGAGCCAAATCCAGTGCGCGAGCGATTTCCACTTTTAGCCACAACTCCGCGGCAGGCCGCAATAACAAGCGCGGAAAGCGTGCTGACATTCAGCATTTTAGGGGCGCCACCCGTACCCGCAGTGTCAATAATTTTTTCACAGGCAATTTCCGTTGGAATTCGTGTTGATGAATTCATCAATGCTTGAACACCACCGAAGATTTCAACCGCCGTTGGAGTTCTCTGTGATATCAGGCGTAGCCATCGCTCAATCAGTGGCGTTTCAACCTTACCGCTAAAAATAGCGCCCATTGCCAGGCCGACTTGCTCGGATGTAAGAGGTTTTCCATTCTGGGCAACCAACAACATTTCTTGCATGATCTGAATTGGATCATCATTCTTCATGGCTATAGCTTGTAGGACTTCATTAATTTTGAAAGCTTTGATTGCTGTGGATTTTGCAAAAGTGATCGCTCAAACGCAGCCTTGGCCGATGAGCGAATGTCCGCATCTTTCTTTCCACCCACCAACCAGGTGTTGAGTAAATTAATGCCAATCCCATTCCATGCGGGCCAATGCCTTGTATCTATACGGACAGCATCGCGGTAGCTTGCCAAACTTTTTTCGTAATCACCAACACGAAAATATGCCCAACCAAGCCGCTCGTAACTGTTTGGATTCGGAGCAAGTTTGACCAACAACAATGCCGCGTTCACCGCCTCGCGGTAGCGTTTACTTTGCGCATACGCGTTTAGTAAATTGGTCAAAAGTTGAGGGGTTGGCTCCATTAATTCAGCAGCAAGCTCATATTGAGCGATCGCCAAATCTGGTTTTCCAGATAATTCATATGAAACGCCAAGATTGATGCGCGCGATTCCAGAATCCGGCTTCAGCTTGACAGACTTTTCCGCATAGACAATCGCGCTTCGCCCCTCATCAAGTTGCAAATAGGCTGTCGCCATATTGAGATTGGCGTCAAAATCATCCGGACGTATGAGTAACGCGCGGTGATAGGCGCGAATGCAATCCACCAATTGATTGAGAACCTGCAACGCCTTTCCACGACCAAATTGTGCGTCAAAGTTTCCCGAATCAAGTTCCGCCGCGCTTGCATAGGCTGATTCGGATTGTGTCCAATCTTTTTTAAGCGCCTGCGCCTGTCCCACACCAATCCATGCATCAGGTAGCTTGGGATTTTCTTGAAGGATTTCCTGAAATGTGGCGAGAGCATTATCGTAATCACCCGAATCAATTTGTTGTTTGCCGCGAGAGAGCAAAGCCGACTCGTCAACCGTAGGAGCAACAGGACCATTCCATAACGAGGGCGAATTTGTTGGTGTATTCCCGCGAATTTCATCCAGTGTTTTGGTCTTACACGCCACATTCAACACCAATAGTGTTGAAACGAATAGTCCAAGCAGGGCAGAAGCCTTTGACTTTGGAGTAAGAGATTTTTTTGAACTTTTCAAATCAAACTTTAATTTACCACCCCGCAATCGCCGAGCGTTTTCCAAATCCCAACTTTGTCCCTGAAATAAGCTCTCTTTTGGAGTTTCAAGAATCATGGGAACATTTTTCCAAGCGCCTACCGCGGTGACTGCCTTAAAACAGGCTTGTCCACACGCGCCATCAAGAATGTGCGCATGGCGATCCTTGCGGCTTCCACAAGGAAATTTCGAATCGTTCGCGTGGATTACCCTCACATTTTTGAACCCTAAATGACGATTTATTTCAGCCAGCGTTTTATTTGCATTGGTTGATGTGTCCATGTTGTAACCTGCCGCCAGGGCGTGGCAGGTATCAATGCAAAAGGCGATTCGCCCCGAATCACCAACAAGCTCACGAGTGACTGCGAGTTGATTGAAGTTGTAACCAAGAGTTGTTCCGGCGCCAACCGTATTTTCAAGACATGTGAAAACTCGGTATCCAGGAAGATCCTTGTGAAGTTGATCCAGGCTGGAAGCCAAACGCTTCAGACCCTGCAACTCATGTGGGTTGGGTTGGGCCAACAAATCATTTTTTTCCTGCGGGGAGCGCTTGCCAATTAAATGTGCGCCAGGATGCATGACACACAATTCAATACCGAGCATTTCACAGCGCTCCAACTCGCTTCGCTGCAGCGCAATCGATTTTTTTCTAGAAGCAGTGTCTGGACTGGCAAGATTTACCAAATAACTATTGTGGCTTACCACCCGGTGATCTTTGGGGTTGCTCCAACCGGCCTTCTTCAATGCCTCAAACCAATCCGCGCATTCTTGTTGAGATGGTTGTCGCGGCTTCCACTGGCGTTGGTTCGCCGTGAACAACTGCACACAATCAAGACCAAGCGCAACAGCTTCGTGTACGGCGTTTGCAACACCACCCGCAGCGCTTCGATGTGAACCAATACGCATGCGTTACATCCTTGCGCCATCCAGGGCCTTTGCCGCAGCAACAATTCGCTCCGCGGTGCGTACGGCTGCAAATCCAGCCTCGGCATCAGCGAAGGGTTTTCGACCGGTGTGAATAGCGTCAACAAAATCTTCAAGCTGTAATTTCAACGGCTCCCCCGCCTTCACATCAAGCGGCTCAACCGAGACAAGATCAAGCCAGTTCACGCTGCTTAAATCTTCGCCCTCTTTCAGGCTTTTCTTTACCGAAGTCAATTTTTCTTGATTGGCGGTTTTGCGAATAACCGTCCCCTTGCGCTCCACAAAATCCGCGCTCATGTACGCGTCCGACCCAATCAAGCGAATTTTGCGTTCGGTCTTTAGGGCCAATCGACTTGCGGTGATGTTGGCAACACAACAGTGACCATCTGGTCCAGGCGCAAAAGTTAACCGTGCGTTGCACACGTCTTCACTATCGCCCAACACGCTCACCGCGCTGGCGTGCACCTCGGATGGCTCTCGTTCTAGCAGCATTAACAATAAATCAAGATCGTGAATCATCATGTCAAGCACAACGCCAACATCAACACTGCGAAATGTCATTGGACTAATTCGGTCGATTTCTATAAAGCGCGGCATTCCCAACGCGAGCTGGCGAATAGCCACCATGACGGGGTCGTATCGCACAACATGGCCAACCTGAAGAATGGCGCCAGATTTGGCAGCGGCATTGGCAATGGCGCGCGCTTCAACAACACTGGGCGCCAATGGTTTTTCAATCAGGCAATGAACGCCCCTGGCAAGCAGCGCCTCGGCGGCGGCGCGGTGGTGAATTGTTGGAGTTGCAATCACCACGCAATCCACACCATGTGTGATTAATTCATCAACACTTGCGAAGCCCTTACCACCATATGTTTGGGTCATTTCATTACGGCGCGACTCCTCACGGTCAACAACACCGACAAGGTCAACGCCTTCAAGTTGCGTGCCCAAACGAACGTGGTGGCGACCCATGCGGCCCGTGCCAACAACACCATAACGGAGTTTTTTCTTGCTCATTGTTGCCATTAAGGATAGTCGTTTTGGAGTGAAATATATAATCACGCTGACCGTAAATGGGCATTGATGGCAAGTGATTCATGGGCCAACAACAGACTCAACGGCGCGCTTGAACATGGAAAGCCCAAGTGTGTCACCGGCGCGTTGTGTGGTTGACATGCGGGTCCACCACGGGTGTTGTGTCCAGCGTGTGAATCGCTCGGGGTGAGGCATGAGCCCAAATACCAAACCGCTTGCGTCACATATTCCCGCGACGGCGTTCATGCTGCCATTAAAATTGTCATGGGCTGCATAGCGCAAGGCTATTTGACCATTTTTTTCAAGCGTTTCCAGCGTGTTCGAGTCCGTCATAAATCGACCCTCACCGTGGGCACAAGGAAGCATGGCGCAATCTTGATCGAATGAAAGTCCGTGTGTCCACACACACCTTGTATTGGCGGGAATTTCCACTCCCGTCCATGCATCATGAAATCGCTCGCCAATATTTGTGGCAAGTGCAACCATTGGCGCGGCGGCAATGCGTGGCCACTCTTCAAGTTGTTGGTTGCAAGACATGCGCGTATTTATCGACATGGATTCATTCATTGACGAGCTTGCGGCAGAACACGCCGCGGGACCAGGCAGCAAGCCAGCCTGCACCGCAATTTGAAATCCATTGCATGGACAAATTATTGGGGTGCCCCGCTCAATTGCCGCGGCGAGTGCTGGGTATATTTCTTTGCGCATCAATGCCGCCATAATTCGTCCGGCCGCAATATCGTCGCCATAACTAAATCCACCAGGCAAACCAATCAGCGTAAATTTATCCACAAGGGTTGGCTGGCGTATAAGCCGCGAAAGCAAAACGCTTTCAGGATGCGCGCCCGCGGCGGCAAAAGCTTGCGACAACTCCAGGTCGCAATTAATTCCCGGCGCAGTAATAACAAGGGCTTTGGGAGATTTCATGGGCTACCAATTCTCTCCAGCGCTTTGCCAAGCGGCCCGCAGTGCGCCCACAGCAATCTGTTCTTGACCCACCACAAACAAGCCGCTGTTGTTGAATGTTCCAATTACGCCGTGCGCAATATCAGCCAGCATGACTGTAATTTTAGAAATATTTTCTGGAGCAACTTCAAGTAAATAGCGGCTAGGTGTTTCGCTAAAAGCGCACGCCGCAATCGGGATATTTTTTTCACAGGCCATTGCGTGCAAATTTATTTCAACGCCTAAATCGCCACCAAACGCCATTTCGGCGGCTGCCAGTAAAGCGCCACCCTCGCTTGCGTCATGCGCGCTTGCAACAAGACCAGAGGCAATACACGCCGCAACGGCACGCGCGGTCTTTGGACCAACTTGCAAATCAACCATTGGCAATCGCATATCCATGCCAGCACAATCTCCAAGCATTGATCGGTGCGAGCCACCCATGCGCGCATCGGTAAGACCCACTAAAACCAGCATATTTCCTGCTTTTTTTGCGTCCATGGTTACGGCGCGTTCCACATTCTCAACAATGGCTAGCCCCGAAATAAGCAGGGTTGGCGGAATGTGAATGGTCTCGCCACTCTCGGTGGTGAACTGATTGTTAAGAGAATCTTTTCCACTAATAAATGGAGTGCGATACGCCAACGCGCCATCTAAACACGCCTCCGACGCACGCACCAAACTACCCATATGGCGCGGGTCCTTACATGATGGCCAACAAAAATTATCCAGAATGGCGATCTTGGTTGGATCGCTCCCCACACACACCAAGTTGCGTACACATTCATCAATTGCGGCCAGCGTCATGATGTATGGATCAGCGGCAAGACCGGTTGCTAAACCATTGGCTATGGAAACCCCACGCGTTGAATGCGTCAATGGTTGCAATACCGCGGCGTCGCCTGGGGCGCCAAACTTTCCTACAAGTGGCTTGATCACGCTTGTCCCTTGAACCTCGTGGTCGTATTGGTGAATAATCCACGCCTTACTGCCAATGTTGGCGTGCGCAAGAAGCGAACAAAGCGTGTCCAGCAAACCCGCGCCGTCCTTCCGTGCCGACGCATGAAGCGTGGGCGTGTAGCGCGTGTGCCATTCACCATCCCACACCGCTTCGCGTACGGGATTGGGTAGACCTGTATCAAGAAAGGACATGGACAAGCGGCCCATTTCTGTTCCGTTCCACAACAAAATCAACTCCTGGTTGGGTGTTGCAAACTCCCCCAGATCACACATGGTTACGCCGTGGTCATTGCATAGTGTTTGCAGTTGTGCAACATTCGCAACTGGTACCGATAGCACCATGCGCTCTTGAGCCTCGCTAATCCAAACTTCAGTCGGAGTAAGCCCCTCGTACTTCAGTGGGGCACGATCAAGGTTGACCAACGCTCCAATATCTTTACCCATTTCACCAATAGCGCTTGAAAAACCACCCGCACCGCAATCCGTAATGGCATGAAAGAGCGGTTTGTTATTGGTGTCACGCGCAGCAAGAATGGCGTCTAGGGTTTTCTTTTGTGTGACGGGGTTTCCAATTTGCACCGCATGACCAAACTCATCGGCGTGTGAATCCGTCAATTCGGCGCTAGAAAATGTCGCGCCATGAATTCCATCGCGGCCAGTTTTTCCGCCAAGCACAATAATTCGGTCGCCCGCGCGCACCCTTCCGCGAACAAGTTCGCGTGGCAACACGCCAACAACCCCGCAATACACAAGCGGATTTCCCACATAGCGTGGGTCAAACCACACTCCACCGTTCACGGTTGGAATACCCATGCGATTGCCGTAATCACGCACTCCCGCGACAACCTGGCGCAATACCCGCGCCGGCGGAAGGCAGCCTTTGGGAACAATCGCATCTGGTGGTGCGACACAAAATACATCTGTGCAGGCGATTGGCTTGGCGGCAAGACCAGTTCCCATGACATCGCGAATACAACCACCAATACCCGTGGCTGCCCCGCCGTAGGGTTCGATTGCGCTTGGATGATTGTGGGTTTCAACTTTCATACACAGCGCGTGTGTGTCGTCAAAGGCAATCACGCCGGCGTTGTCAACAAACACGCTTAGGCACCAGTCAATCGAGCCCGGCTTTGTTGTATCCATAAGTGAATGCGTGGCCGCGGCCACCGTGTGCTTCAGCAAATTATCGATTACTAATTCGCCCGATTTTCCAAGCGTGTGTCCCGAAATTTTTTCCGCCCGCGCCAATAAACTTGGCGAATTAGACGCCAAAGATTTTTCCGTGTAGCTCACTCGGCTCTTCAATGTTTTGTGTACGCAATGCTCGCTCCAGGTTTGCGCCAGCGTTTCAAGTTCAATCTCGCGTGGCTCGCGCGCCAACGCGCGGTAGTGCGCCTGAATAGCAAGCATTTCAGGCAGGTCCAAAAATAAATGAGCCTGTCGACTTAGTTTCTCAAGTTCGTCATGTGCCAAATTCAGCAGTGGAATTTCTTTCACCTGAACGGCGCGCGCTCCGCCAAGGGGAAACTGAGTTGGCATGTATGGCGCCACATGAATCGCCTGTACAACAGTGTTGGCTAAATATTTTATGGCAAGACTTTCGCCTTGGGCAACACTGGTGCCATGAAAATCCCAGCGCTCACCAGTTCGAACCCGCACCGCTTTGCCCACAAGTTTTTCCACCGCAAGCTCCACGCTTTCGGCTGCGGGATCCGTCACGCCAGCAAGTGGATGTACTTCTATTGTGCAGCCCAGCTTTGGAACAACAGACGCACAGGTAAACGCAACCTGAGTCACCGGGTCCGCCAACAATTGTTGGCTGATAAATTGCAGGTCGGTTTCATTCAGATCACCATCAAAAAAATAAACTTGTGCGTGTTGAATAAGTTCTGGGGCAACACCGCTATCGGCAACCACGCGCCTGAGCAACGAAGAGCCACGCACATCTACACACCCAGATTTTGGGCGCACCTCTACGCGGTGAATTATTTGGATTTGGCTGGCGCAAAGGTGGCTGGCAGACATGAAACGAGTGTAACGCTGAGTGGTCACATACTCGAGCCAAAGCATAATTCAGGGCAATTTTGATTCGTTTTTTTGCGACCATACAATTTCAGCCGCGCCATTTATGTCTTATTAACCAACGCAGTTGCGATTTAGAAAATCAATTGCAGGCGCGTTCGGAATACAAACTCGCCTTCGCCCGAAGCCCGCCAACCCGCGGGGGTGTCAATGTAGCTACCACCAACATTTGAATAAAAATTCATTCCCAAATCAGTGGTCCACTTTAAATCTTGACCATCTAAATACCAATTTAAGCCCACGGTTATGATGTTGAGTGGGCCTTGTTGACTTAATGCCGCAGGACTCGATTGAGTGGAACTCCAGTACGAGTATTCATAGCGACCAAAAATTTCAACCTTTGGGTCTACATATATCGCGGGTTGAATTGTCAAACCATACGCGTTTATATAGCCAAAGTTTTGATCAAGGGGTGGACCAAGCGCGGTGGCACGATAAACTGAATTTGAGTTGATGTAGTTGTAATACGCAGACGCAAACACGCTTGCTCCCCCAAAATTCCACTGCCCATCAACGGTGGCGCTGTTCCATGTATTTTTAGAACTAGAGGATGTCAATGATGTGTCATATGCATTTGCTGGAGTGGTCACTTGCGCGTGGTACGCAAATCCTAAAAGCATTCCCGCTTGTTCACCCATGGGGCTTGTGAAACTATTAAAGTCATTCCAGGCACCAAACGGTTTCCATTCAATTCTAGAATTAACGCTGAAAGAAGACTGTTGCGAATACCAAGGGCTGTTCAGCGGCATAGATCCCACAGACTTTAAATCCTCGCCAAGAACATTGTCGGTGCCACCATTATCAAGCGATAAATTCCAACGCATATCATCGCCCTGAAATTGCAATTCCATTCCCTGCGAATACCACAGGCCATAATTGCGCGACACAATTGAACGACTTACCGCCATCTGATATTGATCCACCACAAGTTGTTCGCGCGCATACGGCAAGCGATATTGACCAAATCGAACACTCCAGTTGTCGCTGAAATTAATTCTGGCCCAAGCGTCAAGCAATTGAAGTTGGCCGCTCTCGCTTCCCTGAACATTTCCTCCCGGATCGTTTGACGCAATTCCCACCGCTTGGTTGAACACAAAATTTGTCTTCACCATGAATTGAATGGCTGGACTAAACACATGGCCCTTGAAAATAAGTTCATTAAAGCCACCAGACCCAAATCCATAGCGGTTGGTCAGTTGATCTTGTGCTTGATCCTCAAGAGGATTAATACTGCTCCACATAAACGCGGGCTGAATGAATCCGCCCACTTCCAACTTAAAGCGGCCGTCGGGGCTGGCCATAAAGAAGCCATCATTCCAACCAGCCGTCATGGCGTCTTGGCGCAAACTGGCGCGGCTTTCGGAGTCCGCAAGCACGTCCTCCACCACGCTACGAATTTGACCGGCGCGCTCCTCGCTGAGCCACTTCTCGCCCTCCAGAGCCTTTAGGTCAGCTACTTGTGTGTCCAGCGATTTGTTTTTGCGCTCTAGAGAGTCAATACGCTGTAAAAGCGCTTCTAGGGTTGCGCCGCCGCCGTCAGTTGCCTTGGTGGTTGCGAGCGCGGATTCACCCAGTTCATCGCTAGCAAAGGCGTGAACAGGCACCGCCAACGCACTAATGAAGCAAGCCACCAGGCCACAGAGTTTCCCCCTATTGAAATATGTATTAGAGATCGGCTTGGAAACCGTCTCAAGCGTGGATTGATGTAGAGACTGATTCATAAAGCGAAGTTGTCATAGTAACACGATAAAACCACAAACTCGTACATTGCGAGTCTGCGGCTGGTGATTTCAACACCCTCAACAGGGTGAATCTAAATCGAATTTAATCGGCAAATAAGGCAGTATTTATCAAAAAGAAAGCCGCCCGGCTCCAAAAGGAACCGGGCGGTTGGTCTTGAAACCCTGACAACTACTAGGTCAGGATGGATAACGTCTTAAGTAAGGAGTGACTTAGAACACCACCTGAATTTGTGCGCGACCAAGCCATTGGCCACCACTGTTGGAATCACCAGCTGTTTGCCAGTTTGTACCAGCAACTGCTTGGTTGTAGATACCGCCTTGGAAGACGATACCGTTCGCTGCCCAGCCTGTGTCGAATGTGAACTTAACATTCTTATTCAAGTAAATATTCAAACCAACGGTGAAAATGTTGTTCATCTGAGCGTTGAACACATTATTTTGACCAACAGTAATTGGGTTATTACCACCTTGGTTCACAGTGTTATACCACTGCCAGCTACCAAACAACTCGGTGTTGTCGCTGATGAAGTAACCACCCTGAACTAAAGAACCGTAGCTTTGAATAGAACTACCGTTTCTTGCGGCTACAACTACAGGGGGAGTTCCTGTGGTTTGCACAGGCAAACTTCCGGTCATGTTTCCAAAGAAGGCTGCGTACAAATTAGCGCCACCAAGGTCCCATGACACATCTGCGGTGTAGGTGAAGAAACCAGCATCGGTGTTGGCTGAGCCCACGCCACCAAAACTACCCGTCGCAGGGTCGAACAGACTATTTTGGTTACCACCGTGTTGCCAGTTGAAACCAGCACCCAACATTAAACCCTGACCACCACCACGCATGCTGGTCATGTCATTAAACTGAGCCCAGTTACCTGAGACCAGATATTGAATGCGACCAGTAATTGCGTATTGTGCATAGGCTCCGTCTGTGCTGCTCATGTTCTGCGTTGCAAAGTTGGCATTGTTGCCACCGTTGTTAAAGCTGATCATGCCCATGAGGTTGTCATTGCCAGCGGTGAGCTGAATACCATCAGTCCAACCTGTTGAGAACATTTGGTTCACAACGGATCGTTCCACGCCAAGTTGATTAGCTGAAGAAACCAACTCTTCACGAAGGAATGGGCTCTTAAATTGACCCATCTTCAAGCTCATACCGTTACCCATGTCCTTGTTGATGTAGGCATCTTCAAGATTGGCGGTTGAAGCTGAACCATTACCACTGTTCGCACCAGCCGTGTTGTATGGGCTAGTTGTATCAGCAACAGTTTGTGAGTTGGCTGGCAAATAAGCCATAGTTACTTTGTACTGCCAACTTGGATCAACAACATTACCGGAGAAGCTGAGCTTGGCTCGGCGAATTTCGGTTCCGTATTGAGCCTTGGTTGCGGTTTGATCAACGACCCGGGAAGCATTCCAAGCACTATTGGTCTGCCAGGCGTATGAAGTACGAACCTGAACCTGACCGTTTACTTGCAACTTGAAGTTTCCATCTGGGCTGGCAATGAAGAATCCATTGTTGTAGCCAGAGGTAGCCGCGGTTGCTTGAAGGCTGGAGCGGGTGTCCGCGTCTGCCATCACATCTTGTACTACGCCACGGATTTGGCTTGCTCGTTCTTCTGTTAGCCACTTGTCTCCGTTTTGGCTCTTCAACTCATTGAGCTCTTTCTTCAACTCAGCGATTTGCGCGTTAGTGTCGTTTGTTGCTTCAACAGACGCTGCAGTAGCCGAAGCGGCAACGGCAGTGAAAGCGAGAAGACCAACATATTTTGTCAAACTCATTGCATGTGCTCCTGATATAAAAGTGATTTTGGTATTCACCCTGACCCTGGGTTCGTACCTTTGCGTCATCCACCCTGCCGTCGGTGTCTTTGCCACAAAGGCAAAGACCGGAGGGAGTTCTCAACCTATCGGTCTAAAGAGATCCATAAGTTGAGGGCAAGATCATAGTGTGGTCGCGTTCAATGTGTGGCGTTTGTGATAAAAATATCAATTTTTAAGGCGTTAAGGCAGTTTCTTTGGTCTATCTTGAGTGTGTAAATCATTGCACCACAATATGTTGGGTATTTTTTAAACATTGTAAATTTTGTTTTACAAATTTTTTCGGGGTTTTTTGCAAAATGAGCAAAAAAAACAAATGTAAGCGGGATTTTGTAGGGCGATTTACATTAGCGACGCGCTGATTTTGCGCGGCTTTGGCCAGTTGGATTTGGGGTAAGAAGCTCAAATGCCTCAGAAATATGCTCAATTTTGATTATTTCCAAGGACTTTGGCGCTTGAACTTTCTGTGAAGCGGGCACAACCAGGCGGGTTACACCGCGTCTTGCGGCTGCGGCGATCCGTTCATGCATTTGAGAAACAGGTCGTAATTGCCCAGAAAGTCCAATTTCACCAATTGCAGCAAAGCCATCTGGCACGGCGCGGCCAAGTCTGGCGCCAGCAACAGCAAGTGAAATACCTAAATCCGCGGCTGGTTCAAACACCTTTAATCCGCCGGCGGCCGCGGCGTAGACATCTTGATCGCCTAAGCGCAGACCGCCGTGTTGTTCTAGCACCGCAATCAACATGGCAAGACGGCTTGCGTCAACGCCTGAGGCTTTTCTTTTTGCGGCGCCAACCAAGCCGGTTGCGGTAAGCGCTTGAACTTCCGCAAGCAAACAGCGCGTGCCGGCCATGGTTGGAACACACGCCGAGCCAGGCCGCGGAGCAAGCGATGGATCAGCGGCCAGCGCGCTTTCATCAACTTGGCGCAGACCAAGCGAAGTCATTTCAAATAGACCAACTTCAAGCGTGCTACCAAAACGATTTTTTGCGGCGCGCACAACGCGGTGCGCGTAGTGACGGTCGCCTTCGAAACTCAGCACCACATCTACCAAATGTTCGAGTAGGCGCGGACCGGCAAGCATTCCATCTTTGGTGACGTGACCCACAATGACCACAATAATTCCCGTTGTTTTTGCAAGCGCAACCAAATCAAGCGCGCAGCGGCGCAGTTGAGAAACACTGCCGGGAACGGCGTCAATATCCACGCGGTGCACAAGCTGAATCGAATCAACAACCAACACGGTTGGATTGAGTTTGCGCGCCTGCTCAATGATGCGCGCAAGATTGCTCTGCGCGTGAATCCATAAATTTTTCTCGCGCGAAATGTTTTGTGGGGGAACGGTTGTTTGTGTTTGTAAAGTGTCGCGCGCGGCTGTTGCGGTGGAGGTTTCCAAACGCTCCGCACGCAGGCGCAATTGATGCGCGCTCTCCTCACTGCTTGCGTACAACACAGTGCTGCCACGATCAGCCAACGCAGCGAGCGCCTGCAGAAGAAGGGTACTTTTACCAATTCCAGGGTCGCCACCAAGCAACACAACGCTGCCCGGAACAAATCCGCCGCCAAGCACGCGGTCAAACTCCGCCACACCGCTGGCAATGCGCGGAATAAGCGAGGCCTGAATTTCACCAAGCGGTTGCGCCTCGCCGGAAAGCTCCGTGTCCACTTCAACGCTTGTGGGCAACATGCCGGGGGTTGGCTTTGCCTCAACAAATCGCTGCAGTGAATCCCATGTTGCGCAATCCGGGCACTTGCCCAACCACTTTGGATGGTTGGCGCCACAAGCACCGCACAAATAAGACACGCGTTCTTTTGCCACGCCCTCAGTCTACGGCGCGGGCGGTGGCGGTGGCAAAAAGCGGCGCAAATGCACCCATATCGCTCAATTTATGGTTGGTTATGTTTGGCAATACAGACAGCGACACCAATCGAGTCGGAGTTTCGATCGGCGTCGCATAGTGACGAGCAATTGGTTGTGCTGTGGTGACGCACCGCTGTGCCACCAACTTTGGCAAGGACGCAAGCGCCCTTGTTAAGAACAATATAGTGCGTCTTTGATGTTTGTCACAGTGATAGTTGGAATTTTTTTAAAATTATTGAATGCATGGCGGGCGAGTAATTCATTACGATGATGATGCGCACGCAACAAACTCATTGCGCATGAATAGATTGGAGCTCGAATGAAACAAACAGTCGACGCGCTATGGCAACTCGCAAGGCTTGCGGTTTTGTCTAGGTTTCAATTGCGCGGTGCGTATTGGAAGTGGCGCGCTGACACGGCTTTCGGAACAGATTTGAAGCGCATGCCATCCCGCGCGGCGCGCTTGAAGGCCGTGCTTGAATATGGCGCATGGGTTGGACAAATGCGCCGACTTGCGGCGCGTGAACACTAGTGAATGCTCAGCGGTCCCTGGCGCGGATCTGGAATCGCAGCATCGCTCATTGCAATTGGGTGGCGGCTTACAGAACCAGTGCCATCGACCATTGGACTGAAACGACTTCCGATCATTGGAATTTTGTGATTGGGAGAGGCTTGGCGCGGCATGAACGGTGAAATGACATAGAGCGCCGCAATGCAACCAATGGAGCCAATCCATATGTATGAATTCCAACCCATAAACACAAACGCGGCCGTCATAAGCAGCACCATGAGCGAGGTTGGAATAAGACCTTCCCAAGCCAGTCGCATAAGTTGATCAAAGCGAAAGCGTGGAAGAGTCCATCGAATGGCCATGGCGAATGCCACCATGAATGTCACCTTGGCCATCATCACGGCAAATTGCGCGCCGATGAGAAGCAGGCTGCCTTCAGCGGGAAGGTCAAACCACAAACCAAAAGGACTAATGCTCCAGCCGCCAAGGAAAAGCAGGCTGAAGAATGCCGCGCCTGTGATCAGATGGAAATATTCACCAAGGAAAAACATGGCGAAGCGCATGCTGGAATATTCCGTGTGATAGCCGCCAACCAATTCACTTTCCGCTTCCGCCAAATCAAATGGCGCGCGGTTGGCTTCAGCAAGCAGGCATGTATAGAAAATAATTGCGGCCACGGGTTGCTGCACAATGTTCCACATACCCTGACCTGTTTGCGCCACAACAATTCCGTATGGATCCATGTTGCCGGCCGTAAGAATGATGCAAAGCAGCGCCAATCCCATGGGAATTTCATACGAAATCATTTGCGCGCTAGCGCGCAGGCCACCCAAGAAACTGAACTTGCTGTTGCTGGCCCAACCACCAAGCGCTACGCCGTACACGCCAAGGCTTGCAATGGCCAACAAATAAATCATGCCAACGCTCACAACGGCGCCGCACATTTTTACACTTATGCCTTCAAGTCCAAGCGTTGCGGCAAGACCAAACGGCAGCGTGTCAAAGTTCAGGGTGCCGGCCCAGGGAACTATGGCGAACGTGATCATGGCCGGAACCATGAGCAACGCGGGCGCCATCATGAACAAGATTTTGTCGGCGCCCGCGGGAACAAACTCCTCCTTCATGAGAAACTTCAAACCGTCGGCGATAGGTTGCAACAGGCCGAAGGGGCCGGTTCGATTTGGTCCAACGCGGTCTTGCATCCACGAACTGAGTTTGCGCTCCAACATGATGGAGTAGGCGCAACCAACCAAGATCACATGCAACATGATCACGATTACGATCAAGCCGACAATGATTTGCATGGTTTGCGGAAGAGCGGGAAGCCATGCGGGCAGATATTGATTCAGGTTGAGCGACATATGGTTTGGCATTCTAGACAGATGCTCAAAAATGCAAGTGGGGTTGCGGTACGGGCAGGCAGAAACGGCTTCATCAAGGGGGTTTACTTGATGTCAGAACTTGCTTGGGAAGCCGATTGAGCCAGGATTGATTTACGCTTGGTGTCGCGAAATTAGTAGTGAACTGGCGTTGATTGGCTGGCTTGACTCAAGGCGCCATTGTGTTTTGGCGCGGCGGGCGCGCGTGTTTGGGGTTGAAAAGTTGGTCGTGCCAAATGTGGAAAATAATCCTGAATCGCAAACACATTCCATGGCTCGGCCTGCATGCCGGCAATGGCCTGCACGGCGGCGCGCGCGCCAGAAATGGTGGTAACAATTGGCACGCCGCTGCGCACGGCTTGCGCGCGGATTTTTCCCTCATCGGTTTCGCCGCCCTTGCGCGTGGCGGTGTTCAAAATTAAATGGATTTCTCCGTTGCGGATAAGGTCAAGCACGTTGGGACGCGCGCCTTCGGAAATTTTGCGCAGCACGGTGGCGGGAATACTTTGCTTTGAAAGTTCGACGTGTGTTCCTTGTGATGCAAATATCTTGAAGCCCAGGCGCGTGAGCGATCGGCAAAGTTCACAGACATGCTTCTTGTCATCCTCGCGCACCGAAACAAAAACATTTCCCTGAATGGGCAGCATCACGCCTGCCGCAATTTGAGCTTTGGCAAATGCAACAGGCAAACTGCGGTCCGCGCCCATGACTTCGCCCGTGGAGCGCATCTCGGGACCAAGAATCACATCTACGCCAGGAAATTTGGCGAATGGAAAAACGCTTTCTTTCACGGCAAAGAAACCAGCATCAGGGGTTTCTTGCACTTGTAGCTCATCAAGCGTGGCGCCCATCATGACGCGCGCGGCAAGACGCGCATACGCCACGCCCTTGGCTTTGCTTATAAATGGCGTGGTACGGCTGGCGCGCGGATTCACCTCAAGCACATAAATCACATCATCCTTCACGGCCATTTGAACATTCATAAGGCCGCGTACGCCAAGTTTTTTGGCAAGAGCCATAGACTGCTCGCGAATGCGCCGCACAATGACTGGCGAAAGCGAATACGGTGGCACGGTACAGGTGCTGTCGCCCGAATGAATTCCGGCCTCCTCAATGTGCTCCATGACGCCACATACAACAGCGCGTGGGTTGGGGCTTGTTTGCGAAACCAGCGTTGTGCGCGTGCCCTCGTCCGGCGAGAAGTCGGCGATCACATCAACATCAACTTCAATCGCGTCGGCAAGAAAGCGATCCACCAAGATTGGCGTTTCCGCAAGGTCGCTCACTTGCACGGCCTTGACCATGTAACGGCGCAGGCTTATTTCATCAAAGCAGGTTTCCATGCCGCGGCCACCAAGCACATAGCTTGGGCGCACCAAAACCGGGTAGCCAATGCGGCCGGCGATTTCCACGGCTTGCTCAAGTCCGCGCGCAATTCCAGACGGTGGTTGCGCGAGACCAAGTTCATCAATGACCTTTTTAAATCGATCGCGGTCCTCGGCGTCGTCAATACTTCGCAGACCCGTTCCAACAAGCGGCACACCAGCCTTGGCAAGTCCGTGCGCTAAATTAAGTGGGGTTTGCCCACCAAATTGCACAATCACGCCAACCACGCCGCCACTGCGCGCTCCATGTTCAATGCCGCCACCATTCAAGCGTTCAATGCAATTCAGCGTGTCCTCAAGCGTGAGTGGCTCAAAGAAAAGCAAGTTGCTTGTGTCAAAATCCGTGCTCACGGTTTCCGGATTGGAATTTATCATGACGCTTTCAAGGCCCATATCCGCGCATGCGAAAGAAGCCTGGCAGCAGCAATAATCAAATTCAATTCCTTGGCCAATACGGTTGGGACCACCACCAAGAATGATGACCTTTGGTGTGGCGGTGATTCGTATTTCATCATCCAACACACGATTACCGTTGTGGGTGAAGGCGCGTTCGTATGTGGAATAAAAATATGGCGTGGTGGCTTCAAATTCCGCGGCGCATGTGTCCACCAATTTGTACACCGGCTCAATGCCAACTTGCTTGCGGTGCGCGCGCACCTTGAGAATGGTGTCGGTGGTGATGGCGCCCAAATACAAGTTGGCAAGTTGCGCATCCGAGTAGCCATGTGCCTTGGCTTGAAATAAAATGTCGTTCGGCACATCACTCAGTGATTCATATTTGCACAACACATCTTCAAAGGCCACCAACTCGGCAAGCTGCGACACATACCAGGGGTCGTAGCCGGTGAGCTCGCTCACGCGCTCCACACTCCAGGCGCATTTCAGGGCATAGCGCACATAATACAAGCGCCCTTGGCTTGCAACAGTGAGCTTGCGTATCAGCGTTTCTTCGGCGATGGGCCACGAAACATCACCGCCGTCAGCTAATTCGCTGGTGGTGTCGCGTTGCGCGGCAAGCCACTTGTCATTTCGATCAAGACCGAATCCGTGGCGCTTCACCTCCATGGAGCGGATGACTTTTTGCAGAGCCTCTTTGAATGTGCGACCAATGCTCATGGCCTCGCCAACACTTTTCATTTGCGTGGTCAGGCGCTCGTCGGCCTCAGGGAATTTTTCAAATGTCCAGCGCGGCATCTTCACCACCACATAATCAAGTGTTGGTTCAAAGCACGCGCTGGTATTTCCAACCACATCGTTGCATAGCTCATCAAGCGTGTAACCAACGGCAAGTTTGGCGGCAATTTTTGCGATTGGAAAACCAGTTGCCTTGCTGGCCAGCGCGCTGGAGCGGCTCACGCGCGGATTCATTTCAACAACAACCATGTCGCCATTGGCGGGATTCACGGCGAACTGCACATTGCTGCCGCCAGTTTCAACACCTACGGCGCGCATAATGCTGAACGCCGCGTCGCGCATGCGCTGATATTCCTTGTCGCTGAGCGTCATGATTGGAGCAATGGTGATGCTGTCGCCAGTGTGCACGCCCATGGCGTCCAAGTTTTCAATTCCGCACACAATGATGCAGTTGTCCTTGCGATCACGCACCACTTCAAGCTCATATTCTTTCCAACCCAGCGCGCTTTGATCGATCAATACCTGGCCAATCATGCTGGCCGAAATTCCACGGCGAGTGATTTCTTCTAACTCCTCCATATTCCACGCAATGCCGCCACCAGAACCACCAAGAGTGAACGCGGGGCGAATGATGGCGGGCAAGCCAATTTCTTGCGCGAATATTTTTGCGTCCTCAACCGTTGTCACGGTACGCGACTTGGGTTGCTTCAATCCAAGCTTTTCCACAATGGCGCGAAAGGCTTCGCGATCTTCGGCCCGGTGAATGGCCTTGCGATCGGCGCCGATCATTTCCACATTCATGCGCGCAAGCGTTCCGTCATCATGCAGCGCGCACGCGCAATTCAGCGCGGTCTGTCCACCAAGCGTTGGCAGCAGCGCGTCAATGGGCGTTCCAAGATCCCGCTCCTTCAGAAGAACTTTTCGTACCGCATCCGGCGTGATGGGCTCAATGTAGGTGCGGTCGCTGAACGCTGGATCCGTCATAATAGTTGCGGGATTGGAGTTGATCAGCACAACTCGGTAGCCTTCTTCGCGCAGCGC
>SYAC01000015.1 GCA_005787685.1 Planctomycetia bacterium
ACCGTAACATACGTCCGTACGCTTTCTCAAACACCGTCGGGGGCGTCGCCGTACGCGGCCTCCAGACCGGCAGCCGTCGCCTCGACCTGCTCGCGCAGCCCGCGCACGTCCACGGCCCGCGCGTGCTCTCTCCCAAGGGAGCCGTTCGGCGGTTTCTTCTCTGTGGCACTATCCCTAATCATCAGCTTGATCGATGGCCGTTCGCCATCACCGTGTTCTTCCGTGTCCGGACTTTCCTCGCCTGAAGGCGCAAACACTTCAAGGGCGATCACCTATCCAAAATCATGCGACGCTTGAAGAGCGTGGCGCGCGAAAACGCGTTTCACAAGCACATTCAAGCGTCAATTACTAGAAATTAAGCGGAGATACCAGTGACCCGAACCAACAGCAAGCCTTGGCGATGGCCAAGCGTTCGGCGGTAGCCCTTGCGGCGAGAGTACTTTCCTATGACGAGTTTCTCGCCAAGAAATTTTTCAATGAGCTCGGCTTCAACCTTTGCGGATGCAATGTAAGGCACGCCAATCTTGGCGGGCTGACCATCGGTTCCGCCAAGGGCAAGAACCTTGTCAAAAGTGATTGTCTTTTGTCCTTCGCCAAGCGGACGAAGATCGATTTCGATTTCATCGCCTTGGCGAACAAGAATTTGGGTTCCACTATCTTCAAAAATTGCGTACATGAGAATCTCCTAGGTAAATGCGTCGAGCCACATAGTGTAACAAACAGCACGGTTTTTTGCGATGGCCTATTGGGCACGATTCACGCCGGGCATTTCATCGGCAAACCGCATGTTTCAGCGGTACTTTGAATTGATTTGCGCCAGCTGGTCACCTGTCCATTTTGAAGACCTTGGTTTCTTCCAAGGTTGGCTTCATGACGGCTTGCATGCGCCGACCTGCCTCAAGAATGGTTTCGAGGTCCTTGCAAAAGGCGAATCGAATCATGCTTGTGCTCTCCTGTACATCGCGCGTCGCAGCGGGATCATAAAACGCGTTGCAAGGAATGGCCGCGACGCCCACAGTCTTGACCAAGTGTTCGCAGAAGTCCTCGTCGGGGGCGAGCGCGCCGGGCTTCAGATAAAAAGGCTCGTGCTTGGCCAGCACAAAGTACGAGCCCTCTGGAATGAACGGATCAAAGCCCACATTGCGCAACATGCAAAGCATGGCGTCGCGGCGCGCCGCATAGTCGGCTCGTAATTGCGTGTAAAACTCTTTGGGCGCTTTCAGCGCGTCCACGGCCGCGCGTTGCAGCGGAGTGGCCGTGCTGAATGTCAGGAATTGATGCGCGCTGCGGATGGCTTGCGTGAACTGCTCCGGTGCGATGGTCCATCCGACTTTCCAGCCAGTGAGAGAAAATGTTTTTCCCAAACTTGAAACCACAATAGTGCGCTCGCGCATGCCCGGCAGCGTGGCGATCGATGTATGTTTGCGCTCAAAATAAATATGTTCGTAGACCTCGTCACTGACCACCAGGCAATCATTGTCAATGGCGATCTTGGCAATCTGCGACAGTTCCTGGTCGCTCAAGACGCGGCCCGTTGGATTGTGCGGTGAGTTGATCAAGATCAAACGCGTCTTGGGAGTGACGGCGGCGCGCAACTGCTCCACGGGAAATGCAAAGTCCGGTGACACCATGCGAATAGATCGCAGAACGCCTCCCGCCATTGAAATTGCCGCCGGATAGCAGTCATAAAAGGGCTCGACCAAAATCACTTCTTCGCCGGGCTCCACAAGACCAAGCATGACCGCGACAATGGCCTCGGTTGCGCCACTGGTGACGGTGATTTCCCTCTCAGGATTGACTTCTATTCCTGAATCTGCATGAAAGCGCGTGGCGATGGCTTGGTTGCACTCGGGCAAGCCAAAGGAGCGTGCGTACTGGCCAAATCCAGCGTCGATGGCTGCCTTCCCTGCGGTTTTTACAAATTCGGGTCCATCGAAATTAGGAAACCCCTGCCCTAAATTGACAGCCTTGTGTGCCGCGGCCAATCGGCTCATGCGCGTGAACACGCTCTCGCCAAAGTTTGCCAGACGACTTGCGGTGGGCGAATTTTCTCGCAGCATGTGGAGATAGTATCGAGGCTTGACCAACACCGAATGATTGCCAAGGGATCCATGTCAAGCAACCACCACAAACCAAAGCCGCCGCAATCCCACAGGCCGGAGCGGCAGTTGCCCAAAGCCAACGCGAAGATTCGCGTGAACATTTTGTATGACGATGGGCATGTATTGGCGCTAGAAAAGCCCGCGGGGTTGCCCACGCAACCTGGCCGTGGACATATGGATGACACGCTTGTGAACGCCGCATTTGCCACTCACGGCGAGGCACTGTGCAAACTGGGAGCCGATCGCGATTGGGGCTTGCTGCATCGGCTTGACATGGATGTTGGCGGAGTGGTCTTGATGGGCTTGACGGACATTGGGTACGACAGCGTGCGCGCGCAATTTGAGGACCGCACTATCGGTAAAAAATATTTAGCGATCGCGCACAACGCCCCGCCAGCGGACAGCGGTCGCTGCACGCGCGAACTTGCGGAGGTTGTGCGCGGCGACATGAAGGTGAGCGTGCATACGCCCCGCGGCGGTGAAGAGGCGCACACGCGCTGGAATGTGCTTTGCAAATCCAAGACACACTGCCTGCTTGAAGTGGAGCCATTGACTGGCCGCCTGCACCAAATACGCGCGCATTTGGCCATGGTGGGATGCCCGATTGTTGGCGAGCGTGTGTACCGAGTCGACTTGCCGCCCAACACCTCCCGGGCTCCGGCGGGCCGCATGGCTGACGCATTGCTGTTGCAAGCGTGGGAAATTGAATTTCGCTGCGTGGCCGGGACGCGCCAACGCGTGCGCAGCAAGTTGGGAATTGACTTGCTGCAATTTGCCACGCAACAGCGTTGGCAAATTCCAGTTTGAAAATAAATCCCATGTCACGCTACTCTTTCATGGACATGCGGAAATTTCTTCTTGCGCTGATCATGATCGCCGCCTCAAGTTGCAGCAATATTGAGATGGCAAATCCCCAGCCCAAATCCAATTTGGCGCAACGCCCCCCCGTTGAAATGGACGTCGATCCAATCATGCGTGGCACGATCGCTGGCGAGGCCGTGCTGCTTGGATTTAACGACACGGTGGTGCGCGGCTACGGACTTGTGGTGGGCTTAAAGGGAACAGGAAGCCGCGCCATGCCGGTCGAAGTGCGCGCGTTGCTGCTGCGAGAAATTGGACAACGAAAACAATTCGATCCCTTGTTGACCCCTGGCGGATCCAACGCGCGATTGTTGGACACGGATGATGTTTCGGCGGTGATTATCGAGGGAATCATTCCCCCGGGGGCCGTTGCGGGCACACGATTTGATGTGCGCGTGTATGCAGCGCCTGGAACTTCAACCACCAGTCTTGAGGGCGGCAGATTATGGATGACGGATTTGCGCGCGGGAGTGCTGATGACGGGCGCTCAACAATCATTTCCCATTGCCGAGGCGGGCGGTCCGATTTTTATAAATCCATTTTCAACCGCGGTTGCGGCGGGCGCCGACGCGGTCGATCGTTTGAGTGGACGCATTCTTGATGGCGCCACGGTGCTGAAGGATCGTCCTTTGAAATTGCGATTGGCAACGCCAAGCCACAACCGCGCCCGCACCATTCAATCAGCCATCAATGGATTATTTCCGCGCGAGGTGAATCAAAAGACGGACACCGCGCGCGGCAAGAGCGATGAAATGATTGAGTTATCCATACCCCCAAGCTACATCGAGCGCACCGGTGATTTTGCCCAGCTCATTCGACATTCGCCCGTGGATATTGGCGCGGCCGAGTTGACGGCCAACAATATTCGCCGCAGTTTGCTTGCAAATCCCGGCGCCGCCGAAGCCGCAGCGTGGCGCTGGCAAGCGTTGGGCAAGAAATCCATTCCTGTGATTCAAGATCTGTACACGAACCCCGAAGAACAACCGCGCATGGCGGCGCTTGAAGCGGGCGCAAAGCTGAATGATCCGTTGGTGGTGCCCGCGCTTTTGGAAATGGCCAAGTCGGGACCAAAGGAAAATCGCCAAGCGGCAATCCGTTTGCTTTCTAAAATGGACTCCAACCCCACCATTGATTTGGGCGTGCGCGGTTTCATAGATGATCGTGATATTGATGTCCGCTTCGCGGCTTACGAATGTTTGCGCCGGCGACGCGATTCGAGCGTGCGCGTGATGCCGCTCAACGGCCGCTTCAAGTTGGAACTTGTCCAGGCCAAGAAGCCCATGATTTACTTGACGCAATCGGGTGATCCGCGCGTTGTTATTTTTGAGGAGAACGCCGAGTTGCTTCGACCCATGACCGCCAATATTTGGAATGGACGCCTTCTCATGCGGGGCGAATTGGATGACCCAAATATTCAAGTTTTTTACCGCGCCAACCCCGGCAATAATCCATCTATTGACAATATTTCCGCGCGCCTTTCCAGCGTGGTGACTTTCATGGCGCGTCCTGCTGGGCCGCGCAGCTCGGACACCGGCATTGGCTTGAGCTACAGCGAAACCATCAACGCCCTGCATGCGTTGTGGAATTCTGGCTACATCGCGGGTGATTTCAAAGGCGAACAAGATCGTTTGCTGGCATCGATTATCAAAGAAGAGACACGCGCCGAGCCCAAGGAGCGTCCGGAGTTTCCACTGGAATCCGAGATCATGGATTTGGAGAGCACGCGGACACCAGAAATCCCCTCCGCTCAACTTGATAGCAAGCCAAAAATAGCGGATACTGT
Organism: Planctomycetia bacterium; assembly: GCA_005787685.1. GTDB lineage: Bacteria > Planctomycetota > Phycisphaerae > Phycisphaerales > SM1A02 > SYAC01. The sequence continues at coordinate 4,747 of SYAC01000015.1, forward strand.
GCCCCGCTAGGTGAATCTGTTTCACTGGTGTTTCCATGGCGTCCAGGAGGGACGCAACGCAACTGACAGGAGGTCGCATGCGACTTGCAAGACTTGTATTAAACGGCTTTAAAAGTTTCGCCGACACAACCGAATTCCGTTTTGATTCCCCGCTGACCGGCGTGGTGGGACCAAATGGCTGCGGCAAGAGTAATGTCGTAGACGCCATTAAATGGGTGCTGGGTGAACGCAGCGCCAAAAGTTTGCGTGGCGGCGCCATGATGGATGTCATTTTCGCGGGCAGCGCCTCGCGCAAGCCGGCTGGAATGGCCAGCGTCATTTTGGTTTTTGAAAATCCAAAGATGGCTGAATTTTTGCAGCGCTCTGAAGCTGCTCCAGAGCTGGTTGAAGCCGAGGAATTTGGCGACGAGCCAGCCGATGGCGAAGTCATTCGCCGCGAGGCCGTGCGCGATCGCGCGCTTCCAGTGGACAGCGATGAGGTGCAAGTGGAGCGCCGACTGTGGGCTGATGGCCGCAGCGAATATTTGGTGAACGCCAAGAAAGTCCGCCTGCGCGACATTCGGGAATTGTTTCTTGACACGGGTATTGGCAACGACGCCTATTGCATTATTGAACAGGGCAAAGTGGACGCCATGTTGCGTGCGCAGCCCGTGGAGCGTCGCACTATTTTGGAGGAGGCTGCGGGCGTGGCGCGCTTTCGTTCGCGCAAGCATGAGGCCGCTCGCAAGTTGGATTTAGCCGAGCGCCATCTGGTTGCGGTGCGCGAGCAGTTGATTGGCGTTGAACGGCGTCTACGCATTGTGCGTGGCCAAGCGGAAAAAGCCAAAAAATTTCAACAGCTTGAAGAGCGTCGTCGAGGCCTGCGCCGCGCCGTGTCCTTTGAGCAATACCACGAATTGCGCGAGCAACTTGTGGGTTTGACCAATCAAGTCACTTCGCTTGAGGAGCGTCGCCGACAAGTCACCGCTCAATTGGAAACCACGGAGCAACTGCGATTGGACGCGGATAGCGATCGAGCGCAAAAGTTGGATCGACGCCATTCACTGGAGCAAACGCAACTTGAGTCCGTTGGCGTGGAGCGTCAATGCCAGCAACGATTGGAGTTTTTAGAGGGAGCACGCGCCGAAAATTTAGCGGCAGCGGAAACAGAGGCGCAGCGTATTGCCGCCATGAAAACCAAATTAAGCGAGCTGACGGCCAGTCTTGAAGACGCCCAAGCGTTAACCGGGGCGGCCGAGGCGCTTGTGGCTGAAGCTGATCTTGCCGCCACCAGCGCCTCGCGCGAGCGCGCGGCGGCCTCTGAAAAGTTAAGCGAATCTGAGCAAGAAATGCGCCGACGCAGCGACACCGCTTCCGGCGTGGAGCGAGAACGAGCGCGTGCGGCCGGCCGTTTGGCTGCCATGGACGAGCGCGTTCCACTGCTCAACGAGGAAGTCAAGCGTCTCACGGCGCGCGTGGAAAGTTTGCAACATGAATTGGCCACGCTTGAAACCCAGCGCACCAATGAATTGAAATCGCGCGAAGTGGCGGAAAAGGAAATTGAGCGCCTACATACCCAACTGCAAGCGCAGGCCAACGAGGTGGAAGCCGTTGGTGATAGACAAGCCGAAGCCATGGCGCGGCTGTCATCACGGCGCGAGGAGCGGTCAAGTTTGGAAAGTCGTTTGCGCTTGCTTGATGAAATGGCATCCATGGGCGAAGGCTTGGACGAGGCGGTGAAACGTATTTTGGCCGAGCGCCAAAATTATCCGTGGTTAGCCGGCATGCTTGGCGATCTGATCGAAACCGACAGCGCGCACGCCACATACATTGAGTCCGCGCTAGGCGAGGATTTACAAATGTTGTTGGTGGGAACTCACACGGATCTTGAGAGTGCGGTGGATTCCATTCGTGGCCAAGAAGGCCGCGTTCGAATTGGCGCAATTGATATGCCGTCCAACCCCGCCGCCACGCGCCCGCAAACTCCAGGCGTAGAGTCCCTGGCGCACGCCGTGCGCTGCAGCCCGGAGTTGAAGTCGCTGGTGAACGCCTTGCTTGGTGATGCGTTTGTTGTTGAGTCATTACCCATGGCGCTGCGTTTGGCCGCTGGCGAATTCCGCGGAGCGACCTTGGTGAGCCGCTGCGGCGCCATGTTGGATCATCGCGGACAAATCCACATCACTGGCGCGCGCGCCTTGCGCTCGGGTGTGTTGGCGCGGCGCGTTGAGCGCGGCGAATTAGAGGCCGCCATTGGCGCCATTTCGGTGGAAATTTCCATGGCCGAAGGCGACTTGTCCGGCTTGACCGAGGAATCCAAAATTGCCGCCGCGCGCCACCGCGATGCCGATGAAAGCATGAAGGTCGCCATGCGCAGTCGATTGGATGCGCAGTATCAGGCGGATCGATTGGAGCAACTTGGCTCACGCGTTCGCCATGACCGCGACCGCACGGAACTTGAGCGCCACGAGGCCGATCGTCGCCTGCGTGAAATTGACACCGAGCGCAGCGATGGCGCGGCCAAGGTGGCAAGCCTGGATCGACTTCTTGCAGATGAACGCACGGCCATTGCGCTTGCCACGCAAGCCGCCGACGGAAATCGTCTTGCCATGGAGTCTGCCAACGAACTGCTTTCGGTTGCCCGTAGCCAAGCTGGTGAATTTGGCGCGCTGTTGCAAGGTCGCCAACGCGAGCGACGCTTGCTGGAAAATTCTTTTGACGAGGCGAAATTGCAGGATGCCGATTTGCAATCGGAGTCTGAGCGACGCGCGGAGCGTTCGCAGGACTTGGCCCGTCAACAAGCGCAAGCCGAGGCGCAAATGTTGGAGGCCGCGGATCGTCACCAGGCCGCCGCCGCGCAAGTGGCCGTTGTCGCGCAGCAACTCGAACTCGCCGTGCAATTGGCCGAGCAACTCGCCGAGGCGCTGCGGGTTGTTCGTGACGAGGTTGTACGCGTGGAGCGCGATCACTCGTCGGTTGAAATGGACCGCCGAGAATCGGAGGTTCGACGCGAATCCATAGAGGAAAGCACGCTGACTGAATTGAGCATTGATTTGTCCTTGGGCTATGCGCAGTATGTGATCGAGCGTTCCTCGCCGGGCTTCATGACCCCCGATCGTGAAGCCGCGAGCCGCGAGGCCGAGCAACTGCGCGATGAAATTAAGAAGTTGGGCAATGTCAATATGGAGGCCATTGACGAACTCGCGCAACTCGAAGGCAAGAACGAGGAGCTGGCCAATCAAGTGGGCGACATTGATGAGGCGCGCGCGGGATTAAGCGAGCTGGTTGTGAAACTGGATGATGTCAGCCGCCGCAAGTTCAAGGAAACATTCGAGGCCGTGCGCGAGCGCTTCGCGGGCAACGACGGAATGTTCCGCCGTCTCTTTGGCGGCGGCAGCGCCGACTTGTATTTGATTCCAATGGAGAACGGGGAAATTGATTGGCTTGAAAGCGGTGTTGAAATTCGCGCCAAGCCCCCTGGCAAAGAGCCGCGCGTGATCAGTCAGCTTTCAGGTGGCGAGAAAACCATGACCGCCGTGGCTCTGCTTATGGCCATCTTCCGCAGCCGTCCCAGTCCGTTCTGCATTCTGGACGAAGTTGACGCCGCCCTTGATGAGGCCAATGTAGAGCGCTTTACCAAAGCACTGCCCCCATTCTTGGATCGAAGCCACTTCATTATTATCACCCATCACAAACGCACCATGCAGGCCTGCCACGAGCTTCACGGCGTCACCATGGCCGAGCGCGGCGTGAGCCGGCGCGTGTCCGTCAAGGTGGACCAGGTGGGTGAGGATGGTCGAATTGCCGCTTCTGCGGTGGAAACGCCTGCGGCGCCTTAGTCTTTGTCCACCTACGCCAAGATTGGCTGAATTGTGAGGGAACAACTCGATTGCAATTTTATTTAAATTATTCAATGAACTTATGCAATCTTTGGATATTCCGTTTGGAAATTTACAACTAGCAAGTATGTTGATTATGCCGCCTGATTGGCGGAGCGCTCGGCGGGTCTCCGAGTTGCATACTGAGCCCTTGTGGGGGCTGCAGTGTGTTTCGCTCCGAAAGTCAGGCGGCGTTGTTTTTAGGCCAAGTTTGCAGACTCGCTTTGAGACTTGCGACTTTTCTTTAAATCTTTAAAGCCGCGCAATGACCGCGTCGGCGAATTGTTCGGTGGAAAGTGTTCCACCAATGTCGCCAGTCTTTTGGCCATCTTGCAGGGCGCGGTCATAGGCCGCGCGCACGCGATCGGCAATAGCTTTGAATTGCGGCACATGGCGCGTCACGGCCAAATGATTCAACATCATCACCGCGCTCATCAATAAGCTGAGTGGATTCGCAATGCCCTTGCCCGCGATATCCGGCGCAGATCCATGCACTGCTTCAAAGACGGCGTACTCATTGCCAAAGTTTGCCCCGGGCGCAACGCCCAAACCACCAATCAAGCCCGCGGCCAGGTCGCTGACAATATCGCCGTACAAATTCTCCATCAAGATCACATCAAAGCGAGTTGGGTCCTGCACCAGGCGCATACACGCGGCGTCAATAATGATCTCCTCGTAGTGGACCTTGCCAATCCACTTTTGGGACACTTCCTTGGCGCAGCGAATGAATAAGCCGTCGCTCATCTTCATAATGTTGGCCTTGTGGAACACGGAAATCTTTTTGCGGGCACGATCGCTGGCGTATTGAAAGGCGAACTCAGCGATGCGGCGGCTAGCAAGTTCCGTAGCCACCTTTAAACTGGTGACCACGCCTGGGGTGATTTCATTCTCAATGCCCGCGTACAAGCCCTCGGTATTTTCGCGGATCACAACCAAGTCCACCTCTTGAAAGCGCGTGGGCACGCCGGCCAAACTGCGAATGGGTCGGACTGCGCCGTATAAACCCAATGTTTTTCGAAGCGCCACATTCACGCTGGAAAACCCGGTTCCCACCGGAGTGGTGCAGGGCCCCTTGAGCGCCACGCCATACTCACGAATGGCGGCAAGCGTGGACTCGGGCAATGTGCTTTTGGAACCCCCCTCTACGGCCGCAAGTCCAGCGTCATGGCGCAGCCAATGAATTTCCGCTTTGGCGGCCGCAAGAATGCGGCATACAGCAGAGGATACCTCAGGACCAATGCCATCTCCAGGAATAAGAACTGCTTGAATTGTCATAATTTTCTTTGCATGAAAGTTCGTGGTAGTGCGCGCGAAGCAGGATAGCATCCGCAAGCGTATTTCCCCATGAGTGAACCAATAAATATTGACGCGTTGATAGTTGGCGGCGGTTGCGCTGGACTTTTTGCATTGCGCGCCATGCGCGCCGCTGGCATGAGCGCCCTGTTGGTTGAAAATAATTCGCTGGGCTTTGGGCAAACCACTGCAAGCCAAGGCATTCTTCATGCGGGCGTGAAATATTCCCTGGGCGGCTTGGCGGGCGATGACGCAAAGGAGGCCAGCGAGGCCGCGCTTGAATGGGTTGACATGCTTGATGCCACCAAAGGCAACCTCAACAATGTGCGCGTGTTGACGCGTGAATGTTATTTGTGGCGCACCTCGGGCGTGCGCGGCGCCGCAGGAATGTTGGGTGCGAAATTGGCTTTGCGAACTCGCCCTGAAGCGCTGGATGATGCCTTGCGTCCGGCTTGGCTTGCGGGTGTGAGTGGTGAAGTTTTAACGCTGGGCGAAACTGTAATCGACCCTATTTCACTGCTCAGCGAGCTTGCCAAGCCGCATGCGCGGTGCCTGCTTCAGGGGTGCGTGACCAATGTTCGTCAGAATAAAAATAATGTTGACATTGAGATTGAAAGTTCCCGCCGCGTATGCGTGCGCGCGCGCCATTTGATCTTGAGCGCGGGCGTTGGCAATCAGGATATTCTGGGTTTGGCCAATATTGCGGATACTCCCATGCAGCGGCGGCCTCTGCGACAAGCCATGATTCGCGGAGCGCTTCCGATGGTTTTTGGTCATTGCATTGATGGCGCAAAAACCAGAATCACCGTGACCAGTGATTGCGTTGGTGACGTGGCTAGCGATGTTGTGTGGCATGTTGGCGGACAGATTGCGGAGGACGGAACCGCCATGAGTGAGAGCGAATTTGCCGTGTACGCCATGACTGAAATCAAAAAGTGCGTTCCCGCCCTCGCGTTCAAAGGCTGCGAATTTTCCAGTTACCCGGTGATTCGAGCCGAGCCACGCACCGGCGATGGACGACGACCCCCCAAAGCATTCACCAGCACATGCGCCAACGTGACAACGATGTGGCCGGTGAAATTAGTGCTGGCGCCTATGGCCGCCGCCGCCATGATGAAACAACTCAGCATCACCGCGCCCGCCGCGCGTGAACCCCTCCATTGGCCTGCTGATTTAGCGCGACCTGTGTTGGCGGCGCGCCCATGGGACACCGCGCAATGGAACCCAATTGCATGACCCCCAAGCCTCTTGCCTTTGACGATTGCTTGCCTATTCCAACACGCTCCGCGGCGCGCTTGCATAAAGCCGTGCCCGTGATTGGCTGGGGCGCGTTCAAGATTGGTCGCAATCTTGGGGCGAAATATCCAAACCCATTTGAAATTCCGAGCGAGCGCGACGCCATGGCACTGATTGAACAATTGATGACTGACGGAGTTCGTTTATTCGACACGGCCCCAGCCTATGGACTGAGCGAAGAGCGATTGGGAAAGGTGTTCGCACAAATCAGCCCTGCGCAGCGTGCGGAATTATTTATCAGCACCAAAGTGGGCGAGACTTTTGTAGACGGCGAGTCGCGGCATGATTTTTCCCCCGCCGCCGTTCAACACAGCGTCCTTCAAAGCTTGCGCACGCTGCGGTGCGAATTTGTTGACGCCGTCTTTGTGCACTCCAACGGAAACGACCTGGCCATTCTGCATGACAGCGGTTGTGTGGAGGCGTTGGCTGAATTCAAAAGAGAATCGCGAATTGGCAGCATTGGATTCTCATCCAAAACAATTCTGGGCGCCGAGCAGGCGCTCAAGCATGAATTGATCGACGCGGTCATGCTGGAAATCCACCCCGATGCCACCGAGATGCTGCGAATGCTTCCATTGGCGCATTCATTGGGTAAAGCCGTCTTTGTGAAAAAACCGCTAGCCAGCGGAACACTTCAACCCAAGATCGTGTTGCCTTGGATATTGGCACACAAACACATCACAAGCATTGTGATTGGCGGCCTGAATCTGGCGCGTCTGCGCGAAAATTGCATCACGGCTTCGTTGGCGAATCGATAGGCGGAGTTCGTGTGGGCGCGCTTGTGGGCGCGCTTGTGGGCGCGCTTGTGGGCGCGCTTGTGGGTGAACTTGTGGGTGAACTTGTGGGCGCGCTTGTGGGCGCTTTTGTGGGCGCGCTTGTGGGCGCTTTTGTGGGCGCGCTTGTGGGCGCGCTTGTGGGCGAACTTGTGGGCGCACTTGTCGGCGAACTTGTGGGCGCGCTTGTGGGCGAACTTGTGGGCGCACTTGTCGGCGAACTTGTGGGCGCACTGGTCGGCTTCGTCACGGCGCTGCCTGGCTTGGCTGGAATGGTCAAAATATTTCCCACCACCAACACCGCTGGATCTTGTCCAATAGCCTGCTTGTTGGCTTCGTATATGAATCCCCAATATTTTGCGTCGCCATACACCTTGTTGGAAATCTTGGACAGCGTGTCACCTGAAACAATTTCATAGCCGCCAGTGGTCTGCGTACTCGAAGCGCCCGTTGACACTTTGACTGGCGCGGTAAGCGCGCTGTCTTTGGCGGGAATATTCAATTTGGCTCCCAATTTTAAATTGGTTGGAGTCAATCCTGGATTTGACTTCACGATATTTTCCCAGCCTTGGGATGTTCCCCAATATTGCTTGGCGATGGATGTCAATGTGTCGCCTTCAACAACAACATGAATGGTGGAGGCGGCGGGTGGTGGCGCACTCACAGTTTTTGGCGCGACAACCGGCACTTGAGGCGGCATGACTGGAGAAGCGACGGGAGCTTTTGGCGCTGTTGCTGGAGCGGTTGTTGCTGAAGCTGGAGTTGCTTGCGCGCTTGCTCCAACCACGGCGGCGCCAGTGACGGTGACCGGGGTGAATCCGGGCAAGTTGGTTGGCAACGGCTGCAATGGCGGAGTTTCAACCGTGAATCCCGCAGGAACATTGGATGGTGTGGCAGAAGATGGCGCGGGCTTGGGCTCAACCGTAAGGCTTGGCGATGCGATCACGATTGTTTGTGGCTCTGATGAGCCCGACGATTGGCCCTTGACCTCCACGGCGGTAATGGGCAATTCTTGAAATGGAGCGGGCTTTGGAGTGGGCACAGGATCCCCCGTGGGCTTTCGAACATCCACTTGTTCAAGGCCTTTGGTTGGTGCGAACCACGCGTAATACAAACCGGTGGCGGCAAAAGCAAGAACGATGACTGCGACCAACGCTCGAAGAGATTTATTCATGATGTTTCTCCAATTTCAATTTTTATGCGCGAAGCGCCTTGCCAGTCGCGCGTGAATCAGATTCGGATATTTCTTGGGCTGTGGGATCTTCATTTTTACGATAGACAATTGTTCCCGCGATTGCAACGCTGGAGAACGTTCCTGCGATCAAACCAACCAGGAAAGTAATGGCGAACGGACGAATGCCAGTGCCTCCAAGTGAGTACAAAATAATCGCAGTGGCAATGGTGCTACCACCGGTCAATATGGTTCGGCTAAAAGTCTGATTGATGCTGAGATTCACCACCGCACGCGTGAGGTACGTGGCCTTGCCGCGGTTCTCTCGGATGCGATCAAGAATGACCACCGTGTCGTTAAGCGAGTATCCAACAATGGTCAACAATCCAGCCACCACATTCAAATCTATGCGGAAATCGCTCATCAATATGGATGCGCCTAATGCGGTTTCACCCAATGTGCGACTGATGGATAAGAAGCCAATGCAGATACACAAATTGAAGAGCACTGCCAAGACGGTCGCGAATGAAAAGCGGAAAGAACCAAAGCGCACCCAGATGTAGCCAAGCATGAGAAACAAACTCATGAACACGGCCACCGTGGCGTTGGCCACCAATGTTCGCGCCACTGCCGGACTGAAACTGCTGACTTGATCCAGCGTTGTGCCCTGTCCAACAGCGGCAGAAACTAATTTCCACTCCTTGGCCGCAAGATTGCTGTCCCAGGTGTCCACGGAACCCTTGAGTGAATTCACTTGTGGGTCCGACACCAATACGGCAACGCTGCGTTGGCCCAATTCTGGCTTGGTTGGATCAACTGGCGACAAGCCAACCACCAAGGTGTCGCGGCCGGCGATTTCAGAGAAGTCCGGTTGATTGCGCAGGCGAGCGATGCGCTGCTGCAAATCCTCGCTTGTGATTGGCGGATTGATGTTGTCAATGACCACGGCCACGCCACCGCGATAGGAGCCCACTGGGCTATCCAAACCAGGTCGACCAATATTGTCGCCAAGTTTGGTTTTTTCCAAGGTAAATGTGCGGCTGGCATAGGCTGAGTCGCCGGCGCCGTTGAATGTAGACGGTAGACGCGCGTCAAGATCGCTGGCCAGCACCCCAATAACCGCGTTGGTGATGGTGGATGTGATCTTGCTCTCATCGTCTACGGATGGCGGATTGCCAACCTTGATTTGGAATGAACTAGCGCGAAAATCCTTGGTTTGGTCACCCACGGTCAACACATTGGCATCTTGCAACTGAGCGAGTATGGGATCGCTCGCCAGAGCCACACCTTGGGCGCGAATTTTATTTTCCACATCAACGCGCGACAACAACAAGCGGCCAGAGGCGTCGGCCTGCTCGCCGCTCTTGGCTTGGCGTGTACTCATGTTCATCGACACGCCGCCGCGAAACTCGGTTTCAAAAATATCGCCACCACGCGCCAAGACCATGACCATTCCCAGAAGGGCCACAACAAGCGAGACCGTGAGCAACATTGGACGCAAGCTGATCCAATCAATATTTGGCTTCAGCGCCCTGGACACGCTCGGAAATTGAATTGGAAGCATGGGCAACGTGCGTTGACCCATCCAACCTGACCACACGGCAAGCAAGATGCGCGTGATCCACAAACCGGAGATGAATGTGGCGAACACGCCAATGGCCATGGTGACGCCAAAGCCCTTGACTTCCGTTCCTGCGAACAAGATCAACACCAAGCACACGATCAAATTGGTGATGTTGCCGTCAAAGATGGCGGAGAATGCGCGCGCAAAACCCAGGCGAATGGCGTTGCGCAAGCTTTCATGATTGTCCACAAGTTCCTCGCGAATGCGCTCGTAAATCAACACATTGGCGTCCACTGCCATGGCCACACCAAGCGAAATACCGGCCAAGCCAGGCAGCGTGAATGTGGCGTCCATGAAATTCATCACGCCAAAAATAATCGCGGCATTCACAATGAGCGACAAGTTGGCAATGAATCCAGCCACAAAGTAATACAGCAGCATGGCCACAGCGGTCACGCCAATCGAAAGTATGACGGCCGCCAAGCCGCGCTCGAGATTGTCCGCGCCTATAGATGGACCAAGCACATTCATGCTGACAGGTTCTGAACTCAGTTGACCTTCAAGCGCGCCCGCTGAGAGAACGCGGATGAGATATTTAATTTCCTCCTCGTCAAAGCTGCCGGTGATTTGACCGCTGCCACCAATGCGGCTTTGCAAATTGGGCGCGGTGTAGACCTGACCGTCCAGCACAATGGCCATGGCGCGTCCAATATGTGGACCCGTGAGCCGGCCCATTTCTTGACCGCCCGCAGTGTCAAGTCGAAACGCAATGCTTGTTCGACCGAGTTCATCAATGCTGCGCGAGGCGCGCTCCATGCTCCATGTATTGCCATCACCGGAGTGGGTCAAAATCTTTTCGGGCGCGGTTGACAGCAGCAAGTACGGTTTGCCGTCATAGCTGGCGCCAATCAGATCACGGCTGGCGAAGTAACTGGCAGGATCGCGCAGCAATGCGTCAATATCGGTTGGTTTATCGCCCCATTGCTTGGGATCATTGATGGGAAACCAAGCCGCAAGCGCGTTGGCGGAGCCAATGGGACCACGCTCGGCCAAGTCCTTGCGCATTTGATCTGGATTCACGCCCTCGGGCATGCGATTACTCATGGCAATTCTAAAGTCAAGGACACCCGCGCCACGGAAAAGGCGTTTGAGATCCTCTGGATCATCCAAGCTGGTGCGAACGGCCTCGTACTGCGTGAACGCCTCAAGCATGGCGTCAAGATCCTTGGCGGAGCCGGCGAATTCATTACGAATGGATTGCAATCCACGCTCGCGGTCGCTTGGTCCCATCTGCGGACTGCCGTTGGCTTGCAACTCAACGACGCCTTGGGCGTTGCGCAAAGGTCTAGGCGAATTATCAAGAGCTAACACGCGCAAGACGCGCGATTCATTCAAGCCCTTCCCTGCCACCGCGGACAACTGGGATTCCAAAGCAAGATCGGCTTTGGCAAAGGCATCTTCCGCGGCCGACACATCGGCGCCGCTTTTGGTGGCTTCGTCCAAAGCCGCGCGCGTTGTGGCAACTTGATCAAACGCCGCTTGCAACTTTGTGATCTTCGCTTGAAAGGCGCTGTCGGTCCCACCAAAGCGCGCCAGCGCTGTGCCACTGGCCAATGTTTGATTGAGTTCGGTGGCGTCAATTCCGCTGCGCTTGACCAGATCGGCCAACACTTGGCGGAAAGTGACTTGCTTTTGTCGAACCTCCGTGCCCGGCAATGGCATGACCACTTCAATGCGGTCGCGTCCTTGGGGCACAAAGGAAATATCCAGCACGCCGGTGGGGTTGACGCGCTGTTTGAGCACATCAATGACTTGCTTGAGAACCAACTCGGGTTGGGCGTTGTCAGGCATCTTGACCGCGTAGACCAGGCTCACACCACCGCGCAAATCCTTGCCAAGGCGCAGTGATTTATTTAAAGGCCACACGCTCCAAATTAAAGCGACGGTTATGACTAGAACAAAAGTTACTTGAAGCGGAAGCCGATTCATTCAAACCCTTTCACAGAAATTTTTTTCTGTCGTGATGTCGTCAAATCAAATCTGTCTGAACAATGAAATAAAAGCCAATTGCATTCATGCAAACGCAGAGCATTGTTAAGTGGCTGGAACTTCGGAGGTCTCACTATTCGCGCGATCCAAGATGCTTGTAATGGCGTCGCGGGTGAATGTGACTTTGGTCTCTCGACCCTCATCCACGCGAAGCACAACAACATCCGGCTTCACTTCGACCACGCTGCCAATAATTCCGCCCGCGGTGACCACGCGGTCATTCTTGCGCAACTCAGAAAGCATTTTGGCACGCGCCTTCTTTTGCTTGCGGCCACTGAGGGTGCTAAACAAAATCATCATCACCAGCACTGGAATCAAAATCCAGAACATGTCGGCGCCTGGTGGTGGCGCTGCGCCAGCGGGTGCGGCGGTTGTTGGAGTGGCCACACCATTGACCATTGTTGGCGCGGGAGTGGCGGGCTGACCCGCAAGAGCAGGACCTTGAAACGCTATTACATGAGTCATTCAGTATCTCCATGAAGGCTTTGGGGGCTGGCCGCTAGACACGGCCACGCCTCTTGAAGCGACGACCACGCATTGCAACCGATTGCATGCCGAATGTCTAGCAGCAGTCTTTGATAGAAACGGATGTTGTGGACGCTGGCCAGGGTGGGCCCAAGCATTTCCCCCGCCATAAATAGGTGCCGCAGGTAGGCGCGGGAAAATCCCCCCGCGCAGGTTTCGCAGTCACAATTGGCTTCAATTGGGCCAGAATCTTGGGCGTGAACGGCGTTGCGCAGGCGAATTGGCCCCTGCTTGGTGAAGACCAACCCGTTGCGCCCATTGCGCGTGGGAAGGACGCAATCGAACATGTCCACGCCCGCGGCAACGGCCATGGCAATGTCGTGGGCGTATCCCACGCCCATTAAATAGCGCGGTTTGTGCTGGGGCAACTTGCTGGCGGTGAATTGCACCACATCGCAAATGGCTTGCGTGCTTTCGCCAACTGCCACGCCGCCAATGGCGTAGCCGGGCAAATCAATTTGTTGCGTCAGTTCAAGACTGCGCGCGCGAAGCGCGAGCGATGTGCCGCCTTGCACAATTCCAAACAACGCCTGATCGCTCTTGCGCGCGTGCGCTTGGTTGCAGCGCGCCAACCACTTCGCGCTGCGTTCAATGGCTTGCTCCACACGCGCGGTGGACGCGTCGAGGCCGGCGCTCGGCGGACAATCATCAAAGGCCATGATGATGTCCGCGCCAATATTATTTTGCGCTTGAATGCTGCGCTCCGGAGTCACGCGCACACGCGCGCCATCCACAAAAGATTTAAATGTGACGCCATCGTCGTCAATGTCGCGGATGGCGGCCATGGAAAATGCTTGAAAGCCGCCGGAGTCGGTCAAGATTGGTCCGTTCCAGCGCATGAAATTGTGCGCGCCACCAAGTTTCGCCACATTCTCGTCGCCGGGGCGCAACATGAGATGCAGGGTGTTGTTGAGAATGCACTGCGAACCCGTGGCTTGGACTTGCGCCGGCGTAATGCCCTTCATGGCGGCGGCGGTGGCCACGGGCATGAAGGCGGGCGTTTGCATTTCGCCGTGGGGCGTTGTGATCATGCCCAATCGCGCTTGATTTTCTGTGGATTTCTGAAGAATTGAAAATTGAATCGCCATGGGGAATGCGCGCTTACCGCTGCTTACGGCTGGCGGCGCGCAGTATCTCGCGCTCAGAAGCACTTAACGCTTGCAGACCACCCTTGCGGATTTTATCCAAGATGCGGTCAATGGTGGCGGCGTCTGGACCCGAGTCACGCCCCTTACTGGCCTTGAGTTTGCGCGTGCGGCTGGTGGGATCGGCGTTGCCAAGCAAGTTCAAAAGTCCATGCAATGAATCTGGATGACGAATGAACCAATAGCCCGCGATCGCACCGCCCAAGTGCCCCGCTTCGCCACCGGCATTGCTGAAGCCAAAGAAGATGGCGCATAGTGCGATGACCACTAACGCGTACGCCAATGTGCGCAGCGGCATGGGCAAAATAAAGAACAACAAGACTTGCGCGGTGGGCGCTAAAAACGCGGCGGCCATAATCACTCCAAATATTCCAGCACTCGCGCCAACCAGCGATGTGGTTGGATCGTTTGGCAGCACAAATGGAATTTTATTATTTGGAAACATGGCGTTCGCTTGAATACCCAAAAAGTTCAGCATGAGATACATGGCAGCGCCTGCAATGCCGCAAATTAAATAGAACGCCAAGTAGCGCTTGCCGCCTAAATATCGCTCCACAATGGGACCAAAGAAATACAGCGCCATCATGTTGAACAGTAAGTGGCTCAAGTCGGCGTGCAGGAATTGAAAGCCAATGAAGCGCCACAATTCCAAGCCGCGCCCTGGCGGACTGTCGCCGCTCCACAGCGCGGTGCTGGTTGAAAAATGCAGCCACGCCTGCAAGGGAGTTGTGGCTTCAAACCAGGCAAAGCCAACTATTTGATCATTTATTTGCAGCGGCTCAATCCCAATATTGGCGCGGCTGAATGGAATAGTTTTTGCGACCTCTCTGATCAATTGTGCAATAGCGGGATCTAAGGGCGCCATTGAAAGCGATTTCATTTCACCGATTGGCCGCGCCTGGTTGAGTTGAGTTGGGGAAAGTGGCTGGCCATTGAGATCGGTGGAACCAACAAACATCCATCCTGGAATTGTTTTTCCCAGGAAGCCGTCGATCACGAACACGGCAACACAAATGGCGATGATCCATGTGGTGACGGACCATTGTGGTATGGCCATGCGTGGCTGAGCGCGCGGCCGTATCCAATCACGATTCTCAAAGGACATGGCAAGAAGCCTAACGATTTTCGAGCATGCCGTGCGGGGGAATTGTTGGGGCAATGCCTGGGCAAGAAAAAATCCCCAATACTTGCGCAACAAGCTATGGACTATGGAAAGGCCACTTGCGCAAATCGCCCGCCTGTGGGCATGATGGGGATGTGATCAACGCCAATGCATTCCAGGTTCAGGACCTGCATAAATCATTTGGGGACCTGCATGTCTTGAAAGGCGTGGATATGCACTTTCTCCGCGGTCAGACCACGGTGGTTCTTGGAGCCAGCGGTTGCGGAAAGAGCGTGCTGCTGCGCCATTTGGTGGGGCTGGAAAAACCCGACCAAGGCAGCGTGTGGTTTGGCGACCTACGCATTGACCAACTCAGCGAGCGTCAATTGACAGGACCTCGAAGGCATATTGGATATTTATTTCAACAGGGCGCGCTGTTTGATTCGCTCA
The DNA here is from genome assembly GCA_005787685.1 of Planctomycetia bacterium. Taxonomy (GTDB): domain Bacteria; phylum Planctomycetota; class Phycisphaerae; order Phycisphaerales; family SM1A02; genus SYAC01. The sequence goes on from SYAC01000015.1 coordinate 19,969, forward strand.
CGGTGGAGCAGAACATTTCTTTTCCGCTGGTTGAACACGGCGTTGCCACTGGCGCCAAGGCGCGAGCCATGGTGGAGCATGTGCTGCACCTGGTGGGCTTGAACGACAAAATATATGTCATGCCCGCGGCGCTTTCCGGCGGCCAGCGTAAACGCGTGGCACTGGC
>SYAC01000016.1 GCA_005787685.1 Planctomycetia bacterium
GTCGTCGTCGTCATCATTGTCGTCGTCGTCGTTGGATTCATCGCCATCGACTACATCGGGGACTTCTTCTTCGTCGTCATCAAGATCGTCGTCTTCCTCTTCGACTTCTTCTTTTTCTTCTACTTCGACATCTTCATTGCCAAAATCATCTTCCTCGGCGAAATCGTCGTCGTCATCTTCGAAAGGATTAATATCCTCATCATCGTCGGGACCGCTCATTACAGTTGCGGGCGTTTGACGCGTCAACAATATTGAAAAAATATTTTTTTTGGGGGAGGAGATGGCGGTCATTGTGGGCGTGCTCATAGAAATCTATATAGGGTTATCTATGAGAATGGGCTATTTGTCAATGGGACAATGGAGCAGGAATTGCAATGGTTTTGTCGTCGCCCCCAATAAAAATCCATCCATTTATAGCGTCAGTCTTTGCGATTCGGCCTAGCGTGCTGCGAACTGGTATTGGCGCCGTAGCGGCTCGCAGCCCCTCACTCGGCAAAAACTCTCGTAAAAAAATCACCGAGCCGGCGGAATACTCCTCAATCATTTCAGGCCGCGCCGTATCCAGAACAAAGACCGACTTCTCTGCAAGAATGAGATTTTCAAAACGCCGATCCACAGCGACCGCGTCCGCGCCTTGCAGTAAACCAGTCGCGTCATACATGCCAAGTCGCTGCGAACGCAACGAAATCCAATCATTGTGATATGGAAAGAGCGTGGGTTGGGACAACTTTAGATTCGTTTCCCATTCCCCACTCGAAGGACCGATGAACGCAAGCGGCCTTGTTTGGCCATTGGCCATATCAAAAGGAACGGTATTTCCAGAACGCTCGCGTATCAAACAAAGTGCGTCCACAATTTGGGCGGGAGGCGAATCTTTATAACGACGGTCATTCTGTGTCCATCGAGTTGGCAAATCAGACGCAAGTTCGAGCGTTGCAATCACCTCCTCGGTGGCAATCAGCAGACAGTCAGGATGAATGTTCATCCAACGAATTCGACCCCACTCCGGAGGCAAAACACGCTGTGCCATGACTGTTCCATCTTGGGAATTCACCAATTCAATTCTGGTGGGATTGTTGGAAAGCTCCTCTTTCGTTGCAATCTCAAGTCCAGCGATTGCCACCATTGTGGATGACGATTTGATGGCGTCAATGTCATGGATCGCGGATACAAATTTCCATTGCAGCGCTCCGGTGGTGGTGTTCACGCCACTCATCTGTCCATTCGTGCTTACAAGCGCGCAGACTGGACCCGCACGCAAACATGCGATGGCTGGCGGTTCAACGCTTTCGGATACATCAACAGCCTGTGCCTGAACTCCCGCCTGCGCGTCAAACAGTGACGCCGCGGAATCAATTCGCCAAACTTGCGCGCCATCCTTTGGATTCAACGCCAAGAGCGCGCCATCTTCATAGGATTGGGGACACCAAAGCACAATGTTTGGCAGCATGGCCATGACCGATGGATCGCGGTCGCCAAAATTGGCACGCCAAAGAATGTCAAGTTTTTCAGCACTGCGAAGAAATAGGGACGCGGGCTCCGCGAACAACATGGATGCGTGTCCGCGCTCGCGCTGCGCCTCTGGCTCCATAGTGAGCAGCCGGCCCGCAAGCGTGGTGGCAACAGCCTGGGCGGAACCTAAATTTGGATAAGTCGTGGGAGTCAGTTCGCGCGGCCAACGAATTCCTGGCGGATTGAGTTGATTCATAGCATCGCAGATTTTTTCGCTCTCTAGCCAATCCATGCTATGGGCTCGAAGTTTTGCTACTTGCAAAACCTGTTGGGCATCGCTGGGAGTGCACGCCAGCAATGCCGCGATATGGACTGCGTGGATGAAAGCGAGCGCGTCGCACTTTTGCGTGTATTCCAAGGCTTTTTGAGCGGTTTTTTTGCGTAGCGCTAGAGTGAGTGTTTGTGGATTGGAAAGAATGCGTTCAAGTGCGGCCGCTTTAGCGGATATTTTTCGCGGTTCCTCCCCCACCATTTCATTTCCCATTTCTTTCGATTCCATAAGCGCGACCCACTGCTCAAGCGCCTCTGACCAACGCTCTTGCTGGGCTGCTCGATCACCAATACGCAAAGCCACCGCCGCTTTTTGCGAAGAAGATCGCGCGCATTCGTTGGCGATTGATAGCAGTTGTGTTTGTGCGCCTTGATCAATCTCTTTCATGGACAACACGGTTAAAATTTTTCCAATAATTTGATCGCGCAACTCGATTGATGCTGAATCACTTTGATTGATCGCGCTGGACATGGCCCTAGCACCCTCTAACATTAAATCTTGCCGCGCCCATGCGCGACCAAATTCAAACAACGCGATACCACGCCGTGGATCCTTGGGGTCCTGCATTAAACGCGCAAGCAACAACTGCTCGCCTTGGTTGGCCTGCATAGACAATGAAATCTGCTGCGCGTCAACGACGACCAATTGTCCATCTTCAAATGTCAGATTGCCTCCGGCCTCCAGTGGCAACTCGCCAATGATGTGTCCCGTAACGGCATTGAGCAAAAGTGCTTGGTTTTGCGTGGGAACCGCAAGAATGGGCTGGCCTTGTGCGTTTGTCGCCAACGCGCACTCGCCGCGCACCGCGGTGCGGCCGCTGACTTGACTGCTGAGTTTCCAAATCACGCGGCGCGGGTCTGCAATGTCAATCGCCACCACATCGTCGCACAACAGATAAAGACGCTGGTCATCCACAAGCAACGCACGCGCCGCTGGAAGTTGCTCGCTGACACCAAGCATGGCCGACCATTTGGTCGATCCGTCGATTGCGCTCATGCACACCAAGGTATTTTGATCGGGGGAAATCCAGAACACGCACTGATTGGCGATGACCGGCGACGGAAGTTGCCAGGCGGGATTTGAAGTACGCGGCTCGCGCAGCGGAGCGGCCCAGCGCCGCAACCAAATCACATGTCCGTTGGAGGCGTTTATGCGCGCGACGACGCCCAGACTTGTGGCGGCAATCACATCGCCATTGATCTGCGTTGGCGAACTGAGCGGCCGCGAAACAGTTAAGCGAACTCCGCCAGCCGCTCCCAGTGAATTGGCCCATCGCAACGCTCCCGTCCTTCGATCAAGCGCGATCAACCACGCGGCACTTTCAAGCCGCGAATTATTTTTTCGGGCTTGCACAACAACCACATCATCGATAATCAGTGGATCGCCATGTGGAAAGAGTTCGGTGAATTCATCTTGCCCCAAGCGGTCCAGATACACTTCCCACAGAAGTGCCCCGGTTTGCAATGAAATTGCCGTGACTTTAAGTTGCGCGCCGGATCGCGGCTCGGGCAAGGCGTTCCCCGGAAGCGTGACCACCATGTCATCGGAGTAGACCGCGACGGTGATATCGCTGGGGGCAAGGCTGGCGCGATCAATCGGTGAACCCACCGCTCGTTGCCATCGAGTGACACCAGAAAGACGATCCAGCAAGCGCACAACCAGCCCATCCGCGATCAATACTCCATCAGTTGTGAAGCGCGCCTTGGCCACAAGCGCGGAGCCGTCCACCTTGGCGCTAGCTTGTGATTGCGAGATTGTTTTAGAGTCCATTTCAGCGAATGAACGATTGAGCCAAGATTCTGGAAGCCATTGTGTCCACAGCGGACGCCACGGCGCGGCATCTTGGTTGTCTGGAGCGGTTGGCGTGGCGACAACCACGCGCGCAGGAATTTCGGCCACCGCAATGTCGAGCTTGGCTTGATCAAGAAGTTTTTTTTGCGCCGCATCAAGCAATGGATGTTGAAGCGCCTTGTCCATCCAATGCCGCGCCGCGCCGCGCCGACCTTGATCAAGTGCTTGCTGCGCAAGCGCCAACATTGCCTGCAAGCCGGCTGGTGTCAACCCACGAAGCTCGGCGACTTGCAACACATCGCCTTGATCAAAGCGCCTCTGGGCGGCGGCGGATTCTGCGCGTAACCAACTTTCACGCACGGCATCATGACTGCGCAAAAACTGTTCAACGGCGTTTGGCGTGGTGTGATATCGATCGGTTGCATCATTCCAGGGAACCAGCTTGTTGGGAAAGCGGTCAACCGCCTCTTGCAAAGAACGCGCGCTTTCAGCGGGATTTGTGGCGGCGGAATCCTTGGCACGGCGCAATAGTTCTGTGGCCATGGGACTGGCGTCAATGGTGACGGGCGCGGATTCCTGCGCCATGGTGGCTGGTGCAAGCAGTGATAGCGCGACGCACCACGCCTGAAATCTGGCGGCAAGCCGAATTGGAAAATATGCCGTGCGGGCGCGATTCACACTTGAACGATACATTGCAACCATGCCAAGGTGCATGGGCCAAATTCGAATTATTTTATTCTCCTACCCAGTGATGGTGTGCATGATCACATTGGCAATGTCGCTTCTTTGTGGGTGCACAACTCCGCCAGGAATTACAGTCATGGCGGTGGATGTAGTGGAAGTGGGAAGCGACACCAATCAAGTCGCCATTCGATTGCAACTGTCCAATCCCACCAAAGTTGCTATTCGAATTGACACTTGGAATTATTCCTTACGAGTACGCAATCAAGAGGTGTACTCCGGTGAATGGGTTTCCGCCATCACGATTCCACCCGAAAGCCGGTTGCTGACCGCCATTCCAGCAGTGGTTCCATTTCAAAGCAAACCAGGACCAGATTCACCGTGGAGTGTGGATGGTTCATTACTTTATTTAGAACCCACCCGCTTCAGTCAATTATTGTACGACCTTGGACTGAATCGCCCTTCAACGCCATTGAAAGCATCCGGCCCGGGCATGGGTTCTGGCGGAACAATTCCAAGCGCGAGTTGACGCGCACGGGCGCGATCTTGATGGAGCCATTACAAATTGTTGATTTGTTGCATTTGCGCTTGCCGCTGCGTCTCGCTGTCCATTAAATATTGATGCACGCCAATAGCGCGCGGATCACGCGGGTCTAGATGATCCCAAGCGACACGAGCATAGGTTCCGTCGCTGCTCATCTGCCAGGACTGCCGACAATCATTCAAGCATGTTTGCAAAACATCCCAAAGCCGCTGTCTATGTTGCGCCAAAAGAATTGGCGTTGCCGCCTCAACGCGGGTTTGCAAATTACGATACATCCAGTCTGCGCTGCCAATGTACATATCGCCATCCAGTGGATTGTCCTTGCCGGATTGAAACCAGAAAATACGGCTATGTTCTAAGAAGCGTCCCACCACACTGCGCACGCGAATATTCTCGCTCAGGCCGGGCACGCCGGGGCGCAAACAGCAGAAACCGCGGATAATTAAATCGATTTGCACGCCGACTTGGCTGGCGCGATACAGCGCGTCCATGATGCCGCGGTCCTCAAGTTGATTCATTTTGGCGACGATGCGGCCGGGCTTTCCTGACTGAACCAATGCCATTTCATTTTCAATCAATTGCAGAAATCGCTTCTTCATGGCAACTGGCGCGATCAATAACTTCAGGTAATCGCGCTGGCGGCTTCGACCAGTCATGTAGTTGAACAAGCCAGTCAAGTCCTCGGTGATTTCTGGATCGCATGTCAACAGGCCAATGTCCTCGTAGAGCCGAGCGGTTTTGGAATTGTAATTTCCAGTTCCAATATGTCCGTAACAACGAATACCACTCGCTTCTTGGCGCACAACAAGCGCGGTTTTGGTGTGCGTCTTGAGTCCAACCACACCGTAGGCCACATGTACGCCGGCGTCCTCTAATTTTCTGGCCCAGCGGATATTTCTGGCCTCGTCAAAGCGCGCGCGAAGTTCCACTAGAACCGCGACTTGCTTACCGGTTTCCGCGGCTTGAATAAGGCTGGTGATGAAGGGACTGTCGCCGCTAGTTCGATACAAACTCTGCTTAATGCAAAGCACCTTGGGGTCCTTGGCGGCTTGCTCAATGAACTGCTCTATGCTGGCCTCGAAGCTTTCGTACGGATGGTGCAGCAACACATCGCCCTTGCGAATCCGAGCGAAAATGTCGTAGTTTCCGTGTTCGAAGCCCACGGGCTTCAGCGGTGTCCAACTGCTGAAATGCAGGTCGGCATCGTCCACATCCGCAATTTCATTCAACGCGCCATAGTCAAGCACGCCATCCGTCTCGTAAATATCCGCTTCATCAATTTCCAATTCGTCCATCAAGAACTTCAGAATGCGCGGGTTGGCGTTGTTTGGAATTTCCATGCGCACCACGCGCGCAAAACGACGTTCGCGAAGTTGCCGTTGAATAGCCTCCAGTAAATCGTCGGCGTCGTCGTTGTCATGATCAATCTCCGCATTGCGCGTGACGCGAAACGGAAGCACTTTGAGAATTTCCATGCCTGGAAACAGCTCATCTAAATTGTGTTGAATAATATCCTGCAACGCAATCCACCGACGCGTTCCAGGCACGCGGTAAAGGCGCGAAGGAATCTCCGGCACTTTCACGCGCGCAAAAAGTTGCTCGCTTTCGCCAGGACGCTGCAGCATCACGCCCAAACTCACGCTCATATTGGAGATAAATGGAAATCGATGTCCAGGATCAACCGCCAACGGCGTTAAGATTGGAAAGACATTGTGGCGGAACCATTTACGCGCCTCGTTCTGCTCGTTGATATTCAACTCATCCCATTTCAGAAGCTCTATGTTCTGCGTGCGCAACGCCGGGTACAAATCCATTTTCAGCATGTTTGCTTGGGCTTTTGCCATGATCATGACTCGTTCACGAATGCCGGCAAATTGCTGGGCGGGCGTGAGTGCCTCCACAACCGGACCCGTCATCCCCGCTTCAATTTGGTGGCGTAACGAACCCACGCGCTTCATGAAGAACTCGTCCAAGTTGCTGGAGAAGATGCTCAAGAATCGAATCCGTTCAAGCAAAGGAACGCCAGTGTCGCCGGACATGTCAAGAACACGGCGATTGAATTCAAGCCACTCAAAATCGCGATTGAGAAATCGAGCGGGATCGGTCAGCGAAACAGGCTCGGTGGAATTGATCAAGGCTGACCCCGCGTCCACTGCCATTGGATCGCGTTGAATTCGGTTGCGCTTCAACGGACCACTCCGCGCTGGGGAACACGCGCGCCGTTCATGGCATCAAGCGCGATTTCATGGACGCTGTCTTGAGAGCGATTGGCTGGCACGGTGTTTGGAGCAATGAAGCAGGCCTCACACTGCGGAGCTTCCACAATACGCACTTCCTTGACACGCACTGTGGTTGGCAATTGCGCCGCCACATGAAAGGCAATATGCCGCGCGACCAACTCCGCGGTTGGATTGACGCGGTCAAATGGAGCCGTCTCATTCAATGATCGGTTCATGAACGGCCGAATTGTTTCATCAACCGCGCGCTCAAGCATATGAAAGTCGCACAACAAACCGTCGGCGTCGAGCGTTTCACCACTGACCGCCACGGTGACTTCCCAGTTGTGACCATGCATTGGCTCGCGCACCCCCGCCATGACAATGGCGTGGGCGGCTGCGAATGTGCGGCGGATACGGAGTTCAAACATGTATTTGAGTATATGGTCTGCTCACAAATCTGCCGCAATACGCACAGTTTCATGGGTGTAGAGAAGGCGTTATTGTTTCAATATGAACCCTGCACCTTTGATGTTGAGTGTGTCTGGCGCCCGCGGCATTGTTGGAAAAACCATGACACCCAAAGTGGCCATGGCTTTTGGACGAGCCTTTGGTTCATGGTTGCGTGAACACTGCCGGGAGCAACCACGCGTGATCACTGGCCGTGATGGCCGCGACAGCGGCGCGGAACTTTTGGAGTGCGCCATTGCGGGACTGGTTCAAACTGGCTGCCATGTGACCGATCTAGGCGTGGCCATGACCCCCACCATTGGCGTGATGGTGTTGCACAACAAGGCGAACGGCGCGTTGATTTCCACCGCCAGCCATAATCCAATCGAGTGGAATGGTTTTAAATGCGTCGATGCCTCTGGAGCCGCGCCGCGAGTGGAGCAGGCGAATGACATTATTCAACGCTTCCAAATGGAGTTGCGCAATGCAAGCCCGGGTGAAGGGAGCGCCACAACACATCTTGCTGGAACACCCGTGACAAGGCAAACCGATGCCGATGAAATTCATGTGCGCCGCGTGTTGAATTTGATTGATGTCAAAGCCATACGCGCCGCAACATTGCGCGTGGTGGTGGACAGCGTCAACGGCTCTGGTTGCAACGCGGTGCGCATGCTGTTGCATGAATTGGGCGTGGAATTGGAACACCTCAACGGCGTGGTCACGGGCCAGTTTGCGCACACGCCCGAACCGACCCAGGCCAACCTGCATCAACTTGCGGACGCCGTTGCCAAAGGCGGATTTTCCTGCGGGTTTGCGCAAGATCCTGACGCCGATCGATTGGCGATTGTGGATGAGTTTGGCCGCTACATTGGCGAGGAATACACATTGGCTTTGTGCGCGCTGCGCGTCTTGGAGCGCACCGGTCGCGGCGCCATGGCGACCAATCTCAGCACCAGCCGCATGATTGATTCCGTGGCTAAAAAATTTGCAGGCAGCCATGTCTATCGCAGCGCGGTGGGCGAGGCCAATGTTGTGGCAAGTATGAAAAAAACTAGCAGCGTGATTGGTGGCGAAGGCAATGGCGGCGTGATTTGGCCAAGCGTGTGTTGGATTCGTGATTCATTAAGCGCCATTGCTCTGACATTGGAACTTCTCGCCACGCGCGGCAAGACGCTGTCGGTGATTGTGGCGGAAATTCCTGCCGTGTCCATGATCAAGCGCAAACTGGAACTCGCTGGCGTTGGTGGAATTGACGCGGTGAAGCCCGCGCTGGAACGCGTCGCAAATAAATACGCGCACGCAAAAGTGGATACCACCGATGGCGTCCGAATTGATTTACCAAGCGGATGGGTGCACTTGCGAGCCAGCAATACCGAGCCAATTATTCGTCTAATTGCCGAGGCCGCCACCGCCAACGCCGCCAACGCCTTGGCCGATGAAGTGGCCGCAGGCGCGGGATTGCCGCTGTAATGCTTGAACCTATTTTTGAAACTCGGCCGGCAACTTGCTTTCACACATGACATGGCTCGGCGGTGTAACAGAGCAATCAATGTGCACCATGAAGAATCCGCCGTTCATGTGCTTGCGCACTGCGGGCCACATAATGTGTCGATCCGTCCAGGGTATTTCACGCGTCTCTACTGCGCTCAGTGGAACCCATTCCAGGCGGCCCTCTTCGAATTCATTTTCAGGAATCAGCGCAGGGTCGATCATGCGAGTTGTTTCAAACAGGAAAATCAACCAATGCATGTGCCCTTGATACCCCCTCTCACTCACCACTCCAAGGCAACGAACATCATCGCTGGATAGGGTTATTCCAGCCTCCTCGGAGATTTCACGAATGGCGCACTGATGCGGACCCTCGCCTTGGCTTACTTCAAGTTTTCCACCAATCGGACTACACATGCCAAGGTTTGGTTGCTTCTTGCGATGCAACAACAAAACGCGCCCCTGCTTGTCCCACACATAGCATAAAACAGCCACTTTATAAGGCAAATTCTCTACGCTGTACTGTTCCGAATACAAATCGCTCAATGCACTCTCTCCGTTGGAATGGGGTCCGCGGGCTTCAAGGTGAATCCCGCTTGTTTCAAAAGTTCGCCAATTGTCTTTTGGACAAGTGCCGTCGCCTTCACCAATGGCAACCGCACCGCGCCACTATCGAGCCCAAGTATTTGCATGGCGAATTTCATAGGCACGGGATTTGTGTCAAGCGACAACAATCCCCTTGAGAGTGGCAACAGTTTTTCATGAATGACGCGCGCCTCTGTAAAGTTATTTTTCAAGCACGCTTGGATCAGCGACTGCGCCAACATGGGCATGATATTACTGATCACACTCACCACCCCTACGGCGCCAACGCTGGCGAACGCCAGCGTAAGCACATCGTCGCCAGACAAAATGGGTAGTGCGCAGCGACGGCGAATTTCGGTTGCGGACTCAACGCTGCCGGTAGCTTCCTTTATGGCCACAATATTTGGATGCTTGCAAAGGCGCTCCACCGTTTCCGGCAAAATGGCCACGCCACAGCGACTCGGTATGGAATACAGAACAACGGGCAAATTGGCGGAGTCGGCGATATGCATGAAATGCTGGTAGATACCCTCTTGATTGGGCTTGTTGTAGTACGGCGCGACATGCAGCGCGGCATGCGCGCCAAGCGATGCCACCATTTTGTGCAGTTTCATCGCGCTTGCGGTGCTGTTGCTGCCAGCGCCCGCCATGACTTGTAGATTGAATGTCTTGGCGGTTTCCACCGCGGTGGCGACCACCAGCTCATGTTCCTGCGCGGACAGGGTTGGCGCCTCGCCAGTTGTGCCGCACGGAACAATTCCCGTCACCCCGCCTTGGGCTTGCGCGCGTATCTGTTGCTTGAAACATTCCACATCCACACGCTGCGCATCGCTGGAAAATGGTGTGATCATGGCGGTCCAGCAACCCGGTAAATGCAATTGTGCATGCGTGCTCATGTGTAGTTCTCCTGCATGGCGGATTTCATTTCACGCACCGCTTCTTTCATGCCCACAAAGATAGAGCGGCTGACTATGGAATGCCCAATGTGAAGTTCATGCAATTGCGGCAGCCGCGCCACTGGCGCGACATTGGCCACATTCAAGGCGTGCCCAGCATTCAATTGCATTCCAAGTTCACGCGTGTGGTGCGCAGCCATCATCAATGTGGCAAGCTCCATGTCGGATTGTGTCCCAAGTAATTGGCCGCCCTGGGCCTGGACCGCGTGCGCCCACGGTCCGGTGTGCAATTCACAAATACTTGCGCCAACTTTTTTTGCGGCGTCAATTTGCTTGCGATCGGCGTCAATGAACAGGCTTACAGGAATGCCCACGCCCGACAACATCTTCACAACCTCGCTCAGCCATTGAATTTGTCCCGCGGCATCAAGACCACCCTCGGTGGTCAACTCTTGGCGCCGTTCCGGCACCAGCATGGCCGTGGCGGGCTGAATAGCCATCGCAAAGCCGACCATATCCTTGGTGGCCGCCATTTCAAGATGAAGTCGCGTGCAAACATGTTGCTTCAATGCGCGCACATCGGCGTCTTGAATATGGCGACGGTCTTCGCGCAGATGAACCGTGATTCCATCGGCGCCACCTTGTTCAGCTTGCGCGGCAGCGTGCACGGGATTTGGTTCCATACCCTTACGGGCTTGGCGCAGGGTGCAAACATGATCAACATTGACACTGAGAAGAGGCACAAATAAAGAGTAGCCGCTAGAATGGCACAAGATGAGTGCCTTTGATCAGCAACTTGCGTCGCTTAAAAAAGAAATGACAATTCAAGGTCGCCGCGTCATGGACCTTTGCACCAAGGCTGTGGATTGCTTCTTTGACTGCGACACGACATTAGCACGCGAGGTGGTCTTGGCTGACGAGGCCATTGACAAAGCCGATGTTGAAATTGAGCGAGCCAGCGTTCCACTTTTGGCCATGGGACAAACCAATGAACACTCGATTCGTTGCGTCTTGACCATTGTGAAAGTAAACAACGAGTTGGAGCGTATCGCCGACGCTGGAGTCACCATTGCAGAACGCGTGTTTGATACGCGCTCATTCAAGGAACGCGCGCCCAACACCTTTCGCGTCATGGCTAACAGCGTGCTGGGTATGTTGCGCGACGCCACGCGCTCGCTTGAACGCGAGGACGCTGAATTGGCGCGGCAAGTGCTGCTCTTTGACGACACCGTGGAAAGATTCAAATCTGAAATTTTGCTGGACACTGAAACGCAGGTGGAAAACGGCGCATGCAGCGCGGCTTTCGCATTTCGATTGTTAGCCGTGGTCAAAGCCGTCGATCGAATCGCGGATCATGCAACGAATATTTGCGAGCAAGTGATTTATCTACGCCGTGGCTTGATTGTGCGACATAGACCCGAAGGCTGGAGCGACCCGGAGTCGCCTGAGTGAATGAGCGGCAATGTTTAATTTAGAATTCAAATTGAAATCTTTTACGCATGCGCGAAATGGCTGATTGTCAACATGAATCCATTCCAAGAGACAACTGAACGATTGCGCCGCGTCTCGCAGGCCCATGTACTTGTTGGCGCGGAAAATTTAGAGGCGCCGGCTTTATCGCGCTTTCTCAATCAAATCAATTCGCTTCCACTCGAGGAGCTGGCGGGCATGCTGACGCAAACCAGTTCGCAAAAGTCGCGCGACCTTTCGCTGCTTTCTCCACCGAATGTCATTCGCCAAGACGCCGCGAGTTCCATGGAATTTCGAGCCGTTGGCGAGCAAATGATTCGCCGCGGACAAGTGGCTGCGTTCACCGTAGCCGGCGGTCAAGGCACACGGCTTGGTTGGCGTGGTCCCAAGGGAACCTATCCCGCCACGGTGGTCACGGGCAAACCGCTCTTTCGAGTGTTCGCGGAGCAAATTCTGGCTTCGGAGCGCCGCTACAGCGTGCGCATTCCATGGTTCATTATGACCAGTCCCCAGAACGACGCCGACACGCGCGCCTTCTTCGCCGACAACAATTATTTTGGCCGACAAAAACAAGAGCACGTTTTTATTCCGCAGGGCATAGTTCCATGCACCGACGCCGATGGCAACATTCTGCTGTCGGGCGCGGGGGAGATCGCCACCAATCCCGATGGACACGGCGGCGCCATTCGCGCGCTGCATAGTTCGGGGGCGTTACAGGAAATGTCCGCGCGCGGAATCACGCAACTGAGCTACTTTCAAGTTGACAATCCTTTAGTGCGCGTCATTGATCCAATTTTTCTTGGAGCGCATGTGGGTGCCCCAGGTTCAAGCGGTGAGATGAGCAGCAAGTGCGTTTCCAAGCGCAATGCCGCTGAAAAAGTGGGCGTGCTGTGCAATATTCCAACCGAGGCGGGTAGCCGCACAACGGTGATTGAATATTCCGACTTACCCACGGCCATGGCGCATCAACGCGACGCGGCTGGCGAGCTTGCGTTTGGCGCGGCCAATATTGCGGTGCATGTGATCTCGGTTGAATTCGCCATGCGACTTGCCGCCAGCAACGACATTCAACTTCCTTGGCATCGCGCGCATAAAAAAGTTCCCTGCCTAGACGCCACCGGCGTACTCACACATCCTGAAAAGCCAAACGCGTATAAGTTTGAATGTTTTATTTTCGACGCGCTTCCCTTGGCGCGCTGCAGTATTACGCTGCAAACCAGCCGCATGGAGGAGTTCGCCCCAATTAAAAACGCCGAGGGCGAGGACAGCCCCGCCAGCAGTCACCGCATTCAAAGCGACCGCAATGGCGCGTGGCTTGAAAGCGTGGGAGTCATTATTCCCCGACGCGCCGACGGCAGCGTTGATGCCAAGATTGAAATTGGTCCGCTTGCCGCGCTCGAAGCCAATGATTTGCGCAATCGATCCACCATTGGATCCATCCGACGCGGCGAAGAATTTGTCATATGACAGGCGCGTGAAGCAAGCCTCGCTGGCTTGTGGCCGCATCTTGAAAGCAAACATCTTTCAAGTGAATCGAAGGCGGAAAGCGCGGGTTGCTGCTGGGTTTGGGACAACCCACCGCATCAAAGCGACGACCTGGGGTGAATAAATGACGCCAGTGCGCATTGCGCCAAAAAATAAGTTCACCCTTGGCGCCGGAGTCGTCCTGCACCAACAATTTCAAACCCGTCGCGGCAAGAATGTCGGTGCGCAGCACTTGCAAATTACGCATCAAAATATTTGGATCGGCAAAGCCTTGGCCAAATGGACCAAGTGATTGAATTGCGTTGGTGGTTTTTTTATCCTTGGCCGTGCCGTAGGAGAGTTCCGCGTCAATTTCAATCTCGGGCTTTCGAGGACCATCACGCATTTGGCTGCGCGCCGCGCGCTCAAAGTTGGGGGCAAACGCCTCGAATTGATCAAAGTTCATGCTTCCCCCCGCCGCCGCAGCGTGTCCGCCAAAGTTGGTGAAATGATGGGCGCAGCTGCTCAGGCACTCGTGTAAATCAAAGCCATTTGGCGCGCGACCGGAACCCTTCCAACCACTGTCACTGGCGCCAAACAACATCACGGGGCGCACAAACTCCTCGGAGAGTCTGCCCGCGGCCAAACCAAGAATTCCCGGGTTCCAACTTTTATCCGCCATGGTTATCGAGCAGAGATCCGCGGCATGCAACGACGCCGCCACCGCTTTGTCGCGCGCAACGCGAACCATGTCCTCGGTGTCCTGCTTGCGCTGATTGTTCAAGCCATCCAACTTCGCGGCCATGTTCCTGCACTCGTCGCGGTTGTCGCATAAAAGTAAATCCAGCGCTTGCGTTGCATGCTCCAGCCGCCCCGCCGCATTGAGTCGCGGAGCGATTTGAAATCCAATCACGCTAGAGTCAAGTTGCGCGCCGGCAAGCGCGGCGCTTGGAATAAGGCAACGCAAACCCACCACGCTTGTGCTTTTGAGAACCGCCAAGCCTCTGGCAACCACCACGCGATTTTCATCCAGCATGGGCATGACATCTGCCACGGTTGCCACCGCGGCCAGTGGAATGGCCTCATTCACAATCCACTGCCGCATCACTTGCGGCGGTTGATCGCCATAGCGAATACGAATGAAACGCTTGGCCACTTTCAACGCCACCATCGCGGCGCAAATTGCGCGAAATGGTGTGTCGCCTAATTCAGGATGCGCGATCGCTTGGCATTGCGGCAGCCGCACATTTCCATCGTCGGCGTAGCTCAAGCGATGGTGATCCGTGATCGCCAATTCAATTCCCAGGTCTTGCGCGTGCAGCGCCTGATCAATGGAGGACACACCGCAATCCACGGTGATCACGGCGTCAATGTCGCGTGAGCGCAATTCATCAAGCGCCTCGTTGTGCAAGCCGTAGCCTTCAATTACGCGGTGCGGTATGTAAGCGATTGGCGCCGGCTGAATATTCATTTGCCGAAATAAGCGGATCAAAATTGCGGTGGCGCAAATTCCGTCGGCGTCATAATCGCCATACACCGCAATTTGTTTGCCTTGCGTGATCCAGCGATCCAAAACACGCGCGACATTGTCGGCGCCGCTCAATGACCCAGGGTCGTGCATCAACCCCAATAACGGCAGATTGCTGGCGAACAATTGCAAGTTGCGCTCGCTACCCAATCCGCGTCCACGCAGCACGCGCTCACGAAATTCAATGGATAAATCACGCGCCACCGCGCTAGATTGCCATTTGTATTTAGGAAATTCCACGGCGCAAGAATATCCCAAAATGCCTTCCCTAGAAGGCGTTCCTATGGCATACTGCCGTTCACTTTCTAGGAGTATTTATGAGTCCACGATACAAGTGCATTCTACTTTTTGGAGCGCCAGGTTCAGGCAAAGGCACTCAAGGAAAAATCCTTGGTCAAATTCCTGGCTACTTTCATCTGGCATGTGGCGATGTTTTTCGATCGCTTGATCTGACCAGTTCTCTTGGCAAAAAATTCCTGGCGCATTCCAGCAAAGGCGAGCTGGTACCCGATGAGCTGACCGTGGAAATGTGGCAAAACAACATGAAGGCGCAAGTGTCGCTCAGTATTTTTAAGCCAACGCAGGATTTATTGGTGCTTGATGGAATACCGCGCACCGTGAGCCAGGCCGAGGCGCTGAAGAATCACCTGGATGTTCTTGCGGTTCTTCATCTATTGTGCCCTGAGGAAAAGGAAATGATTCGTCGAATGCGTCGGCGCGCGCTGAAAGAAAATCGTCTGGACGACGCCGATGAAAAAGTAATCCATCATCGCTTTGAGGTTTATCGCAAAGAAACCGCCCCGATACTTTCGTATTACCCCAAGGACATCATTCATGAGGTCTCCGCCATTGCCAGCCCGTCCATGGTTCTAATGTCGGTGCTTGATATTGTTGCGCCCATTCAAGACCACCACTTCCGCAATCCGTTGACTGCTTGAGTTGACGGCCACTTGAATGAATTGTCATTCAAGGCGTTGGCGCTGGTGCCGCAACTTTTCGTAGCGTCGCGTTCTCCGCAAATCGCCGAAGAATTATTCTGCCCTCGTTGGCCCTCTGGCGCAGCTGCATATTTTGCGGCTTGGCCATTTCCCCTGGTTCGGCCTTGTCTAAATCATTGGCGTTCCCAAGCGGCATGACCAAATCCAGCGGCCGCACGATCATTGCTCCGTCGGGACCAATCAGCGTCCGCCCCTGCGCATCTTTCTCTGGCCGCGACAACTTGATTTGAATTTCGTGTCCAGGCAAATAATTACGAATCGATTCCACAAGATCCTCTGTGCTGCGGACTTTGGAACCTTCAATCTCTTGAATGATATCTCCTGCCTTGAGAAATATTTCAGCAGGCATGTTCGGTAGTGTGGCTTGAATCACCACGCCATCTTGACCGTCGGGTGGCTGACCCATGCGAATGCCAAGCGCACCACGAGGCCGCTCACTCACGCGGCGCAAGGCCGCTGTTAAAAGACGACTGTGCGCTTCCTCGCTTAACGGAAATCGATCAAGCACACACCAAATGGATTCATCAGAAAATGCCTGATCAAGCAACTTGCTTGATGCATTCTCTCGCACTTGAAATGCTGGATCATCCAATTCACGAACCAGCTTCAGCAGCTCGGGTGGCGGCGTGACTTGGGCAAGCCGTTGCGGCGAAAGAGCATTATTCATGCGCTCCTCGCCCACATTGGCAAGGCCGCCTTGATTTATAAACCGCATTTGATTTTGAAATACAACATTCTGATTTTGCTGGGCATTGGCGGGCTTGAAGACGGGTTTGCGAACCGCTGGAATCTTTGGTTTGTTCGCAGGCTGATCCGCGGGCGGTTGCGGGATAACATTTGTTGCTTGCTCAAGCGTCGGCGGCGCGGCGACTGGTGGAAGATCAGATTGGGCGTGCACGCCAATGGGATTTGTTAGAAACGCCGCAAGCATGGCTACAATAAGCCAACTTTGAGATTGTGAAAATCCAAATGTCATTGCATGGATTCCAAAAGTAGTCTGCGCGCCAATCCCTCGTAATTGTCGTGAAGCCATTGCGCACGGCGCAGCACCAAAGTCAACATATGGTCGCCAGGAACGCTGGAAAACATTCCGCATTTGGCGATCGGAATGACGGCTTCCGCGATGCATGCCTCGATCATAAGCCATGGAACCATGCTCACAAACTCCCGCAGCGTAGCGGCGCCCACTTCAGAAAACCCCTTGGCAAAACTGCAAAACAGTTGCTCGTCAAGTTCATGCGGCCAAGTTTCCACCGCGCGTGAAGGTCCGGCGCGCGTCGCATATTGCAATAGTCCGTTGGCTACATCGGCAATGGCTGGTTCCAACCGGGCCGAGTCGAAATCCAACACGCCCGACACTCGGTCTTCATCAAACAAAATATTTCCAGGGTGCCAATCCCCATGCACCACTTGGCTTGCAAGATTTTCATAGTCCTGTTGGTCCACTTGCTCGGAGGCCTGTTGATACAGGCTTGAAAGTTGTTCAGCCACCGCCGCCACCTCGATGGCGTTTGTGTTGGACCGAGCCGTGGCCACCGCTCCCGGCACGCGTCGCAATGCTTCCACGACAATTAAATTTCCGTGGAAGCATGACGCGTTCACATGCCCACTCCAGCGCATTTGCAGCGCGGATTCATGCAGCGTGGCCAGCGCACGGCCAGATGTAAATGCTTGCCGCGGCGCACGCTTCCACCGCTCGCCGGGAAGAAACAAGAACAATTCATAAATACTCTCGCCTTGAACTTGAAATGTGGAACCATCGCGCGCGGGTTGCGCCATGGCGATCGGTAAGCCCGCCGTGCCCGCAGCCAGCATCACTTGGTGCGCAAATCGAATCCGTTCAAGGCTAGCGCGCAATGCGGGTCGGCGTTTCAACACAAATGTTCCACGCTCAGTGACAATACGAACTTTGGGGCTTTGGCGGCTTCCGCCAGTCATGGGCGCTAATTCGCGCACCTTACCAACTTCCCAGCGCGTCATGATGTCGTTGACTTCATCAAGCGAAATGCTTGATGCGAGCGTCTCACTCGGCATTCGCGGCTTGCTCTTTAATGCGATCAATTGCGGTCTTCATTTCCACCACACGCTTGCTGATCTCATAGTCAGATGCCTTGCTGGCAATGGTGTTGGCCTCGCGCAACATTTCCTGCGCCAAGAAATCCAGCGCCCGCCCAACGGCATCGGGGCGTTTGATATCTAAAAGCTGGGCAAACTGCTGCAAATGTCCATGAAGTCTGTGCACTTCCTCGGCAATGTCGCTGCGCTCGGCGAAGGCCGCCACTTCGCGTAGCAAATCCTCTTGACGCACGGCAGCGCCAACTTCCCCCAGCAAAGTTTGCATGCGCGTGCGCAACCGTTCGCGGTACAAGTTCGCCACCTCGGGCACGCGTTCGGAGATTTCTTTCAACCGATCATTCAACGTCGCGCTTAAATTCACAAGCAAACCGCGCAACGCCTCGCCTTCGCTCTTGCGCATTTCATTCATTTGTGCAATGGCTTCATCAAGCAATTTGTCTATGCACGCGCGCGCTGTCTCGCACATTTTTTGTGAACCGTCATCAATGATCACGCCAGGCAATGACACGAGCGCACTGACATCTAGCAAACCTTTGCGGCTATCGGGCATGACGCTTTCAAGTTGCTGTAAATAACTTTGCAAGACTTCCGTATTGATGCGACCAGCGCCGCGAGCGGTTGAATCCGTGGCGCGCACCGTCAGTGTGACACTGCCACGGGCAACTTTGGCCGCGAGTTTGGCTTCAAGTTCGCCCTCCAAGGTCGACAACTCGCTAGACAAGCGTATGACGCCTTTAAAAAAACGATTATTGACCGAGCGCACTTCAATCGAAAGATGAAGGCCTTCATGCGTTCCGGCGGCGGCCCCAAAGCCAGTCATGGAGCGAATCATAAGTGCTTTGGAGTCTCGGGAGCCGCTGGCGTAACAGGCGCGGCAACAGGCGCGGCAACAGGCGCGGTTGGCGTTGCAGATGGATCAGTTGCAGCAGGCGCGGGAGCAATTGCTGGCGCGGCGGTAGAACTTGGCGCGGCGCCATCCATCGGCGGCGCGGGGACTGGTGTCATCGGAATCGCAGTCGGAGCACTTGATCCATCCGTCGCAGGCATGGTCACTGAAGGAATTTGCGTGGCGGCATCGCTAGGGGCGGTGTCCGAGGAAAAGGGTGTTGATTGTGGAGGGAATATATTCAGCGCCATGGCAAGAACTAAATAGACAACAAATACAGAGACTGTTCCCACCGTCAGCGCGTCACCAGTGCGACCACCAAAGGCCGTATCCGTTCCACCGCCGCCACCAAAGGCGCTGGCAAGTCCACCACCCTGCGGTCGTTGCACAAGAATGACCAGCACTAACGCCAAGCTGGTTACGATGAACAAGAAAGTTAAAACGGTAAAGAAGACACTCATGAAAATCCAACTCCTAATTAGGGCGACTGCTTGTCGCCTGTGATGCGCTTCGAAGAATTGAAGCAAAGTCCGCCGCCTTCAAACTGGCACCTCCAACCAGCGCACCCTGGATTTCAGGTTGCGCAAACAAGGATGTCGCGTTTGCGGGATTCACCGAGCCTCCATAAAGGATTCGGGTCGCAGCGGCGAGCGCAGGATCATACAGTTCTTCTATGTCCTTCCGCAGCGAAGCGTGGCTAATAGAAGCGTCCTGCGGGGTGGCCGAACGACCCGTCCCTATTGCCCAAATGGGCTCATATGCAATCTGAATGGCTCCCATGTGGTCCAAGTGAATGCCCTTTAAAGCAGCGGAAATTTGACGGCGACAAACGGCTTCCGCATGGCCAGCCTGGCGCTCTTGCCAAGTTTCACCCACACAAAGCATGACAGAAAGTCCTGTAGAAACTGAAATTGCAACTTTTTCTCCGATCAATTCATCGGACTCGGCTAGCAATTGGCGGCATTCTGAATGTCCTATAATTAAAATCTTTACCCCCATATCAAGCAGCATTTCTGCGCTCACTTGGCCAGTGAAAGCACCATTGGCCTCGGCGCTCACTTGCTGTGCGCCTAGCAGTAACCCGCTGCCACGAATTAAGTTTCCACAGTGCTGTAAATAAGGAAAAGGCACAAAAACCGCGGCATCCACGCTTTCGGTCAAGGGTTCAAATGCAGTCACTAGGTCGTTGAGCATCAGTGTCGAAGCTTCGCGGGTTCCATTCATTTTCCAATTCCCGCCAATCAACAGTCGCTTGGAAATGTGTTGCTTCATGCCAAGCAGGATAGCCACAGATTTCTAGAATCGCTTGATGCAGCACGCCGCCGAGATACGAAAAACATTCCTTGATTATTTCGCCCAACACGCCGGCCACACCATTGTGCCCTCTAGTCCTGTGGTGCCCCACGACGATCCAACACTGCTATTCACCAACGCGGGCATGAATCAGTTCAAGGATGTTTTTCTTGGTCGTGGCGCGCGCAATTACAAGCGCGCCGTGGACACGCAGAAGTGCATTCGCGCCGGCGGCAAGCACAACGACCTTGAAGATGTTGGCCGCGATACCTACCACCACACATTTTTTGAGATGCTTGGCAATTGGTCTTTCGGGGATTACTTCAAGAAAGATTCTATTGAGTGGGCTTGGGATTTATTGACGCGCGTGTATGGACTTCCCAAAGATCGTTTGTATGCGACATACTTTGGCGGTTCAAAAGAAGCAGGTCTTGAGCCCGACATGGAAGCCAAGACGCTGTGGGAAAAATTTCTGCCGGCGTCGCGCGTACTGCCTGGCAACATGAAGGACAACTTTTGGGAAATGGGCGAGACTGGTCCCTGCGGTCCGTGCAGTGAAATTCATTTTGATCGCATCGGTGATCGCGATGCCGCGGCGTTTGTGAACGCAAGCGACCCCGATGTGCTTGAGATTTGGAATTTAGTGTTCATCCAATTCAACAGAGAAACTGGCGGAAAACTCACACCGTTGCCAGCCAAGCATGTGGACACTGGCATGGGCTTGGAGCGCTTGGTTTCAATCTTGCAAAACAAGCGATCCAATTATGAAACTGATTTGTGGACGCCAATCTTTGCGGCCATTCAAGCGGCCACAGGCGCCAAGCCTTACGCCAACACCCTGACCAATCCGGCCGACATTGCATACCGCGTGGCCGCGGATCACGCGCGTTGTTTGTGCAGCGCAATCGCCGACGGCGCGGCGCCGGGCAACGAGGGGCGTAACTATGTGCTGCGGCGAATTCTACGGCGCGCGGCGCGCATGGGTCATCAACATCTTGGCGCGCGCGGCCCATTCTTGCACCAAGTGGTAGCCGCGGTATGCGAATCACTTGGCGATGTTTTTCCGGAACTTCGTACGCAACAGAAACGCGTGACGGACATTATTCGCGATGAAGAAATTGCGTTTGGAAAAACACTCGAGCGCGGTATTGAACTTTTTGAAGTTGCGGCCAAGGCGGCGCGCGCCGCGGGTGGCGTGGTGAGCGGCCAGGACGCCTTTCGCTTGCACGACACCATGGGCTTTCCAATTGACTTGACGCAAGTCATGGCGCAAGAGCGCTCGCTTACCGTGGATGACGCGGGGTATCGAGCGCTTATGCAGCGTGCGCGAGAAACCAGCCGTGCCGGCGCCCAAGACACCGCGCGCATCACGCTGACGCCCGACGCCATTGAGAAACTGCGCGCACTTCATGTGGAGCCAACGGATGAAACGCCTAAATTTTTGGGCAAATCATGCACCAGCAGCGTGGTGGCTCTTTGGGACGGTCACCACTTGCAGGAGAATTTGCAAGCTGGCATTCCCGCGGCAGTCATTGTGAAACGCACATGTTTTCACGCCGAGGGCGGTGGACAAATCGCCGACAGCGGTTCAATTCTGTCCGAACACCCAGGCGTGCCGGCAGCGCAGCGCGACAGGGCGGACGCGGTTGAATTTGAAATCACAGATGTGCAAATGGAGGCGGGCTATGTGCTGCACATTGGCCATGTCAAACGCGGCGTACTGCGCCGTGGCGACAGTGTGATCATGGATTTGAACAAGCCGCGTCGAGATTTGGTGGCGGCGCACCATACGGCCACGCACTTGATGAATTGGGGGCTGCGCGAAACGCTGGGCGAGAATGTTCAGCAGCGCGGAAGCTTGGTGGCGGATGATCGCCTGCGCTTTGACTTTTCATTCGCGCGCGCCATGACCAACGAAGAAATTGCGGGGGTGGAAAAGTTGGTCATGCAGCACATCAACAACAACAGCGTGGTAGATGCGGCCAACGCGCCACTGGAGCAGGCTAAAAAAATTGCGGGCGTGCGAGCCGTGTTCGGTGAAAAGTATCCTGACCCAGTGCGCGTGGTTTCCATTGGGGTCACGGTTGAGCAACTCCTTGCAGACCCAACCAACGCCAAATGGCAGGCCGCAAGTGTGGAATTTTGCGGCGGAACGCATTTACCATCCAGCCAAGAAGCGAGCGTATTCGCCATTATGAGCGAGAGCGCGCTCAGCACCGGAGTTCGGCGCATTACAGCTCTCGCCGGCGTAGCGGCCACGGCAGCTATGCAAACCGCAACCACTCTTCACGCGCGCATGGAGCAGGCGCGCGCGTTGCAAGGCGCGCAGTTGAACGCCGAAGTTTCCGAAATTGGTCAACTTTTACAATCGCTTTCAATTCCGTATTCGCATAAGCAATCACTCAACGCCACCATGGATGTGTTGCGCGACTTGGCCAAGGCCGCGCGCCGCGAAAATGAGAGTGTCACGCGCGAAGCCACGCTTGCGCACATGCAACAACTGATTGCGTCGCATGAGCAAGCTGCCTCGGCTGATGCGCTGGTTGCCCTTTTGGAAAACGCAGACGCGCCCGCGTTATTGGCGGCGCTGAACATGGCCAAAACAAAATTGCCACAAACCGCGATTCTGCTTGCGTGGTCTGATGCCGACGAGGGGAAGGTTTCCATTGTGGCGTGCGTGCCCGCGGCGCTCATTGCCAAGGGTTTGAAAGCCGGCGACTGGGTTAAGGTTGCGGCGCAAGTGTGCGGCGGCGGCGGCGGCGGCAAACCCGACATGGCTCAAGCTGGTGGAAAAGATCCATCCAAAGCCACCGAAGCCTTGGATGCCGCGCGCGCACACGCCAAAAAATTTACATGATGCTTGCGCTTTCACAGTGGCATACGCCATGATGCGCGCATGACCAGCAATATTCGCAGCGTTCAAAGTGAATCCGCGGTGTTCGCGCCATCCGCACACTTTGCTAAGGCAATGCCTTCGCTGCATGTGCCAGACATGGCGACCTACGAAAAGTTGCATGCGCAGGCGCTGAACAATCCGGAAAAGTTCTGGGGCGACATTGCACGACAATTTCACTGGTACAAACCGTGGAACAGCGTGTTGGAGTGGAAGTGTCCAGATGCCAAATGGTTTTCTGGCGGCACCACCAACGCGTGCTTCAATGCCATCGACCGAATTGTGAATAACGGTCAAGGCGACGACCTTGCCATTCTGTGGGAAGGCGAACCCGCTGGCGACAATGGCGACACGCCGGAAATCCGCAAGATCACTTACAAAGAATTACAAAGCGAAGTGTGCCGCATCGCCAACGCCTTGAAGCGCATGGGCGTTCGCAAAGGCGATGTGGTCACGCTGTATATGGGCATGGTTCCAGAACTCGCCTTCGCGGTGCTTGCGTGCGCCCGCATTGGCGCGCCGCACAGCGTGATCTTTGGCGGATTTGCTGCCAGTGCCATTGTAGATCGCGTGCATGACGCACACAGCAAAGTGATTGTGACCTGCGATGGAGCATGGCGCCGCGGATCGCTTGTTCCACTGAAAGAAAATGTGGACAAGGCGTGCGAGCAATTACCCGAAGTTAAAAATATTGTGGTCCTGAAGCGCTGTGGCAATTCCATCACCATGAAGGCTGGACGAGATCAATGGTGGCATGACGCTGTTGCCAAAGAAACCACCACCTGCGCCTGCGAGGAAATGGAGGCGGAGGAATTGCTCTTTCTGCTGTACACCTCTGGAAGTACTGGAAAACCCAAAGGAATTCGTCATACCACTGGCGGGTACATGATCTACACCGCGTACACCGCCAAGCTCACTTTCAATTTGCTGCCGCGCGCCGGCCAGATTTTTTGGTGCACCGCCGACATTGGTTGGATCACAGGCCACAGCTATGTGATTTACGGAATTCTTGCCAACGGCGTGACCACATTCATGTACGAAGGCGCGCCCAACGCCCCCAAGGAAGATCGCTTCTGGCGCATTGTGCAACGCCACAAGATCACGCATTTCCACACGGCCCCCACCGCCATTCGTGCGTTCATGAAATGGGGCGACGCCATTCCCGCCGCGCATGATTTATCAAGCCTGAAGCTAATGGGCTCCGTTGGTGAGCCTATCAATCCAGAGGCATGGATGTGGTACCGCGAAAAAATTGGCGGGGATCACTGCCCAATCATGGACACATTTTGGCAAACCGAAAGTGGCGGACACTTGATCACGCCACTTCCTGGTTGCACTCCGCTGAAACCTGGATCATGCACTTTGCCTTTCCCTGGCGTGGACGCCGCCATTGTAGACGAGCATGGCAACGAACTCCCCTTGAACTCAGGCGGCTTGCTTGTCATTCGCAAACCGTGGCCAGGAATGTTGCGCGGCATTCACGGTGACCGTGAGCGCTTCATTGAAACCTATTGGAAAAGAATTCCAGGCATGTATTTGGCGGGAGATGGCGCGCGCCGCGACAGCGACGGATTCTTTTGGATCATGGGCCGCATTGATGATGTGTTGAATGTCAGCGGCCACCGTCTTGGCACCGCCGAGGTTGAAAGCAGTTTGGTGGGCAGCAAATTGGTGGTTGAAGCCGCGGTGGTCGGCATGCCGCACGAGATCAAAGGCACGGGAATTGCGGCTTTTTGCGTGCCTCATCCTGACTATGCCCACGCCGCCGACGATTCCCTTCGCCAAAAATTGATGCAGCATGTCAGCAACGACATAGGAGCCATTGCGCGACCAGACATGATTCGCTTCACCAACGGTTTGCCAAAGACACGATCAGGGAAAATTATGCGCCGGCTTCTGCGCGATGTGGCGGCTGGCAAAGAAACTACGCAAGATGTGACCACGCTTGAGGATTTCAATGTGCTCGCCAAGTTGCGCGAGAGTGACGAGTAAGTTTCATGGCACAAAAAAAATCGCCGCGCGCGAATCGGTTTTGAATTCGCCGCGGCGAGAGAATGGAGCCGAGGGGAGTTGAACCCCTGTGCCGAAACGCCCTGACAAGGGCCTCTACGCGCGTAGTCAACTCTTTGATTTCGGATCACCTTCGGCTGTTGACCGCTTGGGATGACCCTATGCATACAAAGTGTCGCGGGAAACCGCATGCAAGAGTTCCGCCGCCAGCCCGATTTTTTTTGGATGACGCTCCATCGGGCGTCAAGCGTCATCCATGCAGCCTAATTAGGCTGCGAGTGCGTACTGCGTATTGGCAGACGTCTTTTTGCATACTTTTTACGTGGCCAGCATGCTCCACGGCGCGCCACCAATGCCTGGAATCGCTCGGTCGATACCGGTACGGCCCCGTGCAAACAGTTCCAAACCACAAGTCCCAAGTGTAGCCACGCACCTGCTGAAATTGAAAGTAACTTCACACATCTTTTGGCGTGAATTCCAAGCGCACGCGTTTGGTTTGCACATTATCCAAATACATTGGTTGATTTCGCATTTCGCGGATCAATCAACATCCACGGTTGCCGCAGCCAAATTCGCCGCTTCGATGCAAATCTAAATTGATACTCCGCGAAACCAGCGCTTGATTATTTTGTCGCGGCTTCGGCGTCCACGGCGCGGAACCTATTCAAAGCGTTCAGCGCCGCAACTTTGTAGCACTCGGCGAATGTTGGATAGTTGAACACCGTGTTCACAAAATAATCCAAGCCACCTCCTAAAGCCAACACCGCCTGGCCAATATGCACAATTTCCGTGGCTTGGCTTCCAATGCAATGCACGCCCAAAAGTTTGCGCGAGTCGCGATGAAAAATTAGTTTCAGAACGCCTTGGTCGTCACCGCGAATTTGTCCGCGTGCGCTTTCGGAATAACGCGCCACACCAATTTCATACGGGATCAACTCCTTGGTCAATTCCTGCTCGGTGGATCCCACCATGCTCAACTCGGGTACCGCGTAAATACCATACGGCCAGTATTTGGGAATAGCCTCATGTGGCAAACCAAACATGTCGCACGCGGCAATACGTCCTTGCTCATAACTAGTGGCAGCCAAGCCAGGCGCGCCAATCACGTCGCCCGCCGCGTAGATATTTGGAACCGTAGTGCGGTAGCGCTCATCTACTTTAATTCTTCCACGCTCATCCGCACCAAGCCCCACCGCTTGCAAATCCAAACCCTCAATGTTGCCTTGGCGACCCGCGCTGGCCAACACAACATCGGTCACAATCACCTTGCCACTGTTCATCTCAATGGTCACCGCGGGCTTGGGTCCAACCGAGCGGCTGACGCTGGCCACCTCCTCATTCAAGCGGAAAGTCACGCCTTTTTTACGCATTTGGTGCACAAGTTCATCCACCAATTCCGTCTCCATGAATGCGATTGGTCGATCCACTTTGTCAAGCACGGTCACTTGCACGCCAATCTGCGCGAACATGCTGGCGTACTCAATGCCAATCACGCCCGCCCCAATCACAACCAAGCTGCGCGGAATTTTTGGCAGCGACAAAATAGTGTCGCTGGTGAATATGCATTCCATGTCCGGAATCATCTTCACGGGCATGGCCGCGCGGCTGCCTGTTGCAATAAGCACAAACGACGTGGACAATGTGCGATTCATGTCCAGGCCTTCAACTTGAATTTGATTGGGCGTGACCAACCGAGCAAGACCCGTAATAATTTCAATGTCATTGCGGGTAAATTGATCATCCACAACTTCGCTTTCGCGCACCACCACCATGTTGACGCGGCTCAGTAACGCCTCCATGGTTGGCCGCACGGGTCGCGCACCTAAGGCATGCATGCTTAGCGTTATGCTGCGACGAGTGAGACTGCGCACGGCCTCGCGAAATGTTTTGCTAGGAATAGTTCCAGAATGAATGCACGCGCCGCCAATACCCGCGCTCTTTTCAACCACGCACACCCGCTTGCCAAGTTTGGAGGCCTGAACCGCGGCGCGCTGCCCCGCTGGTCCACTACCAACCACCACCAAGTCATATTCATACATTTCTGACATAAGCGAATTGAGAATAGCTGCAAAGAGCGCTTTATTTGTGTGGCGAACAACTCATTTGGTGAACTTTTTGTAAAGTTGCTTTCACTTCATTTATTCATCTTTTCAGCCATTTCGTCGGGCAAAATCACGCAATACCTCGGCCAAAACCCTGGCACCCTCCACAGGCATGGCGTTGTACATGCTGGCGCGCATTCCACCAGTGGCTTTGTGTCCGGCCAATGCGGCAAGCCCCGCGTTGGCGGCCTCTTTGAAGAACAGCGCCTCATGCTTTGGATTGGCAGCGTGAAAAAGAATGTTCACAAAACTCTGGGACTCCGGCTCCGCATTGGCTTTCCAAAAGCCATTCGATTCGCGAATGGCCGCCAACACCAAATCACTACGCGTCTTGGCGCGTCGTTGCATTTCCACAAGGCCGCCTTGGCGAAGAATCCATTGGCACATCACGCCGACCGCGTGCATGCCAAATGTTGGCGGCGTATTCAGGCGGCTCTCCGCTTTGGCGTGCTCGTCGTAGCGCAACATACTTGGCAACTTGCGTACGGGCGGCTTTAACAAGTCGCGACGAATCACGATTATGGTCATTCCAGATGGTCCAAGATTTTTCTGCCCCGAGGCGTACAAAAATGAGCAGCCCTTCAAGTCCAGTGGCTCCGCGTAAATATCGCTGCTGGCGTCGCGCGCTAACCACGCTCCCGCGGCTGGTTGCGGTGGTGCAACCCAACGGGTTCCCCACACGGTGTTGTTGGAGCAATAATGCAAATAGGTCGATCCCGGCGTGGTCTTCAACTCGCCCGCGCGCGGCGTGCGTCGATATCCAAAATCGGCACCCTTCCAAATTTCATTTATTTTCCCCACTTCTTTACCATCCGCAATGGCCTTGCTGGTCCACACCCCGGTGTCTGGGTAATCCGCGCTCGCGCCGTCGGCCAGAAAATTAAGCGGCAACATTCCAAATTGCTGCGTGGCGCCCGCAGGTAGGAACAACACAGCGTAGTCCTGTGAAATATTTCCAACTTTACGAAACGCATCTTCGCTCTCCTGCAAGATCTTCTCGAATAATTCACCGCGGTGGGAAATTTCCAGAATGCCCGCGCCGCCTCCGCGCATGTCAAGCAAGTCGGTTTGCAACTGCTCAATCACTTCTAGCGGCATGGTGGCCGGACCAGCAGAGAAATTAAAAACGCGGCCACTGGCCATGGGCCGAACCGCACTTGCGTTGATATTGGCTTGCGTGGCGTGGCTCATGATTTCCTCATTATAGATGTGATGCTTGCGCTCAACACATTGGCGTTGCGAAGTATGGTGTTCATTTGCTCCTGGGTCGGTGTTTGATTCAGATGTATGCGCGCCAATGCGGCCTCACCACCCTCGTAAATAATATTTTCCATTTCCTCGGCGTTGATTCCAGCCTGACCCAATGTGTAGAACACATGCGCAAGCACGCCTGGACGATTCAAATGCCGCACTGATAACAGCGTGGTTGCAGGAGTGGAACGCGCGCGATTCACGCAATTTGGGGCGGAACCGCTCTCTAGCCATTCGCGAATCACGCGCACGGTTTCTGCGGTGACGGCGTGCGCCGCCTGCGTGGTGGACGCGCCCACATGAAAGGTTCCATACACGCCCGGAACCTTGACAATGGCCTCCTCAAATTTCGCATCGTCAGTGTCCGGCTCATGCGCGAACACATCCAAACCCGCTCGAATGCCACGGCCACGAACCGCCGCCGCCAACGCCCCCTCGTCCACAACGCGCCCACTAGAAGTGTTCACAAAAATGGAATTTGGTTTCATGGCGTTCAAAAACTTTTCGCCAATCAATAAGTCAGTCTCCTCATGGACCGCCAGACTGACGCTGACCACATCAGCCAACTTGGCCAAGTTGACAATGTTGGCGCAAAAGTGCACACCCGCAGCGTCGGCTTTATCCTCGGTGAGTTGACGGCTCCACGCTACCACGCTCATGCCAAATGACTTGGCGCGCCGTGCTATTTCCATTCCAACTTGTCCCAAACCAATAACGCCAAGCGTGCGCCCATGTAAACCCGCGGCCTGCAAAAATTCTTTGCGCTTCCACTGGCCAGCACGCATTTCTATCACTTGATCGGGCAGGCGACGATCACACGCAAGAATGTGCGCCCACGCCAACTCCGCCACCGCGTTGGCGTTTCGACCAGGGCAATTGGCCACAAACACGCCACGGCGACTTGCCGCGCCAATATCTATTTCATCCACGCCCGCGCCAGCCTGCACCACCAAAGCAAGTTTGGGGCTGGCCTCCACGGCGGCTTCATTCACGGCGGTTTCACGCACCACCAATACCTCGGCTTGTGTCTGAGCAAGTCGCTTGGCCAAATCTTTGCAGGCCAAATCCGGCTCGTACATCACTTCGCAACCCAAATCTTGAATGGCTTGAACACCGTTCCCGCTAATAGTGTCGGCAACCAAGACTTTGACGGTCGTTCTTGGAACGGAATTTGGATTGGTACTTGATTTTGAAAAAACGGTCATAATTTAAGTATATCTCAGCGCTTAGCCAATTGATTGAATAAACAGTCCGCTTGGAATGGCTGGACTGAACGTTAGGGCGTGATGTGGAATATTATCACGACCCGATGCCTTGGAAAGTGCATTGGCTCGGGCAATTTCAAGCAGGTCATCCATGGATGGAATTGCAAATACAAATGCGGCCTGTGCCTCGCCTGAATCCACAAATTGAGTCAATTGCTCCAAACGAATCACCGAATTCATGCTGTGAATTTCCGTTTTGTGGGTGGATTCGCAGACCTTGATCCAAGGATTGATGATGGTTCGTTCAACCCGGGTGCGATCCCAATTCCCCACCAGCGATACGTCAGGCTTGATGGGGGGAAGGCGTCTTCGCGTCCAAGATCCACCTCCCGTGGCTGCAGTCTGGTTTGGCGAATTGCATACGGCAATGTATGTGTCAAAAAATCCGGCTGGTGGATCGCCACCATTGTCAGGAATTTGCGCCGCGGCGGAATCTTGAAATTCTCGCAAACTTTCTGCAAGCAAAGCCGGCTGTCCTCCTGTAACTAAAATGCGGGATGCACGCACAATGACGCGCCCAATGTGCGTCAGAGCCACGGCGCGCAACATGGTTGCAGTGTTGCCCGCGTGCGTGGCGTGCGCGAACATTTCATCGCCACTTAAATTCACCAACGTATTGACTTGCGCCACCAGCTCCGCGGCGCGCGCCGTGTCTGTGCAACTCCATACCGTATGCGTGGCGCCATCTTTGCCTACAAAGTGGGCTAATGGCCGCTCATTGGTGACACTGTGAATAAAATCAGATAACTCCTCATGCTGTTCATAAGCCAGCACCGGTATTTCAGCGTGCGCCATCAACGCCTCGTCGCGCAGCCATGTTTGTCGTTCCGCCTCGTCATCAGATTTTTGAAATCGTAACAAGGATGAAAAAATAGTTGCGGACATTTCCATGGCGGCGATCAAGGCCAAGTTTTTTTTACCCATGCGCGCCTGTCTATAAACATACATCTGTGGTTGCGCATCTTGACAAATCCACTTTTCACTTTTCATGCGCTCAAATAGGCGAGTCCCGGCTTCGGGCTCAGATAGTATTTTGCGCACGTCCGCTCGAACAACTTGCAACCATGAGTTGGGAAATGCCTCCACCTTACTGGCGGCTTCTTGCAGCGATAAACGCATCCCGGGCTCGCAAGAAATCTCGGCGCTCTTGGCTGCAATGGGGCGAAACGCTGCAAATGGATGAATCCTAAACATTACGGTTGATTCCTTTCAAAAGGAATAAAGCTCATTAAAAACCTATTTTATGCCTAAAAATGAGGTCTGGTTCTGTCTATGCGGTCAAAGAGTTCCAAAATAGCAATAAGAAGTATAAGAACTTTCATTTGATTGCCGACCTGAAGATTGGCTCCCATGTGGAAGTCCATTACGACTGAAAACTTCAAAGAGGAACGACATGAGGCTTCAATCACACAATAAATTTTCCAACACGCCGGATGCGCCTATTGAACATTCTGCCGAGTTGGGGCTCGCTACAGAACCCCTTGATCGCATTGCCTCTCGTTTACGAAAGTCAAGTCTGATCTGGGGTCAAGCCGAACCAAATAGCCTACGATTTTCAAACACCACTGAATGGTTGAAGAGTTTGGTTGCCGACAGTTCTTGGATGCGCCACTCGATTCAACAAGTGGTCGCCCAGTGGGAAGCCACCATACATTGCGCCATGGCCGTGGAAGCAATTTCTGGCTGCTGGGTTCTTCCAGCGGGAAAAAGTATGGGTACAAATGGAGTGTCACGCGGATTTGCCGTTGCCATTACCAAGGATATTCTTGGCGCGCTTGGTTCCTTGCGAGCGCTTTGCCAGTCCGCGAATGTTGATTTTGAATTAACGCGTGACCTGTTGCGGGATGAACCCGCCATTGAGTGCCCAGATATTCCCCGCCTATGCACCCTGGTATCCCTGATTCACCCTGTGCAATTGTGTGTTGCAACCGTACCTCCAACCGTGGAGGCACTGCTGCGTGCGATTGAAACCACCGATGGAACAATTCGTGAACACAGCGAACGAACTTCAATTCTTGCAAGTCGTCTGGCCAACGCGTGCAGCCTTTCTTCGACGGAACAGGAAACAGCGCGCTTGGCCGGGCTTCTGCATGATGTGGGTAAGATGCGTATTCCAAGGGAAATCCTACAAAAACCGGGAGCGTTGACCGCGCAGGAACGCGTGCTTGTGAACATGCATCCCGAAATGGGACAACAACTTGTGTCTGGTCTCTATGGACTTGAGAGCACCGAGCCAGCAGTTCTATGGCATCACGAACGATGGGATGGCGCTGGCTATCCCGATAGAATTTCCGGTCAGAACATTCCGGTGGTGGCAAGAATTATGTCGGTGGTGGATAGCTTTGACGCCATGCGGCGCAATCGTCCCTACCGTAAAAGCATGAGCATTGAAGCCTCTTTGCAAGAAGTCCGCGATGGTGCTGGCCATCAATTTGATCCAAAGATCGCCAACACGTTCATTAGATTAATCACCAGCGAACCCAGTCTTGCCGCGTAAAAGAAATAAAGAAATATGTTTTCACCCCTTGCGTGATGCTTGGCGCCGTGTCATACTTGACGCATGAACTATGAGGCCAAGGAAGGCTTCGCTGGTACAGACGCCGCAGAGCATAAGTACAAGACTCTGAAAATGGCGATAAGTTCACTCGCTCCATTTGATAGACAGGTGTTGCAACTTCGCTGGGCCGATGATTTGTCACGGCATGAAACAGCTGCTGTTCTTCATCGTGAGCCCGCTTCCGTGTTGGCCGCTGAAAATAGGTTGCGCTCTTGGATGCGCCAACAAATTAGGTCCGCCCAACTGACTTTGGTTTGACTTCCCCCATTTTTTGAATTGATCCTCAGGGCAAGGTCCACGCATGGCGCGTGGTCATGTTGACATGATTAATTGCTGAAATTCAAAAGAACAATGGAAATGTCGCCAGAATCAACCACTTCATTGAAATCTAAGTCCGTTAGACAACCCGGGCACGGACCAACGTCTAACAGCACCAAACTTACATCTCCCGAATCAACTAAGCCAGAGCAATCCAAGTCTTCTGCGATGCATGTTGGCAAGGAACGCGCCTTCATGCGCAAGCCAGCCGCATTGGCGAAACCGAGTTGCACAAACGTATTTTCTTTGGAATAGAACGCGGGAAAGTTGCCAGATTGTTGCGCCACAAAGGTCAGGCTGCTGAGCGAGAAAAATGTTCGTCCCGCCTCAAGCCCCTCGCGCAAATAATTTTGAATATTGATGTCCGACACATTGACTTGAAATGTCATAACGCTGTCCTGCGCAATCAGTTGCCCCGCGGCCAGCCCCGCAACTTTTCCAACCGCGAACACATTTGGTTGAAATCCTTCGCGCGGATGATTGGAGATGTCCACCAAATTGTTCGCATTGTCAAAGCACGCCGCGTAAGCGTTGCGTACGCCTGGCGACAAGTAACTTGCGCCAGGAGCCGCGTATGCGAAATTCTCACCAAATGTTGCCGCGGTGAATCCGCCACGAAATCCGACACCAGCCAACTCAATAGGCTGTCCCGAATCTGGGTCATTCATCCGCCGAGGATCCCCCGTGGGTAAAAACATTTGCCACGGATCGGAAGTTGGGTCGTACGCAACAACATAATTGTTAGCAAATGAAATGGATACCTCGGCCTCCAAAATTTCATAGGTACCACTTTCCACAGGAACAATGGTTCCAGTGTCAAAAGCCAGCAGAATTTGCCCGTCGCGCGCGTCAAATTGCGTTGGATTTTCGCGGTCGCTGCCAAAGGTAGTCATGACGGACCGTGTTCCAGGGGTGCTATTAAAGGGATACATCCAACGATCAAGTGCGGGCTGATTAAGTTGAATGTCAATCACATCAGCGAGCGCGTTGGTGGTGTGAACACAAAAAATGACGCAGATAAATAATAAATCTAGGAACTTCATGGAACAGTTACCCTATACTCTTAGACCTTGTTTTTTCCAATTCAATACCAAAAATTTTGCAAAACAGCAAATAAAAATTGGTGTCAACCCATTCTTCCTCCAAGTTGTCATCATAGAAATAGTGTTGCAGCTCCCTGCAAAGGATTCACGCTCGTTGAAGTGTTCGTGGTTATTGCCATTATCGCTCTTTTAACAGCGGTGGTGCTGCCTTCCATTTTTGGGGTGCAAAACCGCGCGGCGCAAGTCAAGGAACTGGCCGCGCTTCGCAGCACCATGACTGCGTGGACCCAATATGCTATGGATCAAAAGGGCGAATTGATTCCCGCTTTCTATGGCAATCCCCCGCTTGATACGCTTCCCGCTTTTTATCAGGACGGCAAACCAATTCCCACCGATGTCTATGGAAGCCAACGCGCCATCGTGTGCCGATGGCCGTGGCGGCTGGCTCCTTACTTAGGCCATGACTTTAGCGCGCTCACCATGCAGGATGGCGATAATTCCGTTGCACTTGCTTCTGAAAATGATCTGGGAAAATATTTGTACTTCTCCAGTTTGTACCCATCATTTGGAATGAACGGCATGTGGGTTGGTGGCGATCAAGAACGCTACGGTTTTCTTCCTGTGGAAATTAAGGGACAAAGAAACCCGCTAGCCAAATTTTATGTTTCTCGACTCTCCGCCATTCGCCACCCAGATCGACTGATTGTGTTCGCATCAAGTCGAACCAATCAATCCGCAACCGCAACCGATGCTTGTCGTGAGGGATATTTCCGCGTGGAAAGTCCGAACTGGATTGGACCGCAGTGGTCCGCCTACGACGATCAAGTTGCGCAAAGTTGCGGCAATGTCAGCGCCCGTTGGCAAGGGGCAGCAAGCGTGGGTACGGTCAACGGCGCGACTGAGCTGGTTCCCATTGATGAGCTGCGCGACATGCGCCGCTGGGCTGATCAAGCCACCGATGCCAAGTGGCGCTTTGCGCCGAAATGATTTGCATTATTGAAGTCATTTTCAAGCCACGCACTTGATGCATCGCTTTTGATACATCGACAAGCACACGCGCATGCGTTGTTGATCAACAAAAACCGCAGCCCGACATGGCTTCGTACATTCATTCAACTAAAAATTGAAAGTCCGGATGTGAATTTGGCTGCTGGGGTTCCCGTGGGGCTGGCTGGTCTGCTGGCTGTGTCGTTGGCTGGACGATTGGCTCAACCGACATTGGTTGGGTTGGGCTTGACGCTGCTGGCGCGGGGGCTGCTGGCGCCGCCTTGGAGCCGGCTGGCTTCAATATCGCTGAATCCGCTGGCGGCATTCTATTTGGCAGGGGCTTTTGAATTCCGGAAATTGGTTCCACAACTGGACCAAGTTCCGGCATCTCATAGCCCTTCACATCCGTGTTCTTGAGCGCGCTTCCACTGGTGTTGTCTGGTTGATTACCAACAACATTTCCATTGTTGATGCCCCAGCCACCCCAACCCTTGACGGCGTCTTGCGCGCTTGGCACGATCAATTCGGATGTCCAATTAATTTGCGCCTGACCAAGTTGCGTGCCTGTGGCGAACGCCAAATCAACCAGCGTGATCTGCCAACCAGCAAGCGCAGTCACTTCACGGGTTTGCGCGTCGCCCAAACGGCTTGCGGCGTCAAGCACATCCGTGCTGGTGCGAATACCTAATTCAAATTGGCGCTTCTCCGCCTCAAAGGTTCGCCCCGCCAATGTGGACTCCAGTCGCGCCGCCAAAATGCGCCGCCATGCATTTTGCAAATTATCCATGGCATTAAATAATTCTTGGCGAATAGTTTGCCTGCGCAAATCGCGCGTGGCCAAACGCTGCAACCGACTCAACACCGCTTGCTGAATTCTATTTTTAGCAGCTTCGTTGCCCAGTGGAATCCGTGCGTTGGCGCTGAAGTTGTATCCATCATCATTGCCCAAACTCCAACTATTGGAAAAGTCATTTGATGTGCCTTGCACGTTGTATTGATAATCCACCGTGAACAAGGGCAGCGCCGCGTTGCGCGCCAAGTCCAGATTGGTGGCGTCAATGGCTAATTGTAATTCCAATTCCAGCATTTCCATGCGGTTTTCCACAGCTTGTTGCGCCAACTTTTCTGGATCAAACTTAAATCCCAGCGGCCGTGGCGAAGTCGTGGTGACCACCAATGTCGGTGAATCCATGTTCAATTCCGGATCATTGATCAAGCGCTTCAGATCGCGCTGGCGTAGGCGCAATCGATTGTCGGACACGATGATATTTTCAATCCGGCTTCCGAGTCCGCTTTCTGCTCGGACAATCTCAATCTGCGCCGCATCGCCGGCGCTTACCCGCCTGCGTGCCAACTGCAATTGCGCCAATGCAAGTTCATATTGTTGCTGACGAATTTTCAGCTCGCCCGTGGCCGCGTAAACATTCCAGTAGGCCTTGTCCACATTGGCAAGCAAGCGAATGGATTCCAACTTTGTACGGGCGTCGGCAATTTGACTGTTCAACTTAGCCACGCGGATACTCGCGGTGTTGGTTTCAATTCCTGCCCCTCGCAAAAGCGGTTGACTAATGGAAAACGCAAGACCGCTTTGCCAGTTGTCGGTTCCAGTGATCGCCGAGGCGGCAGCATCGGTTTGAGTGGTCGTTACTTCGGGCGTGAATGTTCCACCAGTTGCCAGTGGAAATACTAATCCAGAAGTGAATGAATCTGTGGAAAGCAAGTCGCTTGCAGCCGCAGTGCCCACCAAGTTGTTGGATGTTTTCTGGTAATTCGCCGTCACAGCGGCCTCAAATTTGGCTTCTTCCAGGCTCACTTGTGAGCGCGCTTGGGCCGGCGCGTATAACTGAACCTTTAAGTCCAAATTGCGCTCCAGGGCCGCGCTTCGGCACTCCGCCAACGACAACTCGCGCGTTGGAGTCTCCTCTTGTTTGGGTAAATTGTCGGCCGCCAAATCTTTCTCCACTTGCTGAAGTGTTTCCGGTGTCTGCGCCGCTTCCTTGATTGGATTGAATGTTCCCACTTCATGTAATCGCCTTGAGGGCGCGGTATAGGGAGTTTCAGCGTCTTGAAACAATTCATTTTGACAGCCGCTGAATACCGCCACGATTGCAAACATGAATGCAATGCTGCCACGGCTCAATTGTGTTCGCGCGTTTGCGCCACGAAGATACTTCACACAATCGTTCGCGCGTGTGGCATCAATCATGCCGCAACGCCTCGATCGGGTCCAGTCGCGAGGCTTTAATCGCTGGGAACATTCCAAACACAACCCCCACCACCGCGCTGAATACAAACGCCAGCGCAATGGCCCACGAAGGCACGGTGGCTTGCTCCAGTCGCGCTCCTGGAATCATGCGCACAAGCATTGCAAATCCTTGACCAAACATTACGCCCACAAATCCACCCACCAAACACAATGTGACGGCCTCCAACAAAAATTGCAGCAAAATAGCGGCAGGCGTGGCACCCACGGCTTTGCGCAAACCAATCTCCCGCGTGCGTTCGCTGACGCTCACCAGCATAATGTTCATAATTCCAATTCCGCCCACCAACAAACTAATGGCAACAATTCCTCCCGCCGCCGCCGTAATTCCGCTGGCGATGCTTTTAAATTGATTGATAAATTGATCGATGGCTTGCACACGGAATGTCTCTGGATCATCGGGACCAAGACCGCGAATCCTTTTCATAACGCGCGTGATCTCCACTTTGGCATCCTCGGCCTCGTCGGGACTGTTAGCCATAGCCACAATCTGCATAAAGTAATCGCGGTCCTGAAACTTTTCCATCATTGGAAAGGGTATAAACAACTCCGCGCTGATAGTGTTAAATCCAGTCATTCGCTCGGTGATGGTCTCGACAACTCCCACAATTAAAAATCGTCGACCGCCAATAATTAAGTGCTCGCCGACTGGATCATTCATCAATTTTAAATCTCGTATGGCCAAATCATTGACCATGCACACTTGCCGCGCGTTATCGATATCCGCGTTGCTGAAGGGCCGACCCATGATGACCTGCCTATTTTCCGTCGTGTGCCATGCTGGCCACATCCCCGTCACGCTCACGCCCTCTAGCGTTTCATTGGTGCTTTGCACACTTAAACTAGTGGAACTAATTGGCGTAACGCATTTCACGCTGCGACATTGCTCCTCGATCGCTTTCGCTTCGCTGCTTCGCAAGCGCACCTTTTCCCAGGGGAATCGATTGCGCGGGGCGTTATCCGGGCGGCTTGGCCACACATACAACCGCGCCGCACCGAATGTTTCAAACTCCTTTAACACTTGCGTCTTTAAGCCTGTCAACGCGGCGATGACGGCTGTTGTGCTTGCCACGCCCACAATAATTCCAAGCGCCGTTAGCGCACTGCGCAACTTGTTGGCCCAAATTTGGCGTAACGCCAACAAAATGCTTTCAATATAAAATAGCGGACTTAACATGCGCCCATGCTCCGTCGAGCTTTGGCAATTGGTCCCACGGATTCGTCCTTTTCCACAGCCAGGTCACTCAAGATCAATCCGTCGCGTAAACGTATCACGCGTTGACAATGGGCGGCCACATCATTTTCATGCGTCACCATCACCACCGTTTGGCCGTCGCTGTGGATCTTTTCAAACAACTCTAAAATTTCGTTCGTGGTCACGGAGTCTAGATTTCCTGTGGGCTCATCGGCCATAAGGATTTTGGGCTCGGTTAAAAGAGCACGCGCAATAGCCACACGCTGTTTCTGCCCACCAGACAACTGGCTAGGCCTATGGTCCATGCGATCCGTCAAGCCCACGCGATTCAACACATCCGTGGCAATTTGACGCCGGCGTTTGCGCCAACCCCATGTTTGGCCTTGCGAATACAACAACGGCAACTCCACATTTTCGAGTGCCGACAACCGCGGCAACAATTCAAAACTCTGAAATACAAAGCCAATTTCTTTATTTCGTACGGCGGCTAACTCGTTGGAATTCAGTTCGCTCACCAATCGACCACCCAACCTGTATGTGCCTGAAGTTGGCTGATCAAGACAACCAAGCGTATTCATGAGCGTACTTTTGCCACTTCCCGATGCGCCCATGATGGCGACCATTTCACCCTGATTTAAATCAAAATCAACTCCGCGCAAGGCATGGATTGTTTCAACCCCAACATGGTAGACCTTGGTCAACCCACGAATTTCTATGAGTGGGTTACTCATATTTATTATCCAAATTTAAATCCGACGCCACGACGACCGCTGCCACCACTTCGACTGCTGCCACCACTTCGACTGCTGCCACCATCTTTCATGCGCCAATCATCCTTTATTTCTTCCTCCTTCACGCGGTCCCCCTCTTTCAAAGTTTCTAGCGAACGATATGGACCGATGACCACGCTCTCACCTTCTTTCAGGCCTTGAACAATGATTGTGTCCGTAAGATTACTGGCGCCACTGACCACTGGGCGCAGCGACACCTTTCCATCCTTCACTACCAACACAATGGGCGTAGTTAATTTTGATTGAGTCACTAAGGGATCGTTGGCAACGGCTTTGGGCAACTCCTCAACCTTACGATCGATAATTGCCTGGCTTGGAATGACAATTCCATCAGTGCTTGCCACATTCAAGTCCACATTTCCTGACAGTCCACTTGGTATAACTTTACCGTTCAAATCAAGCGAAACCATTACTTTAAATGTGCTGGTTCCGTCCCTTTCCACCGTTCGTGAAAGCGCCACTTCTTCCACCTTTCCCGAAAATGGTTGCTGTTTATAGGCATTTATAAATACCTCAGCCGTGACTCCAGGCACAATGCGCGCGATATCCGTTTCAGAAACGCGTGCGTTCAAGCGCATCTCGCCCAAATCCGCCACGGTCATAATTCGCGTTCCAGCGTTGTTCATGGTTCCAACCAGGACCAATTCGCCAACCTCGGCAGCTAGTAATGTGACAATGCCATCAATAGGACTAACTATAGTTGTTCTACGCAAGGCCTCACGGGCTTGCTCAATTTGCGCCACACTGGAATCAATGGTCTTCTGCAATTGGGAAAGCGTTTGTTCCGCGGCGTTTAATTGAGCCTCCAATTCCTTGGTCCTTGTTTCAGCGTCGGACAAAGCTTGCTTGCTCACATCACCAGAAGCGTACAAAGTGCTTTGACGCTCCAATTGCGACCTGGAATTGGCAAGATTTTGCTTGGTTCCCATGATGCGTGAGCGCTCGGATTCCAAGCGAAACTTCTCGCCGTCACGCCGCGCCTCCGCGCTGGTGAGAGCCGCGCTTAAATCGCGCCCGTCCAATTTCACCAATACATCGCCCTTCTTCACCACGGCACCTTCACGCAGTGGTAACTCTAAAATGCGCGCACTCACCTCGGCGCTCACATCCACCTTGCGCTTGGGCTCCACTGTTCCAGGCGCAGAAACGGATTCAACCAATGTCTTCATCTTTGCAGTGCCTTGGCGCACTGAAATAGAATTAGCGTCCGAGTTGGGCCACAAGCCATATGCCAAGAGAGCCAAGACCACAATCGAAATACTGGAAATAATGATTGGCTTTCGCATAAGAGCCGACTCTAACTTGGACGGATTTCAATAATAGCTCATGATTGCAAAACTGTCATTCAAAGAAAGCCCCTCGACCGTGTGGCCGAGGGGCTTGTTTGCACTTCAATAGTTGCGGCTTTCAAAGCCGCGCTTCAACTTACTGGCAAGAGCCAGTGCTTAGAAGAACCAGCGAAACATCGCCGGAGTCAACTTCACCAGATCCGTCCA
>SYAC01000017.1 GCA_005787685.1 Planctomycetia bacterium
AACTTCTTCCGCAACAACCCAGCATCAACGGTGACCTGCGTCATCGCCTGCGGCGTCATGCGATCCACATTTTTATAAATCATGGCCATGCGTTGATTGCCCGCCAACTGCTTGCGCGTGCGAATTAAAAAGTCCCAGTAAAAAACAGTCACGGGGCACGCCTTCTCGCCAGCGCGCTCGCCGGGGTCGTAGCGACAACCG
Source organism: Planctomycetia bacterium (assembly GCA_005787685.1). Classification (GTDB taxonomy): domain Bacteria; phylum Planctomycetota; class Phycisphaerae; order Phycisphaerales; family SM1A02; genus SYAC01. The sequence continues at coordinate 202 of SYAC01000017.1, forward strand.
GCGCAATAATTGCTCATGCGCTGGATGTACTTGCCACTTGCCGCGTACGGCTTGGTGCCGACCAAACCAGTCACGCCCTTGGCCGCGCCTGGCCTTCGATCCGCGTGCATGACCATGCCCAGCGCGTTGGGTAGCGTGACCCAATCAATGCCGTCGACAAACAGTCCCAAATACCAATCGCTGACGGCGCGCGGATGAACACCGCTGATCAGCGCGAAGTTGCCAGTGACCATGAGCCGCTGAATGTGGTGGCCGTATCCAGTGTCAAGCACTTCACCAACGCACGCCTTCATGCACGCCATGTCGGTGTCGCCGCTCCAATAAAAGTTTGGCAACGCGCCGCGCTGATCAAGCCCGTTGCGCTGGGCATATGTCGCGCCCTCTAGCCAATACACGCCGCGAATAAATTCGCGCCAACCAATCAGTTGACGAATGAACGCCTCGACCGATTGCAGCGGCGCCTTGCCGGCGTTGTAGGCACCGATGGCTTGCTCGCAACACTCCCTGGGATTGATCAACTTCAAGTTCAAGGAACTTGAAAGCGCGGAGTGATACAGAATGGGTTCGCTTGTCCACATTGCATCTTCGAATGGCCCAAACTTTGCAAGGCGATGCGTTATGAAATCATCCAGCGCGGTGAGCGCTTGCTTGCGCGTGACGGGCCAGGCGAACGATTCCGATTTTCCTGGCAACTCTGGAAGCATGCGCTTCATTGCCGCCAACACGGCAAGGGTGGTCTTGTCGGGCTTGAAAGTGATGGGCGCGCGCGGCCGCGGACTTGGACCACCCTTTCCAAATGGCAGGCGATTTTCCTTGTCAAAATTCCATTCGCCGCCAACTGGCTTGGCGCTTTTGCCGCTGCCTTCCATGAGGTAACCCAACTTGCGGCGTTGCTCGCGGTAGAAAAATTCCATGGTCAGCGCGCTGCGATCCTTGGCCCACTCAGCAAACTCCGCGGGTGTTGTGAGAAAGTGATCGTCGGGCAATACGGTCAACGCAATGCCTGTGGATGCTGCAACGCGTTGCAACATTTGCAGCACTCGCCACTCGCCAGGTTGCACGCACACAATTTCTGATGGCTTGAGCGCGGCGGCGGCGCGCGCAATTTCCTTTTCAAACGAGCCGGTGTTCTTGGGATCGTCAAGCGCAATGTATGTGACGGACACTTTTCGCTGAGTCAACTCATCGGCAAAGTGGCGCATTGCGGATAAAAAGAGCGCGGTGCGCTGCGTGTGGCTTGGAACATGGCGCGATTCTTCCACCACCTCCATCATCAACACGGTGTCGTGGGCTTGAAGCGATTGGATGAGCGCGGAATCTGCGTTGAGTTGGTCGCCAAAAATAATTGCAAGACGGGTCTGGGTTGGCTTAGACGCGGGCTTGGTCGCAGGCTTGGTCGCGGGCTTGGTCGCGGGCTTGGTTGCGGGCTTTGGTGACTCTTGAGATGATGGCTTGGTCGCGGGCTTGCGCGGATTGGGTTTTGCTGTGGGCATATGCGATAAGCCTAGGTATATGAATGGAAGCGGGCTTGTGTGTGAGCAGTATGAATACCAGTATCAGGGTTAGGCACTCACGGCTGCTCGCAATACCGCCCCGCTACTCGCTATCACGCACGGCTGCTCGCAATACCGCCCCGCTACTCGCTATCACGCACGGCTACTCCTTGGCTTTCAGTTGCGAGTCATTGGCGTGAATGAAGGTCTTAATTTCCTCAGCCATGGCCAGCAGTTTGGTCCATTGTTCCTTATACAGCGTTACGGGAAAGCGGCCCAGTCCATATATAGAGAGCGCGCCCTTTTCGCTGACTTTCATGGAAAGACCTCTGGCGGAGGTTTTTTTAAGCGCGTCGTTTTCGCGGCGTAGTTGTTCGAGTTCGGCTCGTAAATCTGCTTCAGACATAATGGTCTCCTTGGTGTGGTGAATGTTTTCAAGCGGTCCTTGCTGTATGACAAGACGCGATCTTGATGCGTGCAATCGTAGCTTGTGATTTTGTGGAGGCGGGATTTGGGGAGGTTTTTCCGAGGAAACAAAATATCACTACCTACCCCGCAAGAAATACATTTGCGCCATGCCATTGCAACGCATCGGAGCTGGGGAGCAGGCGCGTGTCCTGCGGAATTTTCGCAAGCACTTGCCCGTCAAACGGGTAGTAGCGCCGGCCGTTGGAGAAATCTTTTTTTAAACGCGTTGATACTTTTACAACATGCTCTGGTGTCACCGTGACATATCCGCGATCAAAGAGTGCGTGAAACTCTTTAGTTAACAGCATGCCATTCTGAACATGATTGCTCGCGGGGCCAAGGTATGGCTGAATGTGCGCGGCATCGAGCACAGGCACGGTGTGTTCACCAGTGATCGCGCATTGATTACCGTACGCATCAAGCAATCGCAGTCGAAACCCGCCCTGTCCTTCACGAACTGCTTGCGCGCTTCGATCACGCCACTGGCGCGTGTCACCCGTTGCTAAATGAAAGCGAACGCCAAACTCGCCATCGCGAACTTGACCGCCAGCGCCAATCTTCGACATTAACTGAGCCGCCAGAGCGGGATCATGCACACCCATACCTCGCACAATATTTGTTGCAAAGCCTTGATCAACGCCCCACGGAACCCAGCGTGATTTATCCCACAATTCGACCGAGCGCAGCACCATACAACCAAGTGGTTTATTCAATATTTCGTTTTCGGTTTCGTCGCGTCGATAGTGTCGAATGCGTTGGTAGAAATCCGAAACCGTGTCATCACCATTGCGCCACTGAAATAGTTGCCACGCTTCTTCCATGCAAAGCAAATGAAATGCCGTGAAGAAACCCACGCCTGCGATGGCGTAGTCAGGTGATTTCAGCCGCAAAAAAACTGGATGTCCAGGCTGCATTCGCGCCGGAGGTGCTTGCGCCTTTGGAAACCAAAAGTTCGCCTCATCCACAATGTGATCTGGGTTCGCACGCCCCTTGAGGTAGTCAAACCAATTCTTGTCGGTCAGAGCGATGAATGGGGAAAGGGGCATTGGG
>SYAC01000018.1 GCA_005787685.1 Planctomycetia bacterium
TCGACCGCGAGATCGGTGAGCGTGATGGTTCCAGCGCCATTGACAAGCGTCACGGGTTGCGACGCTTTGAGCGTGTAGCCATTGGCGCCGTGAATGTTCAGCGTCAGAAAACGCGCGCTACTGGCCGCGTAACTACCGTTGTTGGAGTAGGACACCTTGAATTCACCCGTGTGGGAGTTGTTCACCGTGACGGTGGTCGTATCCGTAGTGGTGTTGCCGCATGTATCGGTGACTGACCAAGTCACAGTTGTTGTTCCAACAGGGAAGGCCGCGTTCAAAGACGCGCCGTCACTGCGCGCAGAAGACTCTGTCAGCGGGGAGCACGCATCTGTTGCGGTTGGTGGCGTCAACGCGACATTGGCAAATGAGCCCATGCCAGCTTCCGCTTGAACCATGACATTCGCAGGCACATTGCTCAGCACTGGTGCGCCGTCGTCCACCTTGAAGCCACTGCTAGCAACAAGAGCTGGAGCTGGAATTAACTCACTACCCAAACCATCCGTGAAGGTGGTAGGAAGTGTGCCGTCAGGGAAGAACTGAACACCAGTTCCGCTACCGTCACATGTTCCACCACGAATTGTGAATTGCATGCGCGCCACAATCTTGGAGATCACGCTGACAGGTGGCTGGCCAGGCCCAATGGAAGTCACAAGCAGTGCGGTTCCAGCGGATTGGTTGATGGTGTGCAGCGGCAGTTGATCAAACGGCGCATCACCCGCGGTGATGGAGTTCAATGACATGTTTGCTGGGTTCCACGAGATGTAAATTTGACCTGACACAATTGGGCTAAGCACACCACTTAAGGTCGCATCAACATTTACTGATCCACCGACGCGATTGCATGCACCAGCGTCGTTGGTCAGAGTGAGGGTTGCGGGAGCTTCGCATTCATCGGGAATTTCGTTGCCGTTTACATCGCGCGAATTGCCGATCTCAATGTCGCAGTCGCATGAATCTGGAATTTCGTTGTCGTTGCAGTCTTGCGAAGTTCCATTAGAAATATCGATTGCATCTAGAATATTATTACCGTTGCAATCAGGTCCTGCCAACACAACAACTTGATCCATTCCCCACTTGTCAGGGGTGCCAGAAATGACGATTGACTTTGTATTTGAATTTAAAGCCATGGTAAATGTTTTCCAAACATTGAAAGGCCCGTATGGCAGGGTCGCGGCAGCTGTACGAGAATTGATTGGGGTACCAGTACCGTCCGTGGAAATGAATTGACTTACGGTCAGCACCGCAGAAGAGGTGTACGCAAACGAAATTTCAATTCCTGAGAAATTCACTAAGCTAAGAACAATGAGTCCATTCGGTGAGTAAACAATGCCTAGATTTGGCTGATTTGCGCCATAATAAGAGTTCAAAACTTTTGCGCCGTTAAATGAAATCTTTTGATTGGGTTTGACTACACCGTTGGAGCTCGTTCCACCGTTGTACGCATTATTGACAAAATCATTTTGGTCAAATCCACTAAAATCGCAGATGCGTTGGCTATGATTGACTTCAGAACTAGTGGAGGTATCGCCGGTTGTAGAGGCGTCCGTATCAGAAGAGTCCGCGGTGTTGGCAATAGTGGTGAAGCCAGTGCTAATTCTTGGGGCTTTGAATGAGGCAACAACTTTTGTGGTTTGGTCAGAAATGCCGCCTTTTTTAGCAGCAAATACAGAACCTGTAAAAGAAAAAGAAAATAAAATAACGGAAACCACGAATTTTTGATTAAATGAATGCATTTGTAAGCCCTTTTGAAAACCACGTTAAACATTACAAGGCACACCTACTCCGGAAAAATAACCTTATAAATATTTAAGAATACATCAATACGCAGTAATCACAAATTAATTTTGAAATATTTCAAAATTATTTCAAAATAATTTGTCAATTTAGTTTATTGATGACGCAGCATCATTAAAAATTCAATATAATTATTTGAAAATTTTTGATTATGGCAGGTACTTAATATGCCTTTATAGATCAGAATCGTGACTTTTTGTCCTTGGTACCCTTACATCATGGCTAAGGCATACACCCCAGGTCTGCGCGTCAGCGCCCGTTGCATCTACCGAACTCGTCGCGCTTTGCCCACCACGGGCACCGTGCAAGTGGCCCTAGGCGACCTCGTGCAAGGCGCAACCGTGATTGCCTCCACGCATTTGGAGGGGGATGTCACGCCTATGAAAGTGGCCAGCCTACTTGCATGTCCTCCTAAAGATATGCCGGCATTGATGTTGAAGAAAGTTGGCGAAGCCGTGCTCGCGGGCGAGGTGATGGCGCGCAGCAAGGGAATGTTTGGCTTGATGAAGACCGAAGTCAAAGCCGCCGCCACCGGAACCATTGATAGCGTGAGTGATTCCAGCGGCATGGTTTTTGTGCGCGGTGCTCCGCAGCCTATTGAAATTATGGCGCATGTGCCTGGGCGCGTTGTTGAAGTGTTGGCCGGCGAAGGCGCGGTGATAGAAACCACCGCCGCGCTTGTGCAAGGAATTTTTGGCGTGGGCGGCGAGGCGCGCGGAGCGATTGCGCTTGCGTGCCGCGCGGCGAACGAGGAGTTGCACCAAGATTTAATTCGCCCCGAGATGAAAGGATGCGTTGTGATCGGCGGCGCGCGCATGACGGCAGCCGCGATTACAAAAGCAAAATCACTTGGCGTGGCGGCGATTGTTTCGGGCGGCATGGATGATGCCGACCTGCGTGATTTTCTTGGCTACGACTTGGGCGTCGCTATTACGGGTAGCGAAAAATGTGGCCTAACGTTGATTTTGACCGAAGGCTTTGGTGAGATTGCCATGGCGCGGCGTACATTCGATTTGCTCGCGGAGCATCAAGGGCGCCAGTGCAGCGTGAATGGCGCAACGCAAATTCGCGCTGGTGTCATGCGGCCAGAAATTGTTGTTCCGCTTGATGACGCGGGGGGCCTGGTAAGCGAAAACACGCGGGATTCTGGCGGAGAATTGGCCGCGGGTGTTGCGGTGCGCATTATTCGCGATCCGTATTTTGGCTTGCGGGGAACAGTTGCCGCGTTACCCGAAATGCCAGCGTTGCTTGACTCTGGCGCCAAGGCGCGCGTGCTTGAAGTTGCGCTGGAGCGCGGTGGAACCGTGACCGTGCCGCGCGCCAATGTTGAGCGCATAGCGACATAATTTAGTTATGTTACCTACATGCGCATTACGCACATGATCCCACGCTGGATCGCCACAAGTCCGTCGTGCAAGCTCGTCGCCATCTTTGTATTGATGTTCGCATGTTGCACAAATGTACTTGCAGTTGAAACAAATAAAGGCGTGATCGAAGCAAGTGCGCAAGATATTGCTGCGCAAAATACAATCGCACACCCCCACGTTGCTACTGAAAATATATTTACGAAAGATGTTCTCGCCCACAACGAGCCAGCGCAAGACACCACCGCGTCCTTGATTGAGCCCGTCAACGCAGTTGCGGGCGCATCGCCAGCAGTCGCGAATGCCACTCCAACAACCACACCCGTGCGCCCGTGGTTTAACAGTAAAAAGACCGCGCTTTTTCTTTGGATTGTGTTTATTGGCGCGGCCGTGACCGTGTCAGTGTGGCTGGCTCATAGCGGCCGGCCAATTCGTATTCGCCGCATCGCCGCGCTGGAAGCCGTGGACAACGCCGTGGGACGCGCCACGGAAATGGGTCGATCCATTTTGTTCGTGCCAGGCATTCAAGATATGGACAACATTCAAACGGTTGCGGGCTTGACCATGCTTGGCCGCGTTGCAAAGACCGCCGCCGAATACGACGCGACTATTGAAGTGCCAACATGCCGATCGCTTGTCATGGAGGCCGCGCGCGACACGGTGCGCGCTAGTTATCTTTCAGTGGGCCGCGCTGATGGTTTTTCAATCGACCGTATTACCTACATCACTGACGATCAATTTGGATATGTCGCGCATGTGGTTGGATCCATGGTGCGCGAGAAGCCCGCGACCTGTTTTTACATGGGCTACTTCGCCGCCGAGAGTTTGATTTTTTCCGAAACTGGCAACGCCATCGGCGCAATTCAAATAGCCGGTACCGCGGAAAGCAGCCAACTTCCGTTCTTTGTGGCGGCCTGCGACTACACATTGATCGGCGAGGAATTTTTCGCGGCCAGCGCGTATCTAAGTGGCGAACCCGCGCAACTTGGAACGCTGCGCGGACAAGACATTGGCAAATTTGCCGTGGGAGTATTCATCACATTGGGGGCGCTCGCGGCCACCATTCTTGTCATCGCGCCAAATGCCCCCATCATCAGCGCATTGCTGGGCGGTTTGCAGAAAGTGCTGGGCGGATAACCCATGAAGCGCATCATTCCAATGTGGATCGCAATCATTGGCGGCTTCGCCATGATGCTGAGTTCATTTGTTCCACTGGCTGAAAGCGCGGGCGAAGTGTTCGCCGATATATTCAATGTAGTCGCCGCGATTGCGTTTGTGTTGGGCGCCGGAAGCCTAGCCAAACAACATTTGGAAAAACTCAGCAGGCGTGAAGCGGGGTGGGGTTATAGCGTTGTCACGCTTGGAAGTTTTATAGTGACGCTGTTTATTGGCATGTTCAAGATTGGCGTTCATCCCAATCCAAATTTTCCGCAGGCGGCCTACAGCGGCAGCAATGATGCTGAGGGTTCGGCCTGGAGTTGGATTTATGAATACATGCTCACGCCCCTCACGAGCACCATGTTTGCATTGCTGGCATTCTTTGTGGCCAGCGCCGCGTTTCGTGCGTTTCGCGCCAAGAATACCGAGGCTATTTTGCTTTTGGTCACGGCGTTCATTATGTTGCTTGGCCGCACCTTCGCAGGCGTTGTCCTGACGGGTTGGTTTCCAGAATGGGCGTCGGGTTTGCGTTTAGAAAATTTCAGCATCTATATCATGCAGGTTTTCAACACCGCGGGCAACCGCGCAATCATGATTGGAATCGCGCTTGGTGTCGCAGCCACGGGTTTGAGAATTCTATTTGGTATTGATCGCAGTTGGCTTGGTGGAGGTGAAGCGTGAGCGCCGCCAATTTCAACAACACAAACGCTTCGGCGCTTCCGTGGTTTGAGCGGCTTGATCGCATCGACCGCCGCTGGATTTTCCTGCTGATGTTCCTTGCGGTATCGGGACCAATTTTGTGGATTGGCGTGACTGGAAAAACGTTGCCCGAGGCGCCAACATTGGCCGCGCGCGCGGTCTTTCAAGAGATCGATCAACTGCCTGCGCGCAGTTTGGTGTTGATTTCAATTGATTTCGACCCCACCAGCGCCGGCGAGTTACAACCCATGGCTACCAGCTTGGTGCGCCAATGCGCCGCCAAAAATCTTCGCATGGTGTTCATTGCATTGTGGCCGCTGGGGAGTCAAGTAGCGCAGCAAACTATTCAAGAAGTGATTCGTGATGACTATCCCGCGTTGAAAGAGGGCGATGATTTTGTGAACATGGGCTTTCAAGCCGGCAACGAGGCCGTGATGAAATTGCTGCTGACGGATTTTGCCAAGGCGTTTCCAAAAGATTCGCGCGGCGAGGCCGCCAGCAACATTCCAATATTGAATAGCGTGAAGAGTGTCACGGATTTTCCTCTGCTCATTAGCGTCAGCGCCGGCTATCCTGGCAGCAAGGAGTGGGTGCAATATGTCATCAGCGCCCACAACGAGAAAATGAATTTTGTCAGCGGGTGCACCGGCGTGAACGCGCCGCAGTTGTATCCATATTTTCCACAGCAAATCGCGGGATTGTTGGGCGCCATCAAGGGCGCGGCAGAATATGAATCCATGGTCAACTCATCGCTTGCGGTGGAAGGCGTGGTGACGCCGCCAAAATATTCGCAGGCGCAGCGGCGCATGGGCCCGCAATTGGTGGCGCACTTGTTCATGGTGGGATTGATCATTGTGGGCAACATCAATTTCTTTGCGCGCAAGCGCAGAGGTGCCGCATGACGCGCCAAGGCAAGACATGGTTAGTCATTGGCGCGGTCTTTGTAACGCTGCTTGTGGTGCGCGGCATGATCGGTCAAGGTCTTGGCCGCGTGTATGTCAAGCGCACGGATGTCACCGTGAACATGCCCGATGCGGTGGATATGAATACCGCGGCGGCATCATCAAGCACAACGACAGTTGCGCCAACTACCTCATCAAATGGCAAACCGCTTTCGTGGCAAGAGTGGAAACAAGTTGCGCCGTTGGCATTTGCCGCCGCGCAAAAAGCCAATCCCGCGCAAACCGAAATAACGCTTTCTTGGCCGCGCACTATTGGCTTATGGCTTGCCGCATTCTTCACGCTCGCCATATTCAGTTTCTTGTACGCGGACAATTCTTTCTACAAAATCGCCGAATCATTGGTGGTTGGAGTCAGCGCGGCGTACTGGGGCGTGATTGGTTTTTGGGACACGCTGGTTCCAAAAATGTTTGGAGCGCTCACGCCAGGGCTTGTGAAAAGCATGGTGCAGCCATCGCTGGTTTCGCCTGAACCGTTGCAGCAGATCAGCATGGCATTGGCACTTATTCTTAGCGTGATGATGTTGTGGCGTCTTCTGCCGCGTGGCGGTTGGATCAGTGCGTGGCCGCTTGCGTTTATTGTTGGCGTGACAGCTGGACTGAAAATAGTCAGTCATGTTGAAAGCGATTTAATGGCGCAGACCGCGGTCACCATGAAGCCGCTCGTTGTTCGCGTTACGGACGCCTCGGGCGCAACCAATATGTGGGATAGTTGGTGGGCAAGCGTCGCCAATGTGTTGCTGGTGGTTGGCGTCATTTGTTGCTTGACATATTTTTTCTTCAGCGTGCAGCACAAGGGCGTGGTTGGCGGCGCCGCGCGCGTGGGTATTTGGTATCTCATGATTACCTTTGGCGCGGCGTTTGGCTTCACGGTCATGGGCCGTATTGCGTTGTTGGCGGCACGTATTGAATTCTTATTTGATGATTGGCTTTGGTTGATCGATCCAAATCATTTACGAGGTTTGTAAGACAAAGTGTCTTGACAAGAGATTGACAAGGGGTCTTGACAAGAGATTGACAAGAGATTGACAAGGGAGTTCTTGACAAGCGATTGACAAGAGATTGACAAGGGGTCTTGACAAGAGATTGACAAGGGAGTTCTTGACAAGAGATTGACAAGGGGTCTTGACAAGAAAATAAATTTTCAAATTTTTCCAGAAAAAAGGTGGCAAATTAAAAATTGGCCTTGGTTGTGTCATACAAGAGGACCACGCGGAAATAAATCCGTTATTGCGTTCTTGAAAGTGTTTCGGGAAGCAATTTTCAGAAGTCGGTTTATCAAACAATCCATAGAGAAGGAGTAGGGAAATGTCAGCAAGCAAGAAATGGTTCGCCTTCATGGCGACAATGTTGTTCTGCGCGAACAGCGCGTTGGCGGATATGGTGGCCGCGTGGAATTTTAATTCACTCACAGGCACCGTACCGGCATCGCTGGCGGCGAATGTTGGTCAAGGCGGGTTATCACTTGCGGAATTCACGGGCGGTTTAAGTGGTTTGGTCGGAACGGATATCAACGCCACCAATGGCGATGTCGCCGGGCAATCTTTAACGGTGACAGGCATGACGCAAAATACAAAATCTATTCTCATCGAGGTCGACACGCGTGGCAAAAAGCAGTTGCAATTCAGTATGGCAGCGCGGCGTAGTTCCAGCGGCTTTGCAGGCCTGCTCGTACAAGTGTGGGACGGTCAAATTTGGAGGGATGTTGGCAATGTTTCCGCAAACACCTCGCAGTGGCAACTCTACGCAATGGATTTGTCCAGCTACACATTCGCCGACAACAGTTCGCTTCGTATGCGAATTCAATTATCTGGTGCGACAAGTTCTAGTGGCAATGTGCGGATAGACAATCTTCGTGTTGATGGAACTCTCATTCCTGCACCAGGCGCAATTGCCGCAGTGGCTGTCGCCGCCGCTTCGGGCGCACGTCGTGGCGCTCGAACAAATGACACAACCAATTCCAAGCCCGCAATCGCAACTCCAGTGGTCAAACCGATGGTGGAACCAGCGCCAACATCAGTACGCGCGAAAAAGTGAGCTCTCAAGCCGAAATAAATGTCGCAAGTGAAAGCTTAAAATGACATTGAGAGAATCATGCTTGGCGCCAGAATGTTTGGCGCCTTGTTTTACTTTTGGCGCATGTTCACGCACGAAGTCGCGCTGGATCTCATGAATAGCTTGGGCTTGGCGAAGTTGGCACAACCTTTGGGGTGTGCTTATTCCGCGTCGGTGTCTTCCAAGTTCAGCGGGTCTAGGGCCGCGTCTTTGGCATCGCGTTTTTGAGCGCTGTATTCCTTGCCATGCGCGCCGTGGGCGGCTTGGTCAAACTTGGCGTGTGCCAGTTTCACCGCCAATTCAATCGCGGCCTTCATACTGTTGGGGCTAGCGGTGTTTTTGGTGGCAATATCAAAAGCGGTTCCGTGATCCGGACTGGTGCGAATAATTGGCAGCCCAATGGTGACATTCACGGCGCGGTCAAATCCAAGCAATTTCACTGGAATCAAACCTTGATCGTGGTATAGGGCAACGACCAAATCCCATTTCCCCGCGGCCGCGTCAATGAAAATAGTGTCGCCTGGAAATGGACCGCGTACATCAATGCCATTGCGTCTGGCAATCTCAATCGCGGGGGCGATTACGCGCTCCTCTTCATCGCCAAACAAACCGTTTTCACCGGCGTGGGGATTTAAACCACACACCGCAATCTTTGGTTTTTCAATTCCAAGCTGACGGCAGTAATTGTAGCCCATGTCAATTGGATCAAAGACGCGGCCAATCGTGAGCATGTTGCGGATGTCCATCAGCGGAACATGCGCCGTTGCTAACGCCACGCGTAGGCGCGGACTTTCAAACAACATGGTGTGACGCGCAGCTTTGCAACGCGCCGCGAATAATTCCGTATGGCCCGGCCACTTGAAACCAGCCACCGACCAACTCTCTTTTGAAATCGGTCCGGTCACAACCGCATCAACTCGGCGCGCATCGCCAACAGGTCGAAGCGCGTCAGCGATAGCGTCCTCCACAAACGCTTTGGACAACAATCCGCCAGCGCGGCTGGGCGCATGCGCGTGCGCAAGGGAATCTTCGTGCCCGTAATCCAGTACAACTGGCTCCGCCGCCACGCCGCGGGTGGCGGGAATATTTTCCTTGGCAATACGAAACCAAAAAGGCCGCATACCCGCGCGATCGGCGGCGTCCACAAGTGGTTGATTTTGTCCGTACACCACAAATTTTCCCAGTCGCATAATCGCTGGGTCACACAACGCTTTCGCCACAACTTCCGGGCCAATACCCATGGGGTCGCCCATGGTGATGGCAATCACTGGCTCAAAGCGAGCGCTTGATTGAAGGAATGGTTCGTGCGTATTCATGGCATTTCAATGATAGATGACCAAGTCCATATTCATCTACCGCTTTTCCATCCTGCTCCAGGTGGCGGCTTTACGCGGGTGGTCGTGGTCGGTTGATCAAATTTACGACCCTTGTATCCGCTGCACACAATAAACATTTCCACGCTTTCGGCGCGGCTTGAAGTGGGTTTATATCCTTGCGCTTCGCAAAAAATATTTTTGGCGCGCGCCAGCAATTCTAGATATTCACCACCTTCAAAAACTTTCATTACCAAGTCGCCGCGAACTTTCAGCACTTCTTTGGACAAATCCAGCAACGCGTGGCATAAACGCGCGCTGATCGCCGCGTCGGCCATGGGAACGCCCGTGGTGTCCGGCGCCATGTCGGAAAGAATCACATCGAAATAGCCGCCAAAATCCGCTTGGGAAATTTGGCGCAAATCGCCGCACATCAGCCGCACATTTTTAGGAAGCCCACGCGGGTCGATTGTCTTCAAATCCACGCTTACAACTTCGCCGCGTTCACCCACAATTTTGGCCGCAACTTGTGTCCACGATCCAGGCGCAGCGCCCGCGTCCAGCACGCGCATGCCACGCTTTAAAATTCGAAAGCGCTCATTGATAGCCAGCAACTTGTAGGCGCTGCGCGCGCGGTAGCCATCTTCTTTGGCTTTTTTAAACCAATGGTCTTGGACTTCTTTCATGGCATTGTATTCGCATGATTGCCACGGGCCTTAAGGCCAATGAAACGTACCGGTGCTATGCGGATCCTCGACAATTTTGATTCGTATATCGCCATCAACATTGCGCATGACAATTGGATTTTTCCCATTGTTCAAGGTTGCGTGCAGTGAATTGCCATCGTTTCGATTGACTCGTTTTCCATTCACATAGTTTCCTTCATCCAGCATAAGCCACCGACCATAGCGGCAATAAGAATGAATAGTTCCACCCACGGTTTCGCAATCGTATGCTCCGGCGCTCTCGCCACGAATCACCCATTCAATGTCGGCGTCCTTAGTCACCATGGCGGATGGCTTTGTCATAGGCCATGGGGTTCGCACCCTGATTTCTCCGCGAGTTGTGCTTAAATCCACCGAGCCGCGGTTGTCATCCACAATAATTTTTCCGCGCTTGGTATCGATCGTCACATCGCCCAATCGCGCCGCGTCAACTTCTATATCCGAGCCAGCGAACCAAGCTTCGTGGTCCTTGCTTTTCAGAGTAATAAACAATGTCTGTCCACCATGATCATTTTGATCCATGCGCACATCCCATTGAATTTCTTCAAGTTTATCCTCGATGTTGTTCACCGATCGAATTTCAAGTCGAGGCTCTATGCGAACAGTGGTGTCACCCATGGACTCCGCAGGGTTGCCGCGAACAACCACATCCCCAGAAGCATTGTGAATGACCACATCAATCACCAGGCCCTTATCGGGAAATGTGTGGTACATGGGTTCGTCCACAGCGCCCGTCAATCCATCCGTGGTGCTGTTGAGCATCCGGTTGGCAAGACGTTCGGTGCTGCTATTTCCATTGCATGAAGCCAATGTCGCACATGTCATCAATGCAAAAACAATTTGAAGTGTAAATCGCACATGCGGAGTCTACCGATAGCATGGGGTTGAATGCTTACATCCATTCTTATCTTTATGGCGCTTGCAATAACGCAGGCAAATGGCGCCCGCGCAGGCGAAACGGATCGCATAGAAGTTGTTCTGCCTGTTGAATTTCAGCAACTTCTTGCCCCAGATGCCACATCGGGTCGGATGCAGCTTTTCTTAAACAGTACGCGTTCAAAAAATAATGGAGATCCAGCCGACGGCCCTTTTTTTGTCGATCCGCAGCCAATTTTCAGCGTCCCCGTTCAATCGTTCAAGGCCGGTCAGCCCATTGTGATTGATTCAACCGCTGTTGGTTGGCCATGTTCATTGGATGCGCTGGCCGGTGAATTTGAAGTGCAAGCGGTGTTGAACAACCATTACACCGAGCGTGGGCACATGAGTCCTGGAAATTTATTTTCCAAGCCAGTGGTCATGCAATTTGATCCCGCGGCGCGTGACACGAAAGTGATTGAACTTACCCAAAGTATTCCCGAAATCGAATTGCCCGACATAGAGAATGTTGTTTGGATAAATGAAATTAGCCCAATGTTGACCCAAGCGCTGGGTCGTCCAACCAGGCAGCGTGCGGCGGTGTTGTTGCCATTTGGATACAACGATGTGCAGTTTCCGCGGCGCATGTGGCCTACCGTGTATGTGATCCCAGGTTTCGGCGGACGCTTCACGGATATTCAAAGTTATGTCCGCATGTTGCGCAGCCCACTGCCGGGCGCCGTGCCGCAAGCGGTGTGGGTGATTCTGGATCCTGAATCACCGCTTGGTCATCACGCTTTCGCCGACTCGCAACTAAATGGTCCACGCGCACAGGCGCTGGTGAACGAATTTATTCCCTTTCTTGAGCAGCGATTGAGAATCATCCGTAATCCAGAGGCGCGCTTGATCACCGGGCATTCCAGCGGCGGTTGGAGCGCGTTGTGGTTGCAACTCACGCAACCCAATTCTTTCGGCGGGTGTTGGGTCAGTTCGCCAGATCCAGTGGACTTCAGCGCGTTTCAACAAAGCAATTTATATCTTGACGAAAATATATTCACCGATGTGCGGGGTAAACCACAGGGTTCCTATCGCATGCCTATTGGACCTGTTGACGAAAAAATTCTTATGACGGTTCAACAAGAGGTTGGTATGGAACATGCTCTGCAACCTGACGGTCGTAGCGGAGAGCAGTGGGATTCTTGGACCGCATGTTTTAGTCCGCCAGGAATTCGTCAAGATGTTCCACTTCGGGCGTTTGATCCCATCACTGGGAAAATAAATCGCAATGTGATTGAAAAATATTGGAGCAAGTACGACATTGTTCGATTGATTGCAAAAAATTGGAAAGAATTGGCGCCCGTGTTCGCGGCCAAAGTTCATTTGCTTGTTGGTGAGCGCGACTCATTTTATTTGCAGCGTGCGGTGGCAAATTTGCAAAAGAAAATTGTGCAGTTGCAGGCAGCCGATCTTCAGGCGGGCATAGCGCCCGCAAAAGGCGATGGCTTTCTAGAGATTCTTCCTGGCGCAACCCATGACACCGCGGCCGTTGTGGCGCGTGGGCGCTTCGCATTGTCCATGTGTGCATATCTGAAAAAGCATGGTTTTAGCGAGTAATTTTGGTTTCGTAGCATAGGTCATATGGACATGACTTCGCATCCCAAACCACTTGTTGGAGTGATCATGGGAAGCCAAAGCGATTGGGAAACCATGGCGCACGCATCCGCCATGTTGGGCAAGCTTGGCGTGCCACATGAATGCCGCGTGGTGAGCGCGCACCGTACGCCCGATTTACTTTTTGAATACGCATCCACCGCGGCCGCGCGCGGCTTGCGCGTCATTATTGCGGGCGCCGGCGGCGCCGCGCATTTGCCAGGCATGTGCGCTAGCAAAACAATCTTGCCGGTGCTTGGAGTGCCCGTGAACACGACCGCTCTGAATGGAGTTGATTCTCTTTTGTCCATTATTCAAATGCCCGCTGGAATTCCCGTGGGCACGCTTGCCATTGGCCGCGCTGGCGCCGAAAATGCGGGTCTGCTTGCGGCGTCCATTCTTGCGCATGATCATCCAGATATTCGCGCCGCACTGGCGGCCGACCGAACTGCTCGCGCCAATATTGTGTTGAACAAACCAGACCCTTCGATGGGTGATGTGAAGGATGCCATTCGGTGAATATTGGAATTGTCGGCGGCGGGCAGCTTGGCCAAATGTTGGCGCACGCTGGCCAAAAAATCGGGCATTCGTTCAAGTTTCTTGTTCCGCCTGGTGAATGTTGTGTTGAATCCTTAGGCCAAGTGGTGCACAGCGACTTTCTTGATCACCGAATGCTTGCGGAATTCGCGCGCGGTATTGATGTGTTTACCTTTGAATGGGAGAATGTGCCACTTGCCATGCTTGAGGCGCTCGCAACATTCGCGCCCATGCGGCCCGCGCCAAGTTGCGCGCGGGTTGCCAAGGATCGTATTCAAGAAAAAAAGTCTTTTCAGGACGCTGGGTTGCGGGTGCAAAAATTCGCCGCGGTTTCGTGCCAAGCCGATCTTGCGGCCGCGCTAGAACATGTCGGCGTGCCCGCCATGTTGAAGACTCGCGGGCAGGGCTATGACGGAAAAGGGCAGCGACGCATCGTTGAAAAATCCCACGCAGCGCTTGCGCTGGCGCAACTAGAAAATGTTCCTTGCATTCTTGAAGCCTTTGTTCCATTTGATTTTGAAATTAGTTTGATCGCCGTTCGCGGCAAGTGTGGCGTGCAGGCGGCGCCAAACGCCACGCCAATAGCCACGACTATTTTTTATCCTCCGTGCCGCAATCAGCACATCAACGGCATCCTTCATCAGACCACCATTCCAGCCGAAGGTGTGTTGCCAAGTGTTCTGCAATCAACCAAGGCGGCACTGCAAAATATGATGGAAACCATGGATTATGAAGGGGTTTTATGCGTGGAATTTTTTGTCATGAACACCCCGGATGGTCAACAACTCATCGCCAATGAAATGGCGCCGCGCGTTCACAACAGCGGTCATTGGTCTATTGAAGGCGCTGTAACAAGTCAATTTACAAATCATATTTTGGCTATCACGCGTCAACCACTTGGTTCAACCACCACGCATGGCAAGTCCGTCATGATAAATCTTGTTGGCGTAGTTCCGCGGGTGCATGGACCCATTGAAAATGTCGCGGTCCATGTGTACGGAAAATCGCCTCGGGCAGGGCGCAAACTTGGACACATTACCGCCGTGGGTGAAAATGCTCAGCTTTTGGCTGAGCGCGCCTTGAACGGTTATTGAAGGCGCAAGTTCTTTCAACCAGCTTCGGCCCGCGGATGCGCCTTGTCATACACCTCGCGCGTGCGCGAAGATGTGAGATGCGTGTAGATCTGCGTGCTGCTTAAACTTTGATGTCCAAGCAACTCCTGCACTTCGCGCAAATTCACGCCATCGCTCATTAAAAGATGCGTGGCGAAGGAATGTCGAATGGTGTGTGGGCTGATGTCTGGATCTAGGCCGGCTTGCGTCAAATACTTGGCAACCTTGCGGCGTACGGAACGGGTGCTCAGGCGCGTGCCATTTTTATTCACGAAAAGCGGAGAAGTTGGAGTTCGACCAACCGTGCGTTCCGCATCCAGCTTTGCAAGGTAATTCTGCACGGATTCAACGGCTTTCGGATTCAGCGGCACAATGCGTTCGCGCTTGCCTTTACCACGCAAACTTACGCTTTCCGATCCAGCCTCAAACACCACATCGCCGCGATTTAGGCCAACAACTTCACTAACCCGCATGCCGGTGGCATACAAAGATTCAAGAATGGCGCGGTCGCGTGAACCAAGGAGTTGCTGTGCATCCGGGGCAGCGAGTAGTCGCTCAATTTGATCAACCGTAATCGCCTTGGGCAAACGCTTGGGTTGCTTTGGCGAGCGAATCATGGTCATAGGGTTGCTGGCGGTCAAACCAGTTTTCTCCATCCATTTATGAAATGATCGCAGCGTGGCAATTTTGCGCGCCATGGTTGCGAGTGAGTATTTCTTCTCGCTCAAGTCAGCCAAGAATGCGCGCAGTGTTTCCAAATCGCACGCCAATATGCGCGCGGTTGCGGTGCGCCCTTTCAGATCGGTCTTGCGCGAATCAAGCGCATTTTTCTCCGCAGCCAGGTCAACGGAAATTTGCCCATCAGCCGCCAAGAAATCCGTGTACTGACTCAGGTCCATGGCGTAGCAACGCCCGGTGTATGGACTGAAATGTCTTTCGTCAGCTAGATAAGCAATGAAACGATCAACGATTGGAATATTGACATGCATGTGGCTCACTCCTTAATAAATTTGATTTCAATGGCAGTCAAAAAAACTTTGGATAAACAAAATGGTCTAACTACACGGTCCGATACAAACAGAGGTTCTGCAAATCCAAATACACACATTTATTGACCTTTATTAATTCAAATACAGAAAGCTAGTAACAGTTATTCGGCAAATCATATTCTCGGACTTTAGTAAAGTCCTAGAATATTTTCAAAAAAAACGCAAAAAACTCAAGGGCATATGCCTGTACCATTGTTCGTTCGAGATTGCGTAGCTCAATTGGTAGAGCAGCCGGCTTTTAACCAGCATGTTCTGGGTTCGAGTCCCAGCGCAATCATTCTTGTTCGGCGCACTTTAAAAAAGAATTCGTATCCCTGATGTTTGTACTTCATGCAAATTGGCACGGTGATCAACTCCATATTTGGGGTGAATCAAGTTCTCTTTTTTTACATTTGGCGCAAGCTTCCAATGGCAAGAAAAATAATGAAGTCACCGATGATGTGAAATTAGACACGGTCATGGATCATCCCTTCGCATGTGGTGAAGCGGAGTTGCGCCAACTTGCCGCCAGGGTGGGATTTGCGATTTCGGAAAATGCGCCAAGCAGTTCAATACAATTGCTGCTTCCATTTGACCACCAAATTCCCGCGCCAAGCGATCGACTTGCCGCGGCCATGGACACGGATGTAGACAACGGCGCAGATCTTCATTTGGACTCCGCGCAAGTACCAACGCTTATTGTGGCGGTGGGTGAAATGCAAGAAAAACTTCTGGCGTTTGAAACTGCCGGCGGACTGGATCATGAACAAACGGGACATGAATTTCACTTTTGGTGCGCTGCTGCGGGCTTTGGTCTGGAGTTAATGGAAGATCAACGCGTTGTTCCAACCGTGCAGCAAGATCGCAGCGGAATGGTGAAGGCGCATTGGCGGCCGTGGTTGCACGACGCTGCAATCGCGGAGCGCGCCGCCACGCTTTTAGCGGGAATGCCGCCAATTTGCAGGGCTGTTGCCGAGGCCCACGACGGGGACGGGTGGCATGTATTGGAGTCGTTTCTCAATGCGTGCGTGGATTCATTCCTGCGTCAAGTGATGTTGGCGGAAAATTATGTGGAGGCGATTGAAGACCGCGACCCCACAACCGATCCTCATGTGGCCTGGCTTGGTGGACTTCTTGGCAACAACATTGAGGTGAAAAATCTCGCGGTGGGCGATGTCAGTTTGGTGCGTGGCGTGCGCCAGTGGCTAGCCATTCTGGAGGACATTGGCGAAGGTCGCCCCATGCACCTGCTGTTGCATTTAGAAGAACCATCCAGCGCTCTCTTTAGCAAGCAAGAGGGCGAAGAGGACAAACATGCGTGGCGACTGTCGTTTCAACTGATCACCGCGGAGGATCCGCCAACAATTATTGACGCTGAAACAATTTGGGCGCAAGCATCCGGCCGCGGTGGTGCCAATCAAGCAGCGGAAAAAACCGCTGAGTTGCTCTTGGGCGAGCTTGCGCGCATCTCGCGCTTGTGGCCAAAGTTTGAGGACGCTCTTCAAGAAACTTCTCCGACCGGATTGGATCTGACAACTGCGGAGGCCTATGTGTTCTTGCGCGATATGAAACCGCTGCTTGAAGAGAGCGGTGTGCAGTGCTCTGTTCCCGAGTGGTGGGGCGCTTCCAATACACGCATTGGCGCCAAGTTGTTTATTGAGGGCGACGGACCAAGCCCGGAAATGCTGACAAACTCGCTGGTTTCTGGGCGAAAAGGTGGATTTGGTTTGCACAGCGTGGTCAATTATTCCTGGCAAATCGCCCTGGGCGATCAACCGCTGACCATGGAGGCCTTTGAAGCGTTGGCGCGCAAGGGTTCGCCGTTGGTGCGCATCAACAATCGCTGGGTTGAGATGCGCAAGGAAGATCTTGAAGCAGGATTAAAATTCTTGAAGCAGCATCCAGGTGGACAAATGTCCTTGCTAGAGGCTTTGCGTTTAGCCCACGGTGCGGCCGATGATGCGATTGGAATTCCAGTGGTGGGAATGGACGCCAAGGGTTGGGTCGCGGAAGTCTTTGGCCCCGTCGACGCGATTGACCGTATGCCCCAACTAGAGCAGCCAAAATTATTCCAAGGCTCTCTGCGGCCATATCAATTATCCGGGCTTCGATGGCTTGCGTTCCTTGGTCGTTACGGTCTTGGCGCATGTTTAGCCGACGACATGGGTCTTGGAAAAACAATTCAGTTGATTGCGCTCCTTCAGATTGAGCGTCAAGATGCCACCGAAGGCGAGCGCGTTGGCCCAACATTGTTGGTCGCGCCAATGAGCGTGCTTGGAAATTGGAATCGTGAACTGACTCGATTCGCGCCCGAACTCACGGTGCATATCCATCACGGACTTGACCGTCCTCAAGGCGACAAGCTGAAGGAAGTGTTTGACAAATCCGACGTGGTGATCACCACATACGCCCTGGTTGCCCGCGATCAAGAGGATTTGGAGAAACTTCCTTGGCGCCGAGTTGCCCTGGACGAGGCGCAACACATTAAGAATCCGCCCACCAAACAAACCGCGGCCATTCGCGCCATTCAATCCGATCACCGCATCGCGCTGACGGGTACGCCGGTAGAAAATCGGCTGACCGAGTTGTGGTCCATCATGGAATTCTGCACGCCTGGCTACCTTGGAACGCTGGCGGATTTCAAGCGCCGCTTCGCTGTTCCCATTGAGCGGCATCGCGATCGCAATCGCTCGGAGAAGTTGCGCAATTTAGTGCGACCATTTGTGTTGCGCCGCCTGAAGACGGACTTGAATGTCATTAGCGATTTACCACCGCTGATTGAGTCGCGCCAACATGTTCCGTTGACCAATGAGCAAATCACCTTGTACGACCAAGTGGTCGAGGAAATGCTTTCTAAGGTTGACCGCGCCGAGGGTTTGCGCCGTCGAGGATTGGTGTTGAGCGCTCTCGTGAAGCTGAAACAAATTTGCAATCATCCGTTGCATTTCCTGCGTCAGACGCAACTACCGGATATGGCAACCGAGGACGCGCTGAAGCGGGTTGGCGAATCCGACGATTCGCTAGAGGTCGCGCTTGCCATTCCGGAAAGTCAAGGTGACAGGTCGCTTTCAAGTCGCAGCGGCAAGAGCACGCGCCTTATTCAAATGTTGGAGGAGGTGGTGGCGGCGGGCGATCGCGCGCTTATTTTCACGCAATATCGACAGATGGGGCATTTGCTAGTGACCATGATTCGCCGCGAGTTGGACACGGAATCGCTCTTCTTGCATGGTGGAACTCCGCAAGCCAAGCGCGATCAATTTGTGGATCGCTTCCAGGATCCGCAAGGCAGCGCGCCGATTTTTGTGCTGAGCTTGAAGGCTGGTGGAGTTGGCTTAAATCTGACCGCCGCCAACCATGTGTTTCATTACGATCGTTGGTGGAATCCCGCCGTTGAAAATCAAGCCACTGACCGCGCGTTCCGTATTGGCCAGTTGCGCACCGTCAATGTGCACAAAATGATTTCAGATGGAACGCTTGAAGAGCGCATTGATCAAATGATTCAGCAAAAGATGGAGTTGGCCACTCAAATTATCTCTAGCGGCGAAGCGTGGCTCACTGAGCTGAGCACTGGACAATTGCGCGAGATACTTTCTTTGCGCACCACCGCATTGGAGGACGCATGAATTTTAATTCAGCCGCGGGTCAGCCCAAAAAACCGGACGCGCCACGGCGTGTCCGCCATGGAATTAAGTTTCGCCGCAAAAATGGCTTGGAAGAATTGCCGTGGACCGCGCGCACCTTTGTGCAGACCATTCACGAGAAAGCGGCGTTGGGCGCGCAAGTATTGGGCATGGAGTACGCGCTCAGCGGGCAGGTTGCCAGTTTTTCAGTGGACGCTGGAGTCGTGGAAGCCCAAGTGCAGGGGCGCGCCTTCAAACCCTACAATGTGCGCATTGCATTGCAGCATCTGACGCCCCAAAAGTGGTCGGAGGTTGTGCAACTGATGGCCAAAGAAGCCGTGTTTGCCGCCAAATTGTTGGTGGGAGAAATGCCCATAGACATTGAGGAGGTGTTTGAAGAGTGTGAAGTGCAATTATTGCCGCGTGCGTTGAAAGATTTCACTTTAACGTGCGATTGCGGCGAAAAAATTCCTTGCAAGCACATTGTGGCAGTGACTTATTTGCTCGCGGAGCGCATTGAAGTTGATCCGCTTGTCATTTTTGCGTTGCGTGGTTTGTTTGGAACACACTTGCTTGAGCGGTTGCAAGAGGCGCGCAATGTTCACTCGGCGGGAGTGAGTCAAAGTCATCAGAGTGTGCAATTGCCCTCGCAAAAAGCCAAACTACCTCCGCTGGAAAGTTGCCTAAATGAATATTGGCGTCCGGGTCGCAAGTTGAGCGACTTTGCTGCCTTGCCCGCGCAAGAACATATTCCGCACGCGGTGCTTCGTCGTCTTGGCGCAAGTCCGTTGGGCGGTAAATTTCCACTGGTTGGTTTGTTAGCCAGCGTACAAGACAGTTTGCGCGCCAAAGTGATTGAAATGCGTCGGCGAATTGATGAGGGAGCCTCATGATTCAACCACCGTATTACCACTATCGACCGCATCCTTGGCACGGGCTTGACGCGGGAAGTTCGCCGCCTGATTTAATGAACGCATATATAGAGATCACGCCGTTTGATTTGGTGAAATATGAAGTGGACAAGCGCAGTGGATTTCTGCGCGTGGACCGGCCGCAGCGAACTAGCAGCACGCCGCCCACGCTGTACGGATTTATTCCAAAAACGCTTTGTGGTCCGCGCGTGGCGCAGGTTGGCGGCATTCAAAGCGGCGACAATGATCCACTTGATATTTGCGTTTTGTCCGAGCGTCCGATTGACCGCGTGGAAGTGATTCTTGAAACACGCGTGCTGGGCGGCCTTTTAATGGAGGACAACGGGCAAGCCGATGACAAGATTGTTGCCGTACTCAAGGATGACGCTATTTGGTCCGAGGCGCGGGACATAAGCGATTTGCCACCGCGGCTTGTCGAACGCTTGCAGCATTATTTTTTGACCTACAAAATGCGTCCAGGCGAAAAGGCGACCGTGCAAGTGAAATCGATCTACGCCGTGGATCGCGCCCGCGCCGTGATTGAAGCTTCCATGAAGGATTATCGCGAAGCGTTTCCCGGCTGAGCCGGTTGATTCAGTTGTCAGGAAATGAATTAAAAAGAGCGGGGCGGTTATTCATTTTTTTCGCCCTTTGCGTCCGCGGCATCCAATGTGGTTTGCGTTTGGTAGGCGGGCAGTCGTGGCAGCAAATCATCCACAGCGGCGCGCAGTTGCGCGTCGAAATTATTATTTTCATCAATGGGGTTTGCGGGCACGCGCACCGTGGGCATGGCTCCGTTGTTCTCCATGTCGGTGCCGTCAAGTGTGTACCAGCCGCGAAACGGCGTGCGAATAGAGGTTCCATCTGTGAGCGAAGTGCTTCCGGTAGAAATAACGCCGCCGTATGTCTGTTCACCGACCAGTGAACCACGCTTGAGATTTTTAAATGCGTGGCTGACAATTTCAGCGTTTGAAAAGCTTTTTTCATTACACAACATGTTGGCGGGCAATGTCCAGCGTTGAATGAACAAGCGATCTTGCGGATATCCGTTGGTGTATGCGCGATCGGCGCCGCGTGGAATGGTGTACGCGTGTACTGGCGCCATTAAACTGGCCAACACTCGATCAGCCGTGCTGCCGCCGCCATTGTTGCGTACATCAATAAGTAATCCATCCTTGCCTTGAGCCGCGGCGCAGAGATCGCGTTCAAATTCATCAAGGCTGGATTGATTCATGCTTTGAATGTGCAAATAGCCGATGCGACCTTGGCTCCAATTCTGAACCAATGCTGCGTTTTTGAGCACTTCGTTTTGGTACGCCAAATCCATTTCTTGCGCGCCGGTGCATGGAGTAATTAGGCAATCCACATTGACATGAGTGCCATCCGCCTTGGTGCGGCGCACCGACACCATGGTTTCAAGTGCAACTCGGCCGCGCAGGCGCTGCTCCAGAACTTCATTGCCAGCAAGCGGTTCACCGCCAATCGCCACAATCACATCACCGACAACTAGCGGAGTTTGACTTAGAGATGCCGGACCTTTTGCGAACACATCTACCACTTCAAAGCCGTCAGCCAGTGCGCGCGTACGCACGCCCAACCGGCCAATCGATTGGCGACTTGCGTTGGTGCTTTCAGAGGAGAGCGAAACTCCAAGATGACTGGCGTTGAGTTCACCAAGCAGTCGAGCCATGACCCATTCAAATTCGCTATCGGTGCGGGCCGCCATGGCCAGTGTTTTGTAGCGTGCGGTCAAAGCCTCCCAGTCCAAGCCTTTCATGGTTGGGTCATAAAATATTTCGCCCACAACGCGCGTGGCTTCTTCAAACCGATGCTCATTCCACGCGGTTGGATTGATGGCGGTGTTTGCCTCAAAGTCAACCGACTTGGCTTCGCCACCGGCGACACCCGTGGTGCTGATTTTTCCGTCGTTGGATAAAACAATTTTGTCGCCCGCCAAATTGATGTGGGTCACGCGGCCCGCGGGCGCCAATTTTTTCTGATCGGTGCCATCCCACTTCACACTGAACACACCGGGTCCGCCATCATTGCCCGCAAACAGAACTCGCTCTCCACTGGGAGTGATGATCAAGCCGGTTTCCTCGCCAGCAAGACGCGTCAATCGACGAACGCGCAAGTACGCATCGTCCAACTCGTAGGCGAAGGTTTCCTTTGTTTCATCGGCTTTGTCGGAGTCGGCCGCGGTTTTCTGAACGCCGTCGCTTTCAGTGGTCGCCAAGACGGGCTTGTCACTATTTTTTTTCTCGACTTCATCTTTCTCGTCGGATTTTTTCTCGTCCGCATCTTTGTCGGCATCATCTTTATTAGAATTCTCTTTGGCATCCGCGCCCTTCTTGGGTTTTTTCTTGGCGCCAGGCGCGGCGGGGGGCTTGCGCTTCTTCACGGCTTCGCCCGCGTCCTTGAAATATGCCTCTTGCTCTGCGGCGGAAAACCCATCGACGGATTTATCCAAGGCAACAACAAAAATGTCCGCCTCATTGTTCACACGATCAGAAAGGTACGCCAGCAACTTTCCATCCGCGCTGAATCTTGGCGAGCGATCATTGTCGGGGTGGCGTGTGATATTCACCGCCGCCTGGGAGCCATCCACGGGAACAAGCCAAATGTCGCGGTTGAAATCACGGTCATCTTGCGCGAACGCCATCCACTTGGAATCCGGACTCCATTGAAATTCAAGTTCCGTATCCCAACCATCTCGCAAGGTCGCGCCTTCATTCGTGGCCAAATTCAAGACCATTAAATCATTGCCTTGGCGATACGCCAACATTTTCCCATCCGGACTGGGAGTTGGTTCACGCTCTGGCAAGGGTGATTGCACCACGGGACGAATTTCAAAAGTCACTGCCTCGGTCCATCTTTCTGGATCCAATCTTTGATCGACCGAGGGCTTGATCTCCGCTGCACTTGTATCCGCCGAATCAGCGACGGTCGTTGCCGCCTCCGATGGAATCTCCGCGGTTGGAGTTGATGGCGCATCGTCGGTTGGTGGCGTGGAATTTGTTGCGCTGGCTTGTGTGCTAAGCGCGGATTCCGCTGGTGCTTGTTCGCTTAACACCGGCTTGGGAGGCGCGGTCGCGGCTTTGGCCTCTTTGCGCACTTCACGACGCGTGCGAGCCACAATGGCTTCAACAATATTCTCGTTGCCACTGGCGTCGCTGACAAAATACAAACGGCTTCCATCTGCGCTCCAAGCAATGTCGCGCTCACGCGATGGCGGCGACGTCACGCGAACCACGGGTGACTTCTCATCCATGCTGCGAACAAACACATCTCCATAGGCGACAAACGCCATGGTCTTTCCATCGGGACTCATAGCGGCTTCGGAAATATCTTTTCCAACTTTGCGCACTTGAATTGGAGTGGTGGTTTCCGCGGCGGCGAAAATTTGAATGGCTTTTGGCGCCGCCTCGGGCGTTGCAAGATCAAGCGTGTACACCGTGTTCCAAGAGACAATCACCGCCGTTCGTCCATCCGCCGAGATATCAAAATGTGAGATGTCGTTCTTGAAGTCGGTCAACTTTTCGCCCATCGCACTAGGCGCGTCGTTCACGCTACGACGATACAAATTGGTCACACCATCGCGCTCGGAAAGCATGAGATATTGATTTGGCCCGCACCATTTTGCCTGGCCATCATTGCCGGCGAAATCGGTTTGTCGCGAAAACGCCTGCTGAATTGGCTTGGCGGAGTCATACAGCCACACATCGCGTTGATCCGATCCACGGTACCCGCGGCGAGCCCACGAACTTCCACCACGCTCAATGAGATATTGACCGCGGCCATTGGGCGACGCGCTGGCGCCAAACACTTGATTGAGGCGTTCAATGCGACCACCCGTGGCAGGCACGCTGTAGCAGCGGGGTACGCGATAAAAGTCCGCCTCGCGCAAGGAATCAAAATAGAGAGTTGGCTCGCCCGCCGCATTATTTACAAACGCACTGAGCGAACAAGGTGACTCACCAAAAGTAATTTGTGTCGCCTCGCCACCGGTTGCGGGCATAGTCCAAATATTGCGAAAGCCATCGCGCGAACTTTCAAACGCAATCGTTTTGCCATCTGGACTCCAAATAGAGCGGGATTCATCCGCCGGATGATTGGTGATGCGAATTGCGTTGCCACCACTTGCCGGCGCCAACCACAAATCGCCTTGCCACGAAAAGACAATGCTTTGCCCGTTGGGACTCAGTGAGGGCCAACGCGGAAGGTCAACCGTGGAGGCCGCCACCATCGATTCAAACGCAATAGAAAGCAGGCATAGGGCAGAAAAAATGTGGTATTTCATGGGTTGATTCCTTTGAAAATTGCTCAAAAAGGCAATTTACACCGTCTGAATAAAACAAGTTTGAAATTTAAGTGAAATTCAATAAATGATTTTTTGCATTTCAGCATTTCATATTGGATGGTGAACTCCGTAGGCATGGTGTCGGCAATTCGCAGTCTTAATGAAAGGAAAGGGAGTTATGCAAAACAGCAACGGTCAGACCCAAAAAGTTGAAATTGAAACTCCAGGCTCAAAGTTGGAGCATTTGCGCGGTATTTTGTTCAAACTGCAGCAAGCAATGCAGGCCCGCAGGGATGAGCGAACAGGCCACAAACCAGCGCCCAAAGTGGAGCAAAGCATTGCCTTTCCAAAGACAGTCTCAACCGCTTCAGTCAGTGGCAAGCCGCGTGCGACCCCAAAGTCCCTGAGCGAATTTGAGGCCGCGTTCGCGCGCTTGACCAATAGGCAAGCGAGTTAATCCAGCAACAAAGGCTAGTCCGAAGAAGGCCAAAGAGTAACGGCGTAGGCTGTAGCGTGTACATTCCGCAACCCATGCGCCCAGACTCCTTGACCTTTCTTCGGACTTTGCTTGATACACCTAGCCCCTCTGGTTACGAAAGAGCCGGTCAACAAGTGTGGCTTTCGTATGTCAGGCCGTTTGCCGACCGTTGTTGGAACGACGCGTATGGAAATTGTTTCGCCAGCATTGAGCCAGCCAAAAGTGCTAAAAGTATTTTCACTGTGGCGCTGTGTGGTCACGCTGATGAAATTGGCTTGATGGTGAACTTCATCGATCCGAATGGTTTTGTGTATTGCAAATCCATAGGCGGCATTGACGCGGGAAGCATTGTTGGCAAGCGCGTGCAATTCATGAGTTCGGTCGCCGGCGTGACGCAACCCGTGGTTGGCTTGATTGGCGCCACCGCCATTCATTTGCAGGATAAAAGCAATGAAGGCAAAATGCGCAAGTTGCACGAGTTGTATGTGGATATTGGCGCCAAGGATTTGGCGTCCGCGCAAGCGCTGTTGAACATTGGCGACCCTGGCGTTTTCATGGATCAAAGCATGTTGATGGGCAACGGATTGATCGTGGCGCGTGGATTGGACAATCGCATAGGAACATTCGCGGCCGCCGAGGGATTGCGTTTGATCGCGGAGCAACGCGCGCAGTTGAATGTGCGCGTGGTGGCGGTCAGCACCGTGCAAGAGGAGGTCGGTTTGCATGGCGCAAGCATGATCGCGGGTTCGCTCAATCCAAATGTTGCGCTGATCACGGATGTGGGTCACGCCACGGATAGCCCCGGCATTCATCATCCGCAGCATGGACATTTTAAATTGGGCGGTGGACCCAAAGTTTCCGTGGGTGGCGCTTCGCAACCTGAAGTGGTCGCGCGCATATTTGAGGTGGCCAAGACCAAGAATATTGTGGTGCAACGCGTCGGTGCGGCGGGTCGCACTGGCACCGATACCGACGCCATCTTTATAAAAGGTGGGGGTATTGCAAGCGGTTTGGTGAGTTTGCCAATTCGTTACATGCACACCACCGTTGAAATGACGGCCCTGAAGGATTTGGAACAGATCGCAGAAATTTTTGCGGGTTTCGCCCTGAGTCTTCAAGGCAATGAAGTCTTCGCTCCTCAATTGTGAGGGCGATACTTTGGGTAGACTCTTTCAGTCATGTTGAAATTTGTCCGTGAAGCCTTTCGAGATATGAAAAACACCGGCAGTGTGTGGCCAAGCAGTTCCGCGCTTGCCAACGCCATGACCAAGGGCCTTGCCATGCGTACGGGCAAGCGGCGCGTGTTGGAGGTTGGTCCTGGCACTGGTCCATTCACCAAAAAATTACTGAAAGATTTACGACCAGGCGATCATCTTGATATCGTGGAATTGAACGAATTGTTTTGCAACGCGCTTGAGAAAAATATCCTTGGACCATTTCGAAGGGCGCATTCCAAAATTCATATTGAGTTGCATCAGAGCAGAATTGAGGACGCGCAACTAGAAGGCAACTACGACTTAATCGTGTGTGGACTGCCATTCAATAATTTTCCGCCGGTACTTGTGCGCGCCATCTTCAAAGACCTTATGGATTTATTGATCGAGGGAGGCGAGTTGGTGTACTTTGAATACGCCGGCGTACGCGTGATTAAAGGAACCTTGATTGGCTCCCAAGGCAAGAAGCAACTGAAGGAAATCCGCAATATTCGCAGCGAATTAATCAACATGCACGCTGGCCGAGAGCAATTGGTCATGGCCAACATTCCGCCTGCTTTGGCGGTGCGTTTGCGCAAGGCGACGATTTCGGCCAAGGTCGTTGCTCAGTAGGGTGCCTATATGGCGTGGATAAACGACAATTTTTTAAAATTAAGCGCAGGCTATTTGTTTCCCGAAATTGCGCGTCGTGTGAATGTGTTTTGCAATTCGAATCCTGAGTTGGCCAAGAGGGTCATTCGTTGTGGTATTGGCGATGTCACCGAGCCGCTTCCAGAAGTTGCCGTGACGGCTTTGCGCGAAGGCGTGGAAGATTTGGCCAGTCGCGAGCGCTTTCAAGGCTACGGACCACCTACGGGCCACGACTTTGTGCGAGCGGCGATTGCCCAGAGCATGTTCCGCGAGCGTGGAGTGGACATTGCTGACGGTGAAATTTTTCTGTCCGATGGAAGCAAGCCCGATGCCAGCCACTTTCTTGAATTGCTTGGCAGTGGAAACGTGATCGCGGTTCCTGATCCGGTGTATCCGGTTTATGTCGATACCAATGTCATGGCGGGTAACACCGGCGCGATGGTCAATGGCCGCTATCAGGGCTTGGTCTATCTGGACGCAACGGCTGAAAATGGATTTGTTCCACAGCCGCCTTCGCAGCCAGTGGATGTGGCGTACTTGTGTTCGCCCAATAATCCAACGGGTTCCGCCATGAACCGCGCCGCGCTGACCCATTGGGTGAATTGGGCATTGAGCAATGACGCGCTGATATTGTTTGATGCCGCGTACGAAGCATTCGTTCGTGAAAGCGACATGCCGCGCAGTATTTTTGAAATTCCCGGCGCCAAAAAATGCGCGGTTGAGTTTCGCAGCTTTTCCAAAAATGGCGGATTCACAGGGCTTCGATGCGGATTTACAGTTGTTCCCAAGGAACTCACTGGCCGCGCGCGTGATGGCAAGCGAGTTCCATTTCATGATTTGTGGTCGCGTCGGTGGAGCACATGTAGCAACGGCGTAAGTTGGCCGGTGCAGAAAGCCGTGGCCGCGTTGTGCACGCCACAAGGGCAAAAGCAAATGACCGCGTTGTGCGACTTTTATTTGGCCAACGCCGCCATTCTTCGCAACGCCATTGCCGCGCAAGGACTGCAAGTGTGGGGCGGTCAGAACGCGCCGTATGTGTGGCTGAAATGTCCGACGGGTCTTTCCAGCTGGGACGCAGTCGATCTGTTGCTGCGGGAAGCGCAGTTGGTCACCACGCCTGGCGCCGGCTTTGGAAATTGCGGTGAAGGATTTCTGCGCGTGAGCGCGTTTAACTCGCGCGCCAATGTGCAAGAGGCTGGTCGGCGTCTTGCTTTTTTGACCACTTCCGCTTCAAAGCGTTAGGTATTTGCGCGCCACATGCAATCCGTGTTCATGCGTTGCAATACGCCGATTAAAATTTATAGCTCGCAAACACTCCAAGCACCAGCGATGTTCCACCGTCTTGGCTGGCGACAAAGTTGTTTGAACTATCGCGCAGTTCTAATTGATTCATCAGCGCCGCACCGGCCACAAAGTCAATGCGGAATTGTGGAACAGGTTTCCACTCAAACCGTCCATACAAGGTGATTTGCTGCTCTAAGCCGGAACCATTGGCGTTTGGCCCGGTGTCGTTCAGGCGGAACATTCGATATTCCCACGCGCCGCCAAGCGCCACATTGAATTGCGTTGAAAGTTCCTGAACAAGTTCCAATCCCACAAATGGATTGGCCTCGGGTCCGCGCACATTGGAAATGCGTAAGCCCTTTTTAATTTCCCAATCAACAAGTGGAATCGGAACCACAAGCACGGAATTATCCAGTTGGCCCTTGACTAACAGACCAAGTCCAAGCACATGCGTTTGGTCAAAGGCATAGCGGAAGTTGGCTAGTCCACCACCGGTGATGGTCTTGCCTGCGTCAGCGTTTGATTCACCGGACAGTTGCAGAATGGGAGCCGCGCCGACGGACCAATGTTCGTTCAATCGAACATCAAAGCGCGGAACAATGCTCAGTGTTTCCACGTTGTTCCATGCTGTCGTGGCAAATACACTGTTGCCAGTGAATTGGTAATAGTCATATTCGTAGGCAATTGCCGCCGAAAGCGTCACTGTTTCACTGATGGTGTAGCGGCTGGATAATCCAAAGAACGCTCGGTCGGCGGTGTAGGAGCCTCCCTCTTCAATGGATGTATTGAATTGATGCGAGTAGCCGCCAGAGATGTTTATTTTATGTTGAGTTTTCGTGCTTGGAGGAGCGGGCTCCGTGGTGGCCGCGCTTGTTGTGTTGGATGTGGCGGAGTTTGGCGCTGCCGCGGGCGTTTGCGAGGCGGTGGTTGCGGGCGCAACTTTGGGCGGGTTCATTGGCGCTGACTTGTTGTCGTTGCCAATATTTTGTGCAAGCGCACAGCTGCAGGACAAGGCAATAGAAGTGATGCAGATAGAGTTGCGCATTATTTTTTACTTTCTACGGTTTGTGTTTCCAAACGAATATCTGCAAGAGTGGTCTCAAGAAGATTTTCTAAAATACCGTCGGCGGTCTGGCCTTCGGCTTCAGCTTCAAAGTTTAGTAACATGCGATGGCGCATGGCGGGTAGCAGCGCGGGTTTGATGTCGTCAAAGACCATGTGCATTCTTCCGGCGAGCAACGCCTTCACTTTGCCCGCCAAAATAAGCGCCTGCGCGGCGCGAGGACTGGCACCAAAGCGCACAAATTGATTCACCATGGGGGTGGCAAACTCACTTTTGGGATGCGTTGCCAGCGTGAGGCGAACCGCGTAATCCTGCACGGCGGCGTCCACGCTGACTTTGCGCACTAACTTTTGATACGCCATGATTTGCTGGGCATCAAGCAAGGCCTGAACGGACGCGGACTTGCCAGTGGTGGTGCGCTCCAAAATAGTGGTGAGTTCCGCGCGCGTGCTGTAGCCCACAAGCAACTTGAAAAAGAATCGATCGAGTTGCGCCTCTGGCAACGGATACGTTCCCTCTTGCTCAATTGGATTTTGGGTCGCCATGACCAGGAACGGTGGCTCGAGCACATGTGTTACTCCGCCAACCGTCACGCTTCGTTCTTGCATGGCTTCGAGCAGCGAACTTTGCGTCTTTGGAGTTGCGCGATTGATTTCGTCTGCCAAAAGAATTTGCGCGAAAATGGGACCTTTGCGAAATTGAAAGTCGCGGCCGTGCTCGCCCTCAACCACAATGGTGGTGCCGGTGACATCGGCGGGCATAAGGTCAGGCGTGAACTGAATGCGTCCAAATTTCAGTTGCAAAGCTTGACTAAGCGTGCGAATAAGCAGTGTTTTTCCAAGACCCGGAACGCCTTCAAGCAAGACATGACCGCCCGCGAACAGGGCAATGAGCACGCTATCCACAACATGCGTTTGTCCAACGATCACTTTCAATACTTCGTCTTTCACGCGCGCAAAATCATCGCCAAACTTCTCCAATGACTTTTGCGCATCGAGGGAATCACTCATAGGCGCATCATAGGGGAGAACAAATATATATTGTGTATCATCACGATTGTTTGCAGGTCGTGCCTTATCCGCAGAACGCACTCAACCATGTCCATTTTTGAAACTCATCCACGGAATGAATCGCGTTCGGCGCTTGCGGGCCAGGCGTTGCGTGTGAAACCACTGCTGGCAACGGCGTGGGGCAGGGCATTGGTCGCTGGAATATATATGGGATTGATTCCAATTATTGCGGTCATCTGGGTTTTCTTTGACACACAATTTGCTAATCAATTCACACAAAAAGAATGGGAGCAGTGGGTATTTCTACGCTCGCTTGGGTTGCTGGGTGACGCGTTGCCATGGATTTGTCTTTCGGTGGGCGTCTTTCTTTTGGGAATTTTGATCAAGCGCCGCAATATTGCAACATGGGCGGTGTTTCTTTGCATTTCCATTGCGGTCAGTGGCTTGGTGGTCAATGTGATTAAATTTATTTTTATGCGAACGCGTCCAAATTGGTATAGCGTAATTCCAGATGGTGGAAGTTTTTCATTTCCATCTGGCCACTCGGCCACCATTGGCGCCGTGGCGGTTGTGTGCATGTTGCGCTGGCCCAAATTATCTCCCGTCGCCCTGACATGTATCGCACTTGTGGGGCTGAATCGAATCATGTCGCAGAATCATCACATCACAGATGTGATTGCCGGAGTCGCCTTTGGTATGACCAGTACGCTTGTGGTTCAGTGGTATTGGTGGAAATATCAGCCAAACACATTTACGGACATGGCATAATTCCCCATTCTTCAGGGAGGATTCAGTCGTCTTTGAAATGAATTCACAGCAACCGCAATTAAGCCGCAGGTGGACGAATTTGCAATTTATCCAGCACGCTGTCAATCAAGCCGTACTTCAGCATTTCTGGAGCGGTGAGCCAGTTGTTACGCTCACAATCCTCGGCAATTTGCGCTTCGCTGCGACCCGTGGCCTTGGAATAAATTGCGTACAGCTGACTGCGCATGCGAAGAATGTGTCGAGCCTCAATCTCAAGATCGGTGGCTTGGCCTTCAAGCACGCCAGCGATCAGCGGTTGATGCATTAAATTTTCGGAGTTGGGCAGCGCGAAACGCTTGCCCTTGGTGCCGCTGCAGGCGATGACCGAGCCCATGCTTGCGGCTTGTCCAATGATGTAGGTGCAGATGTTGCATGGAATAAAGTTCATGGTGTCCACAATCCCTAGGCCCGCGGTGACGCTGCCACCAGGACTATTGACATACAAGTGGATGTCGGACTTCTGATCTTCGTTGGCCAGGAAAAGCAATTGCGCCACGACCAAATTGGCCATCATGTCGCTGACTTGTCCGCCCACGAAAATGATTCGATCATTCAGTAGACGGCTGTAAATGTCATACGCGCGTTCGCCGCGGCCGGTTTTTTCAATCACGATTGGAACAAGTGTCATGGTCGGGGATCTCGTTGTTGAGGTATTGGAAATCAGATCAGTGAGTCGATAATTTTTGCAATCACATTGTCAATTACTTTTTAGATTTTTCGGGGAACGAGGCGATCTCGTCCACAAGGCCGTAAGCCTTGGCCTCCTCGGCGGAGAAAAACTTATCACGCTCGCCGTCCTTGGCAATCCGTTCAACCGGATTGCTCGTGTGGCGTGCCAAAATTTCATTCAGTGCGCGCTTGTCCTTGATGATTTGCTCCGCCTGAATTTGGATGTCGGAGGTCTGACCACCCACGCCGCCTGAAGGTTGGTGAATCATGACCTTGGCGTTGGGCAAAATAAACCGCTTCTTGGATTGACCAGCAGCAAGCAACAACGCGCCACCCGAATAGGCGCGGCCGATGCAATAGGTGGAAACTTCGCTGGAAATAAATTGCATGGTGTCGTAAATGGCCAAGGTGTCGTCCACATTTCCGCCTGGCGTGTTGATGTAGAAGTTAATGTCCTGTCCGCGCTTTTGGCTGTCCAGGTAGAGCATCTGCATCATCACGCGGGCCGCGCTGGAATAGCTGATCTCACCGATTAAAAAGACGACGCGATTTTCGAGTAACAACTCGTCAATGGTCATTTCGCGAGTTCGCTGATAGCTCGTCGAATTGGTGTTGGGTCGGATAATCGAAGATAAAACTTCGTGCGGTAGTTGAATCGATGGCGTCGACATGGAGGTGGAATGATAACGACGACACGCTTCTTGTGACGCGCCCTTGGGTGAACTTTTTATTTTACGATTTGAAGGGCGAAATGCTTTGAAATGGATAAATGGCCGGAAGCCCAAGTTGCGTGGTGAGCGCGTCAAGAGCGTCGCGCTGACGGACGAGCAGTTTGGGATCGGCAAGATCTTCGGGCGTGAGTTGGTCTGGGTACCAACGCTCAATCCAGGCGCGCAGTTGGGCCGCGCGGGCGGTATTGAACACACAACCCGAATGAATGCCCTTCAATTTGCTATTTTCAAGCGGCACGCGTAGGCGCAGGCACGCAGGTCCGCCGCCGTTGCGCATGCTCTCGCGCACATCCATATAGAGAATCCGTGAAATCACATTGCGCGGATCTTGCTGAATACGCCGCGCCACGGCGCTGGCGCGCGCGTGGTGCTCCACTTCGCTTGGACACACCAGTGTCATGGAGCCATCGGGCGTTGTAATCAGTTGCGAGTTGAACAAATAGGTGGTCACTGCCTCCGCGATGGTGAGTTCCTCACGACTGACAGCGATGGGACAAAACGCATTGCCCACGCTTTGCGCAAGCTCGTCTAGGACGCGGTCGTGGTGCAGCCAAGCATCTTGGTGATACAGCAGCGTGGAAGCGTTGCCAACCGCCACCACATCGTTGTGAAAAACACCCTGATCTATGGCGTCGGGATGTTGCTGCGCAAACACGCAGCGCGCGGGATCAAGTTGCAATATTTTGGCCACGCGCTGGCTGGCTTGCAGCGTTTGGCGCGCGGGATGAATCTTGGGTTTGATTTGCGGATTGAGCGCGTCCATTCCATACACAAAGAAGTGCGTTGCGGGCTGATTGGCGTTGGACGAGTGAAAGAATCGCGTGTGATTTGCGGCGCCCTCGTCACCCATGTCGGCGCTGGTGGGCAACGCTTGGTGAATTTCAAATTGCGCGCGATCGGCCAACACCGCGTTCAACATGGTGCGAGTGCATGGCGGCTCAATGGCGCGATGGGGCATTGATTTCAAATTGGCAACAACCACATGCGTTCGTTCGTCGTGCGTGTCTTGCGCGGGCGCAACGGTTGCGGCGTTGGCGCTCCACATGAAACTAGAACTGCAACATTGCGCAAGCACATGCGGCTTGTTGATGTGCGCTTGCGCAAGCACGTCGGCGTCGCTCCCGGTGAAGCCATGTTCACGCAGTGCCCAAATGGCGGGACGCTCTTGCGGCGGGAAAAAACATTGCACCACGCCCAACGCGGCGACCGCCTCCATTTTGGCGACGCCTTGGAGGGCCGCTGCCTTGGGTTTTGAAACCCGACCCGCGTTGTTCTGGCTGGCCATATTACCTGCGGAAAGACCGGCGTAATTGTGGGTCATGCCAACAAGTCCGTCAAAGTTGGCTTCGGTGGCGGCGTTGGAAGATTGCATGGTGGAAACTGACACGGGGTAGAAGGTATGCGATTACGTCTGGCTTTTGAACGCCGCGAACCGCGACGCAAAGTTACTCTTATGTCCTATGGCCAAGCGCGAAAGTTCCAGCATTCACCAAGCCAACGCCGACATGCGCGTTGTGGTTCTCACTGGCAAGGATTCGCTGCTGCGAATGGAACGCTCCCATGCATTGGAAGCCGACTTAAACAAACAATTTGGCAGCGTGGACAGATTTGATTTTGATGGCGCCACCACTTCGCTGGCCACGGTGCTGGATGAGTTGCGTATGTTCGGTCTTCTGGCCACCCACAAATTAGTAATCGTGGACAATGCGGAGGCGTTCATGGGCAGCGAGGATCGCCGCCGTGCCATGGAACGCTATGCGGAAAATCCGCAAGCGGAGTCCACGCTTCTCATGCGCAGCGCCTCGGGTTGGCGCCCTGGAAACTTTGACAAGATGGTGGCCAAAGTTGGCGCCGTGTTGAAGTGCGATTCACCTGGCGATGCGGAGGCTCGCGATTGGTGCGTACAGCGCGCCAAGCAAACCTACACGGCCACGCTTGAATCAAGCGCCGCGGATTTGTTGATCGAAAAAATTGGCTGCGACTTGGCGCGCCTTGACATGGAATTGTGCAAACTTGCCAGCGCCGCCGCGCAACCCAGCGAAGCCAGTGTGGTGATCACGCGCAAACTGGTGCAGGAATTCACCGGGCTCAGCCGCGAGGAGCAAGCGTGGGAAATTCAACAGCCAGTTCTTGCGGGCGACGCCGCAGCCACATTGCAACTACTGCATGAGTTGCTCACCGTGAGCCGCGTACCGGAAGTCATGATTGGTTGGAGCCTGGTTGATCTCACGCGCAAAATTCATGATGCCAGCCGTATGTTGGCCAGCGGAAAAAATGAAGGCGATGTGGCCAAGGCGTTGAAATTGTGGGGCCCAAGCGCCGGCAGTATTTCACGCATTGCCCGTCGTGTGCATCCGCGCGTAGCCGCAAAAATGTTTGCCGCCGCCATCGCTGCCGATCAATCCACAAAAAATGGAACATCGCTTGATTCGGCGCGCACATTTGAAATGTTCGCTGTGCAAGTGGCGCGGCAAATCGCGGTTTGATGCTTCCAGAAATCGCAACGCATTTTAAGGTAGAATCGTTCACCCTTCGGGGCACTCGCCTATGCAGGACAAAGCACATCCGACTTCAGCATCACATCATTCGCCGAAAGCGGTCGTATTCACCCCCAAGCAAACCGCCGCGCTTTCACTAGCCGCCATTGGAATTGTCTTTGGCGACATTGGAACCAGCCCCCTGTACGCGCTGAAAGCCTGCATAGAGCATCGCAGCACCGCCAGTCCAATCGATGAGAAATACATTATTGGAATTCTGTCCATGATGACATGGGCGCTGTTGATCACGGTGAATCTGAAATATCTACTTATCATTCTGCGCGCCACCAATCACGGTGAGGGCGGAATATTTTCGTTGCTCTCGCTTATTCCAAGATCGCTGAATAAGGGTCGGGGCTTGTCAACGCGCATGATTGTGTTGCTGGCCATGTTGGGGGCTGGACTTTTATTTGGCGATGGTTTGATCACTCCAAGCATTTCGGTGCTCAGCGCGGTGGAAGGTCTGAAGGAGTTGCCCAACTCGCCAACATGGATTGATCAGGCGATTCTGCCAATTACATTGACTATTTTAATCGGACTGTTTGCGGTGCAGCAATTTGGAACTGGCAGCATTGGAAAGTTTTTTGGTCCCATCATGATTGCTTGGTTTCTTTTGCTTGCGGTCATGGGGCTTTATCAGATTCAGAAGAATCCGCAAATCATTCAAGCGTTGAATCCCATGTACGTTTGGTACTTCATTCAAAGCGATCCATTTCAAGCATTCACCGTGCTGGGTTCCGTGGTGCTTGTGGTCACGGGCGCGGAGGCGTTGTACGCCGATGTTGGCCACTTTGGAAAGTTTCCAATTCAACTCGCTTGGTACGCCATTGTGCTGCCATCGCTTTTGTTGAATTACTTTGGACAGGGCGCGTATGTGTTGAATTTCATCCAACAGGGCGCGCTGGATATGGAATCGATGAAATCGCTTCGGCCATTCTTTGACATGGTGCCAGCATGGGGAATTGTTCCGCTGGTCATGATCTCAACCATCGCCGCAATTATCGCTAGTCAAGCCATGATCAGCGGCGTATTCAGTATTGCGCGGCAGGCGGTGCGGCTGGGATATTTGCCGCGCTTGCGCGTGGTGCACACGAGTAGCGATACCGAAGGTCAAATTTATTTGCCCGCGCTGAATGTAATCATGTTGGTTGGTTGCGTGATGACCGTGATTCTTTTCCCAAGCAGCGAAAAACTTGGCAGCGCGTATGGCATCGCGGTCACGGGCGACATGATCATTACCACGCTCTTGTTCAGCATTATGGCGCGGCGTCGTTGGCGCTGGCACCGATGGCAAGTTGTGGTGGTGGGGTCATTCTTCCTGGCGATCGATGGTCTTTTCTTTAGCGCGAATTTGCTCAAGGCGCTCACCGGTGGGTGGTTCACTATTACCATTGCGCTGGGCGCCACCATGATCATGCTGGTTTGGCAGCAGGGCTCTTATTTGATGGGCAAAAAATTCGCGGAAACATCCAGCAATATCCATGAGTTTTTGGCAACCTTGTGGGTGAAAGAAGTTCCCCGCGTGCCGGGCACAGCGGTGTTTCTGACCACCAACAACGCCACTCCCTTCTCGCTGGCCTCGTTTGTGGAGCACAGCCATGTCTTGCATCAACAGGTTTTGCTGGTCAGCGTGACGCCAATCAATTTGCCCGTGGCTCCCGCCCATCGGCAAGTTCGGGTCACTTGGATGCCCGATGGTTTTTATAAAATTTCCGCGCAGTGTGGATTTATGGAGAGCCCCGACATTCCAAAATTATTGGAGAAGGCGCGCGCGCATGGTCTTCAATGGGATCCCGAAAGCACCACCTATTTCTCGCGGCGCGTGGTGGTGTTGACCACAGGCAATTCACCCATGGCGCTTTGGCGCAAGCGCTTATTTGCCTCCTTGTCCAGTGTGTCGACCGACAGCGTTCGCACTTTTAATTTGCCGCCAAGCCGCGTGGTTGAGTTCGGCGTGCAAATGGAGTTGTAAACCGTGCGCCTGATCGCCTTAAAAATGTTGTTTGGTGATAGCGCAAAGTTCTACGGCATTTTGCTGGGACTCACGTTTGCCACACTTCTGATTACGCAGCAAGCCGCCATTTTTGTGGGTTTAATGAGCCGCACCTACGCCTTGATTGAGGAAACGCCGCAAGCCGATTTATGGGTGACCGATCCAACCATGCAATTCGTGGACGACACAAAACCCATGCAGGTGACCGCGCTTGACCGCGTGCGTAGTGTGAGTGGAATTGAGTGGGCTAGTCCACTGTTCAAGGGATTGCTTGTGGCCAAGTTGCCAAACGGTGGTCGGCAAATATGCGATGTGATTGGCGTGGACGACGCCACTCTAATTGGCGCGCCTGCCACCATGTTGAAAGGCAAGTTGGAGGATTTACGAAAGACCGACGCAATTTTTATTGAGAGTCGCGGCGCGGGCAAGCAACTCTTACAACCACTCACGCAGGACAAGAATGGACCAAAGAGGCCAATGCAAGTTGGTGATGAATTGGAGTTGAACGAACGCCGAGCGGTGATCGCCGGCATTGCAGACACGCGTCCGTCGTTTCAAAATGTTCCAATCATCTATACGACATATTTACGCGCCGTGGGATTTGCGCCGGCGAATCGCCGCACGCTCAGCATTATTTTGGTGAAGGCACTGCCTGGTCAGGACTTGCCTGCATTGCAAAACCGCATTCAATTGCAAACCGGACTCGCCGCCTACACGCCTGCTGAATTTAGCTGGAAAACCCTAGATTATTGGATGACGCAGACTGGCATTCCAATTAATTTTGGCATGGCCATCATGCTTGGTTTTTTAGTGGGCGTGGCCATCGCCGGGCAAATGTTCTACAACTTTACGCTTGATAATTTACGCTATTTCGGAGCCATGAAAGCCATGGGCGCCACAAGTCGTCAGCTTTTGCAAATGGTGGCGATGCAAGGCTTGGCCGCGGGCGTGCTTGGTTTGGGTTTAGGTCTTGGAGCCACGGCGCTTTTTGGTTTATTGATTCCAGGTGATCGCTTGGCGTTCAAACTGACATGGCATCTTCCAATCATGTCAACCATTTCGGTGATCATTATTGTGCTGGGCTCAAGTGGACTTTCCATGTGGAAAGTGATCCGCCTTGATCCCACGGAAGTGTTCAGCGGATGAGCGGCCAGCCAGCGATTTTTTGCGAAAGAGTCGCCAAGACCTACGGCGAAGGCGAATCCGCGGTCAAGGCTTTGCGCGGAATAGATTTAAACGCCAACTTTGGCGAGATTGTGGCGTTGGTGGGTCCAAGCGGTTGTGGAAAGACCACGCTCATTTCAATATTTGCCGCCATTTTGTCGCGCAGCAACGGCATACTGCGCCTTGTTGGGAAGGATCCAGATGCCATGAGCAATCAAGCGCGCGCGTTGTTTCGTCGCAAGCAAGTTGGATTTATTTTTCAGCAGTTCAATTTAGTTCCGCAAATTTCCGTTTTGGAAAATGTGGCTATTCCGCTGCTTTTACGCGGCGAAAACCGAAACGAGGCCTTGGATCGAGCCGAAAAATTATTGACCGATGTTGGTCTGCACAGCCGCGCTCGAACCAAGCCGTCCAAACTTTCGGGTGGTCAACAACAGCGCGTGGCCATTGCCCGCAGTTTAATTCACGAGCCAAGCATTTTGGTGTGTGACGAACCCACCAGCGCGCTTGATGGCGCGACGGGCCAGCGCGTCATGGAACTTATACGCGAGCAGGGGCGTCGCCCCGATAGACTTGTTGTTCTTGTGACCCACGACGAGCGCATTTACCACTTTGCCGACCGCATTGCCCACATGGACGATGGATTGATCACACGCATTGTGAGCAGCGATGTGGAACTCGCCGCATTGCAAGCCGCCGCATTTGAAAAAGGAAAATAAAATGAAATTACGATTCATCCTTCTTCCCATCGTCGCCATCGTTGGTATTGGTCTTGCCGTCTACACCGTTTACAAGCAAAGTCGACCAGTTCCCAACGCGCCTCCAAGCGGCCAACCCACCAAGAGTCCGTTTTCAAATCGGGTTGCCGGCAGTGGCTTGGTTGAACCCGCCACGGAAATTATGAACATTGGAACTTCCATTTCTTGCATCGTTCAAAGTGTGCAGGTAGTTGAGGGGCAATTGGTCAAGAAGGGCGATGTGTTGTTCACCCTAGATCAACGCGACTTTGCGGCGCAATTGGTGGCCGCCAAGGCCAAATGGGAGGTGGCCCTTCGCAAGGTGGATCAGTTGAAATCCATGCCGCGTGCGGAGGAGGTTGATCGTTGCAAAGCCATCGTGGCGCAGCGGCAGTCGGCACTAGATGACGCCACGTTGCGTCTTGAACGCCTCAACGCCGTTGAGGATCAAACGGCCATCAGCGCCAACGAAAGACCAACGCGCATATTTGAAATCAATCTCACCACATCGCGCCTAGCCGAAGCCAAGGCCGAGTTGGCCAAGATGATGAAAGGCACGTATCCCGAGGACCTTGCGGTGGCTGTGGCCGATGCCAAAGTAAGCGAATCCGAAGTTCAGATATTGCAGACCGACATTGATCAGAGCTTGGTGAAGTCGCCGATCGATGGCACCGTGCTACGGGTCAATATTCGTCCTGGTGAATTTGCCTTGGCCGGTGCGATGCGTGATGGATTGGTGGTGGTGGGGCAACTCACGCCGCTGCATATTCGTGTGGATGTGGATGAGCTTGACGCGTGGCGCTTTGATCCCAAAGGCAAGGCCGTGGCGGTGCTACGCGGTGGAAAAATTGTTGAGTTTCCCATTGAATATGTGCGTACGATTCCAGTGGTTATTCCCAAGCGCACGCTCACGGGTGAAAATTCCGAGCGTATTGACACGCGCGTGATGGAGATGATTTATCGATTCACTCAGGATGACCCCAAAGTGTTGCCAGGGCAATTATTGGATATTTACATTGATAGCGGTTTGATTTCGCCGTCAACGCCTGCAAGTCTTCCAGGACAAACTACTGAGCCCACAAAACCCGTTGAGCCAACCCAGCCTGTGTGACACAACCCAAGCTGTTTCAAGTTCAACGCGATCGTAATCCTTAGCGAACAATCAACACTGGTCGAGTGCTGCGATGCACCAAGTCTGTGGCAACACTGCCTAGCAACAGTTTGCTCATGCCGGTTGCTGCCGTCGTTCCAACCACAATTACATCAGCGTTGCGATCCTCGGCCACATCAAGCAGCACTTCAACGGCGGAGCCTGGGCATGTAAGCCCTTGCACACGCACTCCAGCGGCCGAAAGTTTTTTAGTTCGCTCGGATAATCCAGTGCGCGCAATGGTGTCACTTTCGCCAGCCTCCACAATAGGAACGGCTGGAACTTCCACGCCCACAAATGGACCGGCTACTTGCGTGGAATGCAGCAAACTCACTTCGGCGTTCTCAAATGGAGCCGCCACACGCACAGCGAATTCGCTGGCGCGGTCTGCTTCGGGTGAAAAATCGGCGCTCACCAGCAAGTTTTTGAAAGACACGGGGCGCACGGCGTCCGTTGGATGTACCACCAAGGTTGGAGTGGTCGCCAATTTCAATGTGGCATCGGCCACCGAACCCATGAAAATACGGCTCAGCATATTTCTGCCGCGGCTTCCAATGACCAACAAATCGCAACCGGATTCGCGCGCAATCTTGGACACCACTCCAGCGGGTGCGCCTTGGAGCAATTGAACTTCCGTTGGAATTCCTCGTTCCATTTCGCACGCGGCCAAGCCGTTCAAACACACTCGTACCTCTTCTTCGCTTAATCCGTGGTCATCCTTGGTGTATGCATGTACCAACAACAGCGAGGCTTTATGAACGCGCGCCAATTCAGCGGCCCAACTCAACGCCGTAGCGGCCGGTAGTGAAAAGTCCGTTCCAACAGTGATCAGCCGAAGCGAATTTATCATGGATGCGTTCTCCTTGAAGATGGTACTTCTAATTTGCCCATGCAGGAGTAACATTTCCTTTGTGAGCACCGCAAAGGTCGAACATCGCGCCGCGCGCATTGGGTTGGTCACCTCGGGGGTGATTTTACTCACAAAGCTTGCGGCGTGGCGCGTTACTGGAAGCACCGCCGTCTTTAGCGACGCCATGGAAAGCGTGGTGAATGTTGCGGCTAGCGCGTTGGTGATGTGGAGCGTGTGGATGGCCAATCGTCCCGCCGATCAAACCCACCCGTATGGCCACGGTAAAGCCGAATTTTTAAGCTCCGCCATGGAAGGCGGCATGATTAGCGTGGCCATGTTGGTGGTCATGGTGCGCGCCACGCTGGAGCTCATTGATGGCGGCGCGTCCATTGTGAAAATTGATATTGGCTTATTGCTTCTTGCGTTCACCATTATGGCTAATGGTGGCGTGGGATTGTGGTTGACTCACATTGGTCGCAAAACCAAAAGCAGCGCGCTGCATGCCGATGGAATCCATTTCATTTCCGATGCGTGGACCAGTGGCGCGGCCGTGGTCTCGCTGTTACTTGTTCGTTGGACGGGTTTGGAATTCATTGATCCAATTATTGGCTTGATCATGGCGTGCTGGGTTGGCTTTATTGGCTATCGACTTATTCGCCGCGCGCTTGGTGATTTGCTCGATGAGCAAGATCTTGCCGATCTTGCCAAGGTTGAAACAATTTTGAACGACCATGTTCGTCAAAATGGACCTTTGCCGCGCATCCTTTCATTTCACAAAGTTCGCACGCGCCACAGTGGGCGCGACCATTGGGTGGACTTTCATTTGCAACTTTCCCCCAACATGGATTTAAAAAGCGCGCATGATGTGGCCAGTGAAATAGAAAATAAGATCGAGGCTGCGCTGGGTGGAACAGCCACGGCGCACATAGAGCCCGCACACTGAATTGAAGGTCTTTTCAAGCTGTTTTATAGCAACAGCCAGCCAGTCAGCGCGCACAGTGCCACGATTGCCGGCACGGGGATGCGTTTGCGCCG
Organism: Planctomycetia bacterium; assembly: GCA_005787685.1. Taxonomy (GTDB): domain Bacteria; phylum Planctomycetota; class Phycisphaerae; order Phycisphaerales; family SM1A02; genus SYAC01. Next base: position 41,433 of record SYAC01000018.1, read on the forward strand.
CAGCAAGGCGAACGCCCCCAAACAAATCAAGATCATGATTGTTGTTGGTCCGACTAAAAGATTGCCAAATGTTCGAATTAACAACGCTGGCGCAATGGAGCCAACAATTGCCGCAAACAACAAGCCAACCACCGCCGCGTTCACGCCCGACAACATTGCGCGCGCCCATGTGCGGTGTTTCAGCGTGTCCCAGAATGGAAGCGCCGCCGTCATAAGCAGTAGGCCTGGAATAAATATCGCGCATGTGGCCACAGACGCGCCAAGAACTGGTGAAACCCGCAGGTCGCTTATGGCGCCAAGAAATGCAGCAAAGGCAAACAGCGGTCCGGGAATTGCTTGCGCCACCCCGTATCCAGCAAGAAATGTATTCTCGTCAATCAGACCACCAAGCACAAAGCGTGTTTCTAAAAGTGGCAGCAACACATGGCCTCCTCCAAAAACCAGTGAGCCACTTTGCGCAAACAACGCCCATGGTGTCCATGTCACCAGCATGCAGCATGCAAACAGCGCTAGTGCGATCACCGCCACGCCTTTGGAGATTGGACTTGTGAAATGTGTCGCCAACGTTTCTCTAGCTTCTTGGCTCGTCAATGCGAACAAGCCAAGCACCGCGCCAATGAGTAAAACCCAACCCGGCGCAATTGTGTCGCGTAATACAAAACTGAATAATCCCGCGGCGATCGCAAGCACTTTGCGCCGCGTATCTGGCGCAAGCAAGGCAAACATTTGTATGGACGCCAGTGCCACCACCGCAGTGGCCGCCGCTTTCAGTCCCTGCAACCAACCCGCGTTTGAAAGTTCACCGGGATAGAGCACCGTGATAGCCACCGCGTACATCATGCAGGCGCTGGGTAAAGTGAAACCAACCCACGCAGCGATTCCGCCCGCAATTCCGGCGCGCTCCAAGCCAATTGCAAATCCAACTTGGCTGCTTGAAGGCCCTGGTAAAAAATAGGACAGTGCAACTAGATCGGCTAGGCGCGACTGAGTCACCCATTGGCGACGCGTGACAAACGCTTCTTGAAAATATCCAAGATGAGCTATTGGTCCACCAAAGGAAAAACATCCAAGACGCAGGAAGACCATAAATGTTTCACCAACGCGTTTGATATTCATGTGATTGATAGACTCGCCAATTCAAATGCTAACTTCGTTTGGCACCACATTGCTGATTGGATTGAGCGGAGGGCTAGGTGCGGCCATGCGCTTCTTGATTTATTTCATTCTGGATCGCGGACGTCTTTGGCCGCAGTGGAAAATATTGTTAAGCATCAATTTGCTGGGCTCGTTGGCAATAGGACTTTTTACTGGTTTTATATTGAAAATACAGGGCGACTCTTCCAAATTCGTGAGCGATGTCATGCTGACCGGTTTTCTTGGCGGCTTCACGACCTTCAGCGCATTTGCGATTGAATCCACGGAAGGTTTGCAACAGAAGAGCGCCCGCGGGGCCATATTTTTTATGGTCACAAGTATTGTTGGTGGTGTAGCACTGGCGTGGCTTGGCCAAAGGCTTGTGCCATGAATATGAAGCCGCCACCACAGCTGCCCTCGATCTGGCTCATGCTTGCGGCGGTTTTTTTAGGAGGCAGCATGGGAACTACGCTTCGATTTAGCGCGGAGCAAGCGTGCCACATTGTGTGGGTCGATCTGTGGGTGTCAGTGCTTGTGGTGAACATACTCGCCACTTTCTTTGCGGCGTGGATTGGCCGCAAGTATCTAATTCGCACACGCGACCGCTTTGTGGATGTGATTGATCCATTTCACAAAAAAAATCCATTGTTCAATTTGTTTTTTGTCACCGGGTGTATGGGCGGCTTAAGCACGTTCAGTTCATGGGCGCAAGAATTGTGCGAACAGATTTCGCATGGTGACATGCTAGATTTTGGGCTGAACCTTGGTCTTTCTCTGCTTTTTGGCATTGCGGCGGCAGTGCTTGGTTTAAAGCTTGGTCAAGCCACAACCTGATGCGATAGGCTTGCCGCATGGCAACAAAGAACACGGTACGCCCTCCAAAACCAGTGGACGCCTGGGGCGGCGCGCCACTCAGCATGACCACATTGCGCAAGTTGTGGAAGCCGCGACGCGACGCATATTCCAAGGCGCATTTGTATGAAGAAGTGCGCGTACGCATTCATCGCGCGCTGACATGGCTGGAATTTTCAGAGCGTTGCGATATCCGCGAGGACCTTGATGCGAAATTGATCGCTCAGTGGATTGCTTTCGCGGCATTGATAAGCCAGTGGAACAAAAGAACCAAATCACCGGAACCCGATGCCACCGCCACGCGCTTGTTCATACAACAAATTCTTCAACATGATCAAGATGGCCTTCTGCAAATGGTTTTGGAAACCAACGACCGCGCCGCTCGTAGTTTGTTTGAGGACGCGTATCTGGCCAAGCACTTTCAATCTCGTGAGTCATGGAATAGTTCGAAGCCACGCCACGCAGGCGGCAAGCATTTCACAACCAAATCCACCATGCAGAATATTGTGGAACAGGCCCAATTTCAGCCATGGCTTGAGGCCGTTCTTGAACGCGTTTTGTTTATACGCAATCAACTTGTGCATGGCGGAAGCACCTACAACAGCCGTTTAAACCGCGTCGCCGTGCGCCGCGCCAGTTCACTGCTTGAACACTTGACCGCGTGCTTCATGCAAATTCTTATGGAGCATGGCTACACCGATGACTGGGGGGACTTGTGCTTTTCGCCCCTTGAAGATTGAACTATTCAACGCGATTGTGGTTGCGAAAGCTTGCGCGCCACGCTTTCAACATGAAACTATTCAATGTGCTTCGGGGCGCGGTCCGTCATGGGTCGCGTCGCGCCTGTTGCGTCGGCTAGCCTCTCGCGCCACCCCACGATGTAGTGCTTCTGGTCCATACTTGCGCGCCACTGCGTCGGTGATGGAATCCAGTTTGCGCTGAACCTCCGCGCCTGGATCTGGAAATAGCTCGGGCTGCACCTCGGCTGCGGCGCGATCGACTCGTTCCACGCTGACACCGATTAAGCGCAGTGGCTGAGCGCTTTCGCCACGCCACGCCGCCAACAATGAATCAGCCGCCCGCCAAATTGCCTTGGTTGAATCAGTGAAAGAATCCAGGGTTTTTTGCCTGGAAAAAGTATTAAAATTGGCGAGTCGTACTTTTAGTGTCACACATTTCGTCAGCCCGTCACTTGAGCGCAGACGCAGAGCCACACGATCGCACTGCTCTTGCAGAGTAAGGCGCAAGGCATCCATGTCGCCAATGTTGCTCTCAAATGTTTCCTCTTGTCCAACACTTTTTGCATCGTGTTCAGTGATCACTTCGCGGTCATCAATGCCCAGCGCAAACTCCCGCCACTGCGCGCCGGATTCGCCAAGTCGCGCCCGCGCTTGTTCCTGGCTCAAGTTTTGCAAATCGCCAAATGTATGAATGCCAGCGTTGATACATTTTGGAAGCGTCTTTGGACCTACGCCCCACATTTTTGCAATACTAAGTGGCGCCAACATCGCGCGTGTGTTCACGGCTGAAATAATTGTCATGCCATTTGGCTTCTGCAAGTCGCTGGCAATCTTCGCTACAAATTTTGACGTGGCTACGCCAACGCTTACGGTTAATTTTAATTCTTCGTGCACACGTCTCCGAATGCTTTGTGCAATTGTTGGACCGCTTCCCAACAGTAATTGCGAACCAGTGACATCCACAAATGCCTCATCCACGCTAATGGCTTCAACGAGAGGCGATTGATCACGCAAGATGTTCAGAAATTGACGACTGACTTCGCTGTAACGATCAAAGCGTGGCGCTCGCACCAAGGCTTGCGGGCATTTGGCTAGTGCCAGCGCCATAGGCATAGCGCTATGGCAACCAAACTTCCGCGCCTCGTAACTTGCGGCTGCAACCACGCCGCGGCCACCTTCGCCACCCACTAAAACCGGCATGCCTTGAAGAGTTGGGTCGTCTAATTGTTCAACACTGGCAAAAAAGGCATCCATATCCGCATGCAAGACGCATTTTTGCCAAAAAAAGTTGTTATTCTCGGACTCTATCACGGCAAGACTTTAGCTTATATTTGATAAATTTATTGACAATGCAACAATTTCATACACACTACGAATGTAAGAATGTTCCCAAACTTTCTCAATCTGTTGCTCTAAATTGCAGTAAATGAGATTTGGTAAATCGGGTCGAGTGTCTTGGATGGGTAAATACCCCCAAACTGCTTTAGTTTGGGCTGAATTAGCAAAAAAGGGCGTGGGCGCTTAAGAAAACTTAAGCGACTCACGCTCTTTCTATTTTTAGACTGTGAATAAGACGAATCATCTAGAAATATTTTAAGAAATTGCATCCGCATTGTGGACACCAAAAATTATTAGAATATACAAATGATGAACCAAACTGTCGTTGATTCTTCGTTGATCAAGGCTTGGTTGGAAGTTTTGGGCGCAATTCACCCTCTTGTAGTGCATTTCCCAATTGCGTTGGCCATAGTTGCAACGCTTGCCATGTCGTGGCACTGGATTATGCGCCACGAAGGTTTTGGTGAATTCGCATTTCATTGCACATGGATCGCGGCCCTGACGAGCGTGGTCGTAGCTGCAAGCGGTTGGTTCTTTGCCGATCCGAAAAATCTCAGCCAGGAATTATTTCTGCACCGCTGGTTTGGCATTACAAGTTTAGTGGGATTAGTTGCGCTGGCGTTTATGACTTCTCTTGTCCGTAGCGATTCCTGGCCAAGCTTGTTAAAAATTTCACGTCTATTATCCCTTGGGATTGCAATTTGCATAGGTGTTACCGCGCATTTTGGTGGTGACATGGTGTGGGGAGAAGGGCAAGTCACAACTCCGCTATCAAAGGCTTGGTCAGTCACCTGGGTATCCGAGGATGAAAACAAGGGTGTTACGCCAACAGCGCCAACTGAGCCAACAGCGCCAACTGAGCCAACAGCGCCAACTGAGCCAACAGCGCCAACAGCGCCAACTGAGCCAACAGCGCCAACCGAGCCAACAGCGCCAACCGAGCAAGCATCCAAGCCAATTGTAAATGCATTCACATTTGATGTGCTCAACTTGAGCATCACGCTTGCAATGTCAGCTACGCAGGCTACGCCGCCAACTTCCACACCAACTACGCCGCCAACTTCCACACCAACTACGCCGCCAACTTCCACACCAACTACGCCGCCAGCCATTCCAAAAGATCTGGAGTACAACAAAAATATTCTTCCAATATTGGAAGCCCGCTGTTGGGACTGTCACGGCAAAGGCGCTGCCAAAGGTGGAGTGGCCTTTGATCACGTGGAAGAACTCATCTTGCAAAAACCAATGGTAAAAGGCAAGACACTGCCAATTATTCTTGTCGGCAAGCCAGCATTGAGCTCCATGGTGAAAGCCATTCGCAAACCCAAGAGCGCCAAAGGCCACATGCCCCCAAAGGGTGAGCGACTGACGCCAGAGCAAATTGCATTGATTGAAGCTTGGATTGAACAAGGCGCCAAAGTGGTGAATCCGCCCAAGTCTTAGACCAGTACGAATTTTACCGCGGCAATCACAAGTACGCATCCAAGTAGAATTCGTAAACCCGATTGAGATGAGTTGTCCGCGCTCCATTTGGAGCCAAACCAACCACCAATAACCGCAGAGGCGCACGCCCACCACAACCAAGGTGGAAAGTTGACGCTTTGACTGATCAATCCCAATAGTCCGGCGATGGAATTGATCAATATAAATGGCGCTGAAACTGCGGCGGCCTCACGCGGCGTGGCCCACGCGCACAAAATGAGCAGGGGCGTTAAGAATATTCCGCCACCCACCCCAACCAATCCAGATAGAAATCCAATCGCCGCGCCACATGCCAACGCATCCACGATAACCAGAGATTTCAATTGGACTGTCCCCTGTGGCACGCACAATCTTGCTGCGGCTATCAATAGTGTTGTCGCCACCACAATTTTGAACGCGGTTTCATCAATCGAAAGCGTTGCGCCCCAAAACGCAAATGGAATGGAGGTGACAATAAATGGCCACAGCAAGCGCCAACGAAAATGTCCGGTCTTCATAAACGCCCAGGTTGCCAGCGCCGATACAACTACATTCAGGACAAGCGCGCTGGGCCGCATAAATAAACTGCTGATACCAAACAATGCCATGATGGCTAAATAGCCCGAGGCGCCACCATGGCCCACGCTTGCGTACAACGCGGCAACGACGCCAATAAGCAGTATGCAAATCATAAGAGCAAGATCGCTTGGCACAGTTGCAAAGTTTAGTATTTGTTACTACTTCGAGTTTTACTTGAACAGCAGCTTGCATATGTTTGACGCATGGACGCGGAACTTCGTGAGCGCGCGATCTATACGATTGGGCGTTGCAAACAAGCGTCCCGAGGTGGATTCGAACCACCGACCTGCAGCTTAGAA
>SYAC01000019.1 GCA_005787685.1 Planctomycetia bacterium
GCGCAGCGCCTTACACGCCTGGGTTCCTGAATAATCAAATTCACAACCTTGGCCAATCACAATAGGACCACTGCTGATAATCAGAATTGTGTGTATGTCTTGGCGTCGAGGCATGGGAATATGTTGCGCGTGAAAGAGATTGGGAAAAACCGCTGGAAACGGCTTTCACAAACTAACCAAGTTTAGCGACTGGCTTGAAATTTTGAGGGCGTTTGTGGCGGGCAAACAAATAAATATGCAATGATCAAGCGCGGTCTTGGGAGCCGGTTTGAAAATTTCGGCATGGTGCGGCTAGAAAATAACGCGGTCGCTAGCATTGGATTTGTGATCGCGGCAATCGAAGGCGAACTCCTTTCAGTGGGTGGACAATCGGCGTTGATTCGCTCGGGTGAGGTGACCTACGAGGTGCTTATTCCTGCCGCAGACGCGCCGGCACTGGCGGGCGCGATTGGCTCCAATGTACAATTTGTCACGCTGCATTATTTGGAAAGCCAGGGACAGGGCTCCAGTTTTTGGCCGCGCCTTATTGGATTTCAATCCATCAGCGACCGCGACTTCTTTGAATTACTCACCAGCGTCAAAGGAATTGGAAATCGTAAGGCGCTGCGGGCGCTGCAGCGATCATTTGCGGATATTGCCGCCATGATTGAGCAGAAGGATTTTGGCGCGCTGCAATCACTGCCCGAAATTGGTCGCAAGACTGCCGAAACAATTGTTGTGGAACTCAAGGACAAGGTCGCGCGATTTACGGTTGGCTCAACAGGTTCTGCGCGCGCAGGCGCCGCGACCAAACTTTCTGGCGCCGTAGCGGATGCAATTGTGGTGCTTATGCAACTAGGCGAACCACGCGCGGTCGCCGAGCGGTTGGCGGAGCGTGCGGCGCTTGTTGTTGGAAAATCCGCCGCTGCCGAGGCCATTGTGTCGGCGGCGTTGCAATTGAAGGGTCAGGTTTAAATATGCGATACGCAATGATCATGGCAGGTGGCAGCGGCACCCGGCTTTGGCCCATGAGCCGCAAGGCGCAACCAAAGCAACTTCTTCCATTGTTTGGCGGCAAAAGTCTGTTGCAAATTGCCGGAGCGCGCCTTGAAGGAATTGTTCCGGCGCAGCGTAGGTTGGTGTGCGCATCGGACCTGTATAAGGATCAGGTCATGAGCGCCGTGCCATCGCTGACAAATGAAAATTGGTTGGGCGAACCCACGGGGCGCGACACACTAAACGCGGTTGGATTTGCGGCGGCGGTTCTTGCAAAGCGCGATCCCAATGCGGTGTTCATTGTGATCACCAGCGACCACTTGATAGAGCCGCATGATGAGTTTGTGCGGCGTGTGAACGCCGGCTTTGAACTTGTTGAACAAGATCACACGCGCTTTGTGACTTTTGGCATCACGCCAACATTCCCCGCTACAGGGTACGGCTATGTGGAGCGCGGCGACGCCATTGCGGGATTTGACCAGTGCTATATGGCTAAGCGATTTGTGGAAAAGCCCGCCAAGGAAATTGCGCAAATGTATTTGGAGGCCAAGACCTTCAGTTGGAACAGCGGCATGTTTGTCTTTCACGCCGCGAAATGTTTGGAGGCGATTTCGTGGTATAAGCCCGAAAGTTTCGCGGGACTAGAAAAGATAGCCAACGCTTGGGGCACGGCCCAACAAAAGGACATTGTGAACAGCGTGTATCCAACGCTTCCAAAAATTAGCCTGGACTACGCGCTCATGGAGCCAGCCAGCAAGGATGCGCGTCGATCGATCGCGGTTGTTCCAATGACAGTTGCATGGAAGGATGTTGGAAGCTGGCCATCGTGGGCGGAAACATTGCCAGCCGATTCCGCGGGTAACCGCGCAAATTGTCAAACAGCGCACATGGATTGCAAAAATATTTCCGTGGCGAGCGATGAAGTAAGCCACACCGTAAGCGTGATTGGTTTAGAAAATGTGATTGTGGTGCGAACCAGGGATGCGACATTGATATGCCGTGCCGATATGGCGGAACGCGTGAAAGATATAGCGTCTAGCGCGCCACCAGGGTTGCAGTAAAGGATCACGCGCCGTGAAATCGTGAAGCAAAGAACGAACATCGCACAATGAAAAAGAAGATCGCTCGATTTCTTGCGCTTGATCTTGGTGATCGCAGAACCGGCCTGGCGATGGGTGATTCGCTTACCAACATTGTGTCGCCTATTGGAACCATTCATGTGGCCAAAGGCTTGGCGCTTCTTGAGGCGTTGAAAAGAGTTCTTGAGGAAAATGAGCCCGATGAAATTGTGATTGGGCTTCCACTAAATATGGACGCCACTGAAGGCGCGGCCAGTAAAGCGGTGCGCGAGTTTGCCCTGCAATTGTCGCAAATCACAACCAAACCAATTCACGTACACGACGAGCGCTTGACAACATTTGAGGCCGATTCTCGCATGGCGCAATCTGGCCGCACGCACGCCGAAAAAAAAGCGCTGCGTGATTCGCTGGCAGCGGCCGCAATACTTGAGGATTTTTTGCGCGCGCGCCTTGAACAAGATTCCTAAATCCAGTCAATTAGGCGCAAGCATCCTACGGAATTGCGATTAAAAAAATACTACGCACATGAAAGTAGGTCACGCTGATATTTTTGCAACTTCAGAACGGGCGTATAAAAATTACAACGCGGGCTTGCCTTCACATGCCGCGCGATCCACATACCAGACAAACTCACCACTGATGGGGTGAACACCCTTTATAGGTAATGCCTGGTAGGTGTCTTGACCAGTTGCCACCCGGTGCAGCATGGAGGTTTTTTTATCACCAAGCACCAACACGGCAACAAAGCGCGCCGCATTGATGGCGGCATAGGTCATGGTGATGCGCGGCGGCGGAGTCACGGTTGGACCACTGCACACATCCACAAATCGGGTTCGCTCCTCCAACACTGGAGTGTGTGGAAACAAACTCGCGGTGTGACCATTATCGCCCATGCCAAGTAAAATAAAATCAAGACGATTCTGGCCCCGGGGACGGCTTGAAAGAACCTTTAAATATGTTTTTTCATAATCGGTCGCAGGATCAGAAAGCGATGTATGAATTGGATGCACATGGCCTGGGGGAATATCGGTGTGCTCAACAATAATTTCATTGATTTGGCGAAAGTTACTTAGCTCGTTGTCAAATGGAACATGGCGTTCATCCACAATCCAAAGATGCGTCTTTTCCCAAGGAATGCCGCGATAACGCGGGTCATACATCAACTGGGTATACAAAGGCATTGGTGTTGTTCCACCAGAAAGCGCGATATGAAATTCACCAAATGTGTTCACGCAATTCAATGAATGCAGCAGAAGGTCCGCGCTGAGAGCTTCAAACACACCCTCTGGGTCCTCGCGCGAAACAATTTTTCCAGGAAGCGGCGGTGCCTTGATTGGCATGTCGCGTAAATCGGTTGGTAGAAGATCGCTCATGTGCAAATGGTACCTTTTGCGGCTCTATGAATTCAACGAGTGATTTTTATTTATAAGCACCTAAAAATTCACGACTCGGGAAATCACTCAGCCCATGTTCTTCCATCGCGCGCCAAAAGATCCGTGGCCGAGCGTGGACCCCACGAACCCGGCGCGTAATTGCCTCGAATATTTTTTCGTAGAGGTGCGCTGGCCTCATTTAAAAACGGCATGATGGCGCCCCACGCGCCTTCAACTTCGAGCCGGTGCTTGAATAAACTTTGATCGCCGCGCATGGCGTCCATCATCAACGGACCATACGCCTCCACCGCGTTTGATTTGAATGAATCTGCGTAATTCATATCCATTTCAACTGGACGAATATTCATAGGCCCAGGAATTTTGGTGTTGAATTGAATCTTAAATTGCTCTTTGGGCGCAATGTCAATGGTGATTCTGTTTCCGACCATCGGAGTATCCATAATTTTATGAAACAAGTTTGCCGCTGGTGGTTTGAACTCAATCACCACCTGTGTGCTCTTACGCGCAAGACGCTTGCCTGTGCGCAGATAAAACGGAACCTTGGACCAGCGCCAATTATCAAAGTGCATCTTGAGCGCGGCAAATGTTTCCGTTTTTGAATTTGGTTCAACACCTTTCAGGTCGTGATACGCACCTTCGGTTGCATCAGCGGCATATTGCCCAAGCGATCCCCATTGCGACACATTGTCCAGCGGAGGAGTTTGCAGCGCGTTGACCACCTTTATTTTTTCCGAGCGAATGTGATCTGCGGAAAAACTGGTGGGTGGTTCCATGGCAACAAATGCCATCATTTGCAGCAAGTGACTTTGAATCATGTCACGAATGGCCCCGGTTTTATCATAAAACGCAGTGCGTTGACCAACACCAACGGTTTCCGCGGCCGTGATTTGCACATGATCTATGTAATGATGATTCCAAACCGGCTCAAACAGCGAGTTGGCAAATCGAAACACCAATAGATTTTGCACGACTTCTTTCCCAAGGTAGTGGTCAATTCTGTAAATCGCATCTTCTTCAAACACGCGTCCCAGCGCGCGGTTTAAACCTTCGGCACTTTTGTCGTCAAAGCCAAACGGCTTTTCAACAATAATGCGCTGCCACGATTTGTTGTTGGGTGAAATGCTGCACCAACGGCGGCCCTCGGTCACCATTCCTGCCGTTTCAATTTGAGCCACAATGGGTTCGTACAGTTCCGACGCAACACTCATAAAAAACAAAATATTTTGTCCGCACTTGCGCTGGGCATCAAGTTCCGCCACGCGCGCGCTTAACCGCGCATATGGCTCGTTGGTCGCTGCGTCGCCCGCAATATAGAAAATTCTCTTGGCAAATTCGGTCCATACTTCTTCGCGGAAATCCTTCACCTGCTTTTGCAGCCACGGCTTCAATTCGGCGCGCCAGGCGGCGTCTGACTTTGTGGTTCGACTCATGCCAAGAATGCATGTTGCTGGATTCAAAAATCCAGCCTCCGCCATTTCATACATGGCGGGAATAAGTTTGCGGCTGGTCAAGTCACCACTAGCGCCAAGAATAATAAGAACACAAGGGTCGGCCAATTTCATATTCATAGCCTAACACCCCTTTGGTCTGCCTATAGGTCATTGCCATTATTTGCTTTCGCGACTCATACAATATGAATTTTTAATTCAACCCACCTCTCGCGGATGAAACTTACGCAATACTTCGCGCAGGCGTTTCTGATCCACATGCGTGTAAATTTCCGTGGTGGCAATGTCGGCGTGACCCAAAAGTTCCTGCACAACACGAAGGTCCGCCCCGCCACCCAACAAATGCGTGGCAAACGAGTGGCGCAATTTGTGCGGGTGCACGCCATGCAGTCCAGACACATTTGCGTACTTGCGCACAATTTGCCACACGGCAACGCGCTCAAGCGGTTTACCACTAAATGAAAGAAACAATCTAAATTTGTCACGCCCGTCTTTGAAGCGCGCCAAAGATGGGCGCGTCTCTTTGAGATATTCATCAATCGCCGCTATCGCCGGCTCTCCAACGGGAACCATTCGTTGCTTGTTTCCCTTACCAATCACCACAAGGCAGCCAAGCGTCGCGTTGAAATCATTTATTTTCAGAGAGCCAATTTCGCTGGCGCGCAAACCCGCGGCGTACATCACTTCCAACATGGCGCGGTCGCGCCGCCACAAATTACTTGTTTGTTCATTTGGCGACTCAACCAATTTCCGCATTTGGCCAGGCGTCAGCGTTCCAGGCAATCTTCTCCATCGATGCGGTCGATCAAGCAAGCGCGCTGGGTCGCGCGTAATTTTTCTTTCCGCTTGAAGCCATCTAAAAAATACACGCATGGATGCAAGATGACGCGTGACCGTACTGGAGTCCAAGCCGCGCTCACGTTTTAATTGTTGAAGATGTTGCGCCAAATGTGCCATGCGAACGGCGTCGGGCGATTTCACTCCAGCACCAACTAAATATTCCTTCATGTATCGCAAATCACGGCTATAGGCTTCGAGCGTAGACGGGCTAAGACCGGTTTCAACGCGCGCCCAAGTTAAAAATTCACGCGCCGCGTTGTCGAATGGAGATATCTTTTCCATGCGCGGTCACCTGTACTGGAAGGATTCCGTCGCCTGCGCCACGAGCGGGGCGCCGAATGACAACGGGTTTTTCCAGCGTGCCGTGGGATTCTTCCATATTGATTCGGTGAAATGTTGCGCAGCCGTGATAGGCGTTGCAGCACACCGAAAACGCACTTGCAACCGTTGCCATTGTGAAGCGGTGGTTGCATCGCAAATCACCCGCATCCATGTGCGGGCAGAAGTGATCAGCGTTGGTGTTGGAAGAATGGTGCATGGCAGTGGTGACAAAGAAATCGGATGAAATGAGTGTAGAACTGTAAAGATAACGAAATTGCTGGCGAATTCAAATATGAGTTGAAAGTGGCGGCTACACAGTGAAGACGCAGAGCAAGCGCTGTTTTGCAGCGAAGGTATTCAAAATCGAATGAAAGTTGATTTCGCCATTTAAACACATGAAAAGGCGTTATTAGAATAGTATCTCAGCCCAAGGTGGTTTCGAAACTCGCTATTTAGAATTTTCGGAATACGAAAGTGTGCGGGGAAAGTAATGCAACCCTGATGCCTTGCGCGCTGCCTCAAGCGTCATTTCCGCAGTGACATTTGCCTTGCGGCAACCCGCGCGCAAAATATCCAGAACCAAATCGTCGCGACCCTCTAGTGCGGCGCGGCGTTTCTGCATGGGTGCAAGCAGGGTGTTAATAGCCTGCGCCACTTCCTTCTTTATATGACCGTCACCAATGTTGTCGCCGCGTGTGTAAAGATCTTTCAACTCCGCAACCCGCCCCGCGTCTGGAATGAAAGCCTCCACATATTGAAAGAGGGCGTTTTTCACGTCACCCGGTTCGTTAGCGCTTTGGCGTCCGGTGAATATACGCATGACTTTCTTTTCCACTTCCTTTGGTGGGTCGGAAATAAAAATGGCGTTACCCAGGCTCTTGCTCATTTTATTTTTTCCATCAACTCCCATGAGGCGGCCAACCTCGCCAACATCAGCGCGTGGAACTGGAAAAACTCCTCCAAGTTGTACGTGTTCGTGGTCCTCCGCTTTTTCATTCACGCCGCAATACATTTGATTAAAACGTCGCGCAACCTCGCGCGTCATTTCCAAATGCGGCACCTGGTCTTCGCCCACGGGAACGCCCTCGGGCCGAAATGAAAGAATGTCGGCACATTGACCAACGGGATACAGAGGAAATCCAAAGGAATAAGTTTCACCCAGATCTTTGACTTTAATTTCATCTTTTAAAGTTGGATTGCGCATGACGCGATTAAATGGCAACAGCATGGCGAACAAGAATGTGAGCTCATGAATTGCGGGAACTTCGCTCTGTAAGAAAATGGTCGAAAGATTGGGATCAATTCCCATGGCGATTAAATCGCGGACAATTTCAAGCGAATCGGCGCGGATGTCCTTTGGTTTGTCGGCGCGTGTTGTGAAGGCGTGGTAGTTGGCCACAATGAAATAGCAATCATGCGTGTGTTGTAATTGCACGCGGCGCTTGGCGCTGCCAACCCAATGACCTAAGTGCAAACGACCAGTTGGCGTGTCGCCCGTCAAAATGCGGGTCTTGCTTGCGGCGCGAGTCTGTGCTTCGTCAGCGTTCATTGAGGAAGCATAGAGAACAGAAATAAATTTGCACAATTAAAGAGGGAGTGCGCCACAAACGCACTCCACAGCCGGCCCGTGCGCTCCATAAGAAATCCAAGTGCAAATCCGAACACAGCCAAAGCCGGGATGGCTGCGGCGTGGCCATATTCAGGCACCGCGCCCCAATGAACCAACGCAAATATGACGGCCGTAAGGCACATGGCGCCAATGCGCGGAATTCCAATTTGTTTCAAACCCTGTTGAATAGCGCCGCGCCAAATTATTTCCTCCGCCAATGGGCCAAGCACAATAATTGTGAAGACCAATCCCCACGTTACGGGTTCGCTCCATTGCTCGCGAATAGTTTCAAAAAATTGATGCCCCACCGTTGGCGTCAACACCCCCGTTACATAAAACTGAATCGTACCGCCAACGAATGAGGTGATTTGGACCAGGGGCCACACAATGAAGAAGCCAATCACGCCTATGACAATATTTTGTACAGCGCGCTTTGACCAAGTTGCTGTAGCACGCGTTGATTGTGTTATGCCCCGATTGATCACCCCACTTTGCGTGATGCTTGAAGTTGAAAGACGATTTGTGTCCGTGGGCGGGTTTGCGTCGCGTGAAAAATGTCGTAGCACCAGAAACACCAAGATTGTCGTCATTGATCCCGCGACCATCGCAATTAAAAGAGTCAATGGCGGCAGTGGGCCATTGGTGTCCACTCCCATTGCGCGCAAAATAAGCGCGCCAACAATTCCAGACAACACAATTCCACTCGCGGCAAGCAGCGCGCATTGGTTTGTGTTCAGTTGCCATTGTTGGGGTGCGGCATTGACAAGGCGAAACCAACGCACTTTCCATAACAAAGCCAATGAAATACCAAGCCACGCCCATGTGGTTGATGCGGGAATGAATTGCGGATGTGCGGTCGTGTCTTGCGAAGCAACTTCGGCGCCACCGCATAGACTTGCGGAAATTATGCCAAACGCGCTCCAGAACATTGTCGCAAGAAAACTGATTGAAGTTGAAGTGCGCAAGCAACACTCTCCACTGGAACTTTTGCGTGAAAAGGTGGGTTCCATGCCCAAGCCCCGAAATTTCTTTCGCGCCGTTGTGCGCGACAGTACGGAGCCGACACGTGTGATTGCTGAAATTAAAAAGAAAAGTCCATCTGCAGGCCTTATTCGAAATGATTTCGATGTGGTGGACATTGCCCAACGCTATCACCAAGCAGGCGCAGCAGCCATTAGCTGCCTGACCGACGAGATTGATTTTGGGGGTCATCTTGACTTTATAGAACTTGTGCGCGCCGCGGTGCCCCTTCCAGTTTTACGAAAAGATTTCATTGTTGATAGTTGGCAAATTTGGGAAAGCCGCGCCGCGGGCGCCGACGCGGTCTTGTTAATTGCTGAGTGCCTAACCGAACAAGACATTGTTGACTTCCAAATTCTTGCCATTGAGTTGGGCATGACCGTCTTGTTGGAGGTACATGATGTGGAAAGTTTGTACCGGGTGCAAAATCATGTTGGATTTCCCCACGCGGGCTATTCGCTGCTTGGGATTAACAATAGAAATTTAAAAACAATGAAGACCGATTTGGCGCACACATTTCGCATGGTTGATTTGATAGAGGATCGCCGCGTTGTGGTCAGTGAAAGCGGCATTCGCACCGCGCAAGACCTTCAGCGTCTGCAACAGCACGAGGTCGGAATTGTTCTTGTGGGCGAACACTTGCTTCGCCAACCTGATCCTGGTCAGGCGTTGCGCGAATTGAGCGGACGCATATAAACAAATATTTCTGTGCCAGATCAGTTTTGTGCGGATTGTGTTTGCGAAATGGTTGGCGGCATTTGATTTACACGCGCGCCCGCATGCGGGCGCGGACAAATGAAGCGCATCAGTCTGCGATCAATAATTCCATAATTTGAACCGCGTTGAGTGCCGCGCCCTTGAGCAATTGATCGCCCACGGCCCACATTGCCAGTGATTTTCCGGGCGCGCCACCATGGTCAACGCGAATTCTAGAAACTAAAACCTCATCATGTCCAGAAGCCATTTGTGGATCCGCTGGTTGATCGCCATTTGATTCATCCACAACACGCACGCCCGGCGCGCGCGCCAGAATGTCCGCAGCCTGTGCCGGCGAAATAGCCTTGGTAAATTCCAAGTGCAATGCAACGGCGTGGGCGCGCAATGTGGGCACTCGAACACAGGTCACGCTGACGCGCAATGAATCGTGCCCTAAGATGCGGCGACTTTCACGAACAAATTTGTGCTCCTCCTCGTTCGCGCCATCCGCTTGGCGCGTTGAATTGTGGGGAAACACGTTGAATAAAATAGGACGCGGAAATAATTCGCAAGCAAATTTTTGACCCGCCGCCCACGCCCGCGCCTGTGATTCCAATTCATGCATGCCCGCCAAGCCGGCGCCAGAAACCGCTTGATACGAACACGCGGTGATTCGATCTAGTTGCACCACATGGTGCAGTGGCGCGGCGATCATCAAAGAGACAATCGTTGTGCAATTTGGATTAGCCACCAAGATTGGCTTGCATTTCAATAACTCGCCGTTGATTTCCGGCACCACAAGTGGAATGGCGGGGTCAGTTCGAAATGCACTGGAATTATCCACTGCCACAACTTTTAATTCCGCCAACATGGGAGCAAGGGAGCGCGATAACGCGGCGTCTACGCACAAAATGGCGTAATCGCATTCTGCCAACGCGTCGCGATTGACCGTTTGCGCCGACACTGGTTGCCCCTGGAATTCAAAGCGTTCTCCGGCGGACCGTTCGCTACAAAACAAACGCAGCCGCGACACTGGAAATTTTCTCTTTTCAAGCAGTTGAATGACTTCACGACCAACGGCGCCCGTGGCCCCAATCACGCCAACACAAAATGTCCGCGTTCCCGATTTGGATTTATTTGTCTTGGACACCGCGGATGACGCACCGATGTTCCCTGCGCTCACTGGTGTGGGCCAATCAGAAAAAATCGCGCGATCTCCACTTCGAACAAAGACCCATCATCGCGTTCCATGACATATGTCCCCTGCATTGTTCCCCACGGCGTTTGCAACGGACAAAAACTGGAATATTCAAAGTGATCTCCAGGAGATAAATTTGGATGGTGCCCCACCACTCCAAGCCCTTGCACTTCGTGCTGCTCGCCATCGGAGTCAACAATAATCCACTTGCGGCTGCGCAGGCGCGCGCAACTCTGACCCTCGTTATGCATGACAACTTTATAATTGAACAAATATCTCCCATTGTCCGGGTCGGAATGTGAGGGCAGGTAGCGCGGATCAACCGTGATTCGAATTCCGTGTGTCACACATTCGCTGCCTTTGCACGTTCTTATTGAAGAAGTCGCCATGATGGTGGCACGATATGCGAGCCAAGCGATTTCACCAAGTCAACAATCGATATGAATTCAAATTCAAATTCAGCACGCAGAATGGCGCTATTCAAACCAACCTTTTTTTTGCAGGGGTATTTTCAACACTTCTCCATCCTTCAGCGAGCGCCAGTCAAGACCCATTGAAAACCGCCGATATCCCACATAATAGGTTTCTATCACAAGAGGCATGAGATTTGGCATTGACACCGGGGGTGTCAATCCAGCCACATCACTGACCACCGCAAACGCATTTGGGTCAGGCGGAAGTCCATTGCGTTGCTCATCAAGGCGCACCACCACGCCCTCAAGATTTTGTTTACTTTCCGCATTAAATGCCTTGAATAGAATCAATTTGGTTTCAAGCCGGCGCAACTTTAAAACTAATTCCGATCCTGAATTGCCGGCAACAAAATCTTGGCGGGCTTCTTGGTAACCAGGCTTACGCGCGGTGATGACATTTCTAAATCCGGAAGCGTGATTGACAGACAACCGACCAGCCGTGTCACTTCGAATATTTTGCAAATCGGGAAATCCCCATCGATCTTCAACGCCGGGTAGTGGCAAATATAAAAAAGTGGTCGCCAATACTTCCGCATTATCTATGGGCAATCCAGTTGATTGATCAACCACCTTCACGGTGATCGGCACATATTTTACTGGAACAACGGGTACCGTTCGCCTGGTCTTGCCATCCAAGTCTTCAAATCGCCACACCATGTGTGAGGAACTTTCTTCGGCAAGCATGCCCGTGGTTGTCTTGGATGAGAAAATGCCAATAGAGGCGGGCTCAAATCCAGGCTCTAAAAATGTCAACTTTGTATTAAATGGAGGAATCCAAATTCGCGCATCGCCAGACGGATCGCTTTTCACCGCGTTGGAATCGGTGGCTAGTAGCGAAAGCAGTGTCACGCTATGGCGATGAATGGTCATGCCAGCCACGGGTTTATTATTCAGTGAATCCTTGACTTGCAAATCAAGCGGTCGTGGAAAGCAACCAAAAATAAATAGGCAAGTCCAGGCAACAACAAGTCCACGCAGGGCGCGCTTGTGTTTGCAAAATAAAATAATTACAGAATTTTTCAAAGAAGGAGCAATATGTAGGGTTGTCTTTTTTGCAAATGAATCCATGTCGTTACCATGCCGACCCACAAATACGGTTGCGGCCTCACCAATATAAATCAGCATATTCAGCCAAGGCGCTCGGATGAATTGAACGCAACAACCGTTATCAGAATAGCCGTTGCGGCAAGTACGATGCAACCAATAATGTGGGACCAAGCTAATAGTGTTGGCCGTGATCGAATTGGCGCAAATTCACCTAGACAGATTCCAAGGGGAGCGATCGCGGCAAGTATCCACGCCGTAAGTGGAATGTTTTTTGTGTCGTAACCAAATCCGGTGGCGACACCAAGAGCGGCAATTGTTGCCACAACAACTCCACCGCTCAAGCCAACAAAATCACGGGTTTGCGTCTGGGATTTCCTAAGAAGTCGAACTAGCGACAGAAATCCCAGGCAACATGAAACGGCGGCGATTGGCACGGCCAACTTCGCAAATCCCGAAAGAATTGCAAGCGCGCAAGGAGCAACCAACGCAAAACTGAATGCCATGGGAATTGAAAAACCGTTTCGCTTTTGAACAATAATCGTGAGCAGCGCGGCGAATATTGCCGCCCCCACTCCAAGTATGAATCGGTTTGTGAAATGTTCCCACTCTGGAATTTTTAAAAGCAGCGCAGCCGGCACAACGGATGCAAATACAACAAGATTACGGATTGTGGCTGAGCGGCAACGCAAGAGCACACACGATATCGCCGACAGCGCGCCGAGTAAAATAATTGACAGCGGAAACCACAACCACCTATTTTGCGTGGTGAAGTTTGCGAGAGAGTCTTGCGACATTGCGCTTGCAAACAATGTTGCTGAAATACCAAGACCAAAATAAATATTACTGTCATAAGGTTTTGGGCGAAAGATTTGCCACGCGCTAAAAACCATTCCAACAATAACAGGCAAGGCGATTCCAAAAATTAGTATTTGTGTTTCCATTCAATTTATGGAGATTCAGCTTCAAGTGCCACAATAATTCGCACGCTCTTTCCAATGGAATTTTTTTCAATTCCATAAGTCATTCCAAACTGGCTGCGATCAATCGTAAAGGTGGTTTCAAATCCAATTTTCTTTCCACGCGCGGATTCGCTTTGTCCAGTCATTTCCACATTTGTTGTGATAATCTTTGTCACTCCGTGCATGGTTAAATCCCCCGTAACTTCCCACATGTCGCCATTTATTTTTTTTGCCGAAGCGCTTACGAAAGTCATTGTGGGAAATTCTTTCACGCTAAAAAAATCAGGGCTTCGAAGATGCCCATCCAAATTTTCATTTGCGCTTGATACAGAGTTGGTGTCAATCGTCACATTCATGGTCAGCGTTTGCATTGGATTTCCACTGGTGGAAATAGATCCGGTGACGCCATCAAATCTTCCCCAAAACATTCCAGCGCCAAAATGTTGAACGCGAAATAAAACCATGGAGTGCGTGTCGTCAATCTTCCAAGAAGTGGCCGCGGTTGAAACTTGGTTGGGCGCCGTTGTTGCGGATGTCGCAGGAACAGTCGTTGTTGGCATTTGTTGTGTGATTGCGCTCAGCACAAGCAGGGTTGATATGGCGAACGCGAGTGTGGGAGTGAGTGATAGAAACATAAATAATCCTTGAAATGGGGTGATGATTTGTAGACACGGTAACTATACCGAGGCCAAATATTGATCGGGCGACTAAAAGTCTTATAACCTATATTTTGAAATTGTTCCACGAGGAACACAATTTAAAAATTTTGGTGGTACATTATATTTTGACTTTAAATAAGGAGGCAATATGTCTAATTCCAGTGAAAATTCCGACGTAAACGGCGCAAATGTAGCTAAATCAACACAAAATCCGCCAGCAATTTCGGTTTCTCCAGTTAAACCGACGGGTTTACAACCATCGGCGGGGAAGCTTGGGCGCGGGCTTGGTCGACTTATTCCTGTCAAAAGTAGTCAAGAAATGCCTACGAATCCAGGTGTTTCAAGCACTATTGAAAAGCCCACTGCTTTTCAACCAATCGTAAATGTTTCAAATACGATTAGCACCCAAGCGTCAAAATCAAATCCAACTAGTGTTGAAATTAATCAACAGTCAAATGCCGCAGGGGTCGTGTTTGGTAAGGGTGTCGATCTAATTGATATTACTAAAATTCGCCCAAACCCAAGACAACCCAGGACCGACTTTAAGAATACAGAACTTGAGCGCTTGGCTGCATCAATTAAATTGAATGGCTTACTTCAGCCAATCATTCTTCGACCGCTTGAAGGTCAGTCTGGACAATATGAAATCATTGCCGGTGAACGACGGTGGCGTGCATTTAAGATGCTTAAAAAGACATCAATTGCGGCCATAGTTGTTCAGGCATCCGACGAGCACTCTGGTGTTTGCTCACTGATAGAAAACGTACACAGAACCGACTTAAATCCAATGGACCGTGCATTTGCGGTACTTAAATTGTCGGAGGAGTTTTCCCTTACGCACGATAAACTCGCTGAAAAGCTCTCTCTAGAGCGATCAACTGTAACCAACCTATTAAGATTGGTAGAGCTTGACACCTTAACCGCAGGGCTTGTGCGTCAAGGAGTGCTTTCACAAGGTCATGGTAAGGCACTGCTTGGAGTTTTGGATATCAAAACTAGAGCAACGCTTGCGGAATCCGCTGTACGTGGCGAATGGTCTGTCAGGGCGCTTGAAAGAGAGGTTCAAAAATTGTCTTTGGAAACCAAGGGTAGGGTTCCACGTGGAACACAACCGGCTAGGCGACAGGCCAATGTAAAAGATTTAGAATCAAGATTGAGTCAACTTTTAGGGACTCGTGTCACAATCCAACTTGGTCGCAAACCAAATACCGGAAAGGTTTCGATGGAATTCTTTTCCCTGGATCAGTTTGAAGGAATGCTTGCAAAACTCGGTTTACGCACTGATCAAATTCGATTTGAAAACTAAAATTTGCATTGCAAGAATTTCCAGGCCGCGGGGTGTGAATCTATAAATTTTAATTTAAACTAGAAGCGAATTCGCGCCAGAGCAAATTTAAAAAACCATAAAATTCGGGCAATTTATGCTGATTTACGCAATTGAAGTAAGAAACGGATTTAAGTTATAAGACTTTAATACTCTTCATAAAGTCGGGTAATTCGGTTTCTAAACCTAGCGCAGATTGAATTGCGCCAGAAAGTGCAACTCGCGAGGACTGTTCACCGTGATTTAAAATTACCCGCGGGCTTCCACCTTCGCGCGCGCCAATCCAGCTCACCAAGTCACCTTGATCTGCATGCCCACTTAATCCCTCAAGGTGAACACGCTCAGCATTAACCTCAAATATTCCTTCCTTTAGTTCGATCAGCTTTGCATGATGTAAAAGCGAATGACCAAGCAGGCCAACAATTTGATGCCCCGCAAACACAAGTGCGTTTTTTGAATCTGCGACAAGCGCAGCCAGATGATGAAGCACCGGACCCGCGTCACAAAATCCACTGCCCGCCAGAATAACTCCAATCTGCGAGCTCTTGGTTAACTTCAAACTTTGTCTACGGTTGAATAAATGTTGCAAGCCTGCAAAGTGAAGTGGATCGTTGCCTGCTTCGGCCGCCACCCGAAGGGTTGGTTCAAGCAACGCTGGATAGCGACCGCATAATTCTGATGCGCGAATTGCCATGGGTGAATCTAAATACACATTCATTCCATGTAATTGATTTAAACGCGACAAATCTGCCAGGCGTAATAATAATGTCTGCGCGCGACCTAGCGCGAATGTTGGAGCCAGTATTTTTCCGCCACGCGCCGCCACACGTTTCACCACATCCCCCAACGCATTCGCGGATGAAGTCTGCGTGGAAAAATTGCGGGCTCCATTTGTGCTTTCCATAAGAACAACATCCACATTAGGAAGCAACTCGCGCGCGCGAAGCAGGGGACTGCGGGCAGGGCCTAAATCCCCAGAAAACAATACTTTTCGCTCAATCCCATTTAGTAGAAATGCAACTTCAACACTGGCCGAACCTATAATGTGCGACGCATCGTGAAATCGAAATCGCAGTCCGGATTTTATTTCGCGCCACACATTATATTCAACAGGGCAAACTGTTTCGGCCGCCAGCATGGCGTCGTGTGCGTCATATAGAATAGGTGGTTCTGGACTGGAGGCTTTACTTATTATACCAGGCTCCGGCGCCGGATTAATCACGCGCGCGATTGGTGTGGTTCCCTTGCGCCATTCTTCATGGCGAATCATTTGCAGCGACGCGCTCGAGCGCAACACTCGCGGCAACAAGTCAGCAGTTGGTGGGGTGGCAAAGATTGGAGCCGCACATCGAAGTCGCGGCAGCATTCCAAGACGACCGCAGTGGTCAACGTGGGCGTGTGTCACAATAACGGCATCAACATGTGGCCAATCAATTTCGGGCACCTGTAAATTTCTATGCTCTTGCTCTGGCGATCCCTGAAAAAGCCCAAAGTCAATCACCACCCGTCCGCGCGGTGTGTCTAACAATGTGCAAGACCCTGTAACTTCTCCCGCGGCACCTAACAATGTAATCGTTGCTTGGTCAGACACGTAAACTGAGCATAGCCATCATTTGAATGGACGCACCGAAGTTTATTACTTCATGGGTTGCCCGTGCAAGCCGCAATGGCCGTCCGTAACTCTGCCTTGGAATCCTTGTTGGGCATGAATTCATGTCCAATAAACCCACGATAACCCGTGGCAGCAATCGCCTGCATAATTGCTGGGTAATACAACTCTTGTTTGGTGTCTAAAGGACCCCGACCAGGCACGCCCGCGGTGTGATAGTGAAGAATCCACGGCGCCGCTTTCTGGATGGTTCGAATTACATCACCTTCCATAATTTGCATGTGGTAAATGTCAAACAGCAAGCCAAATCGATGGTCGCCAACCGCCTCGCACAGTTGCAAGCCCCACGCGGTGCGGTCACCCATGTGATCTTTGTGGTCAACGCGCGAATTCAGTAATTCCATCACCACTCCAAGATTTGATTTTGAGGCAATCGGCAAAAGACGCTTTAATCCAATCACGCAATTTTGCAAACCGTTGGCATCATCAAGACCGCGGCGGTCGCCAGCGAACACAATGGCAAGTGGCGCGCCGGCTTCGGAAATTTGCGGAAACAAATTCTCCGCACGCTTCATAATGTCATCATGGTGCTCCAGCCTATTCAGGCCATCCGCGATCGTGGTGGGACCGTTAGCAACTGGGCAGGCCAATTTCGCGGCGCGCACTTTTTGAATATCGGCTGGATCGAGAAGTTCAATACCATCTAGGCGAACGGACTTGGCCAAGTCAATCGCTTGCTCAATCGGCATAGAATTCAAGCACCATCGCGCCACGCTTTGTCGAAGCAGACGGCCATCATCTTTGGGTGTACGGCTTCCAAACTGCGCCGCCGATAGCGGTGCGCATGCATGGGCTCCATGCGCGCCGCGCGCCGCGGCCGCCAACAAGCCTGCTGCAAGAACTTGTCGACGTTCCATTTTTACTTAGTGGTATGCGCTGAGTGGCTCACAAGAACACACAAGATTGCGATCACCATATGGATTGTCCACGCGGCCAACCGCTGGCCAAAACTTTCTATTACGAACCCACGGCAACGGATAGGCAGCCTGCGCTCGCGTGTAGTTGTGACTCCATGTGTCGGCGCAAATAGCCTCCGCAGTGTGAGGCGCTCCCTTGAGAGGATTATCTTTACGATCGCTTTTTCCCTGCTCAATCTGCCTAATTTCGGCGCGAATCATGATCATGGCTTCGCAGAATCGATCCAACTCCTCCTTGGATTCGCTTTCGGTGGGCTCAATCATAAGCGTGCCTGGAACCGGCCAACTCATGGTTGGCGCGTGGAAACCAAAGTCCATCAAGCGCTTCGCAATGTCGTCAATTTTAATTTCAGCCGACTGGTCAAACTCGCGGCAATCAATAATGAACTCGTGCGCGCAACGACCGTTTTTATTGACAAATAAAACTTTGTAATCATTTTCTACGCGTTTGGCCATGTAATTGGCGGCAAGAATGGCCACTTGCGTTGCCTTGCGCAACCCATCTGCGCCCATGAGTGAAACATACATCCATGAAATTGGAAGAATGCTGGCGCTGCCATAGGGCGCCGCTGACACGGGACCAATTGCGTGCTTGCCCGTATTGACTGGATGAATCACGGGATGTCCCGGTAGAAAATCACAAAGATGCGCGGCCACGCCAATCGGACCAACACCCGGACCACCGCCTCCGTGGGGAATGCAAAATGTTTTGTGAAGATTCAGGTGGCACACATCGGCGCCAATTTCACCAGGGCGAGTCAGACCAACTTGCGCGTTCATGTTGGCGCCATCCATATACACCTGCCCACCATGTTGGTGAACAATGTCGCACAATTCCCTAATGTGATCCTCAAAGACTCCATGTGTGCTGGGGTAGGTCATCATGCAGCACGACAAATCACTCTTGTGCAGAAGGGCTTTGGCCTTCAGATCCGCAAGATCAACATTGCCCTGGTTGTCGCAATCCACAGGAACAACTTGCATGCCAGCAACAACAGCGCTGGCGGGATTTGTTCCGTGGGCGCTGACTGGAATTAAACACACATTGCGATGGCCCTGTCCACGCTGTTCGTGATATGCGTGAATAACCATTAAACCAGCGTATTCACCGTTGCTTCCAGAGTTTGGCTGCAAACACATTCCAGCAAAGCCAGTGATGTCGCACAACCAATTCTCGAGCGTGCGGAATAATTCCGTGTAGCCAGCGCACTGCTCCAGCGGCGCAAATGGATGCAACTTTCCAAAGGTCGGCCATGTCACTGGAATCATTTCAGAAGTGGCGTTTAACTTCATGGTGCATGAACCAAGCGCAATCATGCTGTGTGCAAGGCTAAGGTCGCGTCCCTGCAACTGGAAGATGTAGCGCAGCAATTCAGTTTCGCAGTGGTAACTGTTGAACACATCTTGCGTCATGAAACTTTTGGTTCGCTTAAGAGATGTTGGCAACGCATCGCCACCATGCAGTGAAGCAATCTTTGGCGTTGGCTTACCCGTGCCGGCGGCAAAACATTCAAGAATGTCCTGCAGATCATGAGGCAAAACGGTTTCGTCTAGCGAAAATCCAATTGTGCCATCAGGGTAGTTTCTAAAGTTAATTTTATGCTTTTTGGCGGCGGTATTCACATTCTCCGCCGTGGTGCCTACTAGACGAACCCGAACAGTGTCAAAGAAATGTTCTGGACCCGGCGCATGCCCAAGCATCTTCAAGCCCGACACGACGGTGGTAGTTGCGCGGTGCACTCGTTCGGCGATGCGTTTTAAACCATCCGGTCCGTGATACACGCCGTAAAATGCGGCAATATTTGCTAACAGCGCTTGCGCGGTGCAAATATTGCTGGTGGCCTTGTCGCGGCGAATATGTTGCTCGCGTGTTTGAATAGAAAGTCGAAGCGCAGGACGACCCGCGCTATCGCGGCTCACACCAATCAATCGACCAGGGATCTTGCGAACATGTTCGTTCTTTGTGGCAAAATACGCAGCATGCGGACCGCCGTAACCCATAGGCACACCAAATCGTTGCATGGAACCAATCGCAACATCCGCGCCCAATTCCCCGGGCGAAGTGAGCAGTGTCAGCGCAAGTGGGTCCGACGCCATAATCACCAACGCGCCAGCCGCCTTTATTTTGGAAATGGTGCTGCGCCAATCGCGAATCCGTCCATCGGTGGCTGGATAAGAAAGCAGTGCGCCGCAAAAGTCATTTTTTGTGAAATCAAGTTTATCGGCGTCGCCCACCACCACAGTCACGCCAAGTCCATGGGCACGCGTTTGAATAACGGCAATAGTTTGCGGATGCGTTGCGGCATCTATGAAAAACTTCACGCAACCATCTTTGGCCATACCAAATGACATGTTCATGGCTTCGGCGGCAGCAGTTGCCTCATCCAATAAACTTGCGCCCGCAATTTCAAGACCGGTGAGCTCTGTCACCATGGTTTGAAAGTTCAATAAACTTTCAAGACGACCTTGCGAAACTTCCGGTTGATATGGCGTGTACGGCGTATACCAGCCAGGATTCTCCAAAACATTGCGCAAAATCACCGCGGGTGTCAGGCAGTCGTTGTAACCCATTCCAATATACGAGCGAAACACTTGGTTTTTGCTTGCAAGATCCGCAAGGGCGGCAACACATTCCGCCTCGCCCCGCATTTTGAAAGCATTGCGATTGGTTGGATCATGAATCACAAGCGGGCGCGTGGAGCGAATGGATTCTGGAATAGCCGCGTTCGTGAGCGCGTCCAAACTTTCATAGCCCAAATAGGTGAGCATTTCCGCAATATCGGCGTCACTTGGACCAATGTGGCGGCGCGCAAAAGTGTCAAGCGGCTCAAGTAAATAAGAGGTACTGCTGGTGACGGACGGAACTTTTTCAAGCATGGACATGTGTTAAGTATAGGGAGAGTGAATGCTTGAATTCCCATAAAATTTGGGGTTAATTTTCTGTGGTCATTGGTTTGAAGTTGAACTGCTGTCCCCCGATGGAGGCGTCGAACATAAGTCCAGAAGTATTGGCAATGAAGACGGCAACGCCTTCTTCATAAGAAGCGCTTGCACCAGCGCCCGCCGCAATGGCAACGGCAGACGCATTGGCCGCAAACGCAAATTTTCCAGTGATAAAATCATCGTATGAATCCTTGTCTTGGAAGAAGATCAACTCAGAAAATGTTTGACCGCCCAAAGTTGCTCCAACCGTTCCCTTGTTGAGATCGCAATATCCCGTGGTTTTACCAGATTGAAAAACTTTACCACGCCCATAGCTAAATGCCAGTCCGGCACCGCCATTTCCAACTTCGGGAAAAATTGCATAGCCATAGTTGTTATTTAAAAACTTTTCTATTGTTGGATCCTGCGCTTTAGCCCGAGCTATGGTTGCGACCACTGAGGCCGCAAGCGCATCGCGGTCAGCTTTGTTTTCTGGAATAGTTGTGCAATGTGTCATGTGCAGTGACGCCAAAACAAGTCCAATACAAAGTGTGAGCTTTTGAAACATGGAATCTTCCTTGTGTTGATTAGTTCGAGTGTGAATTCGCGAAAGCGGTATTGCCCAAAAGGAATCAAATCAAGCCGGCAGTGTATAAGAGTTTCTTGTTTAAAAAAATGCATTTCAAGTAAATTGATCTTGCGCATATGAAACGCGAAAATATTTTAGGGGGAATTTTTCTAGGCGTCCCAACATAAATCCTCATAGTATGGATCTCATTAACCACGGAGTTACTCATGTCTACCGATGTAAAATTTCTCGCCATTCTATGTCTTGCGTGTTCAGCGGCCGCCTTTGCGATTGACCAGCCGCCAACAACCGCGCCCAACGACCCGCAAACCGAGACCACACCCAACGACCCTCAAACCGAGCCTGCGCCCAACGAAACTGAAACCACGACAGCGCCACCTAAATCACCGCGCGCGGGTGAATTGATCGAAGGCAAAGAGGTCAATCCTTATGTCTATTCACCAGAGGAAATTCCCGTGGATCCAAACAATCCAGCGGAAACCAACTTGCGTGAGGCACTCACGGCCATGGGTCCAGTTGCCATTGAGTGGTATCAACATGTGCAGACGCTTTCAAATCCATTTTTTGAGGGACGGGATCCAGGAAGTCGCGGCAATGATTTAGCCGCGGAGTATGTTGAATTTTTCATGAAGCAAGCCGGACTTGAGCCCGCGTTTGACGGTGTGCAAGATCCAAAAGTTAAAAGTTACCGCCAGCCGTTTGAACTTCAGGGTGGCGCACCAGTCGTGGAGACCGCGGTTGTAAGCATGAATGGAAATTCACTGAAGCGCGGCGATCAGTTCGAGGTTTTGGGAAGTTCTGGCAGTGGTAATGTGACCGCGCCCATTGTGTTTGCGGGCTACGCCATTGAAAATGGTCAAGATGACTACACCAGTTTCGGTGAAAATGATGATTTTACAGGCAAAATAGTAATTTTTTTACGATATGAACCGCTGGATGAAAATGGACGAAGTTTGTGGAGCGATCGACGCTTTAGTGGGTATGCCGGCATGCGCCCCAAACTTGACGCGCTTGCACAGCGCAAGCCCGCGGCATTGATCATGGTGAACCCACCAGAATGCAAAAGCGGTGCCCGCGGACTTGAGAACACTCAAAGCAGCGTGTTTGGTTCAAGCTATGAATTTCCAATTGTGCAATTGACACAGGAGCAAGCCGAAGCCCTGTTGAAGTCCGCGGACATAAGTGGCCGATCGCTCATGGACTTGCGCCGCTTGGCTGACGATGCAAAAATAAAAACTATCGCGCTGAAGCCAGATGTCACAGTAAGCATCAATGTCTCTATTTCTGAAAAAGGTTTGCCAGCGCAAAATGTTGGTGGAATTATTCCAGGCAAGGGCTCGCTGGCTAGCGAGTGGGTGATCCTTGGGGCGCATTATGACCATGTCGGCATGGGCTACTTTGGCGCGCAACCCAACAACCGCGGCAAGTTGCATCCAGGCGCAGATGACAACGCCAGTGGAACCGCGGCCATGTTGTGTCTTACAAAAAAGTTGAAGGACTACATGGGCTCCAACGAGTCGCCAGAAAATTGTCGCAGCTTATTACTTATGGCATTCACCGCCGAGGAAATGGGACTTGATGGAAGTCGTGAATATGTCAAGCATCCAACTATTCCCGCTGACAAGATTGCTGCCATGGTGAATATGGATATGGTTGGTCGCCTCAGCGGCGATCGCCTGGCCATAAGCGGAACTGGCACCGCCAAAGATTTTCCAGATCTCATTCGTCCAGCAGTGGTTGCCAGCGGTTTAACAATTGACGCTGATTCGGGTGGTCGCGGTCCAAGCGATCACGCCAGCTTTTACGCCGCTGGAATTCCCGTGCTGTTTCTTTTCACGCGAACCCATCCTGAATATCACACGCCACAAGATCAAGCATTCACCGTAAATCCATATGGGGCCAGCAAGGTGATTGTGCTGACTGAAGGCTTGATCCAAATACTGGCCACCACTCCAATCAAACCAGTGTTTCAAAGCACCGATAGCACTGGTGGAAGCAGCCGCGGCTATGCCAAGGTTCGACTTGGAATTCAACCGGACATGACCAAGCGCAAAACAGGCGGTTTGGCTATTGAGGGCATTAGCGAGGGAACAAGCGCCGCGGATGCCGGTCTGAAAAAGGGGGATGTGATTTTGAAATGGGACGATGAACCCATGAACGACATGTCGGAACTTATGTCCCAACTTCGCGAAAAAAATCCCGGCGATATTGTCACTCTGCGAATTCAGCGCGATGGCTCTGAACAAGATGTCATAGTGACACTCAAAGCTGGAGAAAAGTAATACTTTGGCTAAGTAACGCACGCCACACACCGCCAGAAGTACGCGTATTGTTGCGGCATAAGCCACGACGCATTTCAGGCATCAATCCCAGCGGAAAACGCCCTTGCGCCACGCGTAAATGTAGGCAATCACGCTTGTTCCAACAAAGAACAGAATGCGCGCCAAGAACAGCAACGCTTCCGGACTTTTTGGCTCGAGTTGCGTGAAGGTGACCGCCCATGGGTAAAGGAAAATAATTTCCACGTCGAACACCAAGAAGGTCATGGCTAACACATAGAAGCGAATGTTAAATCGCTTGCGAGTGGTGCCAATGGCGTCCATTCCGCTTTCCACCGGGGTGCCCTTTGTGGTACCGATATTTTTGGGTCCAAGCAGTGAACTCGCAATTTGATTAAACGCGGCAAAGACCGCTGCCATGACAAATACAATTAAAATTGGAGCATATGAGCTCAACATGAAATCGATTGGTGCTGGTTGGGTCATCGCAAGTTCCGCAATCATCGCATCCATGAAACACTGAAATATTCAACAACGCCGATTGAATGATTGGTCAAATATAATCCAATCTTACGCAAGTAATCGGGGCAGCCGGACTCGAACCGACGACCTTCTGGTCCCAAACCAGACGCTCTACCAAGCTGAGCTATGCCCCGCAACAAATCCGTGAGGGAACAAGTCTAGCAATTAAAGCGGGGTGCGGAAACCCATGGCGCGCACGGCGCACCAGCCAAGAATACCTTCCACAATGGCGAACCAACCGCCGGCAACGCATCCAATGGCCGGCCAAATAAGCCATTCGGGTCCTCCTGTGAACCACCACGCGCCGGCGGCAAGTCCAAGCGCCTCAATGATGGAACCCATGATGATGCGTACGGTTCGACCTTGTTGATTAATGTTGCACTGCATTAAGGTAATCCTTATAAAAATAGGTGACGGTCGCGGTAATTAGTTTTCAATTTTACATTTGAAATACTGAATCGAATTCTAGTTTGGCGTCTTCACCATCGAATACAAGTCGTGTGAATACAAGTCGCTTGATTTCATTGAAGCGCATACGCCACACAAGATTAAAATTCGCACGTGCCCGTGGCGCGAGGAAAAGGAATGCAGTCACGAATATTTGTCAGTCCAGTTGCGTAAGAAATTGTCCGCTCAAATCCAAGGCCAAAGCCAGCGTGCGGCACGGAACCGTAGCGACGCAAATCGCGGTACCACCCGTAATCCGCGGGATCTAGATGGCTTTCACGCATGCGCGCGTCAAGCACATCAAGGCGTTCCTCGCGCTGGCTGCCACCAATAATTTCGCCAATACCCGGCGCCAACACATCCATGGCGGCAACGGTTTTGTTGTCGTCATTCAATCGCATATAAAAAGCCTTTATACCCTTTGGATAATTCATTACCACCACTGGGCGTCCAACCAATTCCTCGGTGAGATAACGCTCGTGCTCGCTTTGCATATCAATGCCCCAGGACACTGGGTACTCGAACTTTTTCCCGTTGGCAATGGCCGCTTCAAGCCGCTTGATGGCCTCGGTGTAATCCATGCGCTCAAACGGACTTTTAACAAAGGCTTCCAAGCGCTGCACGCATGTTTTGTCCACTCGTTCCGCCATAAACGCCATGTCATCGGCTCGTTCATTCAGTGTGGCGGTGAAGATGGATTTCAGCAAGCCTTCGGCAAGATTGGCGTCTGCCAGTAAATCCCCGAACGCTATTTCCGGTTCAATCATCCAAAATTCCGACAAGTGACGCGAGGTGTTTGAATTCTCCGCGCGAAATGTTGGACCAAAGGTGTACACCTTTGAAAGCGCCAGGCACCAACATTCAACATTCAACTGACCACTAACCGTGAGGTGAGCCTCTTTGCCAAAGAAATCCTTTTTCCAATCAACTTGTCCCTCGGGCGTGCGCGGCGGATTCATTGCGTCAAGCGTGCTTACGCGAAACATTTGACCCGCGCCTTCGCAATCGTTGGCGGTGATGATTGGGGTGTGGATCCAAAAGAAACCATTGTCATGAAAGTAGCGGTGAACAGCCATGGACATGGTGTGGCGGATTCTTCCCACTGCGCCAAAAGTATTTGTGCGCGCGCGCAGGTGCGCAACCTCGCGTAAATATTCATAGGTGTGCGCCTTCGGTTGAATTGGATAGGTATCAGGGTCATCCACAAATCCATGCACGCGAATGGACTCCGCCTGCATTTCTAGCCTGGGCGCTTTTCCTTGGCCCATGACCAACTTTCCTTCAACTTCAATAGCACAGCCAGCGGTCAACTTCATAATTTCATTCGTGTAATTCACCAGCGCGGCCGGCGCCACAATTTGCAACAAGCCCTGGCAACTTCCATCGGACAGATTTATAAAACTAATTCCAGCCTTGGAGTCACGGCGTGTTCGCACCCAGCCTTTCACACACGCCGATGTGTCTGTGTGCTTGGTTGGCGAGCGAAGAATTTCTGCGATAGCGGTTGCGTGCATGGTTGCTCCAAGTAGGGAAACGCATCTTCAGTTGAAGCGGGCTTCTAGGCAACTGCCAATTCGCCCAGATCGACCACCCAGATCGACCACCTAAATCGACTTGGGCAAACCTCCCACCAACACTATTGGAACAGCGTCGAATTGGCAGTAAATAGATGTAGTATCTCAAATTAAACAATTTTAGTCTTATAAAAACGGTTCCAATTACATTTTTAACCAATTTTAGTCTTATAACTAACATAAATCAACCTTCACAAACCAGCCTAATTGGTACAGCAATTGCTTCATTCAAAGACTAATGCCTCAATTTTCGTTCAATCCCAGCATGCCAAACCATCAAACCGATGCGAGTTCACAAAAGAATTCCGCTGGTCAGACGCGTTTGAACTTGCTGCTAAGCCATGGAGATTGGCGTGACGACACATTTGCCGAGCAACTTCCGCCCCTGCTTCGCCCCATGGGTGTGCATTGCGTACAAGCGCGATCCGCCAACGAGGCTGCGCGCGTTCTTGAAGTCCAGCTCATTCATGTTGCGGTTGTTGATGTGAGTTTACCTATGGAAGATGGCGTGCTTGGCGTGGACCCCGCGGGTCCGCGCGTGTTACAAATTCTTCGTCGCTTGGAGCAACCGCCTCCAACCGTTGTTGTTCGTCCGCCACAACCCAGCGCGCGCGAAGCCGTGCGCGGCTTGCAAGACATGTTGCAAGAGGGCGCATTTGCGGTCATCGATCGTCCGTTTCCTGTTGAGTCAATGCTTGAACTGCTGCGCAGAATCTTGCAACGACATTACGCAAATGTCTGGCCAATGCGGCCTGGTATTTGATTCTTTTACCCCGTTTTGAAGGAGATACTTTCATGAAGGTTCGACCACTTGGCGACAAAATTCTTGTGAAGCGTGATGAAGCCGCGACTAAAACCGAAGGCGGAATTTTTCTGCCCGAAAGCGCGAAGGACAAGCCAAAGCAAGGCAAGGTCATTGCCCTGGGAACTGGGCCGTTGAATAAAGACACCGGCGCCCGCTTGGCGTTCAGCGTGAAGAAGGGCGATACCGTGATCTTCTCCAGCTACTCCGGAACCGAAGTCAAGATTGACAACGAGACATACCTGATTGTGACCGAGGAAGACATTCTTGGGGTCGTCGAGTAAATCAACTCGCCTCAAAATTAATTTCATTTCAAATTACTTCAAATTTTATACTTAAAGGAATAAAAAATGGCTGCAAAACAAATTACATACGAAAATGACGCGCGTGAACGAATTCTGCGCGGCGTGCAAAAGTTGGCCAAGGCTGTGAAGGTCACACTAGGTCCAGCGGGTCGCGTTGTTGTGCTTGAGAAAAGTTTTGGCGCACCAACCGTCACTAAAGACGGTGTAACGGTAGCCAAAGAAATTGAACTTGAAGATGCCTATGAAAATATGGGCGCACAAATGGTGAAGGAAGTTGCCAACAAATCCAGCAAAGACGCTGGCGATGGCACCACAACCGCAACCATCTACGCGGAAGCCATCTTTCAAGAGGGCTTGAAGAACATCACAGCTGGAGCAAATGTGAACGCGGTCAAGCGCGGCATTGACGCCGCGGTTCGCACCGTCACCGACGAGCTTAAGAAATTGAGCAAGCCTGTGAAGGACTCAAAGGAGATCGCGCAAGTTGGTTGCTGTTCAGCCAATCAAGACATGAACATTGGCAAGATCATTGCCAACGCCATGGATAAAGTTGGCAAGGACGGCGTGATCACCGTTGAAGAAGGCAAGAGCCTTGAGACCGAAGTTGAATTGCTTGAAGGCATGCAGTTCGACAAGGGATGGCTTAGCCCCCACTTTGTCACCAATCCAACCGACATGGAGTGCGTGCTTGAAGACGCGTATGTATTAGTCAACGAGAAGAAGATCAGCGCCGCAAAGGACCTGCTTCCAATTTTGGGCAAGATTGCCGAAAGCGGCAAAGCCCTTCTGATTGTTGCCGAGGACATTGACGGTGAAGCGTTGGCCACATTGGTGGTGAACAAACTTCGTGGCGTACTTAAAGTCTGCGCGGTCAAAGCTCCAGGCTTTGGTGATCGTCGCAAGGAAATGCTTGGCGACATTGCCACACTTGTTGGTGGAGAAGCCGTTATGGAAGAGTTGGGCGTGACGCTTGAAAATCTAACGCTTACACAATTGGGTCGCGCCAAGAAGATCACGGTGGCCAAGGACACTTGCACGCTTGTTGAAGGCGCCGGCAAGACCAAGGACATTCAGGGTCGGATTGAGCAGATCAAAGGCCAAATGGAAAACACCTCCAGC
>SYAC01000020.1 GCA_005787685.1 Planctomycetia bacterium
CTCCGAAATCTGGATTGGATTCAGCGATTGGCTTCAAAAATCGAAGGGTCATTTTTCGGGCAAGTTCAGTTGCTTCAAGTTCAAATTTCAGAAGGCTGAAATACATGTTCACGCATAGAACGCCCGCAATGACAATGACGTCAGGAACAATGCCAAATTTCACAAATCGTCCAAGCAGACCAGTTCGAAATTTTTTCAAGTCCATGGCTCATCATTATCAGGTGTGACTTGATCACACTCCATGATGAATCACAGTGAATAGAGTTAGGCAAGGAGATTGAGTTGAATCCAGGCGCTGCAACGCGAATTCAGCACCCAGCAACAATTATGCCTTGAATGGCTTTAGACCCCTTTGCGCCCATAATTGGTATTCTGTTAAATCGTATCCTTTGCACGAAACCCTTTGAAATGCTGGGCAATCATGCTGATATGTGTGAATTAGACCCGGCCAAGCTGGCGTTCAATGGTCACGCGCTCGCCCTGTTCCAGGCCAAAGGCCGCATGCACCAAGCGGATGGCGCTCTTGCCATGCTCCTGGGGTATCAAACATGAAATCTTTATCTCGCTGGTCATGATGCATCGGATCGCTATGTCTGCCTTGCCAAGGGTTTCAAACAGTCTGCCCGCCACCCCTGAGTGATGGCGCATTCCCGAGCCAACCACGCTGAGCTTGGCCAGGCCAATTTCAATGTCCATAGTTCCCGAACCCATGGATTTCAGGACCCGCGTCACGGCAATCTTGACCTCGGGCAATTCCGCGTGGTCCACGGTGAAACTGAGGTCGATGAACTTGTGGGTGATCTGATCGGAATCATTCTGAATAATGTCGTCCACCAAGATTCCCATTTGCGAAATGGCGCCAAACAATACGCCTTGGGTATCCGCGCTTGCGGGCAAGCCCTTGAGCACCACGCGACCCAAGTCGCTTTTGAGGGCGCAACCAATAACCGCGATTGATTCCATGAATGAAGTCTCCTTTTGAATCATCGTTCCAAGTTCAAAGCGTTGACTGTGGCGCACATGTATTGGCACACCATAGCGTTGAGCAAACACAACCGCCCGCTCATGCATGACGCCAGCGCCCACAACCGCAAGTTCCAACATTTCCTCGTAGGTGATTTGTGTCAGGCGCGGAGCCTCTGGAACCAGGCGCGGATCGGCGGTATGGACGCCATCCACATCGGTGTAAATTTCACAGCAGCCGCCGCTTCCAACAACATCAAGCGCGGCCGCAATGGCGACCGCCGTGGTGTCGCTACCACCGCGACCAAGCGTGGTGAGATCGCCCTCTGGGGATACCGCTTGAAAGCCCGCGATCACCGGAATAACCCCCCCGTCGATTTTTCGCTCCATGCTGGCGCGATCAATGGCGTCAATGCGCGCGTGGCCAAACTCTCCGTCGCTGCGGATGCCGCATTGATAGGCGTTCATGCTGCAGGCGCGCAGACCCAAGTCCTCAAGCGCGATGGCGGACAGCGCACTGCTTGCCAATTCGCCTGTTGCCATCAGCGCGTCAAGTTCGCGCTTGGCAGGTTTGCTAGAAATCTTTTTTGCAAGATCAATCAAGTCATCGGTGGAGTCGCCCATGGCGCTGACCACCATCACCACACGATCACCATCTGCCTTGGCGGCGGCGACACGGCTTGCGGCGTGCCGAATGCGTTGCGGATCAGCGACCGAAGTTCCACCGAACTTCATCACGCGTGTGGGCATGAATTATCCTTCGCGTGAAGATGCCTCGGCGCGGCTTCTTTCGGAACGCTCCACGCGCTTGCGCTCGGTCTCGTTAAGCAATCGCTTGCGCATGCGAATGGCGGTTGGAGTGATCTCGACAAGTTCATCCTCTTCAATATATTCCAAAGCCTGCTCCAAGCTCATGATGCGCGGCTGCTTTAAAACCACCGTGGCGTCCTTGCTAATGGCTCGGACATTGGAGAAAGGCTTCATTCGGGTGGCATTGACCACCAGATTATTCTCACGCGTGTTCTCCCCAACCAGCATGCCTTGGTAGCAAATGTCGCCGGGCTTCACAAACATGACGGCGCGGTCGGACAGCGGTTCAATGGCGTAGCTGGTCGCTGGGCCAGCCTCGTTGGCGATCAATACCCCCTGCACGCGCGGTTTGATGGCACCGGGATTCACAGCGCGCCACGATGCGAAGGCGTGATGCATGACGGCTTCGCCGCCAGTGGCGTTGAGCAAGCGCGAACGCAAGCCAATCAGGCCACGCGCGGGAATGTCGGCCTCAATGTGCATGCGACCGTTGCGGGGATCGACTTTGGTGATTTCACCGGCACGGCTTCCAAGCAACTCCAGCGCGGCGCCCATTCCGGATTCCGCAACATCAAGCGTGAGGCGTTCCCATGGCTCGCACATTTCGCCATTGACTTCCTTCTCAATCACTTGCGGCTTGCCCACGGTCAATTCAAATCCCTCGCGGCGCATGGTTTCAAGCAACACACCCAAATGCAGCAATCCGCGGCCCGAAACATGGAATTCCTCCGAGGTTTCGCCAGGCGTTACCCGCAGCGCAACATTGGAGCGAAGTTCACGGTCCAAGCGCTCGGACAATTGGCGGCTGGTGACGAACTTGCCTTCACGACCACCAAGTGGTCCGTCATTGATACGAAACACCATGTGCAGCGTTGGCTCATCCACGCTCACGCGAGTCAATGGCTCTGGAAAATCAGGGTGCACAACCGTATCGCCAATGGTGATGTCCGGAATGCCTTCGACGGCGCACAAGTCACCGGCGAATACTTCTTGCACCTCGCGTCGGCCAAGGCCTTGGAATTGGTTGACTTTGGAAACGCGTCCGCGATCCATGGTGCCATCGGCGCGGCACAAACCAACGGCCATGCCTGGCTTAATACTGCCGCGCATGACGCGCCCAATGGCAATGCGCCCAACATATTCGCTGTAATCCAGATTGGTCACCAAGAATTGCAACGGACTATTTGGGTCCATCTTTGGCGCAGGCACATGGGTGAGAATGGCATCGAACAAATCATCTACGCCACGATCCTTGTCGTTCTTGTCGCGGCTGGCCCAGCCATCGCGTCCACTGGCCCAAAGCACGGGGAAATCCAGGGCAAT
The DNA here is from genome assembly GCA_005787685.1 of Planctomycetia bacterium. GTDB lineage: Bacteria > Planctomycetota > Phycisphaerae > Phycisphaerales > SM1A02 > SYAC01. The sequence continues at coordinate 3,097 of SYAC01000020.1, forward strand.
TTCATCGGCGCCGAGTTCGATCAGCAGGTCAAATACTTCATTCACCACAGCGTCGCTGCGGGCGTCTGGTCGATCACACTTGTTCACCACAACGATTGGCTTCAAGCCAAGTTGAATTGCCTTTTGCAGCACAAAGCGGGTTTGCGGCATTGGTCCTTCAAGCGCGTCAATCAACAGCGCGCAGCCGTCGGCCATGCGCAACACGCGCTCAACCTCGCCACCAAAGTCGGCATGGCCCGGCGTATCGATAATGTTCACGCGCAAAATGGTTCCCTTGTGAGGACCAAAACGAATCTCGTATGTCACGGCGCAATTTTTAGAGAGGATGGTGATTCCACGCTCGCGTTCAAGCGGATTGGAATCCATAACGCACTCGGTCAGAGCCTCGTTGGTACGAAATGCGCCGGCTTGGCGCAACATGGCATCAACTAAAGTCGTCTTTCCATGATCGACATGCGCGATAATTGCAACATTTCTAAATTCCATGATGAGCCCCGTAGTGTAACTGAACTTCGCTTGAATTCGATGCGGAAATTAAAATTATTCCAAACCATACAGAGGCAATAACTTGGCTTCCAAATGGCGCATCATGGGGTCAGCCGACAGTGGCGCGCCCGTGATTTTGCGGCACAACTCATCCAGTCGATAGCGGCGACCGTGGCAGTGCACATTGGCGCGCAGCCAGGACAAAAGCGGCGCAAATTCGCCGCGAGTAAAGCCATCTTCCAGGCCAGGAATATCCTTGCGGGCCCTCTCAAATAACTGTGCCGCCAAGAGCGTGCCCAAGGTGTAGGTTGGGAAATAGCCAATCGCCCCCATGCTCCAGTGCACATCTTGCAGGCACCCGCGGCGATCATCTGGAACCGACACACCCAAATAGTCCTTGTACATTTTATTCCAAACGGCAGGCAACTCCGCGATGGGCATATTGCCGTTGAGCATGTCGCGCTCCAATTGAAAGCGGATCATGACATGCATGTTGTAGGTGGCTTCGTCGGATTCAACGCGAATAAATCCAGGCTCCACAACATTGGCGGCTTGATACAGATGCTCAAGCGTGAGGTGATCGCACGCGTCCTCAAAGAAGGCGCCCAGTTGCGGACGCGCCCACTTCCAGAATGGCATGCTGCGTCCAACTTGGTTTTCCCACATGCGGCTTTGACTTTCATGCACCGACAAACCAGCCGCGGTTCCCATGGGGAGACCCGCTTGCGCGAAGTCAAGCCCCTGCTCATACATGCCGTGGCCCGATTCATGCATGGTGGAACCAAGCGCGTCAAACACGCAGGTTGGAGCATAGCGCGTGGTCATACGCACATCGCGGCAATGGCTACCTCCACAAAATGGATGAGCGCTGCGGTCAAGGCGACCGCAACTGAAATCAAATCCAATACTCTTTGCCATGTGGCGCACAAATTTTTCCTGCGCCTCAATGGGCAACGCCAATTCATTGAAGGCGTTGGATGGCTGCTTCGAGGCGCCGCGAATTCGATCCAGTAATTTCTGTAGGCGCGCGCGCAACGGTTCGAACACCCTGGTCACATCGGCCGCGGTGAGCGCGGGCTCGTAGTAATCCGCCAACGCATCCCAAGCCTCACCCCCTTTGGGCCAACCCAAGCACTGCGCTTTTTGAATGTTTAATTGAACAGTCTTTTCGAGCCACGGCTGGAACTTCTTAAAATTGCTTTCGCGACGGGCCTCCACCCACGCGTGCTGCGCTTGGCTTGCGGTTTGCGCCAATTCCGCAATGAGCGACGAGGGTAATTTGGTGGCCTTGTGGTAGTCGCGGCTAATTTCGCGCACATTCACCGCATCGGCGCAATCCGCGGGCATGGAATGAACCACATCTTGCGCGGCCGCAATCAATTCGCCAATCTTGGGTGAGGTGAAAGACTCATGCCCAAGCCGCGCCAGTTGGGAAAGCTGGCGGCTGCGAAGCTCAGCCCCACCATTTGGCATCATGGTCTCTTGGTCCCAGCCCAAAATGCTGGCGGTGCTATTGAGCAAATACGCTTCTTGAACGCCAGCAAATAAATGAGTGAACGCGCTATGCGTCGCCGGTGTGCTTGCGGTTGCGCTTGTCATGATCACATACCTGGTGGTGCGGTTGACGCAGCAGGTGGCGGAGTCAAAAGTGAAGGCGTGCTGGCCGCGGGCTTCATGCTCAACTCGCCCTCCAAATACTTGATCACATCCGATCGATTCTGATCTGCGCGATTCTTGGCGTAATCCAAGGCGTTCCAGCCACGCGTGTCTTTGGCGTTGATGTCGGCGTTGGCGGCTTTGAGAGCCTTCAACTTTTCTACGGTTCCGCTGTTGGCAGCCACCAACCAAGAGGTCATCCCTTGGCGATTTTTCACTTCAAGTGGCGCGCCCGCTTGAATGAGGATTGCCAAACTTTCAAACTTGCCGTTGCGCGCGGCGCGCATGACGGCGGTGTCGCCGGTCAAATTGTCGGCGATATTTAAGTCGGCTTTTTTATCGACTAAAATCTGCACGGAGCGTGGATCTCCTGTACCCGCCGCCCACAACAATGGCGTAAGACCATTCTTGTCTTGAATGCTGACTTCGGCGCCAGAGACAATCAACAAATCCACGGCTTCGGGAGTGCCCAAGCCTGCGGCCCACAAAAGTGGCGAACCACCCAGGCGATCCTTGCTGTTGACATCCGACTTAGCTTCAATCAGCAACTTCATGGATTCAACGCATTTCGGATCGCGGCTTTCAGCGGCCACGCACAGCGGAGTTTTTCCGGCGCGATCACGATTGTTCACATCGGCTTTGGCCGCCAAAAGAATTGGAATCACTTCAACGCGATTTTCCTTCGCCGCCCAGTGCAACGCACTGCGACCACCGGCGCTGTCCGGGGCGTTCACATCAATCTTGCCTTCCAATTCCTTCTTTACCTTTTCAACATCGCCCGCGCGGGCGGCGGTCACCAACGCACTTGCGGCTTTGTCAGTCGGATTCGTGCCAGGCGCCCGCGGCTCGGTGGCACCGCCACTGGTGGCTGGTCGACGAATTAACAGGGAAAGTGATGGAACTTTTGGATGATCTGTTGAGAAAGTCAATTTGATTGTTCGACCTGTTTCTTCCCAGGCCTTCCAATCAACATGCACAACTTGATCGGCTTTGGCTTCTGGACTGATATCTGGAACAATCGGCGGAACGGCGCTTGTAATTCTAAATGGCGTTCCATCTAGGCATTTGAAAGTGATCGCGCCTTCATTGGTCTTGCCCTCGGCTGGCGCTTCCAGAACGTCGGGGGTCATGGTGATGTACGCAGGGACAGTGCCTTGCACCGTCACCATCATGGGAGTGTGGCCATCAATTTGAAATGTCACGCGCTTGCTCAGCGGAGCGCCGGCCTTTGGGCCAGGCTTCAAGGTAATCTCAACTTCAGCCGAGCCACCAACCGGAATTGGATCTTTGGGGGCGCCCGCGGTTGTGCAACCACAACTTGTCACGGCTTTGGTAATCAAGATGGGCTTGTTCGAGATATTGATCAACTTCACTTTGCCTGTTTTGGCCGTGTCAGGAGTCATTTCGCCCAGATCAAGAACATCAGGTTCAATTTTAATCACAGGAGTCGAGTCAAGCGGTGCGGTGGTTGTGGCTCCAGGCGCGGTGGCTCCAGGCGGCATAGTGCCGGGATTCAGTGGCGTGGCTGTTTGTTCCTGAATAATTTCATTCTTAGGCGTGGATGGCACCATGAAGTCGGCGTTGGATTTTTCCCTTTGAATTTCCTTCAAACTCACATCTTTGCCTTGCGGGCTTGATTTAGGCTTGGAAGGAGCGGGCGCGGTTGCGGGCGGAGGCACGGTCGCGGGTGCATTTTGTTGTGCCCCAGATTCGGTAGCCAAAGCCATCAACAGTGACAATGAAAACATGGAACAGCGGAAATAATTTTTCGGCATAGTGAATTGTCTCCGGGACAAAGTCCCATTCAAAGGCGAAAGAAATGAATTGTCTATATTAACCATTATGGTTCGATTGTGAACGCATGATTCAAAGATTAATCTTCCCAGTAATTGATCGCTTCAAGGTATGATAAAATTATATGAGTAACACGCCAAGCGATATCACTCCAGCCGCACCACTTGCGGAGCACTTGAATCGGCCACAAATTCGCAATTTTCAACCCACGGGCTTTGAAAAGGAGGGTAAATCATTTATTTTGCTGCGCGATCCATCTATGTTGACCGAGCAACAAATGGCCGTCATGCCCCAAGTGTTGCAATTGGTGTTGTTATTTCAAGGCCGCGAAACGCTTGACGAAATTGCGGCCAAGACCCAGGCGCCCATGCATCTGTTGCATGATTTGGTCACGCGCATGGATGAAGTTGGATTGATTTGGGGACCGCGCTTTGAGGAACTTGAGCGCGTGGCCAAAGCCAAGATCACCGCGCATGGTCATTTTCCTATGAGTTGTTCATTGTCAATGGGTAAGGACGCGCAAGCATGCTCGGAGCAAATGGACAAGTGGCTCTCTGAAATGGAGGACCCAGAAATTGACGGCACCATACTTGGATTGGTCGCGCCGCATTTGGATTATCAACGGGGCTGGCCTGGCTACGCCGCGGCGTACCGCGCGTTGAAGAAAGATCAAAAGCCGGATCGCGTGATTATTTTGGGAACGAATCATTTTGGAATTGGCGATGGCGTGGTGGTGAGCGAGTTTGGTTTTATGACGCCCTTGGGCAAAGCCAACGCCGACAAGACTATGCTGGCGTTTCTTGAAAAGAACCTTGGTTCCAAGCGTATTTACGCTGATCAAATTGACCACCTTGGCGAGCATTCCGTGCAATTTCACATTCCATGGCTGCAACATTTTTACGGCGATGTGCCACTGTTGGCGGCGCTGATTCCGAATGCGTTGGTGCCACCGGTTGCCGATGATGACGAGCGAGCCAACACGGCGCAATTTGTCGCCGCCGTTCGCACCGCCCTGACCGAGATTGGTGGGCGCACATTGCTGATCGCAAGCAGTGACTTGAGCCATGTTGGTCCTCAATTTGGCGACCAAGGACAAATCAACGACGCCTCCGCAACTGAAATTGAGAAATTAGATCGCCAACGACTGGCCGCGTATTGCCACAAGGACTGCTCCGGATTTGAGGCAATATTCACCAAGGATCAAAACCGCACGCGTTGGTGCAGCGTTGGAAACATGCTTGCTGCGCAAGCTATTTTGCGCCCCAACAATGTTGATTTGATCGATTATCAACAAGTGCGAGACCCCAATGGAATATCGTTGGTCAGTTCCGCGGCGATCGCCTTTTCAACTTGAAGCACTGAGCCGTCGCAAATAAAAGAGCCCGCCACAGTTATTCACCGCAACGGGCTCCTCGTGGGGGCTATTTTGATTCGAACAAAGCCTGTCAAATGAGAGCTTAAATACAAGGTCCAAAATTCCATTACGCAGATGGGTTCCAATTTGATTCAAAAATATTCAATTTGTGCGAAATTATTTCGCGGACAATTTGGTCATGGCTAATTTCATGTCCGACCACATTAAAGTCCGCGTTTCTAGCGTGTAATTACGCAAAAGATAGGCTGGATGAAAAGTTGGCATGACCGGAATCGGCTCAACTTGGCAGCCAGTTGGAGGTTGCCAAACGCCCCATTGGCCACGCAACATAGAAATCCCCTCATCCAAGCGCAAGACATGCTTCGCGGCTGGACCCCCCATGGGCACAATGATTTTGGGACGAATCACCATAAGTTGCTCGCTTAAAAAACAAGCGCATTGCTCCGTTTGTTCCGCGGTAGGAGTGTGATTGATGCGCGGGCGACATTTGAGAACATTGGTGATGAAGACTTGCTGGCGGCTCATGCCCATGGCCTTGATCATTTCATCCAACTTTGCTCCGGAGTCACCTTGAAATGGTTTGCCAGTTGCGTCTTCTTTGTCACCTGGCGCCTCTCCAATAAAAACCAATTCGGCCGCGGCGCTGCCTTCGCCTAGAACCGTGCGCGTGTGTCCGACATGGGTGGTGCACAATGGACATGTGGCGTCATGGCGCGCGCAAATTTCCTGTAGCGCATCTTCACGCTCTTGCAATGAATGTGGCAGCGCGCGCGTGATACCCCACTGCATAACTGAAGCGACTTGTGGACTTGATTGGATGGCGGGCGACTGAATCAATGATTGGGGTGGCGCAGGCGACTGATTTGGAATTGGCTGCGCTTCACTCGCGCATGCGCGCTCCCCTGCCACCGAGGAGTCAGGCGTTTGGAGCAACGACTTGGGGGACATGGTCAATCCCATGGCTTGATCGGCGAGAATAAGCGAGCGCATTTTGGAATGAATGGTTTGACTCAAGACATGTTCTCCACGACCCAACGTATCAGATTGCCTTTGGAAATATGCGGGGGAAATAGATTCAAGAGGCGCTCGCCATCACGGCCACGCCAGCCACGGCCACACATGCGCCCGCAATGGCGCGCGCCGAGGGCCATTGACCTTCCGTAAAGCGCGTCAATGGCAAGATCATGACGGGCACCAACGACATAAGTGTGGTGGCAATTCCAACATCCAGTTTTTGCAGCGCGTACAGCGAGCACCAGACGCCCAGAATGGGTCCGGTGAATGTTCCAATGACCATGGTGACAATACCCGTTGCACACAGCGCATTCTCGTGCGGACTTTTGAGCGCAATGATGGTTGAAGGCGTCAGCGATTTTTCCATGGTGGATGTGTCACTCGACGCAGTCGCCTTGCTTGGCGCGCCATGCATGCGGCTGACTACAAACGCAATCACAATAATTCCCACGGCTCCCGCGCTCATACGCACCGTTTGCGCCGACATGGCATCGATATCGCCACGCAGACCGTTGCTTGCAAGCACCATGCCAACGCCTTGACACAGAGCGGCGCCAACGCCTAACCACACGCCCTTGCGTTGCTGAGCTCGCGTGATGGAGCTTGTCAAAGACGGTCGTTCTGCAGCAACCCACAACACTCCAAATAGCGTGATGATCATGCCAGCAATCGCCATTGCGACCATGGTTTGACCAAAGACAATCCATGACAGCGTCGCCGCCACCGCGGGCGCAAGCGTCATAAGCAACGTTGTTGTGCGCGCGCCAACCAACACATAGCCAGCGAAAAGAAATTGATCGCCAATGGCCAGGCCAAGCAACCCGCTGACGGCCAAATACCACGTGCGGTCCGAGCCAATGTTTGGCCAAGGATTGCCTTTCAGAAAGGCCTGCAAAGCCAGCAGCACAAACGCAGCCAACACGCTGCGTAGCAAATTTAATCGCGTAGCGCCCATACGCCGACCGGCGGCGGCAAACGCGATGCTGGAAACAACCCACAGCGCGCTCGTGGCCAGTCCGGCGATTTCGCCAGAGCGTTCAATCATCATTTACCAATACTAACTGTGTTTGCGAATCCACACGCTTGCAAGCGGGCGCGGGACATTGGACGCGACGCTGCGCATGAAAAAACATATCGGTCAATTGAAGCTGCAACGCTGGAAAATTAAGCCAGCTTGTTCTTATTGGACTTGGCCTTTGGCGAAGGCGCGTGCTCACCACCCATTTTAAACATGGATTGCGTGCGTAGAACCATGCCCGTATCGCTGCGCAAATGAAAGCCCTGAATATGCACTTCATTGCGATAGCGTTGCATGTCGATCAACGAGACATTCTGGCGACCCTTGGAGTCGGTCCAAATGCTGTGCAGCGAATTGGAGTCGCGAATGTGCGCCACCATTTCACGGTGCGTTCCACTGTACAAATGTTCGGACAGCGTCTCGGTTTGAATGGTGGTCATGTAGGTCAAACTGTCGCTCATGACCTCCGTGTGATCGCGCTCGCCAGCGCATGGAAGATTGGCAAGAAGCCCGCGGTCTGGAAGATTTGCGCCGCCTTCAACCACGACTTCGCACACGCACAAATTGGCAAATTGAAATCGACCCGCATGGCCGCCCTTGAATATCCAACCTTCAAATTCATAGTCTGGATGGGTGATACGACGGCGACCTTCAATGCCGAAAAATTCCGGATGCACGGCTTTGCGATAGACCAGCATGACATAGGACTGGAATCCATTTGGCTTTATATTTAAAGGGTCTTGGGACTCTCTTTTAAGCGAATTTTTTTCCATAAGTCCCATTATGGCACAACCGATCTTCCACTTCAAGACAATTCTTTTATTTTTTTTCACATTCAAAGCGGCATACCGCAGCGGTGAGTGATATCGCCAATGAAACGCATGGCATGCGCGCGCAAAAAGTCACGGCGAGTCCTGGGACCCGCCGTGGCTGAATTTGGAAATAAGCCGGATCTTGTACCAACTTTCGCTGGTGGCGATCATTTCTCTCTGGACCAGCGTTGCCGATGGCCTCGAAGCACGCGACCCGTCCTACCCGCGAACAACGGGAGTTGGTTTCCCAACAAGGACTGCTTGCGCTTGCACGCGGTGGGGTTTTCCATGCCTTGTTTGTCGCCAAACAAGCGGTGCGCTCTTACC
>SYAC01000001.1 GCA_005787685.1 Planctomycetia bacterium
CAAGGCAAGACTTGGACATTCAATTCCAGCTTTACAGGCACGCAAGTTGGCCAAGCAGCTTGGACATTTGCCGTTCCATCTCCAAGTGCGGCGGCATTGGTTGCAGTGGCTGCTTTAATAACGGTTCGTCGTCGGAAATAATTTCGAAAAGTTTCGCATTGAATTTCATTGGTTCAATGCGATTTACTTGATCTCATTCGATATTTGGGAAAAAATCGAAGGGGTTTACAAGGGGGGTCATGGTATTGGGAAACACCATGAGTTAGAAGTTCGATCTGTGGCGGTATTTAAGGGAAACCGCCCCATGACAAGATGCTTGCGCGGGAACGCAGCATCTTGAATCGAACACAATTGCGGACCGCGGAGGGCATGGTTCGCACAGCACTAGGGACGAGTCTTTGAAAAGAGACTCGTCCCCTTTTTATTTTTACCTGAGTCGTATTGAATCGCCCCCGCACACGAGCGGAGAAATTGGACAGCGCTGATTTGATATTGAGGTGGAATCAATGACACAAGGTCGTGTGAAATTGGACCACAAAAAAGGCTTACGCCTTCCACTTGCGTGGTTCTGGACCTTTGTAATCGGCAAGTGGGCGAATGATTCTGTTATTGGCATGCTGTTCCATGACATGCGCGGCCCAACCCGTAATACGACTAGCCACAAAAATAGGCGTGTATTGCGGCACAGGAATGCCAAGAATGAAATAAGTCATGCCACAAGGAAAGTCCACATTGGGGTGAATGGCTTTGTCCTTCAGCATGATGGCTTGCACGCGGTCGCCAATATCAAACCACTTCTTGGCGTCTGGTCCAAGTTGATCCGCGAGTTGAAGCCCCCATGATCGAAGAATGCCCGCTCGATGATCGCCATTTTTATACACGCGATGACCAAAGCCCATGAGTTTGCGTTTGTCGACAAATGCCTTCTGCATCCAGGCTTCCACGGTCATGGCGCCGCCCGCGCAATCGTGGTTGATTTCCTTGAGCATTTCCATGGCCATTTCGTTGGCGCCGCCGTGAAGCGGACCCTTGAGTGCGCCAATACCGCCACAAATTGCGCTATGCAAATCGGATTCGGTACTGGCAATCACGCGGCACGCAAATGTGCTGGCGTTGAAATCATGCTCGGCATACAGCGTAAGGCTGACATCCATGATGCGCGCCTCAAGTTGGCTGGGCTTGCGACCATGAATAAGCCACAGCAAATTGGCGGCATGGCTAAGGGTTGCGTCTGGCTCCAGAACGGGCTTGTTTTCTCGGGAACGCTGGCAAATTCCAATCAGAGTTGGAATTTGCGCAAGTAAACGCATGCTCTTTTGCAACTCGGCAGCTGGTGAATTGTCTTCGCAATCCGCATCAAGATGTGAAAGCAAACTCACTCCGGTGCGCAAAATGCTCATGGGATGCGCGTTCGGGCAACTCACGGCGAACTTAGCCACGGCGTCACGCACGGCAGCGGGCACGGCGCGCAAAGCAATCACATCGCTTTGAAATTTTTTCAATTCGATGTCGCTGGGCTTATGTCCTATTAACAGCAAAAACGCAACCTCCTCAAAGGTGGCGTTGGCGGCAAGATCCGCAATTTCGTAGCCTCTATATAAAAGTTCGGTTTGTGTGACGGCGCACACGGAAGTTTCACCAACAGATTGTCCTGCGAGTCCGCGGGTGTCAGGTTGCTTGGCGGTTGAGGTAGTTGCGCTCATGGGTTCTCCAGTGGGTCGGGTCTGAAAGCGTTCGATGCTAGCATCCGTTTATGAAAAAATTTGTCCAATGGGTTGCAATATGCGCGCTCACAGCCTGTGGAACCGTGACGCAGTATGAACCCCCGCTTCCCTATCAAAACAGCGCGCAGGTGAACATGATTGCTAGTTGGATGGCGGGCTCTTACTCCAGCGCGGCCCAAAGCCAAGCCGACCCCGAATACAAAAATATTGTGCTGCATATGACACCCATTTGGAAGGATCAACCCGACGGCCGCTGGCTGTATGTTGAGCAAGCCATGCAGGAAGCCGCCGACAAGCCCTATCGCCAGCGCGTGTATCACTTGGTTCACCGCGATGATGGCGTGGTTGAAAGTATGGTCTTTGAATTGCCAGGCGACCCACTGCAATACGCCGGCGCGTGGAAGCAAGACAAGCCTCTGAATCAACTACTGCCATCGCAGTTAATGCCGCGATCTGGTTGCGGCGTGAAACTCAAATCAAAATCCGCCACGCAGTGGAGTGGATCAACGGACGGCGACATGTGCGCCAGCTCGCTGCGCGGCGCTGCCTACGCCACCAGCGAAGTGACGGTGACCGAACAGGCAATTACCAGTTGGGACCGCGGCTTTGACAGCGCAGGGCAACAGGTTTGGGGAGCCACCAAAGGACCATATCAATTTGTAAAGCAGCAGAAATAGTTTCCGCTACCCAAAGTTTTTGTGGTGACGCCGTATAACGAAATCCATAAAATACAAACACCCAATGAGCGCTCCACAACACAATAACTCGCAAAAAAAGAATGCTTCAAACACATCGTTGAATACCACCCGGCAACACCCGGGCGCCGCGCTGCGCGCGTTGATGGACAAAGGTGTTGTCATGGCCCCCGGCGCATTCAATGCGCTCGTTGGAAAAGCGGTACAAAAAGCAGGATTTGAGTCGGTTTATATTTCTGGTGGAGCCACGGCCAATGTGTCGGGCTATCCAGATATTGGCTTGATCACGCTCACAGAAATGTGCCGCACCATTCGCGAGATTGTGGACGCCAGCGGATTGCCCGTGATTGCCGACGCCGACACTGGCTACGGCGAGGTGGAAAGTTGCGTGCGGACAGTTGTGGAATATGAGCGCGCTGGCGCCGCGGCGCTTCACATTGAAGATCAAGTTTTTCCAAAGCGCTGCGGACATTTGGATGGCAAGGAACTTATAAGCGCGGCAGACATGGCCGACAAAGTAAGCGCTATGGCGAAGCACAGAGTGCATGGTGACTTTGTGATTATTGCGCGCACCGACGCTCGGCATGTGACGGATTTTGCCGACGCCGTCAAGCGAGCCAATCTTTATAGAGAGGCTGGCGCCGATATGATTTTTCCCGAAGGCTTGCAAAGCGAGACCGAGTTCAAGGAGTTTGCAAAAGGATCGCCTGGATATTTGTTGGCCAATATGACGGAGTTTGGAAAGACCCCCGATATTTCCACCGCGACATTTGGCGAACTTGGATATTCCCTTGTGATTTATCCGCTGAGCATGATGCGCCTAGCTATGGGTGAAGTGACGCGCGGCCTGGCCTCACTCAAGCAGCATGGATCGGTGAAGGAAGTTCTTCCCCACATGCAGACGCGCAAGGACTTATATGCCCTACTTGGCTACACGCCTGGAATTGAGTGGAATTTTCCTCACAATCAACACTGATGTTGCAAATGCCTAAATTCCAAGCGAAACACGGCCTTTGAAGGAAGTGAATTCAGAGCTATTCGTACCACAAACGGCTTTTTTGAATCAAAAACAAGCTTTTTAAATTTGAAAATTTATTAAAAAAATCAATACTTTAGGGATACATTGACAATTTACATGCGAATATATTCTTGTAAGATTAAATTCTTACTTCACTTGTTTGAATCGCAAAATGTTGTTTGGCTTTTGAGGTGAGAAAAGGGATCTCTAATCAAAATTAAGACTGTGAGGGAAAGGGAAATCTCTCCGGTCACTGGGCTGAAAAGCTGAGTGCCAATTTAAGCGAATCGAGCAGGTTGGAGGGAATAAAGGAAAGGGCGGTCAGCCGAAACTCAGAAAGGGTTCGGCTGATCTCCTTTTTGGGGTTTATTATTTAATGTTCACCCGCGTTGGCTCAATATTGCCAAGTAATCCTGTCCAAGCAATTGGGGCTGGTCGCTGAACTCGTAGTTGAAATTGATCGTTTGCCGTGTTGGTGCCGCGCAATTACTTGGAGCATTTTCTATACACTTTCAACCTCTCTACGCACTCTTGTCATGAAAATATTTCAATGAAGCCTTTTCAAATTTCAATTCCCGCCAGCATGATGTTGATCGCAAATTGGTTGATCACTTGCTCGCTGCTGGCGCAAGATAGTCTGCAATCAACTGAACCATTTCCATCGAGCAAACAAAATCTAGACATAATCAAGGCCCAAGCCGAGGCAAACTTTATAGCCAGTCCACAAAGCATTACTCCACTGGGATTACGCAACCTTTGGCAAACAAAAGTTCCAAGCAAGTCGGCAAGCCGCATAATTGGTTTGAGCTTGGATCAAACGCAAATTTTTGCCTGGGATGAATTTGGCATTGTCACGCGTGTGCAATCAGATTCGGGAGTTGTTCTTTGGCAAGGCTCCACGCAAAGCAAATTAGACAAAATTTTTAGTGTGAATATGGTGCCAGCCGGCATAACAGCCGCGGCCGTGGCTCTGACCGACTCCAACACGATTGCATTTGAGGACAGCAATGGAACCTTGTTGGCGCAGGAATCACTGCGACGAGTTCCCGCAACGGCGGGAGCGACCAGCGGCAATTATGTTGTGTTTGGTGATTCCGAAGGCCGGGTGATTTGGATGAAGCTTGTTGAATCCAATATCAGGGATGTCGCCGCCAAGCGCACCGCTGCTGGCGACTACGATTCCAACAGCAAGCGCGGTCAACGCCGAAACGCCCGCTGCATTGAGGCATTTGGAGCAATGTCAATTGGGAGAGTGGAAACCCCACCCGTGGTCGTGGAAGGGTTTGGCATTGTGACCGTCAGCACTGGCGGCGAGATTGCATTGTTTGACGCGAACAATTCCAAGCCAATTTGGAAATATAAAAGCAACGCGCCGTTTGTCAGCAAGCCCTCGGTCTGCGATGGAATCGCCTATGTCGCGGGCAAGGATCAATCCTTGCATGCGATTGATTTAAAGAGTGGTGAATCCAAATGGGATTGGTTTAACGAATCTCCATTGACCAATTCCCCGCTTGCCGTTGGCGACATGGTGTTGTTACAAGTTCCAGAACAAGGCTTGGTTGCTTTCAGCACCGCGCCTGGCGATAAAGTGAATGGAGTTGTGTTGTGGAAATCCAAAGCCGCTGGAAACGCTATTACGCGCACCAAGGGTGGTTTTATTACTTGGGACGATGCCACCCGGACCATGAATTTAGTGGAGACCAAAGCCGGCGGCATTACTGCGACAGCGAAGTTTCCCAACGCAAAATGGGTGGCTGCGACCGATTCAATGGATGGAAAAATTGTGTTGCTTTGCGAAGATGGCAGAATGCAACAACTGAACCCGATTGAAATGATGAAACCTGTTATGGCACCAAAGCCAGCTCCAAAGACCGCCACCCCTGACATGGAAGCTGCTGCGACCGAAAATGAAGGCGCATCGCAAGGCGAGCCCGCCAACGATGCCGATGCGGGCGACGCAGAGAGTACGCCTTGATGAATGTTGCCAGCGAGACAGGGCGCGAATTGGGGCGCGAATTGGGGCGCGCATTTGTAAGCCAGTTGCTTCGTCCGTTCACTCCTGAATCGAAGCGTAATTCTTCATGAAATTCCAATTCATTTTATTCTCCGCATGAATCACCACACGCCAATTCAACGCGCGCTGCTTTCGGTGAGTGAAAAAAGTGGCTTGGTGGAATTTGCAAATATGTTGGCGGCGCACGGCGTTGAAATTGTCAGCACCGGCGGCACCGCAAAGGCGCTTATGGCCGCGGGCATTGCGGTTGTGCCGGTAGAAAAATTGACGGGCTTTCCAGAAATGATGGATGGACGCGTGAAGACCCTGCACCCACGCGTGCATGGTGGCTTACTCGGAAGGCGAGATGTGCCTGAGCATATGGCGGCCATGAAAGAGCACGGAATTGCTCCAATTGATTTGGTGTGCGTCAGTTTGTATCCATTCGCCAACACCATTGCCAAGACTGGAGTAACTGAAGAGGAGGCGATTGAGCAAATCGATATTGGCGGCCCAGCCATGATCCGAAGCGCGTCAAAGAATTATGAATTTGTGGCCGTGGTGACTTCGCCGCAACAGTACCCACGCATTATGCGTGAGATGACGGCCAACAATGGCGCCACAACGCTAGCGTTGCGCAAGCAATTGGCGGCCGAGGCATTTGACCACACCGCCAAGTACGACACCATGATCGCCGCATGGATGGCGCGCACGGGCTTGAGTCATGGCGCGAGTCATGGCGCGAGTCATGGCGCGAGTCATGGCGCGAGTCATGGCGCGAGTCATGGCGCGAGTGAATTACCAAACACAATTCAAGTATCGCTGACGCGCCAAGCGCAATTGCGTTACGGAGAAAATCCGCATCAAAATGCGGCGCTCTATCGCGACACGGCCCAAATAAACGGCGCAATTGTGGATGCGCAAACCGTGCAAGGCAAGCCACTTTCCTATAACAATATCTTGGACGCTGCTGCGGCCTTTGAGTTGGTGAAAGATTTAGTGGCGTTGACAACGCGCGGCGCCAATAACAAAGTGGCGGTCAACACAGTCGCGGGTGGTCATGGATCGCATGGGCATGGCGGCTCAATCCAAACAAACACCGTCAGTACAAATCAAGTTGCGGCGTGCGTGGTAAAGCACACCAATCCTTGCGGCGCGGCCATTGGTGCCAATGCCACGGAGGCATTTGACCACGCCTACGCAGGCGACCCATTGGCGGCCTACGGCGGAATTGTGGCTATTTCAGCTAGATTGACCGCAGCCGATGCCAGCAACATTGCCAAGCCCGATCGCTTTTTGGAGGTGGTGGTTGCCGAATCATTTGAGCCTGAAGCCGTGGTAATTCTGGCGGCGCGGTGGAAAAACGTGCGCTTGCTAGCGGTAGGTTGTATGCGCCAAGAAACCGCCAAAGTGCTGCAACTCAGAAGTGTGCCTGGCGGAATGCTGGCGCAAGAAAGCGATGGCAGCATTGATAACTCCGCTCAATTTCAATTGACCGCCGGACCGGCGCCCAGCGAGGCTTTGAAGCGGGACGCAGAATTTTTAGCGGTGATTGCCAAACACTTAAAGAGCAACGCGGTGTGCGTAGGCGCACAACAAACATTGTGGGGCGCGGGCGCGGGCCAAATGGACCGCGTGGCATCGTGCAAGCACGCCATTGAAAAAGCCAAATTGAAATTGCAGGCCGCGCGTGTTGGTAGAGCCACAAACGCGCTCATTGTGAGCGCCGCAAGCGATGCATTCTTTCCCTTTGATGATGGTCCCCGCTTATTGATTGAAGCCGGCGTGAAATGCCTGGTGCATCCTGGCGGTAGCAAACGCGATGGCGATACTGAAACATTGTGCAAGGATCGCGGCGTGACACTGCTGGTGACAGGTACGCGCCACTTCAAGCATTGAAGCAACTCAGTTCTTTTCGCGCCGCGCGCCAAGCACATTGTGAGCGCATCCACTGCGCGCTTCAAACCAAACCACCCATGCGCGCCGAAAATAAAACGCGCGCGTAATTTCTTACGCGCGCGCCAATAGTTCTCTATATAAACGCCGAAATCAATACGCCAACATTATTTGGAGGGCTCTACTACTGAAGGCTTAGCGCCCTTGGTCGCTGATCCCGCGCCAAACTTGCCCGCAGGTAGTGGATACTGGCTTGTGACATCGGGCTTCAGAAAGAAGTAATACATGGTGCCTTCGGCGTATTGACCACCGGCCAGAATTTCCGCGGCTGGACCAATACCCATGTAAATATCGGCGCGGCCTGGCGCTTGGATGGCGCCGCCCGTGTCTTGATCAACCATGAACTTTAGGAAACGCTGCTTTTTGCCGCCAAAATCAATGCCTTGCGTATCCACCAATACAACGCCGCCTGGCGGATACACCTTCTTGTCGGTCGCCAAGGTCTCCTTCTCTGTGACCTTGAAGCCAAGCGAACCGGCGGGCCAATTGCCGCCATCGTAAGTGGTGAAGAACACATACGACTCATTCTTTGCCATCATTGCGGAAATTTTAGCGGGATCCTTTTTGTACTCGTCCATAATCGCCTTGAGCGACAATTTATTCTTTGGAATTAAACCAGAGTCAATGCAGGCTTGACCAAGACCAGAGTACGGCCGATCGGTTTTACCCGCGTAGCCAACAAACATTGGCTTGCCATCGGGCAACATAATTTTTGCACTCCCATTGACTTGCACTATGTACGCGTCAAGTGGACTGCGTAAGTACACAAGCTCTGTGCCTTTGAACATGTTGCTTGATTCAATTTCCGCCCGCGTTGGATATGGACGCACCGAGCCGTCGGCGGTGCGCTGTCCTTTCGGCTCGCCAGTTGAAGGATCCGTGACAAGATCCGCGGGCCGCTTAAAGAGAGGAAACTTAAATTCAGCCGTCTCGGTCATGCTGCCTTGAAACTCTGGGCTGTAATACCCGGTGAACAACACCGTGCCCTTACCGTTCCATCCAACGGTTTGCCAAATTTCAAATTGCTGCTTGATGGCACCCACAAAGTCCGCCTCGCTTTTGCTGTCCTTCAGGATTTGTTGAAAGGCCACAACGCTGGAGGACGATTGATCCCATGTGCAGACATTCATAAATGGAAATTTGGTTTTGCTTGACGGCATTTGAAACCACCCCTGCGAATAAGCCAGGGCTTTGTTCAAGAATGGATCGCGCACGCGCCATGCGGCACCGATATCTGGAAGCGGATCGTTGGGACCCAATCTGCGTAGACCGCTTTCGCCTGGACCGAGTTGACGCGTATAGTCGGGAGTAGGTTCTGGCACCGGCTCGTCTGTTTTGCAGGCGCCAAAAAATAAAACGGGCATCGTCAGCGCCGCGCACATGAAGGCGAAAGAGAACTTGCGATAGTTGAAATTGGGCATGTGGAGAAAATAGCGATTTTCCCGAAGTCGGTTACCATATTTGCATGCAAACTTTCCTATCCACCCATTTTTCCTACCTGCTGGCTATTGGCTTGCCCCAAGGCTTTGAGTGGCTCATTCTGCTGGCGGTCGCCCTGCTTATCTTTGGCCGGCGCCTGCCCGATGTGGCGCGCAGCTTTGGAAAGAGTATCCACGAGTTTAAAAAAGGTATGAGCGATGTGACCAGCGAGATCAATAAGGAGCCAATGGATCAGGCTTCCAATCATAATTTGGGTGGTGCCGCCAAACTGCCAAACGACAATTCCTCCAATGCAATGGGGCAAGAGCCTTCGCAGAAGCGGGAATCAGACGCTTCGAACAAGCTTTGAATTGCGCGGTTGAGGCGTATTACTGTGAAACCGCGCTCAATATGGAGTTGCCCGTTGATGAGAACATGTTGATGTCGTTATAATATTTTACTTGATCAGGATTTAGGTTGTTTCGTTTGGGCGATTAGCTCAGCTGGCTAGAGCGCACGGATCACACCCGTGAGGTCGAGTGTTCGAGTCCCCCACCGCCCACTTTACTAATACGCGTTTGCAACTCATGCGTGCCCCGCTGGCGTGGGGGGGGGTTGTGTGTGTCACGGGTGCCGCTCTTTCTGCTGAGAGTGTGCCGCACGCTACATTTAAGCTCACATGCTGCGTTTAACGGAAATCTGCCTGCCGCTTACGCACCCGCAAAGCGCACTGCGGCCAGCCATTTTGAGCCGTTTAAAAATACCGGCCGACGACTTGGAGAGTTTTGAAGTTTTCCGCCGCGGCGTTGATGCGCGCAAACCGAATGCGATTTTGTTTGTCTACACAATTGATGTGCAAGTGCGCGATCAGGCGAAAGTGTTGGCGCGCCTGAACACGGACAAGCGCGTGCATGTCGCGCCAGATATGAGATACAAGTTTGTGGCGCGGGCGCAGGACAAGATGGCGCATGGCGCAGAGATGCAAAGCCGAGGCGTGGGGCGGACAGACGCGGTGCATAACGGCGCACCACGCCCAATTGTGATTGGCATGGGTCCTGCCGGACTTTTTGCGGCGTTGATTTTGGCGCAATCAGGTTTCAGACCTTTAGTGTTGGAGCGCGGCAAAGCCGTACGCGAACGCACCGTGGATACGTTTGCCATGTGGCGCCAAGGCGTGCTCGATACTGAATCCAACACGCAATTTGGTGAAGGTGGCGCCGGCACATTTTCCGACGGCAAGTTGTACAGCCAGATCAAAGACCCAAAGCATTACGGACGAAAGGTGCTGCACGAATTTGTTGATGCAGGCGCGCCCGAGGAAATTTTATATGTGAGCAAGCCGCACATTGGAACATTCCGCTTGGTGGGTATGGTGGAAAAAATGCGCGCCAAAATTATTGAACTGGGCGGCGAGATTCGTTTTGGTTGCCGAGTGGCTGACATTGAAATTGAGCGCAATGCGAGTGGCGTAGGCGTTGGGAATATTTCTGTGGGCGGCGATAATTTCTCTACAAGCGACGCAAATGGCGCCAACAAAATTGGCCGAGTGCGCGCGGTTATTCTTGCTGACGGCGAGCGCATTGCTAGCGACCACATTGTGCTTGCGGTTGGCCACAGCGCGCGCGACACATTTGACATGTTGCACGCGCGTGGCGTGTTCATGCAGGCCAAGCCGTTTTCCATTGGCTTTCGCATAGAGCATCCGCAGTCGCTGATCAATAAAAATCGCTACGGGAAAAACGCCGACAGTCCCCTACTTGGCGCGGCGGATTACAAACTGGTGCATCACGCCAAGAATGGGCGCTCGGTGTACAGTTTTTGCATGTGTCCTGGCGGAACGGTGGTTGCCGCAACCAGCGAGGCCGGCCGTGTGGTGACTAATGGTATGAGCCAATATTCGCGCAACGAGCGCAACGCCAACGCGGGAATTGTTGTGGAGATTTCTCCGGAGCAGGATTATCCGGGCGGACCGCTTGCGGGCATTGAGTTCCAGCGCTTCTGGGAGTCGCGCGCGTTTGAGCTAGGCGGTGGCGGCTACTTGGCGCCAGGACAATTGGTTGGAGATTTTTTGGCGCGGCGGCCATCCACCAAGTTGGGCGCAGTGTTGCCGTCATACACACCGGGCGTGCGCATGTGCGACTTGTCTACGGCATTGCCGGACTTCGCCATTGTGGCCATACGCGAGGCCTTGCCCGTGTTTGCAAAACAGTTAAAAGGTTTCGATTTGCCCGACGCCGTGTTGACCGCGGTGGAATCGCGCACATCGTCGCCCATTCGCATTGCGCGTAACGACAACGATTTGCAAAGCATGAATACGCACGGACTTTTTCCAGCTGGCGAAGGTGCGGGCTATGCTGGCGGCATTTTAAGCGCGGCGATTGACGGCATTAAAATTGCCGAGGCGGTGGCGTTGAGTTTGACAGCGAATGCGTGACTTCACTCCGTCCCCCGCTCTTACAAACCCAACTGCGCGAATGTTTGCGCAATGGACAACTCATGTTCGGCGCGGTACTGCGCGTCGGAATCAATAACAGGCTTGCCAAGAATCTCCTCAAACATGGCACGCGTGTACACAGGCTTCACGGCCGCGGTGGATTGGGCGCCCATTTGATTCAAGTTGCTGGCAAAAATTCCCGCGGCGCTGACGGGTAAAAAATCTTCGTAACGCAGACCTTGCACTTGGGCAAAGCCAAGTCGCACCAGCTGATGAATGTCGCTGGTGTGAATTGCACCTCGTGCGGCAATGCCTTTGGCGGTTGCGCTGTAGTGACCATAGACCAGCCCCTGCTGCAATAATTCTGACAAAGTTTTTGGAAATGCAGCGAATGGCTTGGCGTACAGCGCTTCAAAGGCGGCAAAGTCGCGCTTGGCAAGCGATGGATCTGAATCGCGCGCAGCGTCGGCCTGCTGCAAGCAACGGTCATACAACTCGCGGCCCACAGGCGTTGTGGCGTAGCCGCGCTCCTCTATTTCTCCAAAGCGCGCGGTGTGGGTTGCGTGAATCACGCCGCCGTTGGGGTTATGAAATTGCACGGACTCGGTGAGCGCCTTGTAGGCGTCTTGTCGCAGCAGAATGGGCGTATCTTCGGACGGTCCTTCAGTGAATTCTTTGAAGCCGGCGTGCTCAAGAGTGTCCAGCGCAAATTGCGGTGCATGGAACGCCTGCACAAGCCCGTCCACCAAGCGCGCAACATCGTCGGTTGCAACCGTGGAGCGCGTATACAACGCCATGCTTTCGGGATCCAGATGCCTGAAGTGAAGAAGCAACCAATCATGGTCGGCCGCGTGGCATAGGCGCGTGAGCGTTGTGTTGGCGCGCTTACGAAATACTGGCTCTTGGATTTCACCCATGCAAAATTTCATGGACGCCGTGTACAAGTCCATGCAAAAAGTATTTGGCGTGAGATGGTTCAGACAATGCGAATCAAAGCAGGCGATGTCTGCGGCTATTTTAAATCCGGCACCACACAAGTCGCTATATAAGACTTGGTCGCGCGCGTTGCCAGTCCACTTGAAGATGCGATCCACGCCCTCGCGCACCAAAGCATGAAAGTCCGTCGCGTTTAGCCCGCCTTGACTCTCATTTTTTTCTATCAGACTTTTTGCGCCACGTGAAATCACTTCCCTAGTGGAGAGAAGCGCCTCCAGACGAGCGCGGGTGGCCGTGTCGAAATAATCCGTGACCAGCAGCGAAGTGAACATACGATGTTCGGGCCTCACCATGGAACGAAACGCCGTGGCGATGACCGGCTTACTCTTAGCACCCACAGTGGTCATGTTGTAGAAGTTGTGAGGCTGCATTGCGAATGCCGCAAAATAACGAGTAATCCAGCGATATTCATCAGGTCTGCCAATGCGAATGGCGCCGTGGCGCTCGCCACTTGTTTGATTGAGTTGCTGCGGTGAAATAGCAAAGCCCACATGCAGGCGCGCCACCAAAGCACACACCGTTGTATTGCAGACCTGATTCACCGCGAGTGAGCGGTCATACATGGGAACCTCTTTGGCGAACATGGTGGACAGTTCGCCAAAAAGTTTGTGCTGCATTGCAACTGGGTCAGCAAAGCGTGGGTCGCGATCGGTCATGGAATCCTTGTCAATATGCGGTTGTGAAGTCGTAACGTAGAGAGGGATGTTTGAAGAATTGATTGTTGATCAAGCAAGAGAGTGACAATCATGCTAGGCAAGTGGAGCTCGTCGGACCCAATCGCGCGTGTCTTTGACAACTGAGAGCCATGATACAAATGCTCCACATTCTTTATACTTATCCTGTGCCGATTCTGAATGCCTTGAATCGCCGGATGGTTCCGTGGAAAAACGGAGGTGGCATGACATTGGAAATTGCGTCCGACGCCGAGTCTGTTGATGGTGATTGGTCGTGGCGACTCTCCATAGCGGACGTGGCGCAACGCGGTTTTTTTTCACGGTATGACGGTATTGATCGAATGTTGATGGTGCTTGATGGTCAAAGCCTTGCGATTGAGCGCGGTGAAAAAATTGACCTGGTGCCCAGCATTGATTCGGCTCTGACATTCGCAGGCGAGGAGGAAGTGATTGGCGTTCCAGCCGGTCCCGGAGTGCGCGATGTGAACTTCATGGTGCGCCGCGAGCGTTGGCGTGGCTCGCTGCATATTGTGCGAAACGGCCGCATGCTGATTGACGCGCCAACAGTCCTGGTGCATGCGGCGCGGGGAAAAATTGCGTTGAGCACCCCCGCTGAACCCGAAGTTTGCTTACTGATTGAAGAACAAACTTTCATGTGCAGTGGACGCATAGAGATTAAAAACAAGCTGGACTGCGCGGCTATTGTGTGCCAACTGTGGCCCACTCAGGCGCCGTGAAGTGTATTCGTACGAAGTTTGCTTGCCCTGGCAGGCTTTGGCGTAGGCGCGGCGCGCGACCGACATGCGCCGCCCGATTTACTTGCCCTTAAACATTCGAAACAAGCGCGTGAGCGGATCGTAGAACTGGTCCACCACGCGCTCCTTCATTGGAATGATCGCGTTGTCGGTAATACCAATATGTTCGGGGCAAACCTTGGTGCAGCATTTGGTGATGTTGCAATAGCCAATGCCATCGCGATTCTTTAAATCACCAACACGATCCTCCGTGTCCAGTGGATGCATTTCTAGCGCGGCGGTGTACATTAAAAAGCGTGGCCCAATGAATTCATCCGCCTTTTGATGGTCGCGAATCACATGGCACACATCTTGGCACAGGAAACATTCAATGCACTTGCGAAACTCCTGCACGCGGTCAATATCCTGCTGAAACATGGTCCAGGAACCGTCGGCGTTGTCGGGCTTGCGCGGCTTGAATGGCTTGATGGTTTTCTTCACGCGGAAATTCCAACTGACATCCGTGACCAAATCGCGAATAGATGGGAACGAGCGCATGGGTTCTACGGTGACCACCTTGTCCTTGGGCAGTGTGTCCATGCGCGTCATGCACATAAGACTTGGCTTGCCATTGATTTCCGCGGAACAAGAACCACATTTGCCGGCCTTGCAATTCCAGCGGCACGCCAAATCAGGGGCTTGCTCGGCCTGAATACGATGCACGCAATCCAGCAACACCATGCCCTCGGTGACATTGACTTGGTAGTTCACAAACTCGCCGCCATCTTTGTTGCCGCGCCACACGCGAAATTGTACGGAGCGCGATTCATCCACGGGCTTTGATTGGCTAGTTGGTGTAGACATGTTTGAAATCCTTATTTCATTTTCTCAATGATGGCCTTCTGGTCCGAGCGCATTTGCACAAGTGGTCGACGCGTGACTTGCATAGATCCGTCGGCGGCTTTCTTGGCCACCAAATTAAATGTGGCGCACTCCGCGCTCTTGTCTGGATAGTCATCGCGGAATTGCGCTCCACGACTTTCCTTGCGCTCTAAAGCGGCGCGCGTGATGGATTCGGACACAACCAACATGCCCGATAAATCAATGGCGGTGTGCCAACCTGGGTTGTACTCGCGGTGACCAATCACGCTGACTTTTTTCATACGCGCTTTGTACTGGTCAAGATTCACCAACGCCTCTTGCATTTCTTTTTCCGTTCGCACAATGCCAACTAGGTCCTGCATGGTGTTCTGCAACTCGTGTTGAATGAGATACGGATTTTCACCCGTGGTGCGTTCAAACGGCTCCATGATGGCGTTGGTGTGCGCCAACACCTGCGCTTGATCCACTTCAACGGCCGCGTTGTTTTTGGCGTATTTGGCCGCGTGCTCTCCCGCCAACTTTCCAAACACAACCAAATCAGAGAGTGAATTGCCGCCCAAACGATTGGCGCCATGCAGGCCCGCGGTCACTTCACCTGCTGCGAACAAGCCCGGAACGCACGACATTTGCGTGTCGCCATCAACGGCCACTCCGCCCATGACATAGTGCGTGGTGGGCCCAACTTCCATGCACTCCTGCGTTATGTCCACGCCCGCGAGTTGCTTGAACTGGTGGTACATGCTTGGCAACTTACGCTTGATGTGGTCGGACGCGTTTGGCAATTTCTCCTTGATCCAACCAATATCCAAATACACGCCACCGTGGGGCGAGCCGCGGCCAGCTTTAATTTCTCGATTGATGCAACGAGCAACGTGGTCGCGCGTGAGCAACTCCGGCGGACGGTTGGCGTTCTTGTCGCCACACACATAGCGCCAACCCTCCTCCTCATCTGTGGCCACTTGATTTTTGTACATGTCGGGAATGTCGTCAAACATAAAGCGCTTGCCTTCGCTGTTGCGAAGCACGCCGCCCTCGCCACGCACGCCTTCGGTTACAAGAATGCCGCGCACGCTTGGCGGCCACACCATTCCAGTTGGATGAAATTGCACAAACTCCATGTCCATGAGTTCGGCCCCAGCGTGATACGCAAGCGCGTGTCCGTCGCCAGTGCCTTCCCAACTATTGCTGGTGATGCGGAACGATTTACCAATGCCGCCGGTGGCCAAAATGACAGCTTTTGCCTTCCAAATTCGCATGCGGCCGCGCTCGCGGTCGTATCCCAACACGCCGGAAATTTTGCCGCCAGTTGTCAGAAGCGACACCACGGTCATTTCCATGAACACTTCCATGCCTTGGTGAATACCGTGATCTTGCAGCGTGCGAATGAGTTCAAGGCCAGTACGATCGCCAACATGCGCTAGACGCGGATAGCGATGACCACCGAAATTGCGTTGCAGAATTTTTCCTTGTTGGGTGCGATCAAACACCGCCCCCCATGATTCAAGTTCAAGTACGCGCGCCGGAGATTCCTTGGCGTGATGCTCCACCATGATTGGATTGTTCAAGTATTGGCCGCCGCGCATAGTGTCGGCGAAATGAACCTCCCAATTGTCACGGTCGTCCACATTGCCCATGGCCGCGGCCATGCCGCCCTCCGCCATAACCGTGTGCGCCTTACCAAGAAGTGATTTGCAAATCACTCCAACTTTTAAACCCGCGGCTGACGCCTCAATGGCGGCACGCAGACCGGCGCCCCCTGCGCCAATGACAAGCACATCATGTTCATGCACGATGAATTGCTCTGAAAAACTCACAGAATCCTCCAATCAGACCAAGTTCCATTGGCGCACATGCGCACATAAATGTCGGTCAATGCGACGCCAAACAGACTAATCCACGCGAACAACATGTGGCGTTGATTGAGCCATGTGACTTTTTTGTACGCCCCGCCGCCGTCCATGCTGCATGACAGACAATCATTTTTGCCGCCAACAAAGTGGCGCATGCAGTGGCAACCAAATGTGTACATGCTCAGGAAAATTGGATTGAGAATGAGAACGAGTGAACCCACGCTTACGCCAAACGAGCGCGTACCATCCGCGTTGTAGTGCCATAAGGCCGCGAAGGCGTCCCACGACAACAAGCCAATGAACACCACGGCTACATATAAAAAGTAGCGGTGAATATTCTGCATGATCAACGGAAACTTTTGCTCGCCACGATAATTCTTGCCGCGAAAGCCCGGCTCGCCAACCGCACAATTGACTGGGTCACCCCAAAATGCTTTGTAGTACGCGCCGCGGTAGTAGTAGCACGTGAAGCGAAAGCCGGCGGGAAACGGAAGAATTAAGAGCGCGGGAGAAAAGAACATCCACGCGGGCCACCAGGACGGAAGTTGTCCGAACCAGGCGTGGCCAGAGTGAATGCCAGGCGGATCCCATAGCACGGGTGAATAAAACGGCGAGAGCAAGCGCTGAACGCCAGGTTGATCCACGCCGCCAATGAAATAATTGCAACCTTGAAACGCGGCCCACGTGGAATACACCACGAAACCTCCCAGACCAAGCAGCACCAAAATGGGCTGAATCCACCAGTAATCGGTGCGTTGAGTTTGTAAAAATCCACGAGCTTGTGGCAGTTGAATTGGCGAGCGGGTCACGCAATAAATCCTTTCAATAACAGTCGATAAATGTGAATTTGAGTATAGCCATGTGTGTTTTGCTAGTCGATTCGATCTATCAAAGTTTATGTACGCGGCGTAAATCGGCCTTTTTATTTGGTTAGCGCACTGGAATGAGGGGTACGCCACTGTATGTATGCAAGTTTCCACACAGCTTCGCAGTTTGCATGGCAAACGGTTTTTTTCGGGAGCTCAAAGCGCAAAAAAAACGAGTCACCCAATTACGGGCGACTCGACTTTGGGTTAACTTGTTTAATTCGATTTTTCAACCGTGCTCAAACATATGTTCCCAATCTGGCGGGCTTGTCTGGTGCATATTCCCAACTGCTCCGACATGGCCTTCCAGCACTACATTTTGTCAGATGCGCTTCCCAACGCTCCGAACAAGATTTCTACATGCACTTACGCGGTACATATTGAAATGAATGCAACAATTTCAATTTTTTTATAGAGTATTTAGAAATAAATATAAAAAACAAACCTGGCGACTTTTTGAAGTCGGTAGTTTTTTCTTTAATATGTTCAAGCCGATAACGCACCAAAGGCGTTATTCACATTTCATTCAAATACGCCTACGGCGACTGGCTGCAATCCCCGCCAAATCGATCAACGCCACTGACCCTGGCGCAGGAACCGTAAATAAACCTGAAATCTGGCCATCACCCACACCTTCTACATTTTGGTGTCCCACTGTCAAGCGCCCTTGTTGACTGGCTGGGGTTGTGTTGAAGGCGGAGTAATCAAGGGCCTCACCTAAGGTCATATACGTGCCAAAAGCTTTTTTAGTGGTGTACTTCAACTCAAAATTGTAAGCGTGGGAATGATGCTTCCAGTTGAGATGCCGCTATTTCCAAGTTCAACACTAAATATTTTGCCATTGGCAATGTTGGTGAAGGAACCACCTTCTGTCTCGTTGCTGGACTTTGTCCAATTTGTTCCATCAGTCCCTGTGACAGTAAGCGTCCAATTACCAAATTTGCCATTCAGGCTGGTCTGGTTCAGATCACCATCAAAGCTGAATTGAATTGTCCAAACAGTTGGAGTCTGTAGGTACACGCCAATTCCTGCGATGTTTGAGGCGGTCAAGGTCATGGCTCCAAATGCGCTTGATGCTACGAGAATGGTTGCAACTACTGAACTGATTTTGAATGCCGATGATTTCATTTCTTTTCCCAATTAAATTTTCAAAGCAAGATTGAACTGAACAAGTAAAGTTGCTGGAAATAACTCCAGCGTGTGAAATTATGTAGTTATTTTCAATTGCATTGAATTTGTTACTGTGGGATGGCCGCTGACCCCTCAAGCAGAATTATCGAGCTTGGCGTCGACAATGATGCGGTTGAAAGATTGTTTGAACATGGATTGCCAACCATTTCATTGCTCCGATTGTTGTATTGAGCAAATCCCTACTGATTGACTTGGTTGAAATAAACATTTTGTATAGGGCGCCCGCCATGAATATTGAAACTGCCCTCGGCTTGTTGCGCGGTGATTGATTGCTGCGAGTAGATATTGGCGAATAATTGGATTTGCTCGAATGATCCCGTGCTTGAAACTCCAGCGAGTGCCGAATAAGCACAAAATGCTTGAGAAATAGAGACAATGATAGAAACCCTTGGTGTTGTGATGCTCATTGTGAATATCCTGGAAAGTTCGAGACGCTGAAAGTAAAATGTGTCCTAAATGGAAACATTTGGACCAAGCTGGTCCTAGAAAGCCAATGATTTAGGATTTGGGAGTGTCTAGTTAAAGACGTTGGAAGCTCTGAATCCTAAAGGGTGAAAGCATCAAATCAGCAATCACTCAATTTCATATGTAACCAAATAGTTAATTCATAATATGAACTAAGCGATGAATCCAACAATAAGTTGGATGTGCCAAACTAAATGTTTTACTTTTAATTATTTAATTTTTAGGGAACCCGCATTATTGAAGTTGAATCATGGGTTTAAAGTCTGACGGAAAACATAACACACTGGAGCGCAAACAGTTGCGTCAATAATAAAATTCACGCTGTGTAAATATTTTTAAATAATCACACAAAATATTTACATGAGTAGATGCTGCTTGGGTCTGTGGTAGACATAGTCAATGAATAAACCAGAGTTTGAGCAATCATGTCAAGTATGTTCACTGTCATTCTTCATGTCTATTTTGCTGATAGCTCCAATGTTTTTAAGCCCATTGGCTTTTGCACAGGCGGGGTCTTCAGCCACTAGCGCCCCGCAATTCAACCCTACCGCTCCTGGTGCACAGACATCCACCGCCGCCACATGGCCTTCGGATAGCGCTGGCTTCAACACGCTTGCCAACAAGCTTTTCAGCGAATGGTTTGAACAAATCGCGTCCAACAACATGAAGGGCGTTATGGACTCCATGCAACCCAACTTTCAATCGGTGACCTTCATGGGCGCGTTTGATGCGGCGAGTTCAATAAGCCAGATTGCTGGACTGGGAACCAAGTCCCCAAAGATAAGCGATGTGATCGCCACACGAGTTGGCGACGCGTTGGTGGCGACTTGTTTAGTCAACGTTGAACAGATGCAGGATGGAAAGAAACTTTCGTCCAATGCCATGCCACGCTTGGGAGTGTGGCAAATTGTCAATGGTGCCTGGAAACTTGCTGCGTGGGCTTCATTGAATTCGCCGGCGATTCGGCCAGCTCCGAGTGTTGCGACATTCCCTGGTGACACCGCGTTGAACACGCAAGGCGCTGCAATGTTGACCAAGTTTTTAATGGCGCAGCACAAAAAAGATTTACCCGCCTTTGAGGCAATGCTTGCCCAAGGAATGCAGGTGGTCAATTTCAAGGGTCAAAAAATACGCGACGACATCATAAAGGGCGCCCAGATGGCGACCACAACGGAACCAAAGATTGCCGACACGCGCGCCACGCAATGCGGCGACTTGCTGGTGGTGACATGCAACTTGACCATGGGACAGAAAATTGGATGGACCACATTGCCCGAGGATCCCGCACCGTTTTTGGCTGTTTTCCAAGGCGCGGGCGACGCCGCCAAAGTGATCGCCTTGGCGAACACGAACAAGCCAAAGTAATTCGCCGGCAGCGGCGCCCTGCTTGTCGCCCATGTCCATCCACAAACGGTTGATTTCGGGCAATATGTTAGCCTTGCATTGTGATGCAATTTAATGTGCGAGAAGTTGAATATGCCAGCGATGCGCTCGCTGTTTCACTGCCGCAATTGCGTGCGCCCAGTGTTGCTTCAAACGCTTCCGTGGGCAATCGAATGCAGGAATCAATACCAGCGCATTTACCTGCGGCGCCAGCGCACATTCGCGCGGGCAGGCGCATGATGGATTCGCACGGACGCACAATTTTGGATTTGCGCATCAGCATTACGGATCGCTGTAATTTTCGCTGCGTGTATTGCATGGAACCCGATGTGCAATTTCAGCCGCGTGAGAATTTGCTGACACCAAGCGAAATAATCCGCATGGCAAGTGTGGCCCAGTCGCTTGGCGTGCGCAAGATTCGCTTGACTGGCGGCGAGCCAACATTGCATCCACAGTTGACGGAGATTATTTCTGGCATTCGCGCCGCCACAGATGTGGAGATTGCAATGATTAGTAATGGATCGCTGCTGACGCGCGAAAAACTTCGCTCCTGGAAACGCGCGGGATTGGACCGAATGACGATCAGTATTGACTCGGTGCGCCCCGACCGCTTTGCGCGCGTGACGCGTTCCACGCTGATGCCTGAGGCTGTGATTGCGGGAATTGAAATGTGCGTAGCCGAGGGATTGACGCCACTGAAGTTGAACGCGGTGTTAGTGCGCGGACAAAACCACGACGAGGCCGTGGAGTTGGCTCGTTTGGCGCGTCGCTTTGGGGTTGAGATGCGCTTCATTGAATACATGCCGCTGGATTCCGCGCGCGCATGGGACCGCTCGCTCATGGTGACGGCGCAAGAGACACGCCGGACGATTGAGGCCGTGTTTGCCTTGACGCCCACCAATACGGATGACAGGCACAGCACCGCGCGCACCTATGTGTTTGCGGATGGCGCGCCGGGACGCATTGGATTTATAGCGCCGGTGAGCAATCCGTTTTGCGGAGCGTGCAGTCGATTGCGCTTGACCGCGGACGGCAATGTGCGGCCGTGTTTATTCAGCGCCACAGAGTGGAGCGCTATGAAGTTGCTGCGCAAGGGCGCGAGCGATTCGGAGTTAGCCAACTTCTTCATTGACGTAACATGGACCAAACTTGCGGGGCACAACATTGCGTCACCAGAATTTGTGCAACCTGCTCGTCCCATGTCAGCGGTTGGTGGTTGATGCCCTGAACTCATAGGGAAAAGCGCAACGATATGCCAGGCATTTGTACTGACGATTGGCATGCTGCGGAAATATGCGATCCACAAACCATTTTCGCTGGCGGCTTACGGCAACACAATTAAATATAAATCGCGGACTTCCAAATAGGCACATCGCGCTTCATGCGATCGATGAACTCATCCATGGCGGCGAGCGCTTCTTTGCGGTGCGCGGATTCAATGGCAAGACGGAACGATCTCTCCCCTGCCGCCACTTCGCCGCGGCTGTGTTCGACCGTGATGGCGATCAAGGCATGCTTGCAAAGAATGTCGCGCGCCAACTCGGTGAGCGTGTTGCTGGCCATGGGCTCATAGGCTTCGTATGAAAGCGCGCGAATAGCGCGGCCTAATTCAGTGGCGCGAACTATGCCTTCAAATACAAGCGTGGCGCCAACTTGCTGAAGAACAGGCGCAACGCTTGGAATATGCCGCAAGCGATCACTTAAAAGCGCGCCTTGGGAAATGCGGACAAGAACGCTCACCCGCCACCTACGAATTCGATCAACGCAACTTCGTCATCATGTTGCACAGGCGAGTTTGGCGCAGCAAAAGCATGATTGACGGCAAGGCGCGCTGATTGAAAAAACGCTGCATTTAAAGGATGTTTTGCGGCAAGCGCGTGATTGACATCGCTCACGGTGGCGGACTCAGAGACTTCAATCACAATATCTTTACAAGACAATTCACGCGCCAGTGAACCAAAAATAAGAACGCGAATGGTCATTCGGAAAGCGTATCATGACGCTTTGATTTGAAGGAAGTTCATATTGAACTTGCAGAACGCGCGCTCGAACATGAATCCAATCGCGACAATGTCTGAAATGAAGCAGCCAACTTCGCCACGCGAGGCAATTGACGCGGTGCGCGCGCAAGTGCAAGTGGTGGCAACGCAAACATTACCGCTTGCGCAATGTCATGGCCGAGTATTGGCGCAGGCTATTCATGCGGATCGAGATAGCCCCGCGCTTGATGTGAGCGCGATGGATGGATTTGCCGTGTGTATGAGGGATTTAAGTGTGATGGAGAGCGAAAATGGATTGCCCGTGTACGCCATTGTTGGAGATGGCGATGTAGACTCGGGCGGTACGCCTAAAAGCAAAAGTGAAGCCATTATTGGCCATGCGCCCGTAGCGATGCGCGTGGGTCACGCTGTTCGTATTGTCACGGGCGCGCCGATTCCTATTGGCGCGGATGTTGTGGTGCGACACGAGGATGTGGTGGCGACCAATGGCGGCGTGCGATTGATGATGCAAGCAAGCAACATCAAAAGTGGTGCGAACATTCGTCGCCGCGGCGAAAACGCCCAGTGCGGTCATGAGATTACGCGCGTTGGGGTGGTGATTGGTGCGGCAATCATTGGCGCGCTGGCTTCATTTGGCGTGTCGCAAGTTGTGGTGCATAAACGCGTTCGCGTGGCGCTGGTGACCACGGGTGATGAACTTGTTGACGCGCAAGAGCAAGCGCAAGCGTGGCAAGTTCGCGACAGCAATGGTCCGGTGCTGGAGTCGCTTCTTGGTGCACACGCGTGGATTGAAATTGTTTCGCGCACGCATGCGCGTGATAATGCCAACGAGCTTGCGGCCACACTCACAAACGCAATGGAAGCTGCGGACGCGGTGATATTGACGGGCGGAGTTTCAATGGGCCACAAAGATTTTGTGCCGCATGTTGTCACTGAATTGGGGGCGCGCACCATCTTTCATAAACTTCCGCAAAGACCAGGTAGGCCAATGCTGGCAGCGGTTCGACCAGCGGTTGGCGCAACAACGCCGCGCATGATTTTGGGTCTTCCAGGCAATCCTGTTTCCGTCATGGTGACGGCGCGTCGACTTGGCATTGAAATGCTTGGCGTGCTTGCGGGGGTTGGCGCAGGCCACTTTGCCGCGCACGCGCGCGAAGTATCCAACCCCGACAATGCAACACTGCCACTATGGTGGCATCGCCTTGTGGGCGAACGCGTGAACGCCAACGGCAACAGCGAACTGTATTTGCTTTCGAGCAAGGGTTCTGGCGATATTGCCGCTGCGGCTTCAAGCGTGGGATTTGTGGAAGTACCGCCCGACCAACACACCACTGGCGCGCACAATTTTTACGCGTGGATGCACTAGGAGAATTTCATCATGGCGAAGAAAAATATATTATCAAGCAGACGAGTAAAAAAAATTGCCATGAAAAATCGCCCCGGCGTTCGCAGCAAGCCCAAGTCCCCCGCCTACGCAAGAAAAAATCTCACGCATATGGATACGCGTGGCCGCGCTGCCATGGTGGATGTTGGCCAGAAAGCCGTGACCGCGCGCCGCGCCGTTGCAGAGGCCCGCGTGATGATTTCACCCGAACTTGCGCAACGCATTCGCAAGAATTCGCTGACAAAAGGAAATGTGCTGAATGTGGCACGACTTGCTGGCATTCAGGCCGCCAAACGCACCGACGAGTTGATTCCGTTGTGCCACCCGCTTGCGCTTGACTCCATTCAAGTGCGCGCGCAATTGCGCCGCGATCATGTCTATCTATGGTCGGAGGCGAAAGTCACCGCAAAGACCGGCGTGGAAATGGAAGCATTATTGGCGGTGGCGATCGCGGCACTGACGGTGATTGACATGGGTAAATCCATCGACCGCGGGATAACTGTTGAGGGTTTGCGCATGCTTGAAAAAGAAGGCGGCCGCAGTGGACATTTTGTGGCGGGAAAGGCGACGCGCTCACGGCGTGTTGCGATTACTTAAAACGGAAATGTCGCGGGGCTTGATCGTTTTTAATTTGCACGAGCGTAAAATACGGCGTGGACTGAACTCTCCACATGCGAACGCCGCCAGAAATTGCGCCTGCGCGAGTGGCTCCCACAATCCGATCATGGGTTCAATTTCATTTTTGTGTTGATCTAAGAACACCACGGCGTCCACATCAGGCGCGCGCATGTGAATTAAACTTTGTAAGTCACGCCTTTCCAGAAGCGGATAATCGCATCCAACCACCAGCCATGCCGTCGTTGCCTCAACCTCACTTCTTGGAGTTTCCGCTTCAGACGCCGACTGCTGGGAGCTTGCCATTGGTGAACCCTGCGCAAAATTCTTTGAGCCACAAATTGTTTGGGTAAACGCCGCGTGCAAACCACTGGCGGGTCCGTGACCAGTCGCCGCGTCCACAATCGCGCGATCGCCAATGCCCCAGCGCAACTGTTGCGCAGGCGTGCACGACCAAAATACTTCCACGCACAGTGACCGCAACATTTCCTCAAGCGCGCGCCACTGTGGCTGCTGCGAATACACCATGTCCGCCTTGTCTTGGCCCATGCGCGAACTTGCGCCGCCCGTCAAAATGAGTCCGCGCACATCAGGGAGCAACAGCGCCTCTTTCCAAGGAAATGATGACGGACTTTGAGGTTGGCGTAAGACTTCCCTCGGCGAAACTATCAATGGGCACCAAGACATTGGCCTCTGGAAAATAAGTGGCAACGCAACCGCGCGGAATTTCATATGCCACCACGCGGAAATTTTGAGCACGTCGCCGCGCTCCTCCGAAGTGGCTGACGATGTCAACTGCGTCGCCGGCGGAAAGGTTTTGCTCCGCGATATCCTGCGCGTTCATCAACACCACGCGCCGCCCATTGTGAATGCCCCGGTATCGATCCTGCATTCCATAAATGGTTGTGTTGTATTGGTCATGTGATCGAATGGTGGTCATGACAAATTGGCCGCGGGCAACTTCAAGATGTGGAATTGGATGAACGGTGAAAATGGCTTTTTTAGTGGGCGTGGCAAAATTCCTGTTGTCGCGAACTTCATGGGGCAACTCAAACCCGCCAGGCTGGCGCACTTTGGCGTTGAGATTTTGAAATCCTGGAATGACATTGGCTATGTGATCACGGATGAAGTCGTAGTTCCCAACGAACGAGCTCCAATCCACACCAAGCGTCGCGCTTGCAAGTCTGGCAATAATCGCGGGCTCACTCATTAAATGTTGCGAGGCTGGCTGAAGATTGCCGCGCGACGAATGCACTACGCCCATGGAATTTTCCACGCACACAAATTGCGCGCCTGTGGCTTGCATATCAAGTTCAGTGCGACCCAAGCACGGCAGAATCAGCGCCTGTGTACCGGTGATTAAATGTGAGCGATTGAGTTTGGTGGAAACCTGCACCGTCCAATCACAGCGGGCCAGCGCCGCCGCGGTGAAGGCGGTGTCTGGTGTGGCGGAAAGAAAGTTTCCACCAAGCGCGAAGAAAAACTTCACGGCGCCGACGCGCATGGCCTGAATAGCTTCAACCGTGCTGTAGCCATGCTTTTGCGGCGGATCAAAGTGAAACTGCTTGCCCAAGGCGCGCAAAAATTCCGCCGTGGGTCGCTCCCAAATTCCCATGCTGCGATCACCTTGCACATTGCTGTGTCCCCGCACAGGACACGCTCCCGCGCCTGCGCGACCAAAGTGTCCACCAAGCAAAAGTAAATTGATAATTTCTTGAATATTTCCCACGGCGTTGCGATGCTGTGTCAGCCCCATAGCCCAGCAACAAATCATGGCCTTACTGCTGGCGATGACCGCGGCAACTTCGCGAATCTGCGCCTCTGAAATACCGCTACCGCGCACAATATTTTCCCACGGCTCAGCCGCAAGGTCATTGCGGTACTGGTCAAAGCCCTCGGTGTTGCGCTGAATAAAATCTTTGGCAATAGTGGCGGCATGATCCTGCAAAATTACTTTTTGAATTCCCTTCAGTAGCGCAACATCGCCATTGATCTTCACTGGAACATGGCGCGTGGCCAGCGGCGTGCCCTTTCCAAAAATGCCCGAAACCTCTTGCGGATATTGAAAGCGCTTCAACCCCGTCTCGGCAAGAGGATTGATGCTAATGATTTGGCAACCGCGCCGCGCGGCGTGCTGCAACGTGCGTAACATGCGCGGATGATTGGTGCCGGGATTTTGCCCAATGACAACTATGCAATCGGCGCTGTCGAAATCTTTGAGTGACACGGTGCCCTTGCCTGTGCCAATGGTGCCCAGCATGGCTTGACCGCTTGACTCGTGGCACATGTTGGAACAGTCAGGAAGGTTGTTGGTGCCAAAGCGGCGCACGAATAGCTGATATAAAAATGCAGCCTCGTTGCTGGTTCTGCCCGAGGTGTAGAACACCGCTTCGTTGGGCGATGGCAATGCCTTCAACGCGCCACCAATTTTTGCGAACGCATCATGCCATGAAATAGGGGTGTAATGCGCCGCGTCCGCCGCTAAATACATGGGTTGCGTTAAGCGGCCTTGCTGGCTGAGCCAATGATCCGTCTGGCACGAAAGCTCCTCCACGCTGTGGCGCGCGAAAAAATCCGCGGTGATTCTTTTTTGCGTGGCCTCCTCCGCCACGGCTTTCGCGCCGTTCTCACAGAACTCCGCGATGGAGCGGTGATCTTCCGGGTCAGGCCATGCACAACCTGGGCAATCAAACCCCTGCTTTTGGTTCACTTCACGCAAAACTTTTGCCGTGCGCGCCAAACCCATTTGCTCGACGGACATGCTCAGCGCCACTTTCACAGCTGTCAGACCACCCGCGGATTGCGCCGGCTCGCCAACGCGTAGATGCGTGTCAAGCACTTCGGGACTTAGAAATTTTGGCTTGCGCTTCCTGCTCATTGCATGTTGGCCACGGAATGCGCTGGAACTGTTGCGGATTGGTTCGCCACGCCAATAGCCGGCTCGCTCGCCAAAGTGCCCACTCGAAAAGCTCCGTGGTAAATATTGAATCGCCCGCCACGCGCGAAGCCAAGCAGAGACATGTTGAAACGCTTGGCCAACTCGACCGCCAAACTGGATGGCGCGCCCACCGCCACAATCATGGGAATGCCCAACACCACCGCTTTTTGCACCAACTCAAAGCTAGCGCGTCCACTGAGAAATAAAAGCTGGTGTGAAAGCGGCGCGCGCCCCGCCAAAAATTGCGATCCCAGCAACTTATCCACGGCGTTGTGTCGACCAACATCCTCGCGCAAGGCAAGCAATTCACCATCCGCATTGAACAACGACGCCGCGTGTAACCCACCCGTCTGATCAAACACGGACTGCCGCGCGCGCGCCTTGTCTTGCAATTGGCAAATCAATTTTGGCGAAATGTGAAATCCATCACCCACAATCGCGCGCGTACCCGGAACTTCCAGCGCGTCCAGCGAGGCCTTGCCACACACCCCGCAACTACTTGTTGCGTAGAAGTGGCGCTGTAATTTTGGCCACTCCACTTTGGCGTGATCCGCAAGCCGCACCTTGACAATATTTTGCCCGCCATACGCGCCCTTGTCCGGTCCGCAACCAACAATGTCAGCAATGTCCGTTGGCAAGCGCACAACACCTTCGCTCACAAGAAATCCCGCCGCCAATTCCGCGTCAAAGCCCGGCGTACGCATTGTTATGGAAATACTTTTTTGCACGCGCGCGTCACCGTCAAGCCAATCAAGACGAATCTCAAGCGGTTCCTCCAGCGCAACCCGGTCCAGCACTTCGCTGCTTTGCCCACAATCAACGCGCGTAATTTGCGTTGGCGCGCTTTGCGCAATGAAGCCGGTAGCGCCAAGTGGATAATTTTTGAGCGACGCCATGGCACAATTCTAACCAAATACCAAGCGTGAAATAGCCTAAAGTTCACACATGAGCACACCCACCCGCGCTGTGATATTAACCGTGAGCGATCGCTGCTCGCGCGGTGAGACGACCGACACATCCGGTCCGACATTGGCGGCGCTTGCCGTGAAATATCTGCAAGCGGAAATAGCGCACAGCGAATGCCTGCCTGATGATCTAAACGCGCTGGCCGTGTTCTTTGCACACTGGTCAGACCCATTAAAAAAAATTGACTTGATCCTGAGCACCGGCGGAACCGGCCTTGCGCCACGCGACATCACGCCAGAAGCTTTGCGCAAGGTGATGCACCGCGAACATACGGGCTTCATGGATTTATCACGACTGCGCTGCCTACAAAAAACGCCCCGCACATTTCTTTCGCGTGGCATCGCCGGAACAATTTATCAAACTTTAATAATCACCTTGCCAGGATCGCCGCGTGGCTGCTCTGAAATGTTTGAAGCCATTGCGGACATTCTTCCCCACGCCGTTGAAACCTTGCGTGGTGATGTCAAAGATGATGGCCGACCGAACGCCGCCGCATCCGGCGCGGACAACGCCAAGGTCATTCACCACAAAGATTGACCGCAATCCGCCCTCGCCATTCTGTGAGAGGGAGTTTGACAAGCGCTTGCGCTGCGTCCAAACTAAGTCAAAAGCGCTTGCACCACTTCGCAAGCACATAACTCCGCATCCGCGCGTTTGGACACCATCGGTCACTCAGCCACTGAAGCGCGTATTGAACATCACATTTCAACATTCTCCATCTAGCCAAGGATCCGAAGAACAATTATGCAACTCTTTCTTGTCAGCCTGGCTTTGACATACATCATTGTTTTGTACTTCTTCACGAACCCGCTGCACCACACGCGCAAGTTCATGTGGCGGCGATTTATGAATTGGTTTCCGCTGGGGATGACTTATGCGTTCTTGTACATGGGTCGCTACAACCTTGTTGTCGCCAAGGGCGCGCTTGGCGATCTCATGACCAAGGAGGACTTTGGAATCATCGGCGGTGTGGGATTCACCGTATACGCGGTCGCTTTGTTTTTTATTGGTCCGCTGGTGGATCGCGTGGGCGGAAAACGCGGAATACTTGTGGGCGCGATTGGCTCAAGCCTTATGAACGCCGCCATGGCAGGAGTGCTGTATCTCTTTCTCAATGGTGCGCTGAAGTTGAATCTTGTGGTTGCGTTCTCTGTTCTCTATGGATTGAACATGCTCTTTCAAAGTTTTGGTGCCGTATCCACCATCAAGGTGAAATCATTCTGGTTCCATGTGCGCGAGCGCGGAACCTTTGGCGCCATCTTTGGAACGCTTATTTCGCTGGGAGTTTACTTTGCGTTTGATTGGGGCGGCGCTATCGCCGAAGCCGTGAAATTGGCGCAACCCACTCCCCCCACCATGACGCACGAGCTATTGAACTATGTCTTCGCTCTCGATGGCCGCACAATTCCAGCGTTCTGGCTGATCTTTGTCATTCCATCCATAATCATGCTGGCGTGGGCGTTTATTGACGCTGTTCTGCTGAAAGACACGCCCGACCAGGCGGGCTTCAGCGACTTTCAAACATATGACGCGTCGCATGATGATGGCGCCGACAAAAAATATAGCTACTGGGAATTGATGCGAAAAATTTTCACCAACAAAATTATTCTGGTGATTGGCGTAATCGAATTAACCTCGGGCATTCTGCGCAACGGCATCATGCAGTGGTATCAAACTTTTGCCAAGGAAACCGGACTGGGCGTGCCACAAATCACATCTAATTGGGGCTTCTGGGGCTGCGTCACCGGAATTGCGGGCGGCTTTGCCGCTGGATTTATGAGCGACAAGTTTTTCAATTCACGCCGCGCGCCAAGCGCGGGCTTTATGCAAGTGATCATGCTCATCAGCACCGCCTTGATGATCGCTTGCCTGACCTTGCAACCACTTTCCGCAAAGGCCTCTCCCGCCGATGGATACATGTTGGGATTGTTCTTGCAATACCGAATGCTGGTGATGGGCGTGTGCGCGGTCACCATTATGATGGCGGTGATTGGCGTGCATTCCATCATGTCGGGAACAGCCACGGCTGACTTTGGAGGTCGTAAAGCGGCCGCAACCGCCACGGGTATTGCCGATGCCTTCGCCTATGCCGGCAGCGCCATTCAATCATTTATCATCGGATTCATTGCAACCCAAAGTTGGTCCTATTGGCCAATGTTCCTTCTCCCATTCACTGTACTTGGCCTAGTGTTCGCAATAAAAATATGGAATGTCCTCCCGCCGGCCACTCGCAAATACCTGGAAGAAGTAGAGAAAAAGAAATTGGGCGGCAAGCACGCCAAGCTTCGGGCATAGAGCAAGCAGTGGCCGCGATATCGAAAGCGGCTGTCCTACAAATTCGCCGCCGTGGGCGGATTGAGGTTCACACTTCGCGGCGCATTTCGATTGCGTTGTGATCGACCGACTGCGAGAGACCAACCCGCGCTTGGCCGCCAACTTCAACTGAGTTGGCAAGAAGTTGACGGAATTTTGGCGCGGGTTGTCGCCCGTGGACTCGGCCCGGATATCTGGCCGGCATACAACAACGCGATTATGCTGGAGGCAACCAACGCGCTAGGAGAGTCCATGAACGCCAAGGTTCCAAAAATCAAGTTACAGGTCTGAGGTTCCCGTCATCGCCAAGTCATAAAATTGTGGATATATGTCAACAAGACCTCCACTCCAACTCTTTATCAACCGAGAAAAAACAACTTAAACAAACAATACAAATGGGAGGCGAATATGGTTGGCTTTCTTGTTTACGAGCACTATGAAACAAAAGTCCCCAAACTTTGTAGCTTAGGGGATATGTGTTCGCAATATAAATTTATAAGCGAACAAGTACGAGTTAAGATTCAAGTCAATACATAAACAAATTAGTTGCGTCTGCGGCGACTTCCAATGAGACCAACGAAACCGAACAAAGTCGCCGCGGCGGGGCTTGGAACTTGAATAAATTGCCCTCGCAACTCTCCACCGGTCTTAGCTGAACTGTGGAAATTTGCATATAGACCACTACTAAATAGTGATGTGACATTGGTAGTAGTCAGCCCAGTCCAGGTGGCTGAGCCAGTCATGGCGTAAGTGTTGGGATTGGTTTGATTGAATCGCGAGCTAGCGCAATCTCATCGAATTCATCGATGAAAATGACGACATGATCGCGTTGGCCAAGTTCAACAAGCGCCTCTTGAAACATATTGGCACGCGTGCCCTCTCCTGTTGAAAGTTTGGAGGGCAGTAGTTCCACAAATGGCTAGCCAACTTGGCGAGATAGCAAACATCTGAGTCCATGCCCTGTCACCCGCAAATCAAGCACTCGCCACTTCAACCAAGTTGCCACTTGCAAGCGCGACAACTACGGTTGCACCTTCGTTGACATGCGCAATGAATTGAGCGATCTCGATGGGCTATCGGGGAGCAATCTCTGTGCTTCGAGAAGTTGAACTGCTACGCCAAGATCCGCGGAAGCGAAATTACAAATTGAATAATTCATAGATAATAGGTAGTACACGGGCGTCGATAAGTGTTGGCTTGCCCCGAATATTGCAAGTTGGGCTTTTTGTGAAATTCCAAAATTTGACTTGATCTGCAATAAATGACAAACGAGTAAAAATGATGCGATGCTCTGAATGAATGCCTATGGTTCAGTCTTATGTCCGCACTCGCATCACCGATCAATCTTGTGTGGCACCGTACTGATTTGAGGCTTTGCGATAATGCCGCCATGACTGCTGCGGTTGCGGCATCACAAGGATTGACAGCTGGAGTATTCGTGTTGCCCGCAGATCCATATGAGGTCGCGGTGCTTTCGCGCAAGCGCGGCGCGGTCGGTTCGTCGGGATCGGTCAGTCGCGCGGCATTGCTGGGTGCGCCGCCCGAAGTGGCGCGCTCGAGTCCACGGCGGATTGGTTTCCTACTGCAAGCGATTGAAGAACTTCGCGCGGAGTGGAGAGCGCGTGGCTCAACGCTATTCATATTGCGTGGCAATGCGGCAGAATGTGTTTCAACGCTTGCGGCCGAACTTGGGGTGCGGGAAGTTCATACCGCGCCATGTCCTTCGTTCGACGAACTGAACGAAAATACATCAGCTGAGCGAATTCTCAATACCCGTGGCGCGAAACTTGTGGTGCACGACGAGACCACGCTGTTTGCTGCGGAGGATCTACCGTTTGTGATCGATCAACTTCCCGATGTGTTCTCAAATTTCAGACGCGTTGTCGAAAAGCACTGCCGCGTTCGCTCGCCCCTGACCGTGCCGGATATCTCTGAAATTCCCCGTGAAATTCGCACTTTAGCAAACGAACAAGCGGATGCCATTCTTGCTGCGTCTGTATTTGTTGAAGCGCGTCAGAGAACGGCGACACCTGACCCACGCGCGTCATTTGTTGCCCACGGTGGACGCTCGCACGGACTGACGCGCATTCGGAAGTGGTTCTGGGAGAAAGATTGTCTCGCGCGATATAAGGAGACTCGTGACGGACTGGTTGGAGAAAATTTTTCATCGCGACTTTCGCCGTGGCTTGCGCTTGGCACAATTTCACCGCGCGAAGTTGCGGCCGAAATCCGGCGTTATGAGAGCGAGCGAGTTGCAAATGATTCGACTTACTGGCTTTTCTTCGAGTTGCTTTGGCGCGACTTTTTCCATCTCTGGGTGCGTCGCTGGCAAGGCAGAGCGTTCAAGGCCACAGGCGTGCTTGGTCGGACCCCCTGTGGTTCGCAAGATCGCGAGGCATTTTTGCGTTGGTGTGAAGGCACGACGGGCGAACCTTTCATAGATGCGAGTATGCGCGAACTTCGTGCGACTGGACAGTTGTCCAATCGTGCGCGGCAGAATGTGGCGAGTTGGCTGGCGCGCACACAAGGCATTGACTGGCGCTGGGGCGCTGCGTGGTTTGAAAGCCAGTTGATTGACTTCGATGTGGGCCCGAACTGGGGAAACTGGCAGTATGTCGCGGGTGTTGGTAATGATCCTCGCAACCGCGTATTCAATGTGCGTGATCAGGCGGAGCGCTACGACGCGGATGGCGCGTACCGCGCGCTTTGGGCGGGCAAGTAGTTACGAACTCCTCTGAAAACTGAGACAGATAGTCTGCAAACAACTTGTAGATGAATTTCGAATGTAGATGAGTATTGGCTAGAACCAAAATATTTACTGTATCTCTGCGCTCGCCAGCATGTAGAACACCGCATCGATGATGCCGAGCGGAATCGCAGATGCCAAGATGCCAAAGCCAAATCCCTTGACCAGCGGCTTGAGACGGGTGGCCATAATGATTCCGGTGGGTAGATAGATGATTTGAAGCAGAAGATTAATTCCAAGCACAAGGCGCATATCCGCTGGTGACATTGGCTCTTGAAGAAGTGCCGGCCAAATAATGACCCCATCAAGAACGCCCCACAAACCAACCATCAGCCAGAACCCGCGGTATACATCGCGTGGTCGTGCAAACAAAGCGACCACTGCCGCGCCAAGCGAAATAATCGAAACAGCAAAAATAGATGCAATGAGTTGCTGGTGCATAAAGATCTCTATGAGATACACGATGGCTAGACATAAAATAGTAGCACTCCCATTTGCGGCAAGAATTTTTAACAAGCATTGGTCGGAGCCGACTCATTGATTGGCTTTGGAGCGACTGAGTGGTGTGTTTGTAAAGCGACCCAGAATATGCGGGCTACAGTTCAGGAAGTTTCGAATCATAGTGAAAGGAGTGTCCATGCAGTTAGTTTGGCTGAAACGCGATTTACGAACGCAGGACCATGCCCCGCTGGCTGCAGCGCAGGCGTCGGGATTTCCATTTCGAACGATTTATATTTTTGAACCAAGTTTGATGGCGCATCCTGATTGTTCGCAGCGGCATTTACGATTTCAGTGGCAATCAATTCTCGATATGCAAAAAAGTTGGGCGAGCGTTGGGCGGACAGTGGATGTCTTTTGGGGTGAGGCCGAAGCAGTATTGAGTTGGCTAATGGAAAAATATTCGGTCTCAAAAGTGTTGTCGTATCAAGAATCGGGAATTCAAAAGACATTTATTCGCGATAAAGCGATATCCAATATGTTTGCTTTGCGACGCGTGGAGTGGAAGGAGTATGAGCGCAACGGGGTATTCAGAGGCATTCAAGACCGAGTGGACTGGGACAAGCGGTGGTTTGAAGTGATGAGTCGGTCAATCACGGTGAATGACTATCAACAAGCGTCAGATGCAGAACGAGAAAAACTATGCCATCCCTTTATGGTTCCATCCGAGGTTGTGGCGAATTGGAACCTGCCCTCGACGGGGATGCAGGTGGGTGGAGAGTCTCAAGCAAATTTATATTTGCAAGGATTTTTGGCTGAGCGCCACAAGACCTATCACTTTCATATTTCAAAACCTGGGTTGAGCAGAAAATCGTGCAGCAGATTATCTGTGTATCTCGCTTGGGGAAATATGTCGATCAAGCAGGTGTATCAGGCAGCGAATGCGTGGCCAAAGGAGCAGAAAAATGCTCAAGCCATGAGGGGATTTTTATCGCGTATCAAGTGGCACGACCACTTCGTTCAAAAGTTCGAGCAGGAGTGCACCTATGAGTTCCGTGCAGTCAATAAAGCATTCGAAGATTTAGGTGCGCAGAATAATGCGCAATTACTGAAGGCCTGGCAAGATGGTAAAACGGGATATCCAATGGTGGATGCGAATATGCGGGCAGTCGCTGCCACGGGGTGGATTAACTTTCGAATGCGTGCGATGTTGGTTAGTTTTTTAGCCCATCACTTGAATATTGATTGGCGGCAAGGTGTTTACCATTTAGCAAGGTATTTCTTGGATTACGAGCCAGGAATTCACTACACACAATTTCAAATGCAGGCAGGAACAACGGGTGCAAATACAGTTCGCGTTTACAACCCTGTAAAAAACGGGCTAGAACACGATACCGACGGCGAATTTGTGCGATTGTGGGTTCCCGAGCTTGCGGCCTTGCCAAATCATTTGATCCATCAGCCGTGGACTATGTCGGATATGGAGCGTTTGATGTTTGGCGTAGAACTTGGCAAAGACTATCCATTTCCTGTGGTTGAATTGCAAGGTCGAAATAGTACGATGGTGTCGCGAATTTATGCCCTACGCAAAACCGAATTCGCTCAAGTAGAGAAAATGCGTGTGTTAAAAAAACACAGCAGGCCCTCCAGCAAACGAGTGGCGGTGAAAAGTAAACGGAAAGTAAAATGAAAGGTGTAAAAAAAGAAAATCTGCCGAGCAAGATTTGTGTCACCTGCGGGCGTCCGTTTGTATGGCGTAAAAAGTGGGAGCGAGAGTGGGAGTCGGTTAAATACTGCAGTAATCGATGCAAGAAGAGTGGCAACAAGCGCTCATAGTTCACGCTCTTTTTGAGTGTGCCTCCCGCAACAATAAAATCATTTAGGGTGCTTACCATTCCAAGCCACGGGCGGTTTGTGCGTTACAACTCTGCGCTCGACCAAAGACTGTGAATTATTCACACTTGAGAGGCAGGGCTTTATACGCCCAAATGTTCTCAACATCGAGCGACTCTAGTGCCAAGCTCAAGGCCGCAATTTTGTGGTCAAGGGTGACCCGTAATCCTGAACACAATACCGGGACAGCGAAATTATTATTGATAGAAACTGCGACCACTTGAATCACTCAAAACAGCAATTCAAAAGACACCCCCGCTGACCTTCGCTTTGGGAGGCCCGCGGGACGGAGTGAGTAGGTGTAGATGTTGCACTTAAAAAATATGCAACTCGAACAACCCCCCAATATGCGATCAACGCATTCTTTTATCAGGTGGGTAAATGCACTGTGTCGATTACATGGATTACACCATTGCCACAAATCATGTCCGTCGCGGTTGCGGTGGCGTTGTTCAACTTCACCTTACCGACCACGATTGCAATCTTGACAGACTGACCATTTACTGTTTTGA
The DNA here is from genome assembly GCA_005787685.1 of Planctomycetia bacterium. Lineage (GTDB taxonomy): Bacteria > Planctomycetota > Phycisphaerae > Phycisphaerales > SM1A02 > SYAC01. Next base: position 36,086 of record SYAC01000001.1, read on the forward strand.
CAGTGTTGATCTTGACGGCGTCAGCGACAAGACCCTTTCACGCCCAGGACTTGGCCCCATTCAGTGATGGCGGGGCTCCAAATCATTCTTGAAACGGCAAACCAATTTCCACAGCAGGCGGCACGAATGGAGATCAAGGCTTTGGTGCGCTGGAATCCAGCGCTTCTTTTTCCATCTTCACAACTTCGGCCATGGTCTCTGGGAAATCCGTCACTGCCGCAATAATGCCATCGCCAATTCCAAGCAGCGCCCAACCCGCGATCAAGCCGGCGCACACCGCCTCTTTGGAGTCAACCCACAAGCGATATCCAAAGTCGCCAATACGGTCGTGATATTTGCGCTCCATGCCGGTGAAAATAGCCGCGCCAATCCACATCATGATTGTGCTTTCTGGCGGCAATACCACGCCCAGACCAATACCCACGGCTGACAATGGAAAGCGACCCTTGCGCGCAATGCGAATGATTTCAAGCATCAACGCAAGCACAACACCCGCAAGCATGGCCCACGCCGCCGATACCGGAAGCACGCCCCACAACTTCGCAATTCCGTCGGGACCCGTTTGCACAATACTGGTCATGGTTCCGCTTTTGCCCATGCCTTCAATCACTTTGCTAATAGCGGCCCATTGAATCGCTCCCGGTACCGCCCACGCTTCGGTGATTGTGCTTTCAATTGTCGCCTCGCCGCCAGGCTTCCACTTGTTTAGGAACAAAAGATAAAACAGCGGAGTGCTTGCCAGCGCGCCCGCCACAATTCCAATGCAATGACCCCACGCTTGCTGACGCGGCTTGGCGCCAAGCATGTAGCCAGGCTTGATGTCCATCAATAAATTGCTGGCGTTGCTGGCCACCTCCGTGGTCACACCCGCGGTCATTAAATTGGTCGCGGGGTTGGTGGGTTGCAGGGAGCCAAATGTGAACTGCGTGATCTTGCTCAAGCTTCCGGTGGGCGTGGTGCTGGTCAGCGCCGTGGCATTGGCGGCAATCAGCGTCAACACAATAATCATTGGAATGGAAAGCGCGCCCAGCCAAGGGTTCACATCAAACCACATCCAGTTCAGCCAAATAATGGCGGCGCTGAAAATAGGAATACCAACAAAGCTCCATTTAAGCGGCAATTCAATGTGCGCAACGCAATCAACATTGGCGGCCTTGCGCTTGAAGATGCCTGTGAACGCGGACACGATCATCTGTGGCTTTGCAAACAAACTCACCATGCTGGCTGTGACCATCATGGACACGCCCCACCACAAACACCAACTATTCGTTAAGTGCGGACGGCCAAAGATGGCGGCGGCCATGTCGTATGTGGCATCAGTTTGAACAATCTTGGACCAATTTTTGGGAACAATTTCACCAGCGCGAATCATGAGCGGAGCCAGCACTAGAAAGTTGGCGACCATACCCACCATTAAACTGTTAGCGATGCGCATGCCCATGAGTCCACCCGCGCCAACCATGGACAAGTCAAAAGCCACCGTGACTCCGAGTTGCTCAAAAGTTGCGCCCAACGATTTTGGTAGCGGAACTTTTCCCGCGTGCGCAAGTTTGTAGTACCACTCGTCAAGGCGCTCAGGAATTTTCCACAGAGATTCCTTAGCCTTGTGTATACCAAGCACGCGAATTTGCAGCATGGCCATGTAGCCGCCGGCCACTAGAAGCTGCAACACCGCGCCAAGGCCCGCGGCCCATGCCAACGCTTTGGCTTTGAATAATCCAGAGTCCACGCCACCACCGCTTTGCGGCGCGGGCTTTTCTACAGGCATGCCATTGACCAGATGCAATGTCCCGCCCCGCGGCGCATTTGGATAGAGCGAATCAAGCACCACGGCGGCGGCGCGGCCTTCGGGAAATGGTTGCTGCTCATCGTTGATAAAGCGGCGCTTCATGGGAAACGCAACCAGCACGCCCAAAATGCTGGCCAGCACATTCCACAACAACATCTGGTGCCACAGCATTGGCTTGTTAGTGATGAACATGTACGCCATCAGCGCGGAGATCAGGGGACCAGTCATGTAGCCGGCAGCGGTGGCGATGCTTTGCACCGCGTTGTTCTCCAGAATGGTGAGGTCCTTGGCCAGTTGCACGCGCGACATGGCGCGGAACATGACAAAACTAAGAATCACGCTGGTCACACCAACGCCAAGCGTCCAACCTGTTTTGGCGCCAATGTAAAGATTAGTTGCGCTAAGAATGCCGCCGAGACAAAACCCAGTTACGGCGGCGCGCAGCGTAAGTTGCGCCATGTTGCCGCGGTAGACATTTTCCAGCCACCATCGATCCTTTTGCTCACGCGTCCAGGTACGAACTTGCTCCTCTGAAAGATGTTCTATAGCCATGGTGGCAAGATAACCCGCGATGTGAAATCACGCAGGCACCCGCCAACCTGGACATCATTCCACCGATTCGTCCAGCATCAACAACAGATTGCCTAAGTCGCTTCCGCTTGTTTCCTCATCGCGATCAAGATCGGATGGGCAATCCGCTGCATTCGGGCACAATCCCCATTCAAGCAACATCAGACTGAGGTCTGAGATTGTGATGAAGTCATCATGATCAAGGTCGCCGTTGCGTTGCTGCATGCCATTGATGGCGAATGAAACATCGCTCTGATCCGAACCAGTGTTGCCCAAAGCGTCACGCGCCAACACGCGAATGCGCGCGCTGGTGGAGTATTCATCGGGGACAATCCATGTATACGCGCCATCGTTTGCCTCATTGGCGGCCACGGTTGTGAAAGTAACGCCCTCATCAAGGGACAACTGAATATCGACTGAAGTGATGGTACGCACATGGTCACTGATCCACTGCACACTCACTGCGTTGGTTGGAGATAGTTGCTGCGCTGTATTGGGAGAACGCACATACACAACCGGATTGTTGCCACCAGTATGCGTGGGGTAATGCATGACAATGCAATGCATGGCACCCGCCGCGGAAATAATGTTCTGACATGGAATAGCCACCACGGTCTTGCCAGGCAGCGCGGCTTGCCAAGCGGCCAACGCCTGCGCGTTGTACTGGGAAACAGTGGTGTTGGTATAGCTTGGAATCAAAACTAAATTATTGCAAATGACAGAATTGACATAGGTGTAATGCACGCCGTTGATCAAACGCGCGGGCACGCGATAGACGGTGAAGCCCCTATTCTGCATATCAATCGCCGCGGCGTCGCATGTCAGAGCCTGGGCCGACCCAACATTTGCGGGCCATGAACTAATAATAATTTTATTGGTGTCGATTGGCATGAACCACATGTCCACATGACCTGTGGCATCCACGCTCCAAGGAAGTTGCGTTTGCCACCGCGTAAACATTCCGTAATACGACTGGAACAGCGCCGAGATTTGACTTTCGCTGAGGCTTGGATTGTCATCCACCGCCAAGCGTGTGGCGTAACCAACACCCGATTCGCCCATGTGGTAATTGCCTCCAGAGTGAAGCAAATTCAGCGCGTAATGGGGCTTATTTAATGCGGCCGCAAGCACTGTTGGAATGGCGTTGTCAAGCGGACGCGTGCTGTAATAAATGCTGTCCACAATCACGCGCACGCCGCTTTCATACTGAATGCGCGGACCGTAATCGCGCATCCAAATACTGTTCAGGGCTCCAGTGATTGTGCGCACGCGGCTCATATTCACATTATTGGTGTTGAATAAGCTGGTCATGGCCGCAAGGTCGGTTGCATTCGCCACCACAACAATCACATCAGCCTGACCAACCGTTGTGATTTGTTTGGCCATTTGTGCCAAAATAGTTTTCCAACTGGTCGAGCCAGACCATCCATAAATGATCGCCTCGCTGGGTTGGTATTCGGTGGACGAAACTACAGTTCCTTGAGGCTGCACATTTGCCAACTTCGCAATTGATTGCGGGTTTTTATGCATCCATTCTTTTTCCGCGGCCGTTGGCATGCGGGGCAATGCTGCGCCATCCGTCAAGGGATAGGTCATTTGTTGACTGTATTTATCTTCGCCAGCGTGTGCGCTTGAGATCACGCAGGCCAATGGGAGTGTGGCTGCTAAAACAGTCAAGATTGATTGGATTTGGATTAAAAACATTTTGAGTATCTCCTTTAAGAACAATCAACGACCAAGCGAGTTCATCACTTCAGCAATAATAATGTAGTGGCAATGCGTTATAAGTCGCATTAATTTTGAAATAAAATGATAATTTTGGGCTGGCGGCTTCTCAAATCCACTTTTTCGAAGCCTCCTGAAGGTGATTACGCGGGGTGAACCAATTTCATGGTTGGATTTCGGACTACACGAACACCAGTTTGGGGCAATGAAACGGTGTACTCCGTTGATTTATTTATAAAATTTGATTCAGGGTTTGCAAACTTCAAATATGTATCTATTATTCATTAGAAGCATGTTGATCACTCCTAGAGTCCTGATCACTTTGTTCGCCGCGCTGTGGCTACCAGTGTGCCATTGTCAATTTACGAATTTTTTAATGGGCGAGGTGATGTGTTGCTTATCGACAAGCGACTCAGTACAAGACCATCCAAAGCAACAAGAACCGAAATTGAATTGTTGCGCCCAACCAATCAAGGTGATTTGCCAATCACCAGCGCTGAATGATGGTGAATGCGATCATGAACAGAATCATTCTCACAATGCACCTTGCCAATCCTGTCCGTCTTGCTTAACCAAAGCCCCACCTCCACCATCGGTCAGTATTGATCTTGACGCTCTGAGCCTGCATAAATGCCTCCAAAATTCATGGGTTGCTAGTTGGACGGCCGTACAAATTGACCATGACATAAGAGCCTTTTCATTGTTCCAAAACGACCCGCCAGGTCCACCGCTGAGCGTGAACCAACGCTGCGCCATCCACTCGCACTGGATTATTTGAACTCCAATCACGTTTGAGGTGCTCAGGAATTCTCCTGCGCACTTTGTCTTGTGGTTTTATTTTTAAATTTGGAGTTCGATTATGAAAAAGTTTCTTCCTTTTTTGACACAGCCCATGCGCCGCACAAGCGCCAATGGAATAGACAGAATCCCATCGCGCGCTCTGGCAACAACTCATAACGCCATTCTCGCAGTCATCATGATGTTGGTTGGCGGTTGCGCCACGCACACATTTGAGCAACCAACCACGCTGAACGCGGACTTACAACGCAATACCGGCGTCGCGCCAAGTTGGACTCAATCCAATTCAAAGGCAATTGAGGCGCAAATGTTACATGCTGCCGCGGCAACCGAGCTTCCAAATCCATTGAATGAGGTGGACGCGGTGGCGATCGCACTTGATGCCAGCCCCGCAATTGCCAAAATGATTTCGCAAACCACCGCACTGCGCGCCGAAGCTATTGATATCGCTACGCCCACAAATCCAATGTTGAATTTCAGCACTGGCGTGCCGCTCGATTCCGTAAGCATGGTTCCAATTTTTGCAATGCTGCTGTTTCAAATTGACGAGTTGTGGAAGCAACCGCTGCGCAGCGAGGTGGCGCGGGATAATTACCAAGCGGCGCTCCTTTCGTTGGGTGCAAGTGCGGTTGCGCTGGCTGTTGATACGCGCATTGCGTGGCATGATGTTGTTCTTCGAAACGAGGAGCGCAATCTTGCACAAAATGACTTGGAGCTCACCGAATATCTGCTGATGATTGAACGCGAGCGTTTCGCCGTTGGAGAATCCACTGGCGACATGGTTACAAAATCGCAAGTGGAATTGACCGACGCGCATCATCGCCTAACGCTGGCGCGTGAGATGCTTGCAACCGCAAAATTATCACTGATGGGGTTACTTGGACGCGCGCAGGCGTCCACAGACTGGCGAACGGGCGCGCCTGATTCATCTGCCACCTTCGCAATTCATGCGCCCATTGCCGATGAACAAAAGTTACTCGCGGCATTGGCCAACACCCGCCTTGATGTACGCGCCGCGCAAGCGCAGGCGAACGCGGCCAAGAGCCGGCTTGAACTTGCGCAGCGAACTCGCTCCAGCAAACTTGAACTAGGCGGAGGCTTTGACCGCGACATGGAGGGCATGGAATCAGCCATGTTGAGCGCCAACGTGGAATTACCCATTTTCAACACTGGCACAGCGCGCATTGAAAAAGCCCAGGCCGAATTGCAAACCGCCTCTATTGAAGCGGAGCGTGTGCGACAAGCTGCAATTCTTGAGCTGCGTGGCGCCATGGTGAAGGCTCTTGCCGTGCAAGAGATTCGCGACGTCAGCCAAAAAAATTCGCTGGCCCCAATCATGGAAAATGCCGAGCGCGCGAAAATTTCGGCGGATGTGGGTCAAGGCTCGCGTCGCGATGCCGTCGATGCGCAACACGCTTTGAATCACGCCAAGCTGGCGATGAATGATTTGGAGCGGCAACGACGCGGCGCGCGACTGGCATTAGTGAAAGCCTCAGGATTTCTTCCAGCGGAGATATTGCCATGACACAAAAGTCAAACATGACAGGAAACGCGAGCTTGATATTCACATCAAGTCCGACATCCGATATTCCCCTACCAAGCGCCCGTATTGGTACACGCGTGGTATTGCCCGCGCTGATTGTTCTAAGCGCAGTTGCCATTCTTGCGTGGTCGAGTTGGCGCGCGTGGGCGCCGCTGACAACGGTGCGCGCTGTTCCTGTTGTGCTGCGCGCGGCACAACGGAATGCCATGCCCATGCATGCCAATCAAACTTCCTTCGAGCGCGGCGCGGTTGTGCAAGCACCGGGATGGGTGGAGCCATCTCCATTTCCAATCGCGGCATCGGCGCTGACAAGCGGCGTTGTGAGCGAAGTTCTGGTGCTCGAGGGCGACCGTGTTGAGAAAGGCCAAGTCGTGGCTCGTTTGATCAATGATCAGGCGAAAATTACGCTGCGTGGGCGTCAGGCGGAGCTGAAAATGAAATCCTCCGAACTTGCCATGCTGCAAGATGAGCTTGTCCGTAAGCAAAAATTGGTGGCGAGCGGAGCCGTGAGCGAAGGCGAAGTTGCGCGGCTTGGCATCAAGGTGCTTGGGGCAGAGGCCGTGGTTGAACAAGCCGACGCGGCGCGTGCCGACGCGGAATTGACTTTGGGGCGCACTGAAATTCGCGCGCCCGTTGCGGGCGTTGTCATGGCTCGTCTTGCCGCGCCCGGCTCTCTTGTTGGCATGGACGCATTAACCGCGGCGGTTGTGGAATTGTTTGATCCCAACAATTTGCAGGTGCGAACGGATGTTCCACTTGCTGACGCGGGCAAGTTGCTTGTTGGCCAACAAGCGCAAGTGCAATTTGACTCCCTGCCTGGGCAAACCGTGCGTGGCCGCGTGCTACGGCTTGTGCAGCAAGCAGATATTGCCAAGAACACCCTGCAAGCCAAAGTGTTGCTGGAAAATCCCCCGCTTGGTTTGGTGCCAGACATGCTGGCGCGCGTTCGTATTTTGCTGGATAGCGCACCCGCGCCTACTGCGGCGGCAAACGCCGAAGCGGCGCAAGCGATGAATGCGGACATGAATGCGGGCATCAATTCGGGCGCCACAAGTCGAACAGAAATTGCGGCGCCAGAAATTGCGTTGGCCAACACCGTCACGCAACCAAATGGCACACGGACCGGCTCCGTGCGCGTCATGGTGGATGTGCGCGATGGCGTTGGCCGCATTGAGTCGCGTGCAATTGTGTGCGCGCTACCCACAAGCGAGTGGACCGCTGTTCAAAGTGGTCTGCGACCTGGGGACTTTGTTGTACTGCCAAATTCTGCCACCACACGCGATGGACAACTGGTTCGTATGGACGACGCAACTGCAACAACAGAGGCAAGCAACGCACTCATGCGCAGCAACTCAGAAACGCCTGGCGACAAGACTGCTTCACCAAAAACCAATTCAAAGGGAGAACCACATGCAAACCACTGAGGCATTCACAAATATGTATGGAAAGCGTGACATTATTGTCTGCAAAAATTTGGAAAAGCACTATGCACGCGGCGGTGAAACCGTGCGCGTGCTTGAGTCCATCAACCTAACGCTGGCGCGCGGGGCGTTTGTTGCATTGATGGGTCCATCGGGATCTGGCAAGACCACATTGCTGAATCTGTTCGCTGGTATTGACCGACCAACTGCGGGTGCGTTGTTGGTGGATGGCCAAGATCTAACCAAACTTTCGCGAACGCAACTTGCGCAGTGGCGCGCCACAAGCGTGGGATATGTTTTTCAGTTGTATCACTTGGTCCCCGTGTTGACAGCGTATGAAAATATTGAATTGCCTCTTTATCTACATGAACTTTCACGCGCCCAGCGCCACGAACGCGTGAGCGAGGCGCTTGAAGCCGTGGGTATTGCCGACCGTCACGCGCATTATCCGCGCCAGCTTTCTGGTGGACAAGAGCAACGCGTGGCAATTGCACGCGCTATTGTCACACGGCCAGCATTGTTGCTGGCGGACGAACCAACGGGTGATCTTGACCGCGTTGCGGCGGCAAGCATTATGCAACTACTGTCACAGTTGCACAGCGAGCGTGGCCAAACCATTGTCATGGTCACTCACGATCCCGCCACCGCCACGCATGCGCAGCGCTTGGTCCGCCTTGAAAAAGGACAACTTGTGGAAGATGTGGCGGTGCGCGTATGAGCCGCGCTCAATCCTGCATGGGTATGGCCACCATGGCGTGGCGCGGCATGCGACGGCGTCCGACCCGCAGCGCGCTGGTGCTGGCGGGTGTTGCGGTAGCGGTATTTTTATTCTGCACCGTGGAAGCCATGCGCAGCGGAGTTGATCGTGCCACACGCCAATCCGCCGGCGAAACCGCGCTGATTGTGTACAGACAAAATAGATTTTGTCCCTTTACGAGCCAATTACCCCAGTCTTATGAAAACACGATTGCAAAAATACCTGGCGTGGCCAATGTGACACCCGTGAAAATAGTGGTATCCAACTGTCGCGCCTCGCTTGATGTGGTCACCTTTCGTGGAGTGCCCCCGCAGGAATTCGCTGCCTCGCACAGTCATAGCGCCAGTTCGCAAGACATGCAAAGCTGGCTGAGCCGCGGCGACAGCGCGTTGATTGGCCGCGAACTTGCACAGCGGCGGCGTCTCAAGGCTGGCGACCGATTCACCGCCGCGGGAGTGGACGCGTTTGTGGCCGGAATTATTGAAAGCGATTTACCGCAAGACCAAAGTAGCGCGTTTGTGCATCTGGCTTTTTTGCAGGAGCAAGCCAAACGCGGCGGCACTGGCGGCGTGGTGACACAATTTGATGTGCGCGTGAAGGATCCCTCCCAAATGGACGCGGTTGCGCAGGCCATTGATGAGCAGTTTGCCAAGGATCAATCTCCAACAACAACGCGCGCGGAGACCGCACATGTCGCGCGCGCCGCCACCGATGTGATTGTGTTAGTTGGCTTTGCACAAGCGCTTGGAATTGCGGCGTTGGTTGCCGTGTTCGCACTGGTGGCCAACGCAATCGTGTTGTCTATGCGCAGCCGCGAAAAAGAAATCAGCGTGCTGCAAACACTTGGATTTGGGGGCTTTCACTTGGCAACACTGGTGTTGTTGGAGGCGCTCATCCTGGGCGGAGTTGGTGGAGTCCTTGGCGCGAGCGCTTCATACGCGGCGGTTTCATTGGCGCGTACTGCCATGACCATGGAAGGCGTGTCCATTGCAATTCCCCCATCGCTTGGCAATGCCGTCATAGGCGTGGCGATTGCGATTGGTCTGAGCATTCTTGCGGGAATTGTTCCCGCCATCATTGCAGCGCGTCAAACCATTGTTGCGGGGTTTCGCTCATGAAGTTGCAACTTCATGCCGCTAGCAATCGCGTTTCGCATTTTCAACACTGTGCCGCGGAGTTTGACGTATGAAGCTTTTGCCCCTGCATTATGCCGCACGCAACATTGGACGCAGTCCACTGCGCCTGGCGCTGACCGCGAGTGGTGGAGCGATTGTTGTGTTCTTGGTGGTGAGCGCGGTGGCCAGCGTGCGCGCGCTTGACCGCGGCATTCGCGCCAGCGGAACCGTGGGCAATGTCATGTTGCTTGGCGCTGGCAGCGAAGAGAGCGTGGAGCGCAGCGAAATTTCCGCCAGCACGCCCGGCATTCTTGCCGCCAGTATTCGCGGGATGAAATCATTGGGTGGCGCGGCGTTTATTTCACCTGAACTTCATGTTCCACTGCCCTTGCGCCGCGCGGATCAACCTGCGCCAACTGGCAACGCGCGCGACTTGGTCATGGTGCGCGGCGTTGAGCCAGGTGCTTTCATGGTTCACCCGCAAGCGCGTCTTGGCATTGGTCGCCTTCCAGAAATTGGCCGCTCTGAAGCGCTTGTTGGAAGATCACTGGCCGCAAGGCTCGACATATCCGACAACGACTTTGCAACTACAACCAATATGAACCAAAATAGTTCAAGCGCGGATAGTGCGAACCAAACCACTGTTCCAGGAATTTTAATTGACGACATTCCATTCACCGTCACCGGCATCATTGACGCACCCGGCGTTGCCATTGACGGCGAGGCGTGGGCGCCCATCAGCGACTTGCTGGTGCTGACCAAGCGGCAAACAATTTCGGTGGCAGTGATTTCGCTCGACGGTGCCGACATTGGCGACCTGGAAATGTTCGCGGCGCTGCGACCCGACTTGGAACTGGCAGCCATTGATGAGCCGGCGTATTACGCCGGTCTTGCTAGGTTTTTCAGGCCGGTTCAAATTCTTATCGCTATCAGCGCACTGATTGTGGCGCTAGGCGCCATGCTTGGCGGACTGAACGCGCTTGATGCCGCCTTCGCCTCGCGTTCGCGCGAAATCGCCATGCTGCAAGTGCTTGGATTTTCACGCGCCGCGGTGTTCGTCAATTTAATTCAAGAATCCATCATCACCGTGGCTGCTGGCGCAATTCCCGCGCTCATGATTGCCGCGTTTCTACTTGATGGTCTAGGCGTGCGCTTCTCCATGGGAATATTTTCTCTGCGCGTGGACGCCGCATGCGTTGCCAGCGGTCTTGCCGCCGGTTTATTGCTTGGACTGATTGGAAGTTTGCCCCCCGCTTTGCGTTGTCTACGCGTCGACATTCCGTTGGCGTTAAAATCTGATCTTGTATAACACCTCAAAGGAATCTGCCTTATGAAATCCAAACAAATATCATGTGCTTATATCATTGCCGCTCTTATTGTCATCACGCCTTTGGCATGCGAACAAAGTGCGCCAACACCGACCAAGACTGGCGCAACATCAGCGCTGCCCCAAGATTTATTTATAACGCAAGCACCAGCCGGCGCAGTCGGCGTGCTCCAAGTTCGCCAAAGCGCCAAGGCGGGCGACCGTGTCGCCATGATTGGCAGAGTTGGTGGATCGGTCAATCCGTTTGTAAGCAACCGCGCCGTGTTCACCATGGTGGATGCGTCCATGAAATCCTGCGCCGAAATGGGGGACGATGACCACTGCCCAACTCCCGCGGATTATTGCTGCGTACCCAAGGAGGAGTTGTCCAAAGCAATAGCTTACGTATGCATCACTGACCCAACCGGTAAGGCGCTTTCCATGTCGCTTGCAGCCGATGGATCATTAAAGCCACTCATGTGGATCGCCGTTGAGGGCACCTTGCAACCCACCGACGGCGGCGCGTTTATTGTGAACGCCACCCATATTTATAAAATGCCCAACGATCCACTGGCGAGTAAAGTGAAATAACGATCACTGGGGAGGTTGAGTGCTGCCGCCAAATATGCCCTGAATGCCCTTGCCAATATCTTGAATACCTTCCATGATGGCGGACCCAGCCCCCTGAATCGCTGGAGCTTCAGAGCTTCCATTTAAAATATTTCCGACTTGCCCAGCCGCGTTTTCCAAGCCACTCACCATGGCGTTTGGCAAGTTGGCAATCTGGGCCTTCACAATGGCAAGCAAAAGTCTGTTTATTAATTGAGCGGAAACATGGGAGGCCACTTGACTCACGGGAGTCTTGCTTCCAAGATCCGCCACAAGAATGTCTGGAATATTGACTTCTAAAGTTTTTCCAGTCGTGACCATCGCGTTGCCTTCCAACAAAACTTTGATGTCTGTGACTTTGAGTTGCTTAATGGTGACCGTTTCAAAAGATCCTTTGGTTGCGCTAGGAGTGGCCGCGGGCTTTGCAGCGGCATCCGAGGATTGGGTGAGGCTGTTGGCAACCACCTGCAAATTCACTTTTCCATCTTTCTCCACTAAGGTCACCAACACGCCGTCAATATTTATTTCCTCCACCACAATGTCGCTCGAAAGCAACTCGAGCAAGTTGACGGTAATTCCCGCGTAGGTGACCTTCAACATGGACTCCGTTCCAAAGCCCGCCGGTTGCCCCACAACCAATTCCTTCAAGGAACTTGTGCCACCCAAAATGGCGATGTGCGCGGATGAAAGAGTTGTCTGCACGCCAAGCACGCGTGTTGCCGCAATGGTGACAATGCGCGCGGCGGCGACATCTAAAAACAAAATCGCTGTGACGCCAATCAACACCATCGCGGCAGCGCAAATTATTATTATTTTTTTAAGGAAGCCAGATTTTTTTGTAGACGACGTTGCGGCGGTTTCATTTTTCATGGTTATTAAATATATCCGAATACTTAAGCCAAATTATCGCGTCTTTGTAAAAGTTGTGCGGCAATACTGACGGCAATTTCGGCTGGCGAATTGCCTCCAATAGGCAGACCCACTGGGCAATGAATTTTGTCCACCGCTTCCTGGGCGAAACCTTCTTTGAGCAAAGCGCCACGCAGAGTTTTGGCTTTGGCCTGGCTACCAATCACGCCAATGAATGCCGCTTGATCACGTTTGAGAATGCGGCGCACAATGGGTAGGTCGGTGGCGTGGCCTTGCGACATGCACACATAAAAAGTTCCCGCGGGTAAAGTGGCAACTTCAAGCGACATATCAGCGGCCATAATTTTACGCAGGTTCCCACGCGGCGCGATCTTGTCCAACCACTCTTGGCGATGATCTACGCAAATTACATTGCACGCGAATGTGCAGAGCAACGCCACGGTTGCTTGCGCCACATGGCCTGCGCCAAAAATGGCGATACTCCAGTTGCGTGCCGCGGAAATTTCATAGAACAAAGTCGCCGCTCCGCCACAGACCATGTTCAAGTCGCGCTGCAATTCGTAGCGCACTATTTCTGAATCGACCACTTTATTGGTTTCGGCGCCAGCCATCACGCGCGCGATCATGGCAAGCGCATGCTCAATGGCCCGCGCTTCAAGTCGTCCGCCGCCAACGGTGCCCCACTCAAGTCCACTTTCCGTGACGATCGCCTTTGCGCCAATGTCCTGTGGCACATGTCCCTCTGGTTGAACGAGGGTGATGGTTACAAAAACCACTCCTTGTTCGGCGAGCTTGCTGGCTTTCTCCAGATAGTCGGCCATGACGCAGCTCATGGCGTGGAGGGCGCGTCCCAGCGCGCGAATAATTCTGGCGACAATTCGCGCAACACCCGTTCAGCCGTGGCGGGAATGGACAGTCGCACAAGATTTTTCTTGGCGGTGGACTGCGACCCAAGATTTACGCTGGATGAATGCGTGTGATTGGTTGCTCCGCTGAAAGGAGTGCTTGTGGTTGGGACGCCAGCATGCACGGGCCGCGCCAGCGCAATTGCGTCACGCGCGGCGGTCCACACGGAAATAGCAAGCAACAGCGGCGGCTCGCCAGTGGCTTTGGTTGCGCGCACATTCACTGCGTTGGCATTGTTCACAATAAAATCAGCGTTGAAGATGCGCGGCGTGTCTTGAACACAGGGAATTTTATATGTGCTTGGTGAATGCGACACAAGTAAGCCGTTGTCGTTGTAATACAAATGCTCGGTGGTGACCCAGCCCATTCCCTGCACAAATCCCCCAACAACTTGCCCCATATCAAGCGCGTGGTTCACGGGGCGACCAACATCCATCAACATATCAACGCGCAGCACTTTTATTTCGCCAGTGTGGCGATCAATTTCCACCTCGCTGGCCGCAACTCCTTGCGTGAAATACAGGAACGGGCGGCCTTGGCCTTTCACCTTGTCGAAGGCCAGGTGTGGCGTGGCGTAGTGGCCGTACTCGCTTAAAGATGTGCGATTGAAATGGGCCTCGCTCACCAATTGCGAAAATTCTATTTGAAAATCTGGTTGGGCGGGTTCGCTGACAATGACATTTGAGTTTTTGAATATCACACGCGTTGCATGCGGACTGTTCACATTTGTCGTGGCGCCCGTGCCATCAACTCGCGCGTCATGCAGTGTGGCGTCTGGAAACATAGTGAATGTTCCAGCGCGATCAGAGATTGCGATTTCTGGCTGAGTGGCTGCACCCGCGGTCTTGGTGGGCCAGTGTTCTGGAGCAATAGCGCGCAAGGCGCACGCAAGAGCTGCGAGTCGATGCTTTATTTTTTGACACGCCATCACGGCCGCTGATCCGTTCATGTCCGTGCCCGAGCTGGCCGCGGTTGGGGAAGTGTTGGCATTTTTCTCGGTTGAGGTTGGCATGATGCGAACCGCCGCGCATGGCAAGCCAAATTGCTCCGCCACAAGCGCGGCAATGCGCGAGTTCACGCCCTGACCCATTTCAACGGCGCCGGTTGAAACTTGCAGGGTGCCATCCATGTGCACATTCACAAGCGCATTGGCCTGGTTCATGAAACGCGTTGAAAATGAAATACCAAACTTGACGGCGGTCATGGAAAGTCCGCGCGCATGAGCGTGCGGATTGCGCGCGCGATCTAGATTCCATGCCTGAATCTCTTGACGGCGCGCGCGGTAATTGCTCTTTGTTTCCAACGCTTCAAAAAGATCAGGTAGACAATTATTTTCCACCCGTTGTCCATATGGCGTGGTGTCGCGGTCGGGAGCGTAGCAATTCAACTTGCGCACATCCAATGCGTCCCGGCCAACCACGCGCGCAATGTCCTCCAAAATCATCTCGATCAAAGCCACACCTTTGGGACCGCCGAAGCCGCGAAACGCAGTGTGGGGATGAAAGTTGGTTCGACATACTTGGCCGCGCAATCTGGCATGCTCAATGAAGTAAGCGTTGTCGCAGTGCAACATTGCGCGCGCCATAATGGCCGTGGACAAATCCGCATACGCGCCACCGTCGGAATACAACATGGCGTCAAGGGCAATTATTTTTCCAGCGTCATTAAAGCCGCATTCGTAATGAATCTGAAACGGATTGCGCTTACCCGTCATGATCATGTCTTCATCCTTGGTCAATACAATGCGAGCGGCGCAACCGGTGCGCTTAGCCACAAGCGCCGCGTAGGCAGCAAAAGGAGAGGCCTGCGTTTCTTTTCCGCCAAAGCCGCCACCCAATCTTTTAGCCACGCACACCACATCACTGAATGGAATACCGCACGCCTTTGCAACCACATGCTGCGTTTGCGTTGGGTGCTGCGTGGATGAATGCACTTCAAGTTGTCCATCCTCGCGCGGATACACCACGGCTGCCTGACTTTCCAAATAAAAGTGGTCCGCGCCTTCTATCTTCAACACGCCAGCAATGGTGTGAGGCGAGGATTTCAGCGCGGTCAACGCGTCACCTTTGGCAATTTGAAGTTCATGCCCAATGAAACTTGCATTGGCCACGGCTGCATCAATGCTGCGAATATCCGGAAGTTTTTCCCACCGTACAACAACGGAAGCCAAGCCCCGCGCCAGGGCTTCTTTGGTTTGCGCGCCAATCACAGCCACCACTTCGCCTACAAAGTTCACTTGTTGCGCCGCAATCACAGGCTGATCAGCGAATACATCGCCCCACATGTTGTGCGCCACATCCGCCGCCGTGATGGCGCAGACCACACCGGGAATTGCAAGCGCGGGCGCGGTGTCCAGGTGCTGCAATCGCGCGCGCGCGAATGGACTGTAGATAAGTCCGCAGTGCAATTCGCCCTTAAGCATTGGCCGATCGTCGATAAATTCAGATGTGCCCGTGACATGCGTGGTGGCGGAATCGTGCGGCAGAGAGCCAAGGTCTGGCAGCAATGTCGTTGGTGTGAGCGCACCTGAATAACTAGAAACTTGTCCGATTGGGGCATCAGCCATGCAGCACCTCTTTGGCGTAGCGACGAAACATATTCCCGGCCGTGACACGGCGATACGCCGCGCTGGCGCGCACATCGGACAGAGGCACAATGGAGTTCGTGATCATCTGCGCAACGCGCTCGGCTTTTTCCAAAGTGAAGTCACCAAGCAGTTCGGCTTCTACTTCTGGCATACGAATAGGCGTTGCCGCCACGCCACCCAAAGCAATGCGCGCAGAAACAACGCGCGGCGTGGTTTGTTTTTGACCTGTGCGAATAGGCGGCTTGGTATCGGTTTTTTTGTGATCGCTTGCGGCCGGATGTTTTTCGCGACCAGCCATGGTGAGTGAGAACGCGCCGCTGATGGCGCTGATGTCCATGTCTTTGCGCTGGGAAACTTTATAAAGCCGCAGGATTTCGTTGGAACTCGTGGCATCGAAAGACACATGCGTGATGATTTCACCAGGCTCAAGCGCCAGTTTTTTGTAGCCAACATACAGATCGCACATGTCAATTTTACGCTTTTGAATTGGGCCCTTGCCGCTAGGCCGACTCGCGACATGCACCACCGCGCCAGCGATCAGCAAAAACGGAAGCGTGTCGCCAATAGGCGATGCGTTTGCGATGTTGCCAACCAGCGTGGCCACATTTTTAATTTGCGGCGATGCGAATAAGTTGAGAAAGTGCGCCAACTCTGGCGCGGTGGTTTCGCACATGCGCCGTACTTGCGCCAGTGTGACGCGCGCACCCATAACAATGCCGGCTCGAGTTTGCTTGGCTTGATACAACTCGTCAAGCAAATGCAAACTTAACACCACGCGTGGCAGAGGCTTGCCCTTGTTTATTTGCACGCCCAAGTCCGTCGCCGCGCCAAGCACCCGAAAGCCGGGGTTCTGCGCGGCAAAAGTAAGTGCCTCGCGCAAGGAAGTTGGCGCGAACAATTTCACGCCATCGTGTTCGATCAATAATGGTTGCTTGGTTATTGCCAACGCATCCGCAATAGCCGCGGCGTTCGAGTAGCGCCCCGCCACTGAATATTTTTCCGTTGCGCGTACTGTGAGCGCCGCCTGCACAATGGGCGTATATCCGGTGCAACGACACAGATTGCCAGTGAGATAATTCGCGGCCATTTTTGCGTCTACGCCAGCGCCACCTGCACCTCCATGTTTTTCCAACATGCCGCTGATTGCCATGACAAATCCAGGCGTGCAAAATCCGCACTGCGATGCGTGGCATTGCCGCATGGCCACTTGCGCGGGCGATAATTCCTGACCGCATTGCATACCCTCCACGGTGACAATGTGCGAGCCATCCATTTGCGCCACCGTGGCAATGCATGAATTCATAGCCTCAAAATCAAGCGGCGCAACATGCGTAGCGTTCTGACCATCAACTGAGGACACGCCAACATGAACCTTGGCCTGCGTATGGGCCTGTGTGAGCGTGGCACAATTTGCAAACGCGCGCAGCACCGTGCAGGAACCGCAGTCACCCTCGGCGCACACAATTTTTGTGCCTGTCATATCCGCTTCTTTACGAAGCCAATCGGCGAGCATCAAGAGCGCCTCGCGCCCACGAATTTCTCGCCGCACACCATTTATATAGAGCAAAGCAAAATCACGCATACATGGTCATGGTATACATCCCGATACCACTGAGGTGTTTCGGTCCGCGCTTCAACGCAAGCTTATTTTCTCTCTAATCGTCGACGCGCAACAGCCAGGCGACGCCGCATGTCTGGCCCTAAATAACCCTGCTGCTCCACAAATTGCAACATGTGAATAGCTTGTGGCGTTTTATAGAACGATGAATGCGCGTGAAGAATTATAAACTGCTCATGCAAGGCGCACATTGCCCACGATTTGGATGACTCGCCAAAAGGTATGTTTTCAAAGCGCTCGCATGGAGCCAGAAATGGCTCGCTCATATCAAGCTCTTTTCCTTGATGTCCACTTTCGACCATTTCGATCAAAACCTTTGCCGCAATTTCGCGCTGGCCCGCCTTACTTGCTATGCGGGAGAACGTGGAGCGGTGGCGAAACGATGGTCTTTGTTCAATCACGCGTGCGATGCGAGCAAGGCTGCCCAAGAGAGCCACGTAGCGCTGAGCTGGTGGCAACTGCAAATCTTGGCACTTGGCGTGCAGCATGAACGCTTCTTGCAGTTCCAGGCTTTGCGATGTGGATATTGCCTGATCCTATTGCGAAGCAAGCGACGCCGCATATGGCAAGGTTGCCAATGAATTTCGCCATCCATAGGCGGAATTCGCACGCGCAATTTGCAAAATTGCCGCCTCTTGATTTTCTATTTGCTCCAAAGCGCTTCGCGTGACCAATTTACCTTGCTGCGACAACAACTGCGCGCGATCAGGCTTGCAAGCAAACATATTCAAGAGAAAGGTGTCAAGTTTTTTGCCGGCGATAAATGGAACTAATAGATCCAAGCCAGGAACCAATTCATATGGTTCATATCCCATGTCTACAAACATTGGAATAAGGGATAGGTCGGCATCACCAGTAATCTTCACTTCAAACTGGACCAGTGGGGAATTATGTAAGAAAAATAACTTGCCGCCACGAAAAATGTTTGCCTCCTCGCCCTCGGCGTCGATTTTTATAAAATCAATTTTGGTCCAACCAAGCGCGCCCATGCGCTCATCCAGTGTTCGCACCTGCACCGTCTCCAAGTTGTGTGCCGACTGCGGTTTATTGCGTGCGAGCGAGTTCAATTCCGCATGCTCTCCAACAATAAATTGCGCAAATCCAATCTCGTTTGCAAGCGCGCATCGCTGCAAATCAAAATGCTGAAAGCCATTGGCCGCGATGCTTTTTTCAAGTAAATTGGTTGTTGGATTGGCGGGCTCAAATGCCCACACCTTTCCAGCCGAACCCACCGTGCGCGCCATGGATAAGGCAAATACACCATAATTTGCTCCAATATCAATGACCTTCTGCCCTAGCTGTAACGCGTGTCGCAGAAATTTTATCTCTGGCTCAAACCAATCCAGTTGCTCTTGCAACATATATGAGGTGATCAACTCCAACGAATCTGGAACAACCACCAGTACGCCGTCCACCATTGGCAGGGTTATTTCTTTACTCATGCTCTCACCCTCTTTGTGATGCGATTACAGTTCACGCGTACGCCTGAACCCGACTATGTACACGACTTGAAGTTTTTCACCAAAGCGTCGGCTCCTTGGCGCAGCACATTGATATCCGATCCAACCGCCACAAATAAGTAGCCCCATTCAATGTAACAGCGCGCCTCATTCTGATTGGATGTGAGAATTCCTGCCGGCATTCCAAGCGCCTTCAGCCGCGTGACCGCATCACGCAGCGCCGCCTGCACATCAGCGTGCGCCGGATTGCCAATGTGACCAAGTGACGCCGCCAAATCCGATGGACCAATGAACACGCCGTCCACGCCATCCACTTTGGCGATTGATTCCAAATTAGCAAGCGCCTCCTTGGTTTCAACTTGCACAAGCAAACACATTTGCGCATCGGCCAATTTGAAATAATGATCCACTCGGCCGTAATGACTGGCGCGAATCACAGGCGCAACGCCGCGAATTCCGGCGGGTGGATAGCGCACGCTGGCAACCGCAAGCGCGGCCTGATTGGCGTTCTGTACAAACGGAACCAGAATGGTTTGGGCGCCGCTATCAAGCATGCGCTTCATCACCACCGTGTCCAACCACGCTGGCCGCACCACCGCAGACGCATGCGTGCCATCAAGCACCTGAAGTTGCGCAACAATGTCCGACAGTTCATTGGGCGCGTGCTCGCCATCAATCACAATCCAATCAAAGCCACTTTCGCCCAACACCTGCGCCGCAATAGTGCTGCACATGCTGCTCCAAAGACCAATCTGCAAACGACCTTCCTTGAGCGCTTTTTTGAAATGATTCTGTTGCATTTGCATTGCGTGTTCATAGTAAAGAATTTTGACCCTATCCGAAGCCCCATGACCAACAACTTGTTCCCGAATATGTGTCCAACACAAATGTCAACCGCTCCTGCAATCTGACTGGCTGAATGCTGTATTGCAGTACCCCGCCCGACATGGCGAAAGCGTTGAATACAACAACTGAAATGCCCCATATCAAATTCCTTGCAAATCAAACTTCATCAACATACTTGGCTGCAAACCTGCGTATCATCGCGCGTATGGGTGCGATTTCCGCTGGCATTTGCTCAATTCTTAAAACGTATTCTCGTATCGCACCCACGGAGCGCGGCGGATATCGGCTGGCGCGCTTGGCGCGGTCTTTGATTGGCAAAGATCAGTGGTCTAAACAATGGACCACTCCCGCCGGCTTACACATGAAACTGAATCTTGCCACCTATCCAGATTGTTGCATGGTGTTTGGCTTGTATGAACTTGATACCACTCGACAGATGCGTAGGTTGTTGCGACCCGGGGATTGGTTTGTTGATTGCGGCGCGAATATTGGCTACTTCACGCTTCTTATGGCAAGGCATGTGGGCGCAACTGGACAAGTGGATGCGTTTGAACCCGATCCAATGAACCGTGCAACGCTGCTGGCCAATCTCAAATCAAACGCATTGGATACGCGCGTACGCGCCCATGACCTGGCGCTTGGAAATCATGGCGGCATGGTTGACTTGTTTCACCCAACTCAATCCAAGTCCAATCATGGCATGTCCAGTTTGTATCCAGATGGATCAGGTCTTGATACAAAGTTCAGCGTTCAAATAGCGCGACTGGACGATGTGCTCAAGGGCGTTCCAAATCTCGTCAAGATAGACATTGAAGGCGCGGAACTTGCGGCGATTGAAGGCATGTCCCGCATGCTGCAATCTCCAAATCCACCAAGCCTCATTGTGGAGCACAATCCAGCCTCGTGCGCCAGCGCGGGCCACTTGCCTTCGGACCTAATGCGCTTGCTACAACGCATTCAACCGCGCTATAGAGTATTTTTTATTGATTGGAAATTACAACCCATCATCTCCCCCAATATGCTTGATCACATGCCACGCCAAGGCAATTTATTGATCACCCCCGCGGCATGATCCATTCCATGGAACAACAGCTCAACATTCTGCACGTCACCCAAAGCGCAGGCGCGGCTGGCGGCGGTGTGGCAAAATATATTTGGGATTTACACGCCTGGTTGTGTGAAAAAAGCGCAACTTCCAGCGCCACCGCCACCAACCAAAACACAATCACATCTCGCGTGGTTGCTTGCGACACAATCGGCCGCGCCACCAACACGAACGCCACCATACTTGCGCGGCAGTGGCCCGCGTTTCTTGGGCGCACAAGCGTTGCGCGGTGGCTGCAACAGCTTCAGGACAAGCCAAACATAATCCACATTCACGGGCTGCGCTGTTATCACAACGCGCAAGCCGCGGCGTGGGCGGCGCGCAACAACATTCCCGTGGTGGTCACTCCCCACGCACAGCTCATGCCCTTCACCATGGCGCGTAATACCCTTCAAAAAAATATCTACGACACTCTTGTGGAGCGCCCCCTGCTTGCCCGCGCCAACGCCGTGCACTTTGTAAGCCAAGTGGAGCGCACCGACAGCGTCTACGCGCACATTTGGGCCAACACATGCACAGTCGTTCCTATTGGCATGAACCGCGCGCAATGGAATGATGTAGTGCCGCACATCATTCCCGTACTGAATAACCAATTTCCGCTGATTGCATTCTTTGGCTACCTGTCGTATCGCAAAGGACTGGATCTTTTAATCGATGCGCTGCCCGCCATTCTTGCCAACCAACCCAACGCGCGCCTAGCGATTGCGGGCGGTGACCCCGACAACATTCAGCAGGCGCTGCTGCGGCGCTCCAACTCACTGGGTGTTTCAAACAACATCACATGGCTGCCCGATATCACGCGCCCACAAGCCCGCTGGCTACTGCAACGCGCCGATTGCTTCGCGCTGCCTTCACGCGCGGAAAGTTTTTCCATTGGCATTCTGGAGGCACTGTCCCTGGGAACTCCAGTTGTGGCCTCGCGCGAATCAACTTGGGACACTTTGGAACAGCAAAGCTTTGGCTTGAACTGCGCGCTCACCAATGACTCCGTGGCGCAATGCGTGCTTCAGGTTCTGCGTACACGCCCCGACCAACAGCAGTTACGCGCGGCCAGGGCGGCGCGCATTGAAAGCCAGTTCACATGGGATATTTGCGGGACGAAGATGCTGAACTTATATCAGCAACTGCTTTTGCCATAAGCCACCAACCCGCGATCAATAATCCAATTAAGCACATTAACACCGAATAAATCATCCAAGATCGAAACAGCGCGAATGACAGCATGAATGGAATGCCGACGCAACACACCAGGCGATACGGCAGCAATGGAGCCAACGCGAATACGCCTTCGCCCACAATCAGAAATTTAGAGATCCACTGAAATGAAATGCGAATTGTGGCCTGGTCAAAGTGCGATCCAATCCAGCTTGCAAAGAGCCCTTGCTTCTGCTCCATAAACATGTCCGCCAGAACTTGACCACTCCAATACTCGGGAGTGCATTTGCCAACAAAGGCGCCACAAAATTGAATGGCCACCACGCACAAGGCTAAGGAGCGAGCGTGCGTCAAAAATTCTTGGTCGCGGCGGCGCATGGAAAATGAAAACCATACAAGCCACGCGCCTACCCAAAATGAAGTTTCAAATGTCGCATCGCTTGCGCTGTCTTGGTGCATAAGCAACAACGCGGACGACACAGCCATGACGACGGCCGCCACACAAAACCAAGCTTGCCGCCTTGAAAAAAATACGGGCAGCGCCAATACCGGAAGTACATAAGCCGCCTGCGCCACCAATGCCGAGCGAAATACTGCCGGGAAAAATTCGTGAACCATTGGGTGGCTCACCAGCGTCTTGAAAAAGTATTCCAGCAATACAACACACTTGCATGTCCAACCCACAAGCCACATGGCCACCACTATTCGCGCGGCCACAACCACGCGCTCCGCAAACGCGTCAGCGCTGGGCAGGCTCATCCGTTGCTCCTATTTGCATGTGAATCACATTCCCTTGGCTAATCAGCACGCACGGAGTCATCCACTCGCGTCCACGGTAATTTGTGAGCGCGTACAAATGCAGCGGCTGGTCCGAAATTAACCGCTGCCGATCCCTGTCAAAATAGATTGGGTGAAATGAATAATGATTCACCGTCGTGATTCGCCGTGGCGCCTGTTCCTGCGCCGCGTCAAGCTCGTGCAGTGGCGCGTACGAAACAACAAGACGGTTATGAAAGTTGTACATGGATGGAATAAACTGGCCCACGGCCCACGACCCAAACGGATGCAATGCAAAATGAAACTTACGCACTTGCATAGTTTGCGCCGCGACAGAAAAAGGAAGACACGCCAAGAAAATAAAAATAGCCAAGAACACTGCGTACGCAACACACACCACGGGGTCCTTGCGCCAGCGAAGCACACGCAATGATTGAACCAGTGGTGAAATGAACATGATTAATTTCTAACCCTGGCATGCACGGCTGGAGTGCGTGTCACGCGCGAAGCGGACTTCAACGCTTGAAATCGTCGTGTCATTTCCATGATGCACATCATGTCAGAAAATGCACCGCGCTGTCGATACCGCGACGCGTGCGCTTACATGACGGATGCGGCCATCGCTCAGGCCAGACTTCATAACGCCATGGGCTTGGTGATTGGCGCAAGTCCTTGATCAACAACACCAAACGCGGTCTGACAGAATGTTTCAGCGACTCTCTTTTACTTTCATCATCGCCCATCCACCCTGTAAAAATTACGCGGATTGATCATGAAGTAGCAGTCGTAGGGTTCAAGCGGTGGCAGCGCCATATATGGACTGCCCTTGTCGTCCGTCTTCATCATGAACATCCATGATGGAACTTTATTTTCAGTTGGCTTCTTGCGAATACCCTCCTCGCGGATCTCGTTGACAATGTGGTCGATCCAGTGCAGTTCGAGCGCTTTATCGGCAAACTCATCCCAATCACCGCTTTTCTTGGCGGAATACATTTTGGCCTTGAATTCATCCAAGGTAATTCCCATTTTCTTGGCGATCGGCTGGGCAAGGCGTCGCTCCCACTCCTGCAAGGTCTTCACTTCTTGCTCTATGTCAGTCATGTTGCCAACGGCCGCGCTTGACATTTGATGGTGCAAAATAATGGCGTTGGGATAGGCGTAACTGTGGGGCGCGAGCGTGGCAATGGTTGCCGCCATGCTTGCGGCAAAACTTTTCACAACCACATGCACAGGCGCGTCGCTAGTTTCAATGGCCTTGAGAATTCTGTAGCCCTGCATCACGCTGCCGCCTGGCGAATTGTTGATCACCACAAAGATGGGCTTGGTGCGATCCTGATTGTTGAAGTAATCAATACGGTCGCACACATTGTCGGCGCTGCCGGTGACAATGGGTCCGTCGATTTCAATCTTGCGATCGCTGATGGTGAGTACGCCATCCTGAAAAGGATTCATGGTGTAAGCCGGCGGTAGGTTCACGGCGTCGCGCCACCTGTCCTCTGCGTCGCGGTTTGTGATTTGGGCGGTGATGGTGAGCGCTGCAGAGGTGGCGCGTATTTGCTCGTCAGCCATTTTTGATTGCTCTGCGCGGCGCTTTTCGGCGGCCAAACTATTCTCGGCCGCAATTTGATCTTGCTCGCGCTTCAAGCCCGCAATCTTCACGCGGCTTTGCATATCAAGCATGTCCTCGGCGGTCTTGACGCGCTCCAACTCGGCCTTATTGCCAGAAAGTTCCGCCATTAATTTGGCTGCATTCACATCATTTATTTGCTTCAAGCGATCTTGTTCCGCGGCCAAGCCTGAAAGCTCGTCAGTCAGTTGCGCATCGCGCAATTTCTGCGCGCGCTGCAGTGTTTCGATCTTGGTTTTATCTGGCGCGGAGGCGGTTGAATCTTTGGCGTTGAGCAACGCAAGTTCCGCCTCCAGCCTTCCTTTTTCGGCTTGTAGTTGCTGCAGTGCTTGCGTTTGCTTTTGCTGCGCCAATTCGTTGGCCAGTCGCAGTTGATCATTCTCCGCCTTCAATGAGGCTAGCTTGGCGGACAATTGCTCGTTGCGCAGTTCGGCCTCGGAGCGTAGTTGTTTGATCAGTTTTTGCTGCGAATCATCCTCCGATTTTGGCGCGCCCTTCTCTGCGGACTTCGCTGCGACGCCCTTATCCATGGCGGCAAGGTCGGCGTCACCGTCAGCGCCAGCTTTGCCCGCATCCGCGTCTTGATTGGCTGCGTTTGTATTGGCGGCGGGTTGCGTTTTGGTGGTTTGCGCTATCACGCAAGACGTGGTCGCAAATACCATGAAGGACAGGATCAAAGTCGCGGAGCGTATTTCAAAATTGATCATTGGAAGATCGCTTTCATTAGAGAATGAAGAAAAAAGACACGAACACATTGAAATTTATTGACTTTAGAGCGAAGGCTAGTTTACCTATTTGGATGAAAGTTGCATGAGTTTATGCCTGCTGCGCCACTTTGCGAATGAGTCCGCTAAAGATCACGCCATGGATTGGATACAACGCGTACCAATATAAAAGTCCTAGCAACCCTTTGGGCTCATAGATGGCGGTCTGTAACAAAAGTGTTTTTCCATCGGGTTCGGGACGCGCATCAAACTCCAACCAAGCAAGTCCTGGCACCAACATTTCGGCGCGCAGGCGAACCGTGCGTCCCGGTACCACATGCTCCACGCGCCAAAAATCCACCGCATCGCCCACACGTAAATCAATTGGATCCCGCCGTCCACGCCGCATGCCCACCCCGCCAATCAATCGGTCAAATCTGCCGCGTAATTGCCAAGTCCAATCCCAACATAGCCATCCGCGCGCGCCACCAAGCGACGCAAAACTTGTATACACCGCCTCCGCGGACTTGCTCACCACAAGCTGACGCTTTTCAATGATCATTCCTTGCGTGCTCAACAAAGTCAACGGCGTGCGGTCACCTTGGCTGGAGACCAGCGCGTCGCTCCACGAAGTTTCCACGCCGTGCGTTTCTATTTTGTCCATCGCTAAGCGCACGCTGGTTTGGTAATCCATTGGCACAATGTTGGGAAACATTTTGAGTGCGCTGTCCTCGCGCACAATGACCTCATTGCCCAGGCCTTTGATCAACGGTTGGGCAATCACCGCGGGAATGGGCGTGACCAAATGCACCCAGTACGAGGATAATCGTGGCGTGAGTACGGGCACTGCAATCAACCGACGCTTCAAACCGCGCACGCGCGCGTAGCCACTCATCATGTCTGCGTAGGTCATCACATCACGCCCGCCAATTTCAACAATTCGCCCCGCACTTTCCGGGCAATCAATGGCGGCCACCAAATAGTCAAGCACATTGCGAATGCCAATGGGTTGCGTGCGCGTATACACCCACTTGGGGCAAATCATCACGGGCAAACGCTCGCTGAGATAGCGGATCATTTCAAATGACAAACTGCCAGAACCCACAATGACAGCAGCCCGAAATTCCGTCACGGGCACGCCCGCCTCGCGTAATGCCTCACCAGTTTCGTGTCGCGATACCAAGTGCTGCGACAAATTGCTTTGCGGATCGCCCAAGCCACCCAAATAAATAATGCGCTTTACCCCCGCTTGCTTGGCGACCAGCGCGCAATTGCGGGCGGCGGACATATCGCGAGCGGAAAAATTGTTGCCGCCGCTCAAACTATGAACTAGGTAATACACCATGTCCACGCCGCGCATAGCCGGCGTAAGTGTGTCCCCTTGCAACATGTCGCCTTGCACAACTTCAACCTGCTTCAACCACAAGCGGCCCTGAAGGCGCGTGGGATCACGCACTAAACAACGCACGCGGTGGCCCGCGGCCAGCAAGCGCGGTACAAGGCGCCCACCCACATAGCCGGTGGCTCCAGTGACCAAAATAAGTTGCGAATTGTTTGTCAAAGTTTGACATTGTAGGCACAAATTATCTTGAAGATGACATGTTTGAAAGTGGCGCAAGAGCTGAACATGCCGTATCAAAGCCTGATCAATTTTTATTGGCAAGATTGCGCTTTTAATGGACGATCGCACTCTTTGAAGTGCAAACCCAAGCGTGGCCACGCGGCGTGATCAATGCATTCAGCTGCCTTGCGACCGAGAATGATCCACTCGCCGCGCGGCGCGCCAACACCATAGGCCCGCGGCAATGGCCACGATGACCGGCCATAACACCACGTTTAGAATGAGAAGCCGCTGACCCAGCGCGTCCACTTCTTGACGCAAACCATATTGCACTCCACGTAATTCCTTGCGGTATGCGTTTACTTTGATTTGTAATTGGGCCAACTCCGCTTGTTGCTCGGGGCTTAATTTACCGGGGCCAGTTTCGCCGCCAGTCACTTTCTCCTGCAGTTGAGCAATGTTCATTTCGGTCTCGCGCACTTCCAGTTGTAAATCTTTTTCACGAGCGATGTACTTGGCTTCGGCGGCCTTGCGAAGCTCCTGCACAATTTCAAATGGCCTGCGGAACCCACCGCGCGAACGCAGTGTTGCCACGGCAGGATCGCCAGCCATGCGCTCCAGCAGGCCAATGATCAGCGGACCATTGTCAGAGAACGCCTGGGGGATTCCAGTTTGCGGGTCCACGTTCACCCATGTTTCGTTGGCCAGTAAATCCGCGTCGGCGATCAGAACGATGTTGGCGTTGCCAATGGCGGGCGTGAACAAACTTCCAATGGGCCCGGTGATCCACGCTGCAAATACGCGGCGCACACCGTCGGGTTTCAAGTCACGCAGCAATTGCTCGGCGTCACCAAAGTAGCCAAGCTTGAGCGATTGAATGAGTTGCGATTTGTCGCTTGAGAAAATCAGAGGCTCAATATTGGGCGCAACGCCTTCGGGCCGATCTTTCAGTTTTTGGATTTCACCAACGCTTTTAAAATTAATCGCCTCAAAGCGGTTCATCAGCGGATCGGATTGATTCAGCGCCGCGCGAGTAAGACTAAGCCAGGCCACATAATTTAATTCACGCATGGTGTTGCCAGGACCCGGCGTTTGAATGCGCGTGGTGAAATTCATATCCCCCACCGTCATGTCGGGCGGAATATCCACGCCCCACGCACGCAGTAAAGGAAAGTCATATGTGGTTGCGGATACTTTGGCGCCCATTGCGCGTGAATCTGGGTGTTGATCAGTTTCCGCAAATGGATCGGCCAGCACAACCAGCGGCTTGCCCGCCACGGCCCAAGCGTCGATCGATTTCAACATGGACTCTGGCAATTTGCGCGGCTGCACAAGCAACAACGCGTCTATGCCAACTGGTAACTGCGCGGCGTTGTCCGCTACTTCAACCATGTCAAACAATTCACGCATTTGCTCAATCACAAACGGAACGGGACTTGGACCGCCCATGGAGCCGTCTGGCAACATGCGCGCTGGTTGAAGCGGTATGCATGAAAGCAAACCAACTTTTGGTTTCACGGCACGGCCAACCGTGGCAATGGCTTTGACAACCTCGTATTCAATAAATGAATCGCGATCTGGTGCGAATACCGAAATTACTTTTTCACGAAGGCCTGGTCCCGTCACAACAAGACCAAGAATGGCGGTGCCACCAGCGTTGTTGACGGGTTGCACAACAAGACCGGCTATGCGCGCAGTGTCCTCTTCTTCGCTGAATGGTTGCGGATGAATCACACGCAATTCCAACTTGCCATTGGATAAACTTGCAAGCTCGCCCAAATATTCTTGCACACGCTGGGCGTGCGCGCGCAACTCTGGAATGTCGGCGGTGGATTCACGCGAGGCATACAAATCGAGCCTCACTGGGTCCTTGAGCGAGCGTAAAATAGCGCGTGTTCCAGGGGAAAAGCTGTAAAGGCCTTCGCTTGTGAAATCAAAGCGCCAACCCACCAGAGCAAATGTGGCAACGGCGTTCAACACAATCACGCCCACCAAAATTAGCGCGATGGCGCTCAGGCTTCCAAATCGATTCAATGGTTTCGCAGGCATGGCGTTGGTGTTCATTGGGAACCTCGCCAATCAAGCAGCAACACATTGACCCACAACAACGCGAAGACCACGGAGAGCGGATACAGCACATCGCGCGCGTCAAATACGCCGCGCGTGAGCCCGTTGAAGTGCGTCATGGCGCTCATGGATGCCAGGGATTCAATCACCCACTTGGACGACCACTGCGCGAAGAAATCTTGCACGATTGAAAATCCAGTTAATAACAAAACAAAGCATGCTGCCACGGAAAGCACGAATGCCACAACGGAGTTGCGCGTGCATGCTGACAAGCACACGCTGACACTTAACAATGTCGCAAACAGCATGGCGGTTGCCAAGTAGCCCGCCAAGATCACACCGTGGTCCGGCTCGCCCAACCACGCGATGGTGATCCACAACGGAGTTGTCAGCAGCAACGCCACGCACGCAAATGCCCACGCCGCCAGGAATTTTCCCAGCACCATGTCGCGGGTAGTCAATGGCAATGTCATTAAGAGTTCAATCGATCCACTGCGACGCTCATCGGACCACAAGCGCATACCAAGCGCTGGCATGAAAAGCATTCCAAGCCATGGTTGCCATTGAAAGAATGCGCGCAGATCGGCTTGACCGCGCGTATACAAACCCGCCATTTGAAACGACAGCAGCGCGGCGATTGCCACGAACATAACAATGAACACTGCCGCCACGGGCGTGGCGAAATAGGTCGCAAATTCCCTGCGAAACACGCTTATGACGCGCGCCAACGCGCTTGGCGTTGAGGGCGGGCCAAAACTATTGCGCGCCGCCTGCTCAGGCATCTTGCCGCCATCTGAATGACTTGATCGATCACGCGCCCCGCTCATGCGCGCTCCTTGCTATTGGCCGCCGTCAGCGTTCTAAAAATATGGTCCAGTCGATTGTGCGTCACTCCAGCTGGAACGCGCGCGTCTAATTCCTTGGGAGTGCCATCAAACACCATGCGACCATGATTGATAATCACCGCGCGCGTGCATACCGCCTCCACTTCCTCAAGAATGTGCGTGGACAAAATAATGGCGCGATCTTTGCCCAAGTCACGCACAAGTTGGCGCACCTCAAACTTTTGATTGGGGTCAAGACCGTCGGTGGGCTCGTCTAAAATAAGAACTGGCGGATCATGCAACAACGCCTGGGCAATTCCGGTGCGACGCTTGTAGCCCTTGGAAAGTGTTTCAATGCGCTGGCCACGGCACGGCTGTAAATGCACGCGCGCCACAGCACTGTGTACGCGCCGCGCAACTTCAGCGCCGCGATACCCACGGGCGCGCGCGGTGAAGGCCAGAAATTCCTCCACACGCATTTCGCCATAGGCCGGCGCGCCTTCAGGCAAATATCCAAGGTTGCGCTTTGCGCCCAGTGGGTTCATGGCCAAATCAATGCCGGCAATGTTCACGGTGCCGGCATCGGGCTGCAAAAAACCTGTGAGCATGCGCATGGTGGTTGATTTACCCGCGCCATTTGGACCCAAGAAACCCAAGACATGTCCGCGCGCCACGCACAGATCAATGCCGCGTACTGCCGCAAGCGTGCCAAAACTCTTGCGTAGGCCGGTGGCTTGAATCAAATTGGCTGGCATTTCCACCCCTGAACTTTACCATTGCACTAGGTGTTTGCTGCGCCGCGATACGATTTAGGCATGAAGGCGTCCGATCTTTCCTTGACTCGATTTTCACGCCAAGATTACTTTATTGCGCTCCTGTTCGCCACGCTCACGCTCGGGTTGCGGCTGATGTATTTGCTTTCTTCGCAAGATTTCACCTGGCCACATTCGGTTGTGTTCGAAGGCGACGCGCCGACTTGGGCGCGCTGGTCCTCGCAATTAAAGCTCGCGCAACCGTTTGAATACGACCTTGCATTTCGCACGCCAGGCGTGGCGTGGATATTGCATTGGCTTGGATTGAGCAGCCCGCCCTTCACCAGCGCAAAAGTAATCTGGTGCGTCATCAGCGCCATTACCACCGGACTTTTATATTTGGTCATCGCAAGGTGGTTCTCACGGCGCGCCGGAATAATAGCCGCGACGCTGTTCGCTCTTTCCTATGGATCGTTTGTGTTGGCCAGTTCGCTCAATAATGAAGCCCCATACGCGTTGCTCATTGTTGGAATTATTGGCGCGACGCTGCGCTGGATTGATGGGCCAACCTTGGTCTGGTCACTTTTACTGGGTGCGCTGCATGGCTGCGCGCTGTTATTGCGCGCGGAACACGTGCTGCTACTTGCCATGTTGCTGCTCTACGCCGCGTGGCGAGCGCGCACAACCATGGCAGAGATTCCATCAGCCGTGAATCAGTCTGACACGTATTCCAATAAAAAATCACGGGTAGCGCCACTTGCACGCGTCGCAATACATAGCACGCTGGTGCTTGCCGGCGCCCTTGCGCTGTGCGCTCCTTGGATCAATCGCGCGCACATCGCCGCGCATAAATTCAACACCGACGCGCCCCCCATTTTCTTTGCCACGGCGCAACCGCCGTGGTCTCCGGCGGCGATCGCGTATTTAAATCGCTTGCCCGCCTTCGCGCGCGCCGGAAACTTTGCGTTCATGTGCGACTTGAACAAGCGCGGTGGCTTGATGGTTGTAGACGACAGCGATGTGCGCGCATTTTTTGAGCAACAGTGGAACTACACACCGGAACCAATTCAAGAGTGGTCACTGATTTCGCTCAAGGGTCCGCTTGATTTTGCGCTCGCCAACCACCCCAAAGCCGATGGCGGGTTTAGTAATGCGGGTCTTGCCGACAACCACGACACCAACGCGGTCTTTTCGTTGGCGCGTCCCAGCCACACGCGCTTGGTGAATCACGGTTACGAAATTGGCGTGGACTACATTCGCAATGATCCCAAGGGCTGGTTCACTTTGGTGCGTGAAAAGCTTGCGCGCTTTCAAGATGGCGCCACGCTTGGATTCTTCGCCAACGATTGGCCGCACAATCCAAAGCATGTGCGCCGCGCGGTTGATCTGGCCACGCCCACTCGCGCCGATGCGCCCGTGTGGAATTATGCCGTGCTGACATCGCTTGGCATTGGCGCGTTCTTTGCGTGCCTGCGCCGTGGTGGCTTGATTTTACTTTTCGTTGTGGTGTACAAAATCGCAGTCACGATTGCATTTTATGGCTACGCACGCCAAGCCGTGTCCATTGCGCCAGTATGGTTTGCCTTGACCGCGCTGGGGGCTGATGCTTTGTGCATGCTTGCTCCGCGAACAGATGTACTTCGCTGGCCCATGCGCGCCGCACTAGCGACTCTGTTTCTAGTGGCCGCCGTGCAAGCCCTCAATCCACCACTGCTTGTAGCGCGCGCCGCAAAAATTCAGGGGCGTATTACAAAAACTCCGCAGTGGGGCGCGGACGCCTTTGAATCGTTTGACCAGTTAGTGCTTGAGCCCAAACGCAAATAACTCAATCGCAAGAAAACCACACCATTGCATTCTTGGAATACGCCTAGATAAAATTTCCATATCCAATTCTTCTTCGCGGCGATGCACAAAGCTGTATTTATCATGCGGGCAAAGCCAAACTTAAAGCACAATGTGTAAGAATCGAACAACTCACAGTTGCCAAGCGTGGGAAAAATTTCGCCACGCAAGTGGATAGCGCACAACCATTGCAGTTTCTGCCCGCAAAATCACTCCACGATTGCTGCTCAATATTGCCCATGACATTGAAGTGACGGTGGCGCACATGATGAACTGATGAGCATGCCAATTGAGTGAATTTGGATTTATATTAGAATTCAACTATGGCTCAATATCAGCCGTTCTATGAACAAGTCCAAGCGCACTACGACTTGTCAAATGATTTCTTCGCTCTGTTCCTAGATTCATCGATGACCTACAGCTGCGCCTACTTTGCGCGCGCCGATATGTCGCTGCATGAGGCGCAACTTGCAAAGATTGATCTTTCGCTGGGCAAGTGTGATTTGCCGCGCACGAGTACGGCGAGCCATGGCGCACGCATGAAATTGCTTGATATTGGTTGCGGTTGGGGGGCCGCCGCGCGCCGTGCGGTTGAGCATTTTAATGTGGATGTGATCGGCCTCACGCTCAGCAAAGAACAACACGCGCTCATTGTGCAATCGCTCGCCAACTCGCCTGCCAATCGCATTGACTTTCGCCTGCAAGGCTGGGAGGAATTCAACGAACCCGTTGACCGCATCATTAGCATTGGCGCGTTTGAACATTTCCGCGCCGAGCGCTATGCAACATTCTTCTCGCGCTCGTTTTCGCTGCTTCCACCGGGCGGGCGCATGATGCTGCACACCATTGTGCAACCAGACATCAATGAACTTCGCCAACGCGGCATTGTGGTGGACCACGAGGCTGTTCTATTTGCTAAGTTTATTTGTAAGAACATTTTTCCTGGCGGGCAACTGTGCTCGCCGCAAGTGATCACGCGCCATGCCACTCACGCCGGATTCACCGTGACGCACACTGAGTCGCTGCGTCCGCACTACGCGCGTACGCTTGACATGTGGGCAGACAATTTGCGCGCGCACCGAGAGCAAGCCATCCCCATTGCCAACAAGCACACCTACGACATGTACATGCATTATCTCACGGGGTGCGCCCATTATTTCCGCACTGGTCACAATGATGTGATGCAGTTCACTCTGCAAAAATAAACTTTCACCGCGCCTTTGGCGTTTGTCCGCGCCCACTGTCGTCACCAGAAAATTATTTGAATAAATGCCCCAGTTCGGTAATAGCGAACAAACTTGAACCACTACACCGCGGGTATTTTCTTGTAGCCAACAGGATCCGTGTTAAGAATTTAACAGGGCCCAAATGATAAAAGTAAAACAGACATGTCCCCGCTATCGGTGATCCCGCTGCCATCAAAGTCAGCCATGGAGTCTTCACCCCAAAAGAGAAGTAGCAAGCTCACATCCGAACTGTCCACCATGTTGTCTTCGTTCAGGTCGCCAACACATGGTCTCTTCACCAAGGCAATTGTGAAGCCCGAACCAAGCGCCATGTCCAATACTTGGCCACTAGGAATAGATGTGACGTCGGATTCGCCTTCAAAGTCGGTTCCCCACATCATCACTTCGCCAGTGTCAAGCATGCCAGCGGCATGATCCGCGCCGCCATAAACGCTTGTCCACGAGGTTCCATCGGGTCGCCCAGGAATTTCGCACTGATCAAAGAAATTGTCGCCCCAACCCACAGCTTCGCCGTCGCTACGGGTTGCAAGCACAAAAGTTCCGTTGAAAGAAATGGAGGTGTAGATCACGCCATCTGGCAACTCTGGAATTAAGTTTTCGCCAAACCAAGGAATGCCCCAAGCGAAAATATTTCCGTCGCTGCGCAGACCAAGGGTCACGCGAAAGCCAACCACGACATCGGTCCATGTCATGCCAGTTGGCAACGCTGGCGGCGTGAGCAATTGCACGCGCTGGGCCGCCGTGTAATCCGGCTCATAAGCACCCCAACACACCAAAGTTCCATTGCTACGCACGGCCGCTGCATGAGAATAACCAGCCGAAACTTCGGTGTAATACAAGCCCGTGGGTAGCGGTGGCACATCGCACTGACCGACCGCGTTGCGTCCCCACGCCAACAAGCGATGATCATCTGTAAAGCCGTAGCCCGTGTTGGGACCCGAACAAACCCTCACAAACTTTTTACCCACGCCCGCCAAAGGCACTTGGCATTCGCCGTTGATGTTGCTACCCCAGGCCAAAATTGTTCCATCTTCCAAAAGCGCGTAGCCCGTTCTGCGTCCCGCCGCGACTTGCGTAATGTCGCTGCGATCCGATGGCGCGTTGGTGATTTGTGAATAATAGTTTTCACCAAAGACAGTGATTGATCCCGCTGATTGAGCCAGCGCGCCCGTTGATAGAAGCGTTAATACGCTCAACATCGCAGTGAATTTGAAAATCATGAAGACTCCTATTTAAAAATTCAAGCTCACATCGCGACTACTCACCAACAATAAAGCAACCCAACAAGCCAATCGCGCGCGCGCATTTGCATCACGCGCGTCGACGCTTTGTAAACAGGCCAGCCAAACCCACAAGCGTAACTGCGCCTGGGGTGGGCACTGGCATTGCGGAAATAGTCAAATTGTCAAAAAAGCCATACGCATTATTGGTGGTGGTGCCACCAGAGGCAAGATCGGTGGTGGTGAACAACATGCTGGCAAATACGCTGCCCTTTAAGGTGGTGGTATAAGAGGCCACAAGCGCGCCGTTCACATACGCCTTCGTTTCGCCAGTCAGGTAATTCCAATCCTGTTTCAATGAATGCCATGCATTCAGCGCAACCACGGTGCTGGTGTTGGTGCGACTCGCCAGCGCGTAGCCGCCATTGCTTGTCCACACTTGGCCAGTGTTGCTAATCATTAAACCAGCGGAAACTTCATACGATGACTTGTGCGCCATCAATCCAAAGCTTGACGCCAAGCTTTGACCGCCCCCCACATAGACATCAAGTTCAGTACGAAGAATGTTGTTGCCGCCCGTGCTTGCCGCAGCCCACTTGCCGCTGTTGCCAAGATCTAAGTAGCCCTTGGTGCGACCAGCGCTGAGGTATTTTTCCGTGGTTGCTTTAATCGCTTTTCCTGAACCAGATGGCCTGTTTTCCACCGTCATAGCCACCTGACCAGTGTTCATCACGCCTGTTGTGGCCCAATAGCCGCCGGTGCCGGTCCATGCGGCATTTTGATTTAAATTACCGGTGATGTAAGTATTAAAATTAGTTGAGTAAATCACGCCCGCAGATGCGTTCATGGCCAAACCAGAAACAACGCCGGCAATAAATACCTTTGAAAATGTATGCATGAAATAAACTCCAGAATGTTGAAGGGGAGCAAAGGGAAAGGGAACGGGAAAATAAAACTAAAAGTAACTCCCTTCAACTTGCCACTGACTGAATCTGAGTCAATAATTAACCCAATGATTTTGCGTGATTCAGTGAATAACCCACTGCTGTACCGCAAAAAAGGCACAAATATTTTGGTATTACGCGTCAGAGCGAGCTCGAAAAGAGGGTCGACTAGGAATTGAAGTTGAGCGAGTTGACGAAAGTTTGCTTACCAAATTATCTGGCTGCGGCACGCGTAATTATGGCGGCAAGTTACAAGCCCCCGCGCACGCTTGGGGCTCATTCTATTTTATCGCAAACCTGCGGTGCAAACGCAAACTCACTTGATGATTTGACCGCGCATAAGGTTGAGTAATTCCACACGGCTATGGACACCAAGCTTGCGGTAAATTCGCTTGGTGAATGTGCCCACCGTAAAGGGTGACAATCCCAACTGCTGCGCGATAGTTTGCTGAGTGCGGCCGCTTCCAAGCGCCACTGCAATTTGCTTTTCGCGGTGTGACAACTTTGAGGAACTGCCCAATTGAGACTCCGAGCCAAGCGCGGGCACTTGTGTTGAGGCGACTCGGGGCACAATAGAAATATTGGGCTGCGGTGCCACCGGATGGTGTAGTGGCTGCACTCGAATGGACACATTGTAATTGCACAACGGTGGTGGTTGAGTAAACGCGCCGGCGTTTGGACTGATGTTGGTACCAGGGTTGGATTTCGCGCCAGTCTTGGTCAAAGTGAACTTGCTGGCGTTTCTGATTTCGTAGGCTGGCGTGTCAATGATCATATTCACAAAGCTCACCACCTCGCCAATGCGCCTGCGCAACTCAACAAGATCGGATTCATTTAAACCAACTGGCGTGCAGTAAAATTTAATCCAGTCACCTTTTTTGTAGGCGCGCTTTTGCACGGAGCCATCCTCAAAAAGTTCCGCGTTATAATCTTTTAAACGCTGCACCAATCGCTGTGTAAGGGCTTTGTCCTGAGGATCGTCAGCGCTCCAAGTAACCACCAACTTTTGCGGCGTGGTGCGAAAGGTGCTGGTTTTGCTGCGACCACCCGCGCCGACCCGCTCAACCAAGCCAAACTCAATCAACCTATCCAAGCTCATACGCACCGTGGTGGGATCGGAATTGGACCACTTGGCAATCTGTGCCACGCCCAGTGGCTTGTTGTATCGACGCAGTAATTCCCATAATGACATGGTTGGAAAGTCCAGAATCAGATCAATCAAGCCCGGCATTTGAATATCCAGCGGTCCCAGATTCATGCGTGTGCCCCTTGAAATGAAGACCATGAAGTACCGTGGCGGCGCCAATGCCACAGACCGTATTTACGGTAATAGTTAAGGTAACGCCGGTCTTGGCTTATTGGCATGCCAAAGGCTATATTCCAATTAAATTAGCCAAAAGTAGGGTTGGCATACCACGAAAAGGGTACAGAATTTGATCGCTGGTATCCGCCTTTGCCCTTCCCCCCTGCGCTTGAGCCTGGGCGGGTGTCTGGTTGATCTTATGCTTTGGCGCTCACAATGCAGATCGCTCACATGAGTTTCTGGTTGGTCGTGTAAACGCAACCAGCCAATGAATACCTAGCCTCTGGTGCTTACAACGCGCAAGGTTTTTGGAACCAGCATTTGCAAGATGTGTCGCACGATTTGCAACTTTGTATGCAATATAAAAATTATGAGGCGCGAGCGCGAATTACCGACCCTTGTCTAACTCGCTTCAGAGTGAAGCCGTAAATATGTCTGTCAATTATTGCAAAATTGCTTGGTACGCAAGCAACAACCGTTTGACGCGTCTCGTAGTGGATTATATCTGCTGATGATGGTTGCTTGCGGCGTTTTGCCCAAAGACCCTATGAGAAAAATGAAATAATGATATTCAAAATCAATGAAAAGTCATGGCAAACCTTGATGGCAAAAATTGTGTGCGTTGTTTTGATCGCAAGTTCTTCGCGCGCGGCTAGCACTTTTTCTTACACCGATCAATGGGCCACCGGCGGTCAAGGAGTATTGCGCGCCAGCAATGACACTGGCGCCGCCGTAACAAGCTGGACGCTTGAGTTTGATTGGGGCGCGGATATAACCAGTATTTGGAATGGAAGCATTCAAAGTAAAGTTGGCAATCATTATGTTGTGATCAATACGAGTTGGAATGGCGTGATTACCGCGGGCGCGGCGGTGGAAGTTGGTTGCGTGTTCAACACCACCGCACCCGGCGTGGCCCCCACAAATTTAGTTTTTAGTTCGGGCAATGGTGGCGGCGGTGGCGGCGGCGGCGGAACAATTTCTGCTCCCGTTATTACCAGCGCAACAAGCGCCAATGCGAGTGCCGGCATTTTATTTTCCTATCAAATTACGGCCAGTGGAGCGCCAACTTCATTTGGCGCAACAGCTTTACCCGCGGGGCTTGTGGTGAACACATCCACTGGGTTGATTTCTGGAACACCAACCACTGCCGGACTGACAAATATTTCCATAACGGCCGCAAACTCCGCTGGCAACGCATCGGCAATTCTTGCACTGTCGGTCGCACCGGCGTCAGAATGTGTTGGCGACCTGAACGGCGACAACACGGTGGACAGCGCGGATGCGAGTTTGCTGCTTCTCTCTTGGGGTGAAGAATCAATCTATGACTTTGATAGCAACGGCGTAACCGATAGCGGCGACATGTCTATTATACTTTTGTCATTTGGGCCTTGCGAAATTCCCAACACCGATCCGGTTGGCTACGAGAAAATGCCTACGGTGGAGCAGCGCAAGATTGTTGGCTACTACCCAAACTGGGGTATCTATCAAAAGAATTTTCCCGTGACTAAGGTGCGCGGCGACCGGGTGAATGTCATTAATTACGCGTTCCTCATTCCGTTGGATCGCACCATGCCTTCGGCGTGGGATCGAATTGTGTCTAGCTATCGCGGTTGGAGTTACGCCAACTACGCCGCGTACTTGCAGCAACCCGCGGGCTCCACGCTGAGCGCTGGCGTTGGCTTGTTTGATGAGTGGGCCGACGCTGGCGCAGACACTGCGGCCTCAGCGCTGACCATGTCCCCCGCGTACAACGCCAACAGCAACTTTGGGCAATTGCAGACGCTCAAGGCCGCCAACAGCAAGCTTCGCACCATGATTTCTATTGGTGGTTGGACTTTGTCAACGCCGTTCTTCAGTATTGCGCGTAACGCGCAAAAGCGCGCGGACTTTGCCAAGAGCGCGGTCTATGTAGTCAAGCGCTATGGCTTTGATGGCATTGATGTTGACTGGGAATATCCCGGCGGCGGCGGTCTAGAGCCAAGTGGTATTGGCGACACGGCCACCGACGGCGACAATTATTTACTGCTGCTGCAAGCGTTGCGCGACGAGTTGAACAGGCAAACTTTGATCGATGGCAAAAAGTATTACTTGTCCATTGCCGGTCCAGGGGGCGACACAAAGATTGCCAATATTGACGCCAAGAAGATCGCGGAGATTGTGGATTGGATCAATGTCATGGCGTACGACTTTCATGGAGGTTGGGACTCCACAACTGGAATGAACGCCCCCATGGTGAATGTGGATTCAAGTCCGAGCGCGGCTCAATGGTCGGTTGCGGGCGCCATACATGCGTACTTGACTGGCCTCAACGGCAAAGGCGGCGTGTCGCCCGAGCAACTTGTGTTGGGC
The DNA here is from genome assembly GCA_005787685.1 of Planctomycetia bacterium. Taxonomy (GTDB): domain Bacteria; phylum Planctomycetota; class Phycisphaerae; order Phycisphaerales; family SM1A02; genus SYAC01. The sequence goes on from SYAC01000001.1 coordinate 75,483, forward strand.
GTACCTTTCTATGGACGCGGCTGGAAAAATGTTGCCGCAGGGCCAAATGGAAACGGACTTGGTCAAAGTGGTTCTGAGGCAACATCACCTACCTTGGGCGAAACAGAGTTTCCGTACAACTCGCTGTTTAGCAGCGGCGTGCTTGCGTATTCCAATGGCGTGTACAGCGGCGCGGGCGGCTACACGCGCTTTTGGCACCCAACGGCGAAAGTGCCCTACTTGTATTCAGTCAGCGCACAGAAATTTATTACCTACGACGACGCGCAATCCATGGCAGTGAAGATGGACTTTGCAAATCAACAAGCGCTTGGCGGCGCCATGTTCTGGGAACTAAGCGAGGACACTGAAAGCGCCACCGGCACCTCGCTACTGGACGCGGTATTTGCGGGGTTGCGATTGCCATAACTGACCCCTAGGCGCGAGCCTAGTTCGGCGACTCCATGGCTTGTTTTTGGCGAATGAACGCGCCGTATTGTTATAGAAATACAGTACTTCAAGCACTGATCAGGAATAGACTCACAGTAAAGTTGGTGCTAAAATCTTACCCATGAAATTTCTTGGAAAAGACCTTATAGCTGGTATGGTTGTATTTTTGGTGGCGATGCCTTTGTGCATGGGCATTGCGCACGCATCTGGCGCGCCGGTGATCGCTGGAATTATTTCTGGAATTATTGGCGGCATTGTGGTGGGCTTGCTCAGCGGGTCGCACATCAGCGTGTCTGGACCAGCGGCTGGACTTGTCGCCACTGTGATTTCGCAAATTCAAGTGCTGGGTTCGTACCAGACGTTCTTGTTGGCGGTGGTTATAAGCGGCATCTTGCAAATAGGTTTTGGCATTCTGCGTGCGGGCGTGTTGGCCAACTACTTTCCAACCAATGTGGTTCGCGGATTGTTGGCGGCCATTGGCATTATTTTAATTTTAAAGCAGCTGCCACATCTTGTGGGAGACGACACCGACTTTGAGGGCGAGATGGCATTTCTTCAGGCCAATGGAGACAATACATTCACTGAAATTACTTCAGCTGTGAGCTCGTTTCTTCCGGGCGCGGCGCTGGTTGGACTTTCATGTTTGGTCCTGTTGTTCGTTTGGGACAAAAGCGCGCTGAAGAAAAGTGCTTTTCCCGCCCCGCTTGCCGCAGCGCTGCTTGGTGTTGCCATAAGCGAGTTGCTGCGCATAAGCGGCTCCAGTTGGTCGATGAGCCCAAGCCACTTGGTGGAGGTGCCTATTCTGGGGGCTCTCGGCCAAGGCTGGGACAATATTTTTCGCATGCCCGATTGGAGCCAATGGGGTAATCCAAAGGTGTACACCGCGGCCCTTACGCTGGCGATTATAGCGTCGCTGCAAACACTTTTAAATTTAGAGGCCACCGACAAACTGGATTTACAAATGCGCGTGTCGCCGCCCAACCGTGAGTTGCTGGCGCAAGGTGTGGGTAATGTGGCGGCGGGTTTGATTGGAGGTATGCCAATTACTTCAGTGATTGTGCGCAGTTCCGTAAACGCCAACGCGGGCGCACGCACACGAATTTCGTCAATCTTTCATGGAGTTTTGCTGCTTGCGTGCGTGCTTGGAATTCCCACGCTGCTGAACCGCATTCCGCTTGCGGCATTGGCGGCCATTCTGGTGGTGACGGGGTTGAAGCTGGCAAGCCCAAAGTTCTTTGTGCAAATAGCCAAGCAAGGCCTCGCTGAATTCATTCCATTCGCGGTCACCGTTCTTGCCATTATTTTCACAGATTTACTTGTGGGGGTGATCATTGGTCTTGGGGTAAGCCTGCTATTTGTGCTTTCAAGCAACGCGCGCCATAGCATGACCATTATCAACGAGGAACATGTGAGTGGTATGGTGCATCGAGTGGAATTGGCCAATCAAGTTTGTTTTTTAAATCGTGCGGCGCTGAATCGAATACTGGCCAGCTTTCAAAAGGGTGCGCAGGTTGTAATTGATGCGCGCACAACGGATTATCTTGATAGGGATATATTGAGAATTATTCAAACATTCCGTGATGAGACTGGACCAGCGCGCGGTGTGGTGGTGAGTTTGATTGGATTTCAAAATCAATATTACCTCAAAGATCGAGTGCAATATGTAGATGTGACCACGCGCGAAGTGCAAGACAAAATCACGCCCGAGCGCGTATTGCAGGTATTGAAAGAAGGCAACGAGCGATTTGCCTCTGGGCGGCGCTTGCAACGCGACTTAGTTCGCCAGGTGTCTGCCACCAGTGTTGGACAACATCCCATAGCGGTGGTGTTAAGTTGCATTGATTCTCGCGCGCCCACTGAGATTCTGTTTGATTTGGGTATTGGCGACATCTTTAGCGTGCGCTTGGCGGGAAATGTGTTGTCGCGCAAAGTGCTAGGCAGTATGGAATTTGCCTGCAAGGTGGCGGGCTCTAAATTAATTTTAGTGCTTGGCCACACCAGTTGCGGCGCCGTCAAGGCCACATGTGACATTGTTGAAAAAGATCAAGATACGGTGCAGGCAACAGGCCTCACAAACCTTTCATATTTGGTGGAGCCAATCAGCCAGGCCGTAAAAATGGAAAACACTACCAAGCAAAACCGCAATAGTAGTAACGCCGATTTTGTTGACCGTGTGGCGGCGATCCATGTGCGCAATGTCATGCTGGCGATTCACCAAGAAAGTCCAACGCTGCGAGACATGATTGACTCGGGTCAGATTCAAGTTGTGGGCGCCATGTACAACGTGAAGAGCGGCAGGGTAGATTTTATAAATGCGGCGAATACCAACAGCGCCGTGACCATGGCCTCCACGGCAACATAATGGCGAAAGTGGCGTGAGGAAAGTGTGACACTTTTTCTAAAAGAATTAGCGATATTTTAAAATGACGGCTGGCGAACCATTTCAAAGCGCTGATAAAAATAAAATATAAAAAAATTCTTCCCCGTAGGGGAAGCTTGGGTAGTGGTGTGAAATAGTTTGTGTTGCGCATTGACTTTTGTTTTTTCAAGCCTATTGTGAGCCCGCTAACCGCAGGCTGAGCCATGTTGGTTCAGGCCAGATTTGAATTTGTTTCACACCAACCCAAGGGGACACGCATGACGCAGTCACAAGACAAGTCACAAGGCGATCGCACGCATATCTGCATGATTTTGGACCGCACAGGATCCATGGAGAGCATTAAACATGACACGATTGGGGGATTCAACAGTTTCATCGCGGCGCAGAAAGCGCTGCCCACCCCCGCAACATTTACGCTGGTTCAGTTTGACAGTCAGGAACCATTTGAGGTGATCCACAAATTCGTCGACATTCAACTGGTTCGTGATTTAACGGGGCAAACATATATGCCGCGTGCCAGCACCCCACTGTACGACGCGGTGGGTCGTGGCATAAATGATTTAAAGGCGGGCATGGGTGCATTGCCAGAGGCGCTGCGACCCAAGAAAGTTGTCATAGTGATTGTGACCGATGGACAAGAGAACGCCAGCCGCGAGTTCACCGGCAAGCAAGTACGCAAGATGATTGCGGATGCAAAAAAGGCAGGCTGGCAGTTTGTGTTTTTAAGTGCGGATGAAAGTGCCATCAGCGACAGCAGTAGTTTAAATATTGACGCGAGCAACGCGGCGTTCTTTCGAAAGAACAAAGCGGGTGCCAACGAAATGTGGAGCCGAGTGGCCAATAGGTCAATGGCGTATCGCAGCAGTGAAGTTCACTGCATGCGCATGGATCAGCCCGCTGATGACACGCTAATTGCGCAGAAATTGAAAAAGAAAAATGCGGCTGCAAGTGCGGTTACGGCGCAAGATCCAAATGCGGGTGGCGCGGTTCCCGGCGTCGGTGTCGTGGGTGCGCCAGTTACGCCGCGCAATAGCCGTGGTCGAGGTCGTGGTAAAAAGAATTGATCTCCTTCCATAGTTTGAATAGTCAGGCAGATTGCGTGCGCTAATATTCGCGCAAGACTGAAGATTAAAAACCGCCTGTGGTGCCGCGCGCGCCATGGGCGGTTTTATTTTGACGCGTGTCAATAAACGCAAATTCAGAATGACTTACAAAACATCGAAGCACAACGCATCCTGTGCTTGACTTGAGGGACACCATGAAAGAATCAACACAACAACACGGTTCTCAATTTGAATGGACCGTCATTGGAGCGGGACCAGCCGGTATGGCCGCTGTTGGTCGCTTGATTGATGCCGGCGTGAATGGCAAGCGTATTGCGTGGATTGATCCGCACTTCACCGTGGGGGATTTCGGCACCAAATGGCGCGGCGTTTCCAGCAACACGCGCGCTGGATTATTTGTGAAGTTTCTTCATGAGTGCAAGGCATTTCGCTATGTTCAATGCCGCGAGATGTTTCGTTGCATGAACTGGATTCGCTCAAAACCTGTGATTTGGAATTCATGGCAAAGCCGCTGCAATGGGTGACTGAGCAGTTACGCGAACAAGTTGTTTGCTTCCATGGGCATGTCGGCTCTTTGAAATCCAACAAATCCGTGATGCCCCCACTGGTCTGGGAAATTGCGCTGGAAAAATCCTCAATCACCTCACACAATGTGGTTCTTGCTCTCGGTGCGCAACCAAAGTCGCTCAATCAAGCTGGAGTGCCAGAGATTTCTGTAACAGATGCGTTAATCGCCAAACGCTCCAGCCAGTGCTTTTTGGCCACCGACACCGTGGCGGTCTTTGGCTCGTCCCATTCGGCGATCATGAATATTCGATCGCTGATCGAGGAGTTTTCAGTGAAACGCGTGGTGAACTTTTATAGAACAAACATTCGATACGCAGAATATTTGGATGGCTGGATTCGCTACGACGACACCGGCTTGAAAGGCCTCGCCGCGCAATAGGCGCTGGACAACATTGATGTGAATTGCCCCAAAAATCTGGAGCGCATCCTGAGTACGCCAGAGAATGTAGCCAAGCATTTGCCAAACTGCAGCAAGGTGGTATACGCGGCGGGTTTTACGCCGCGCAAAATAAATTTGAACGGCAACATGGAGTTGCAACACAATCCAGCAACCGGCGAGATTACGCCTGGTGTATTTGGCGTGGGTATTGCCTTTCCACAGGCGCGCGCCAACCGCGACGGTATTGTGGAACAGCGAGTAGGCGTGTGGAAATTCATGGAATATTTGGGCGAGGTGGTGCCGTTGTGACTTGCGCATCGATCGCAATGAATCGCGCTTGATATAAAACTTCATTGCACTTGGGGGCTACATGACCGATCCGTTGGTGAAAGTAATGCCGACTGCCTACTATGGCAGTATGTCAATTGTCGATGCTCCTATTGTGGTGGTGATTGGCGGCGGATTTGGCGGCGTCGCTGCGGTTCAAGCGTTGGCCAAAGCCGCCGTGAATGTGGTGTTGATTGACAAACAAAATCACCATCTCTTTCAACCTCTGCTTTATCAGGTTGCCACTTCCGTGCTGCCAACATCCAACATTGCGTTTCCCATACGTCGAATTTTTCGCAAGCAAGAAAATGCATTTATATTTAATGATGAGGTGATTGGCATTGACCTGCCATCCAGCCAACTTGTGTTTGCAAACAATCGAAAAGCCCCTTACGACTATTTGATTGTGGCTGCGGGCGCGGGCACCAGTTACTTTGGACATGATGAGTGGGCACAATTTGCGCCTGGAATGAAATCGCTCGAAGACGCCACAGTGATTCGAAACAGAATTTTGCGGGCCTTTGAGGACGCAGAGGCTGAAACCGATGCTACGGCGCTGCGTGCTCACTTGACATTTGTGATTGTTGGCGGCGGCGCAACTGGAGTGGAACTTTCGGGCGCAATCAAGGAACTTGGCGTGGATTCCATTTGCAAGGATTACCGCCGCTTTGACGCCAAAAGTGCGCGGGTGATTTTGGTAGAAGCGAGCGATCGCTTGCTCTCAAGTATGAGCCATAGTTCATCTGATTCGGCGTTGAAAGCGTTGCAAGACATTGGCGTAGAGGTGCGTCTTGGACAATCGGTGACCAATGTGTGCGCCGACTCTGTTGAAATTGATGGCGAGCGGGTTTTTGCCAACACCATTGTGTGGACCGCCGGGGTTCAGGCGAATTCGCTGGGCGCTTCATTGGGCGCTGAATTGGACCGTCATGGCCGCGTGAAAGTGGAACCCGATTGCTCCGTAAAAGGTGCTCCAAATGTTTTTGTAATTGGCGACATGGTTACATTGAATTGCGCCAAGACTGGCAAGCCCGTACCAGGCGTTGCACCAGCCGCGCAGCAAATGGGAAGATTTGTGGCGCGCATAATTTCGCATGAAGTCGCGGCTCGGAATAAACAAGCCAAGCGCGCGGATGCCAACCGCACAACCAAGCGCTCTTTCGATGGCGATGGGACGCAACAAAAAAACATGTTGGCCGAGCGAGGTGCATTTGTGTATTTCGATAAGGGATCAATGGCCACTATTGGACGCGCTCAGGCCGTGGCTGAAGTTGCGGGCTTAAAATTTCACGGGTTCTTTGCGTGGATCGCATGGTTGTTCATTCATTTAATTTTGCTGGTGGGCTTTAATAATCGGATTTTGGTGTTTCTGTCGTGGGCCATTTCGTACATCACTTACAGCAAAGGGTCCCGAATTATCAGCGGTAACCCGCATTCAAATGTGGTGTCACCTGTGGGCTCGCAAGCGGGGAACTCGCAAGGCCAGCGGCGTACGGTCGTGAAACAGCTGCTTGAGCGCGTGCAATAGTTGGACGCGGGGTTTCACTATGATATTTTTATGGCTAGCCGCATCACATGCGCTTTATCATTTCATTGAAAGCGCACCTGCCTATGAACCAAGACAATCGTAATGAACCTTGTGCGTGTGGCAGTGGCCGTAAGGCTAAGAATTGTTGATAGCGCTCCCCCGCTGCGCCCGGGAAAAATAATCTGATTGCCATTGCGGCTTTGCATGGGGAGTCAGCTTGTCAGTGCGCTGCGACCGAGGCTGTGAACCTGGCGCAGAATGCGCACGCAAGTGGAAATCGCGAGCGTGCTGAGCAGATTTATAACTTGATACTGGATGCCGACCCGCAGAACGCGGAGGCGCTATTTTTTACTGGAGTATTGCGCCATCAAGAATCGCGCTATGCGGAGGCCTTAGATTTTATGCTTCGCGGCATAGCGAAACTGCCGGGAGTTGCGAACCTGCATTATAACTTGGGCAAGTTGTATGACGATTTGGAGCGCTACCCCGAGGCCATTGCTGAGTATCGACGCGCGATTGAGTTGAATGGCAAGCACACTTTGGCGCACAATAATTTGGGTCTTGCGCTTCGGGAAATTGGTGAATTTGAAGCGGCAATTGAAAGCCTGCGGCGCGCTGTGGCGCTGCAACCAGCCACACAAAAGCTGGGGCAGAATTTAATTTCAACCCTGAACTACGCGCCACACTGGCAACCCGAGGATATTTTTGAAATGCACGCAAAGTTTGGCCGGCACCTTGAGGGCCCCATCGCTGAATTTGCTCCGCGCGATATAAAAAATCATCCGCAAGCGCTTACGCGCGGCGCGTATCAGGCGGGCAGCTCGCTGGCTGCGGCCGCGCATAATGACGCGGACACAATCAATGCGCGCCCTTTACGAATTGGATATGTCTCACCTGATTTTCGCCAACATTCCGTGGCACACTTCATCGAACCCGTACTTGCGGCGCATGACAATAAAAAATTTGAGGTGTTCTGTTATTACAACGACACGGTTGCGGATGACACCACGCGGCGCATTGAAAGTTTGGCGCAGCACTTGCGCGTCATTGCAGGACTTTCAGACCACGAAGCGGCGCGCAAGGTACGAGAAGATCAGATTGACATTCTTGTGGACTTGGCGGGACACACTAATCTCAATCGCTTGTTGATGTTTGCGCGCAGACCCGCGCCAGTCCAAGTGACATGGCTGGGCTACCCAAATACCACTGGGTTTTCCCGCATGGATTACCGAATCACCGACGCGTTGTGCGACCCCGTGGGCGTGACGGACGCAATGCACACGGAGAAACTGGCGCGTTTACCTGATTGCTTTTCATGCTTCACCCCCCCCGCTCAATCTCCAAGCGTTGGCGCCCTTCCAGCACTACGCACGGGCCTGGTCATGTTTGGATCGTTCAACTATTTCATAAAAATGAACGAGCAAGTCATACGCACATGGGCGCGTATTCTTGAGCGCGTTGCCAATTCGCGTTTAACTTTGAAATACCGAAGCCTGAACTCCGAGTCGGTTCAATTTATTGTGCGCGCGGCATTTGCCAAGCATGGCGTGACAAGCGATCGGCTTGTGTTGCTTGGTAATGACGAAAAGCAATATGACCATTTGACCGCTACAACAACATTGATATCGCGCTTGATCCATTTCCCTACAACGGAACAACAACAACATGCGACGCCCTGTGGATGGGCGTGCCCGTGATCGCGCTTGCGGGCAAATCGCATGTGGGACGGGTGGGAGTAAGCCAATTGACCAACCTTGGATTGCCGGAGTTAATTGCCAAGAATACGGACGAATACATTGAATTGGCCGTAACGCTGGCGCGTGATATGCCGCGTCTTGCAAAGTTGCGCACGACACTGCGTGAAACCATGCGCGCCTGCCCATTGATGGACGCGCCGCGATTCACGCGCAATGTGGAGCGGGAGTTTGAGGAAATGTGGAGCACATATTTGGCGCGTAACCAATAAATCCGCGCGATATAGCCAGCATAGTTACGGAGTTGCGGATTGTTCACATGAAGCGTCTGTGGCGTCACCAACGGCTATTTTTTGGTGCATTGCATGTTCAGGCTAATGCAAACATCGCCAAACATCTTTTGAGAGGTGTCATTGAATAAATCAAAAGATTTCACGCGTTGAATATCACAAAATCCATGAGAGTCCAGGCATGAACCAAGTAAATCAAATGTGAAGCCACACTTGTGAAAATCATACTCGTCAATTTGGCCGCCACAAATCATCATTTGCAAATACTGGACTTGCTCTATTGGGAGTTTAGGAGTGATTAATAATTTCATAAGTATTTCCAAATCCGGCACCGCGACACACAAAGTTCCACCTGGCTTCAATACGCGCGAAACCTCAGACAAAGCTTTTGACAATTCCTGGCGCATGCCCAAGTGCTGATACACATGGGATGCATAGATCTGTGTCACCGAGCCATCCGCGAACATAGACAAATCGGTAACAAGACCAACAACATCCACGCCCGGCCGCGGCTGTGCGTTCAAAAGAGTCCAACCCTCCTTCACATCGTGACCGCCAAGATGCAGGCGAATTGGCTTGCTACTTGTAAACTAGGTATTGATGGAATTCATCATGCGTTTAATTCTAATGGAGTTTCGCAGCGCACTGACTTGGCGGGAATCAGATTTCAACGAAATCCGTATATATTAATCAGGCGTCGCAAATGATATGAGTTCACTGTCGCCTTATTCATGGGTTTTCAAGCTATGAGCACTGTTGGTCGCAATAATCCGTGTTCCTGTGGTAGCGGGCGCAAAGCCAAACACTGTTGCCAAAGTTCTAAGAGCGCCGCTCGTGGCGACACAAACTTACCCAAGGTTTTGCTGCCGGCCATGTCAGGACTGCGCGAGCAAGAAGTGCCGGTTAGCCAGGCTGTACTGATCGCGCAGGATCGCCAGCAACATGGTGACTTGGCGGGCGCTGAAAAAATTTATCGACTTATTTTGACGCTCGACCAAAACCATGGCGACGCTTTATTTTTTCTTGGAATTGTGCTGCATCAAATGGGCAAATCAAGGCAGGCGTTCACCTTGCTCAGACTTGCAATTGAAAAGTATCCAAATGTATACAAATATAAATATAACTTTGGATTAATTTGCGAAGAAGTATGGGCGCTTGAGGAATCTATCAAGGCGTTTCGTGGAGCCATAGCCATTGATCCGCAACCCAACGCGTGGATTAGTCTTGGCAACGTATTGAAGCAATTTGGGCAACTCGATGAGGCCGCGGAATGCTGTAAGCGGGTCATTCAATTGAAGGAGCATCATCAAAACGCAGTTGCCTACAACAACCTTGGAAATATTTACCAGCAACAAGGAAAGTTAAGGGAGGCTATTGAATGTTTTGCAAAAACAATTTCAATTGATCCCACGGACGCGCTGACGCAAAGCAACTATCTTTACACGCTTAATTTTTTGCCGCAGCCAAACTTACAGGATATTTTTAAAGCGCACAGAAACTTTGGTGCACGCTTCGACCGCCCCATGCCACCACGCTCAGCCCCCACCAAAGCCGATGGTGCGCGCAAGATTCGGATTGGGTATGTGTCGGCTGACTTTAGACAGCACTCGGTTGCACATTTTATAGAACCTATTTTGCAGGAGCACGATCAAAGCAAGTTTGAGGTGTTCTGCTACTACAACCATTCAATCATTGACGAGCGCACCACGCGGATAAAAAGTCTGGTTGCCAATTGGCGCTTGATTTTTCAGCGCTCAGATACTGATGTGGCCGAACTCATTCGCCGAGATGGCATTGACATACTTGTTGATTTGGCCGGGCACACGGGCTTGAACAAATTGACACTCTTTGGCATGAAGCCCGCCCCCGTGCAAGTAAGTTGGCTGGGCTATCCCAATACCACCGGCTTAACCACCATGGATTACCGCATCACCGATTCGTTTACGGATCCGCCGGGCGCGGCCGACAAGCTACACACAGAAAAATTGTGGAGAATGCCCGAATTCTTTTCCTGCTTTCAAGCGTCAAACAACACTCCCGATATAGGGCCTCTTCCAGCCGTGAAAAATGGCTTCATTACCTTTGGATCCTTCAATAATTTTGCTAAGACCACGCTGCAGGTGATCGCAGTGTGGGCTGACATTCTCAAAAGTGTCTCTAACTCTCAGTTGATGTTAAAAAATAAAAGCATGAGTGCTAAACATGTGAAGGCATTTATACTTTCGAACTTCGCTAAATGTGGCGTGGCTCCTGAACGGATTGATTTAATAATTCCAGATGATGAGCAATCAAACCACTTGGATCGCTACAACAGCATCGACATTGCGCTCGATCCATTTCCATACAACGGGACGACCACCACACTTGACGCGCTTTGGATGGGCGTGCCCATGATTGTGCTGATGGGCTGCAACCATGTGAGCCGCGTCGGGGTAAGCCAAATGAGCAACTTGGGCTTGCCTGAGTTGATCGCACGCGACATCAATGACTATGTGAACATTGCCGCACAACTTGCTGGGGATATACCTCGCCTTGTGGAATTGCGCGCAGGCCTGCGCGCACGGCTTCAAAATTCTCCAATGATGAATGTGGCTCGCTTCACCAAAAATCTCCAAGACGCATATCAAGCCATGTGGAAAATATATGTGGACGCGCAGGCAATATGATCACGATTCCTGCGCTGAATAATCAGCCCTCACAAAAAGTTTCTATTGACCAAGCCATGACGGTGGCTCAGCAACTGAATACACAAGGCGATAGCGTGGGCGCCGAAAAAATTTATAAGTTGATCTTGGAGGCTGAATCCAAGCACGGGGACGCTATTTTTTTTCTAGGCATGATTTTATTTAAGAGTAAGAAATTTGACGAAGCCTTTACCTTGCTCAAGCGCGCTGTTCAAAGTCATCCCAATGTATTTGAATTTCATTACAACCTTGGACTCATCTATGAATCCAACAACCAATTTGCGCAAGCGCTTGAGTGCTATCGACGCGTTGTTGAACTTGAGCCAAGCGGAAATTCCCATTCCAATCTTTCCAAAAATCTTACCGACAGCGGCCAACTCAATGAGGCGATTGAATTTGCCAGAGAAGCCGTTCAAAGATTGCCGCAGAATCAGCGCGCCATTCCCTACAACAATCTTGCCAGCGCGCTGACGCTGCGGGGCGAAATTGAACAGGGTCTTGAAAATTACAGACTGGCGGTTGCCGCTGATATTGAAAACGCGTCCATGCATAGCAATTATTTGCTGGCCTCTCTTTACTTGGACAATCCAGATCGAGGCGAACTATTTCAAGAGCATAAAAAATTTGGCGACAAATTTGAAAGCTTTATACCCAAGATGTACGAAAATCCAATGAGCGCGCAAGCCAAGAACACGCAACGCGCCCGCGCCGATCACAAGGTTCGAGTTGGATATGTGTCGCCTGATTTCTACGGCCACGCGGTTGGAAAATTCATAGAACCTATTTTGCAGGCGCATGACAAGAGCAAATTTGAAGTCTTTTGTTACAGCGATAATCCGCACACGGATAACGCCACGGCGCGCATGAAGGAGCTGGTTTCAAATTGGCGCCAAGTGAATGATTTGAACGACGAAGATTTGGCGCGCATGATTCAAACGGACGGCATTGACATTCTTGTGGACCTTGCGGGACACACCGCCTTGAACAGATTATGCGTATTTATACGTAAACCAGCGCCTATCCAGGTGACTTGGATTGGGTATCCAAATACCACGGGCTTGTCGAGGATGGATTACAGAATTACCGATTCGTTTGCTGACCCCGCGGGTGAAACCGATCAGCTGCATACCGAGAAGTTGCTGCGCTTGCCCGAATGTTTTTCATGCTTCAGTGCGCCCCTTCAAAGTCCCGAAATTGGACCACTTCCCGCCATGCACAATGGCTTTATTACGATTGGCTCTTTCAACAACTTCGCCAAAATTACACCGCAGGTCATGCGCGTTTGGATTGACATACTGAACCGACTACCGCGGTCACGCTTACTTTTGAAGAACCGCAGCTTGGACAACCCGCGCTTGAAGGAATTCATTCTTGCGCAACTCAGCAAGCATGGCGCGGATGTGCAGCGTATTGACTTGCGCAGCCCCACTATTTCTGTCGTAGACCATTTGAATAGCTACAACATGCTGGACATTGCGCTGGATTCATTTCCATACAATGGAACCACCACAACCTGTGAGGCGCTATGGATGGGCGTACCCGTGATCACGCTTGAAGGGCGCAGCCATGTCAGCCGAGTAGGCGTGAGCCAAATGAATAACTTGGGTCTGCCGGAACTGATAGCTCATAACACGGAAAATTATGTGGATATAACAGTGGCATTGGCCAATGATCTGCCGCGTCTTGCAGCGCTGCGAAGTGGATTGCGCGAGCGGGTACGAACATCCCCTCTCATGAACACTTCCCGCTTCGTAAAGAATCTAGAGGACGCGTATCAAACGATATGGAAAAAGTATCTTGCGGAGCAGCGCGCATGAGTGATCCAGGCTATGTCACGCTTCCATCGCTGAATGACGCGCCCGCCCAGCGCGTGACCATTCTGGAAGCCATTCGCATAGGCCAGAAATATCATGCCGAGAACTCCCATGAACTTGCCCTGCGTATTTACAACCTTGTTCTTGATAGTGAACCAAATCAAGATGAGGCCTTGTTCTATTGCGGCATGGCGCTTCAAACATTGGGTCAGAGCGCGCAGGGAATTGAGAACATGAAGCGAGCCATGCAACTCAATCCTGGCAAGAGCCAATACGCCTACAACTTAGGACTGGTGCAAGAAGTTGTTGGGGACATGCCCGCAGTCGTGGAGTGCTATCGAAAAGTAATTGCACTGGAACGCGGCGGACAATGGCATTGCACACTCGCAAAGCAACTCACTGACGCAGGGCAACTGGATGAGGCTATTGAATTTGCCCGCGAGGCGCTCACCTTGCTGGCACCACATGAACGCGGCATTGCGCACAACGAACTTGCCAACGCGCTCACACTGAAGGGCGTGTTGCCCGAGGCTATTGCCAACTTTCAAACCGCAATCTCTATGAATGTGGACAATGCAATGATAAACAGCAACTATCTGTTCGCATTGAACTATGGCCAACAACCAAATGTGGGTCATATATTTCAAGAGCATAAAAAGTTTGGTGACAAGTTCGAAAGTTTTGTTCCGCGCATATATGTCAATCCACAGCATGCCCAGCAAAGAGCTATTGCAAACGCAGATACCTCTCGCCGTTTACGAATTGGATATGTTTCGCCGGATTTCAACAGCCACGCGGTTGGAAAATTTATTGAGCCAATTCTTGCCGCGCATGACAAGAGCCAGTTTGAGATCTTTTGCTACTACAACAAATCCCGCGTAGACGATGCCACAAAGCGCATGCAAGCCATGTCGGCGCATTGGCGTATGACGGCGGATATGCCAGATGGTGATGTGGCGCGCATGATTCAAGATGACACTATTGATATTTTGGTGGACTTATCAGGACATACTGGATTGAATCGATTGTTGGTATTCGCGCACAAGCCAGCTCCCGTGCAGGCGACCTGGATTGGGTATCCCAACACCACGGGATTGTCCACCATGGATTACAGAATCACGGATGCATTTGCGGACCCTGTTGGCGCGACCGAGTTGCTACACACCGAAAAGTTAGTGCGCTTGCCGGAATGTTTTTCGTGTTTTATGCCGCCGAGCAACGCGCCCAATGTCGATGCGCTTCCCGCCGTCGCGCGAGGAACAATCACCTTTGGGTCATTCAACAATTTCGCAAAGATCACGCCTGAAGTTATGCGCGTATGGATTGCCATACTTACGCGCGTTCCCGGCTCGCGCCTTGTTCTGAAAAATTGGTGTCTTGACAATGATCGTATGAAAGTATTCATGCTGGAAGCATTCGCCAAGCAGGGAGCAACGGACGGACAAGTCGAAATGTGGAATCCGAATACATCCATCATTGACCATTTGAATTGCTACAACTCTATTGATATTGGTCTTGATCCCTTTCCATACAACGGAACAACCACAACATGCGACGCTTTGTGGATGGGCGTGCCCGTGATCACGCTTGAGGGGCATACCCATGTCAGCCGAGTGGGCGTGAGCCAGATGAGCAATTTGGGATTGCAGGAACTGATCGCGCGCAACTTAGACAACTATGTGGATATTGCCGTCCAATTGGCCAATAATCTGCCTCGGCTTGCGGCACTACGTGGCGGATTGCGCGAGCGCATGCGTATATCGCCCCTTATAGACGCACCGCGCTTTATAAAAAATCTCGAAGCAGCATATAAACAATTGTGGAATGCCTATCTTTCAACACAGAAGCCATGAGCCAACAAAACACCAACGACCCATGCCCCTGCGGTAGCGGCCGCAAAGCCAAAAATTGCTGCCAGCGCCCTGCGGTGCCAAAGGGACGCAGCCCCGTGGTGCAATTTCCGCCTGTACTTGGGCAGCCCGCACGAACGCTGCCTATTGCAAATGCGACAAAAATTGCACAACACTTTCACGCCATCAACGATTTGGAAACTGCGGCAAAATTATTTCGCCTCATTCTGAACGCGGACGCGGAATTTGACGAGGCGCGCTTTTACTATGGACTCTTGCTGCATGAAACCGGCCAGAGCGATGCGGGAATTGAGTTAATGAAGCAGACATGCGCTCATAACACAACCAATGCCAACTATCACATGCGCCTTGGAATAGTATTTGATGAGCGCCATGATGGACCAGGATCGCTGGTCTACTTTCGCGCTGCGCACGCCATTCAAGCAACCGCGGGTAGTTGGTACAACATGGGAGTCAGTTTATTGAACATGCACATACTTGATGAAGCCGAGCAATGCTTTCGCAAGGCGGTACTCTTCTATCCCGCCAATCAATCAATCTCAGCCATGAGCAACTTGGCAAGCGCCTTGTACAAGCAGGGGAAAGTTGTGGAGGCACTGAATTATTACAAATTGGCCTATGAATTAAATCCGCAGGATGAAATGCTTCACAGCAACTATCTTTTCGTTTCGAATTTTGTGTCACACCCCGACCCTACAAAATTATTGCTCGAGCATAAAAAATACGCGGAAAAGTTCGAGGCTCCCGTATTTACAAAGACTCATGAAGCCAAACTTGCCATGTCGGTTTTACAGCGTGATCCAAATCGTCGTTTGCGCATTGGGTACCTATCACCAGATTTTCGCCAGCATTCTGTGGCTCACTTTATTGAGCCCGTGCTTGCTGAACATGATCAAAGTAAGTTTGAACTGTACGCCTACTACTATCATGTGACCAATGATGCGACGACAGATCGCATACGCGCAGTTGTCCCACATTGGCGAAATATTGTTGGACAACCCGACGACCATGTGGCGAAGATGGTGGGCGAAGATGAAATTGATATTTTTGTCGACCTGGCCGGTCACGCTGGATTGAATCGGCTGAAAGTATTTGCGCGCAAACCCGCGCCAGTGCAAGTGACTTGGCTTGGCTACCCCAACACGACGGGCTTGTCGAGCATGGATTACCGAATCACCGACGCGCTTTCAGATCCGCCTGGGAAGACCGAGGCATTTCACACCGAGACTTTGGTGCGACTACCCGAATGTTTTTCATGCTTCAAGGCGCCTCTTGAAACTCCAGATATTGGTCCGTTGCCCGCGCACGCGTGCGGCCACATCACATTTGGCAGTTTCAACATGTTCAGCAAAATGACTCCCGATGTGCTGGCCACTTGGTCGCGCATTTTGTTGCGCGTGCCCAATTCAAAGATATTGATCAAATATCAAGGTATGGATTCGCAATATATGCTCGATCTGATTCCAAATATTTTTTATGGCCATGGCGTTGCCAAGGAACGCGTTGAAATATTGGGACGCGACAGCTCGCATGCTCAACATCTGAGCCGTTACAACTCCATTGATATTGCGCTTGATCCATTTCCATATAACGGAACCACAACCACATGCGATGCGTTGTGGATGGGCGTACCCGTCATCACGCTTGAAGGGAATACCCATGTCAGCCGCGTGGGCGTGAGTCAGCTGAACAACATGGGCTTACAGAATTTGATCGGGCAGAACACCGATGCGTATGTGGAAATTGCTGTTGGGCTTGCCAATGATCTACCGCGAGTTGCGCAACTACGCGCCACCTTGCGTCAACGCATGGCGTCTTCACCATTAAATAATGTCCCCCGCTTCACGCGTTTTTTAGAGAGCGCGTATACCGACATGTGGTCACGCTACATAGAAAAAATCACAGCCAGCGCTTAAAGCGAACGAGTGGGACACTCCTAGATACAAAGCGAAGTGTTCAGACAGGCCTCCGGCAGAGCCCTCCTGCATGCAATGCATAGCATGTACTTGGTACGCCAATGCGACTTATTTTTGAACGCGCGCGCTCCACATACTTTCGTATGCCCGCTCCAAATTGCGCGTAAAACGCTCCACATTCATCAGCGGCGAGTCTGACATGCGTTGACGCATGCCCGCGCGCAGCAAGGCAAGTTTTCCCACATTGCCCGCCAAAGTTACGGCAATATCAACATATTCGACTTTGTTTTTCGCGATCAATTCAGGCAATCCCAAATTACTCATCTGGCTCACGCCCACGCGGCTGACATGGCTGGTGCCCTCAAGAGTGACCACCGGAACACCCATCCATAACGCGTCCAGTGTTGTCGTGGTTCCGTTATATGGAAATGGATCAAGCGCAATATCAATGGAGTTGTAGCGCTCCATGTGTTCAACATGTAAGGGATCATCGCCTTGAATGCGCAGCTGCGACATAAGCACGCCATAAGTCATGAAATCATGCTGGATTTTGTGCGTCATTTGCGCGCTTTCTAAATCCTTGTACTTTAAATACAAAGTGGCGGTGGGAATACGATTCAGAATTTGGGCCCATGTCTTGATTACTTCTGGAGTGAGCTTGGCAAAGTTATTAAAAGAGCCAAATGTAATCCGACCCGCGCGCGCGGCATGAAGCGGAGCGACGGCTGGGGCGTCCGTAGGCGGGCTATAGCACGAAAAACATTCCGGCAAGCGATGCAACTTCTCGGTATAAAATGCGTCGGTCATTCCAGGCGGATCTGCAAAGGCGTCGGTGATTCGATAATCCATGGTCGACAAACCCGTGGTGTTGGGGTACCCCAGCCAAGTCACTTGAACCGGAGCAAGTTTGCGCGCAAATGCTGGCAAGCGATTGGTGACGGTGTGTCCAGCAAGATCAACCAAAATATCAACGCCGTCGATACGAATCATGTCTGCAATTGCATCGTCTGATTTTGCAACAAGACTACGCTAATTTGGAACTAAGCCCTTGATGTGGTTAGTCATATTGTCGACCAAGGTGTGGTGGTAGTAAGCAAACAATTGAAACTTGTTTCGATCGTGCGCGGCAAGAACTGGCTCAATAAAATGCGCCACAGCGTGCTGGCGAAAGTCGCTTGAAACATATCCAATGCGAAGCGGTCTTTGTGCGTTGGTGGCGGAAATATTAGGGACCGCAGATTGCGGCGTCACGGATTTGGCGGCAGCGCGTTCATGAAGCTCGCCAAACTTTTTGTGTTCAGCAAATATCTCCTGCAAGTTTGGAACGGATTGGTAATTCAAGGCGTACAAATAATTGCTGTAAATAAAATACTTCTCGGGCGCAATCTGCATCGCCAATTTATATTGATCAGCGGCTTCTTTTGCCATGCCGATCGCCAATAGTTGGTTGCCGCGGTTATTCAACGCCACAGCATTCGTTTCCTTTTCACAAATCATATTTAAGCTAAGCGATACATCGCTGAAATTCAGACTTGATACATCTTTGAACCAATCAAATGGCGCCTGAGAGGCGATTTTTCTGAAACCATTCATATCGAGCATGTTTGCAATCAATTCAAATGTCCAAGCCGTCCGATGGAAATCTTGATCATCCAATTGTTGGCCATATAAAAGTGTTTGCAGTTGATAACGATGAAGTGTTTCAAGTGGGGCGTCGGCAAACAATTTCGCGATGTTTTCCAAGTTGGGAACGCACAGACGCAAAATTCCACCAGGAATAAGGACGCGGAAGGCCTCCATGAGCGCCGCGGACATCTCCCGCCGAAATCCAAATCGCTGATAGACAAACACCGCGTAAATTTCTGAAACGGTTTGATTGGCGAACATGGAAAGATCGCTTCCGTCACCAACGACATCCACGCCCGGCTG
Organism: Planctomycetia bacterium; assembly: GCA_005787685.1. GTDB lineage: Bacteria > Planctomycetota > Phycisphaerae > Phycisphaerales > SM1A02 > SYAC01. Next base: position 94,352 of record SYAC01000001.1, read on the forward strand.
TGCGATTCGGTTCATCAAGGTCCAGCCAGCCTTACCACAGCGTCCGCTTCGAATTGGCTATGTGTCGTCAGACTTTAAGCAACATTCAGTGGCGCATTTTATTGAGCCTGTGCTGGGGGCGCACAATACAAGTAAATTTGAAGTGTTCTGCTATTCCAATGATTTTGTTGTGGACCAAGTCACAGAGCGAATTCAAAAGTAATCCGCACATTGGCGCATGATTGCGAATCAATCCGATGAATGAGTGGAGCAACAAATTCGTGACGACGGGATTGACATTCTTGTGGACTTGGCTGGGCACACTCCGCAAAATAGACTCATGGTGTTCGCGTGTAAGCCCGCGGCAATCCAAATGACATGGTTGGGCTATCCCAACACCGCCGGCCTCACAAGCATGGATTACAGAATCACCGACGGGCTTGCAGATCCGCTTGGTGAAACCCAAGCGTTTCACACCGAAAAACTCTATCGACTGCCCGAAAGCTTTTCGTGCTTCATGCCCCCGCTAGGTTGTTCCCCTGTGGGCGCGCCGCCATCGCTTGCAACCGGCCACATTACATTCGGCTCCTTCAACAACGCGCAAAAAATCACGCGTGATGTTGTCACACTGTGGTCAAGCATTCTTATGCGTGTTCCACACTCGCGTCTTGTTCTGAAATATCAGGGTCTTGATTCGCCATATATGAGTGCGCTACTTCGTGGACAATTTTCAACCACGACATTTCGACGGAGCGGTTGGACATTCTTGGCAAGGACCTATCGCAAGTTGACCATATGAATCGCTATCACCACATCGATATTGGTCTTGATCCATTTCCGTACAACGGCACAACAACAACAACAACAACAATAACATGCGACGCCCTATGGATGGGAGTTCCAGTTGTGGTGCTTGCTGGCAACACGCATGTCAGCCGAGTAGGCGTAAGTCAAATGCAAAAGCTTGGGTTGCCCCAACTGATAGCTGGAGATGAGAATGAATATGTGCGAATTGCGACCGAACTTGCGGGTAATGCCAAACAACTCGCAGCGTTGCGCTCTGACATGCGCGCTCGCATGAGCCAGTCGCCACTGACTCATGTGACACGCTTCACGCGAAATTTGGAAGCCGAGTATCAAGACATGTGGCTTCAACAAACCACGACGCCAGTGAGTTGATTGTCATAAATTAAATCATTGGATGATGCAATAAATTTACCGGCACGGTCCCAAGTTTAAAAGAACAAGCGACAAATCAGCCGCATCCGTGGTGCCATCGCCACTTAAGTCATAGGCGCCTGGTTCACCCCAATTCAGCAGCATAAGACTGGCATCCGCTGCGTCCACGTACAGATCCTGGTTCACATCACCAACACATAATGAAACAAATCCGCCAATACCAACGCATCCAAGATCGGCTGGCATAATTCCAGGCGTGGCGAAGTTAACCACGCAACCCACTTCAATTGTCTCACCAGGCAGAATGCGCGCGTTGTAGTCCGCGTTGGTTATAACATAACGCGTTCCAACCTTGCTCTTGATCACGCCATTCCACAAACTGGTGATGTCGGCGGTCCAATCAAATTCCAAAGTCCAGCTTTCGATGTTCTGATTGGTTTGATTGGTGATGCGAAACGCTGCTTGACCCCCACCATTCCATCCCGATGTGTACGCAAAGGCGACGGTAGCGGAAATGACGGGCGGTGGTGATGGATCACCGTAATCAACGCCGCCAAAATCAAGGTCGCTTGTGGAGAAGAATGCCTCATTGGCTGGATCAATGCGCTGCCAAATAACATACAGAACATGGCGACCAACTCGCGGTGGGAAATTCAGCGTCATGAAATAGTCAAAACCGTTCAGCAGCGCTGTTTCGCCACCAGGAATTAAAACCAAGTCGCTCCACTGTAACGGCTGTGTTGGGTCGTAGCCCTCCTTGGTGATGTAAGCCTTAAAAAAACTTGGATCATGTGGTGTATGCACATGAAATCTGCACAGACGTGGACCAGCAACCATAGCTGTGGCGGGCCAATCGGTGCGGGCCAAATCAAGACCCGCATACTTTGCGCGGCCCGCGCCGGGCAACTTGCCATTTGGAATCAACGCTTGATAGTCGTAATTGGGTACGCGCAAGTTCACCTCGTCCCAGTCATAGAACGCCTGGGTTCCCGCCACGGCGACAGCGGCGCGACCAGCGGCGCTGCTTGGATTTTCAGGATTTTCTAGATACACCTGATATGAACGACTGATCGGATCAGCCATGGATCCGTGACCCAGCGCGCTCAGTGAACAAAGTGTCAGGGTTACAAGTGAAATTAAAAAATTTTTCATTGATATTACCTTTCAAATTGAATTCAAAACTGTGGTCCATATGAAAGAGGAACAACTGGCATATCACTGGGATCAAGATCATGCTGCAATCAATCGCTCTGAGTCAAACGCAAGCTACTTACGTCCGATGAGTTTCCGATTGCATACAAGCCGACAATTAACCTACGACCCGTTTGCTCAAATTGTTGCTTGAAAAAAATAAAATTTTTAATGAGATCTAAAACTGTCGTGCGGCGAAGATCCGCACTCTGTTTATATCGCTATCTAAAAAAAACTGATGCGAATACGTCCGCAAACTTCATGGTGACTGATTGAAATCTAAATTCTCTTTGGGGCATAGGTCTTCGCATGAGTTTGGATTTCCAAAATGGAGGCTGAGTTATCATGCCAAGTTTCGGTCACAAGGAGTCCTTGACCTTGGATGCGCTATCGGTTGCGAATGCAACGACTTCCTCATCAAGATCGTGCGCGAACTGAAAATGGTTCCCGCGTTCGTAGCCACCCGCGACTTCGAAAGCGCGTGCCCGAAGTCCCTAAGACTGACCACGCCACACTTTGATATTCGCCCACTTGGATTGCATCAAGGAACTCGAATTACTCTGTTCATATACGCCACACTTGAAATAGTAAGTTGACGGCCCTCGGTCGGCTTCTGAGCGAACAAATGTTCCATTGAGATAAATCGAAATGGTGTGCGCATTGGCGTCATGAATCACATTGACATGAATCCAAGTGTCATGAATATTATTCATGATGGGCGTGGTGTAGTAGCACAACGACCCGTTATAGACCCGCAACTGGCAGGAAGTGGATGAGGCGCTACCGCCGAATACCTGCATGACTGCAGCGCCTGTGGTGCCTGCGGGTACAAAGAGATCGCCTTCAAATTGCCAAACTCCGCTGATGTAATTATTGGAAATGCGCATCTCAGTGCGCGGCTTTGTGGTGTTGCCCACCTGGAATGGTTGATCTGTGTTGTACACCTTGAAATCATGGCTGCCATTGACCAGTGAGTAGCGCTCGCTCAAATCCAAATCGTGGGGAGACTGAATGGAATACGTGAAAGGCTCTTGCGTGAAACCATCCGTCGGTGCAGATAATGGATTTGAAACACATGGTCCCCATGAAAGAATAACAATTGATAAATCACCGCTATCAATGACACCATTGCCATCAAGGTCATACTCCGATGCTTGACCCCAATTCAAAAGCAAGTCGCTCACATCGGATGCGTCCACTATTCCATCGAGATTGACATCTGCCTGGCATTCGCGGGGCGCGGGTGTAATAGTTGCGACCGCGGTCGCATCAGCAAGTGTTGCCCCAAGAACGCTAGACAACTGCACGGTAAATTGCTTCTCGGTTGTTGTCGCTTGGTTTGGAATGGCGACGGTGATAAATAGTGTAGTTTCACCCGGAGCGAACGAAAGCGTACCCGAGGACTTGGTGTAATTTATTCCAGCGATCGCGGTTTGGTTGGCGGTTGTGTATGCAACAGTGACTGGGACCGTAGTCGCTGCAGACAATCTCACGGAAATGTTCATGTATTGCGGCGCGGCGCCAACACTTCCATCGCCAAGCGAAGGCGCCAAACTGGCTTGTAAATAAGCTATTTTGCTTGCGTTCACCGTCGTCCAATCATCGTTCAGAATACCCCCTGTATCGCCACTGTTTGGATTCATGCACCAAAATGTCCAACTCATTCCAAGTTTGCCAGCGGCTAAATCGTTGGTGCCGTTCAAATCAAAGTCGCCGTTCATGTAGTCGGTTAATTTGTCCAGCCACACTTGATCGCTGGTGGTGGCTAACTTGCTTCCAAACTCACCAATAAGAATTGGTGCGATGTTATTTTTGTAAATGAAGCCCCAATGCGAATTCCAAACATCGTCCATGTTATTTGGATAGGTCGCGTCGGAAAACCAAGTCTGTGCATATACACTGCTTGGATATTCATGGGGCGAATACACCAATTTGTTATTCACCGAAAGTACAATTGGAAACGCGGCTGCACCCTTCAGGTTGCCACCCCACCATGTAGTTTGATTGTTGTATCTCTCAACTCCTTCAACAAGAATAAGCCAGTTGGGATTGGCCGCAAGGATGGCATTGCCACAGCGCTCAGCGGCCTTGTTCCAATCTGTGGCCGGTGAACTATTGCCCCAAGTCGCGGTCTTTTTGGGCTCGTTAAATAGATCGGCGCCAATCACCGTGGAGTTACCTGCGTATCGTTGCGCCAACATGACCCAATCAGAAATCCAGCGCGCCTCCGTGTAGTACGCGTCGCCAGGTATGTACCACACATCTTCACCAATGAAGTTGTCGGCCTTGGCGCTGTGACGATCCAGGAATACACGCAAGCCAATTTGCCCGCAGTACTGAATCACTTTGTCCATGCACTGAAGTGGAGTGAGCCCTTGCAAGTCCGGATTTTGAGCGAAGTTAATACTGCTGGTGCTAGCGCCCGCGGCCAACATTTCATTGCAATAGGGAATACGAAGCGTGTTCAATCCAAGCGACTTCACTTGATCTAGAACGGATTTATATCCACGCGTCCATAAGCCATGGAACACCTTATTGCTTGTTTCAAATCCAAACCAATTCACGCCAGTAATGCGTGCTGGATTTCCGTTGGCATCAATAATTTGATTGCCAAATGTGGAAAAATATCCATCCGCCGTATTGGTGCTATCGCTTACGACTGCCAGAGTAATGGTGGCGTCATCAATCACCATGCTTGGCACAATCACCGTGCCGCCACCTCCACCAGTATCACCGCCTCCAATTCCGTTTAGTGTGATGGCTGTTGGCAATACGCCCGCGATTGCATAGTTGGCGACGCAGCCAACATAGATCGAGGCGCCAGGCGCAATGGTGGCGTTGTAATCGGCGTTCATGATCTTGTAGTTATTTCCAAGATGCGACACAACCGTTCCGTTCCACAAACTAGTGATGTCCGCGTTCCAATCAAATTCCAAAGTCCAACCCTGGATGGTCTGGCTCGTTTCATTCGTGAAATAAAAACGGCCCTCGCCACCACCAGCCCATTGATTGGTGAAGGTGAAAGTAGCTGCGTGTGTAGTGGCGGCTGCTAAAAAAATACATGTGAAAAAAAAATGAATATTACTTTCATAAAATATCCTTTATTGAAGGCAGAAATCATCAAACAACATAGCACTTGGATAATGAACCTACGAGATTGATGCTGGGGATGTTGCTTCTATTAAAAAATATTAGGGTTCGATATCAGACTCATGCAGAGCGTAGACCCGCACTCTATTCATGCCGCCATCCGGAAACGCGGTGACGCGTATGCGTGCGCAAGCTTCATGGTGATGAATTGCCATTTGAATTATGTTCCCGGCATAAGCCTTCACATTTGTGCGCTCGACCAGCGGGACCCAATTATTGTTGCAAAACCCTTCGACTGTAATTTCGCGCGGATTGTTATTCACAAAATAAGTGAAATCAATTTCAACTTTAGCAATGCGCGCTGCTTGGGCAAGGTCAATAACCACATTTTCACTGTGACCGATATCGCGGCTACGCGCGGATTCAAGTCCATCAAACATGTTCAGCGGTGGATATGGGGAAATCACTTGCGCGGCGGGTCCATAATGTTGGTTGGACGCGGACACAATCGTTGCGCCAAACGCGGCGCACGCAAGATCAAGTTCACTGGGAGTTGCGCGCGAGTTCTTAGATCGCACATTGAACAACGGTGGGTTGTCTGAATGTGATTGATTCGCCCGCGCTTTCAAATCCGCGGCGTGGTCTGGAACAAAGCGTGCAAGATTGCGCTGAATGGCGTTGATGCTGGGGGCAAACTTGGGGGTGAGTGGCTTGCGAGTTTGCGCATGAAATTCGTGAAATGTCACGAATGATGGGTTAAATAACTTCTTTTTCTCCTGCGGCGGAAGGCTCTCTCCAAACAGCGCCAGGCGCGTGACCCCGCCATCTGGATACATGGACACTTTGAAGCGGGCGAAGGCGCTCCCCTGAGAAGCGGCTTGAAATGCGTGTAATGAATGCCCTGCAAGCGGCGAGCGAGCGACAATATCTTGCCAGCAGTTATGATTTTCGTCCCAGCCTTGCACACGAATGGCAGACGCGTGGTTGCCTAAATGAAATTGCGTGGACACGACAACGCAATCAATCACGGCCGCTTTGCTTATTGTAAAAATCATGTGGTCACAATCCCGCTGATTGTGCCGCACGCTTTCCCAACTATCCATGATCTTTCCCTGTTTGCCAAAAAGTGCGGGTTCAAATGTTGGCTGATCAGGCGAAAGCAGATTTTCGGCACGCGCAAATTGCTGATTTGAAACCTCTGCAATGCGTGCGCCAACGGCAAGATTAAAATCCGCAAGCGCGTCGCGCTCGCCACGCCGCGTGATGATCTCTGGCAGATCGGCTTCAAACGCGCCAAAGATAAGTTCACGGTAACCGGCATTCACACGTTGCTCTTGTGGAATATGATTGGCGATAAATTCGGTTGAGAAACGCGTGGCATCAAGCCCTTGCATCTTGAAGTGGCGTAAAGCTATTTGCGCGGCCTGCGCAATAAACAATACGCCAGCGTGTTCGCCGTTTGCAAGAATGACCAAGCCCGCGCCCTTGTTAGGACCCGCGTAACAATGAATAAACAACGCGCGAAAGCCGTCGTTAGCGCCTTGGTGAATACACAGGCGATTCGGACCGGCATTGGCCGTAAAAATGCCAAGACCCATATTGCAACCCATGAACTTTTGCGAGCCCTTGTCCACGCCATGCAACATACGAACGGCGGTGTCATGCGAAATTGGACCCGCCCCCTCAAGATTGTGATACGCGCTCGTGAGGCTGTGTAGAAAGCGCGATACATCTTCAGCAGACGAGACGGCGCCCGCGGCGAAAGCTGGAAACATAATGCGGGTTCCTTCGATTGCTTGACCAGAATCGGTGTAGCCGCTGGCGTATTCCATATTGGCTTGATTGGATTGCTCAAATGTGAACAAGTTCATATGCAACGCGCGCAAAAACGGCGCTGTGAGGGTTGCAATGTCCTGCGCGGCCAATGTTTGAATGACATGTTCCAACATAATGAAGCCGCCACCGGAATATTGAAACGAGCTGCCGGGTTCGTTGAGTACTTCAATTGGTTCATAGTGAAATTGATCGTGCTCAGCGATCAATTGGCTTGCGCTCGGCATTGGCTGATTTAGGGGAATGCCCGTGACATAGTGAAGGTTGAGCGCTTCGTGACTCATCAAATGAGCAAGCGTGACTTGATCGGCCCACTCTGGATGTTTGGGGTTGAGTGAAAGCACGCGAATACTTGACGATGTCTTGGACAACAGCGCGTTCACGCATGTATCAAGCGGAATATTGGCGGCGCGAAAATATTCCATGGCGAAACATGTGGCAATGCTTTTGCTCAACGACGCAACTTCAAAACAGGTTTGTGATGTGACGGGCTTTCCCACGGCGGAGTGGCCAAATTCCAGTGATTGCGTGGCGCCATCGGCGCAAGACAGGCTCATCGAAGCCCCAACAATGTTGTGGCGCTGCAATGCGGCTTGAATGTCCTCAACAACAGAGTCCAGTGGGTGCGCGCACAAACGCTTGCGCGTGATCTGCCACAATGCTTCACGCGCATTGGCAAGTTCCTGCTCTGCCGAATTTTCTAAGCGCGCCCGTAGAACTTCTAGTATTTCTTGGCCTGACTTTCCTTGGGCTGAAATGAGGAATTTAAATTTAAATTTGTCCAAGTACCTCGCACCAAGTAGACGAAGTTGCTCAAGTGGAGCTTTGGCTTGTGAAATCTGAGCCTGCTCCCCCGCTGCCGTGGCATCAAGCGTGCGCGCATTTTCACCAATATCTCCGTGAAAGCTTGCCGCTTCCAGAACATCGTTCAAGCGAAAAGATTGGATGAGTTTCTGCGCAGCGCGCATATCCAATACCGGCTTGCGTGACATGGCGCTGGCAAATGCGTGGCTACCACAGGCGCCGAAGTAAGCGTGATAGCGCGCTACATGCGCCGGCAATTCATATTTGCGCGGCTCAATTTCCGCCATGATTTTCCATGGATCGCTTTCTTTACGAATGCAATCCAAAGTGAATGGAAGCAACAGCTCAGAAGCAAACTCCACAGGGTTGGGGCTGCTCATGAGTTGCAACATGATGTTCATGGCAACTGGATACCACTTGCGCGTGCGCTCATTCCATTTCACCTGCGTGATCTTGCCGGCGGCGGATAAATTCTTTTGAATAAAATACATTTCCTGGTGGGCAATGCGCACAAATTCTTCAACATCAAACCGCCCGTGATGCAATTCATGCCACACCTCCCAGCGCGAACGCTCTGCGGTTGCCAGATCGTCCATCACTCGAATAGGAACGCCGTCAATGGTCGCTGGTAGCGCAACGCAACCATTGCCACTCAGCCAGTCGGTGAGATATTGCAGCGATTGAAAAATGTTATAGCGAATTTCATTCGGATCATTGTTGGCAATAAAGTTGGATTGCTTTTCGTCGGCCACCAGCAGCGCGCGCGGATACAGCTGGTCGGCTGGATCTAGGCCGACAACATCTGGACCATGAATAAAGCCCAACATGTCGCCGTGATATTTGGGAAGCAGAAGCGCCTTGACCAAGTTATCCAGAGCAGCCTGATCCGCATTTTGAAATCGCTTCCACGCTTCAACCAGCGCCAATCCCAAGCGTACAAAATCTGGGTGCGCCACCCAAAATCCGTTTAGATTGCGCTTGAGTTGCGTAATGACATCCTTGATAAAGCCTTTGATTGCAACTTGAAACGAATCGCTTTGCATGTCGCTGTCAGAAGGCAGCACGCCGTACATGCCGCCAACTTTTATCCCACCGCGCGAACCCACAACAGCCGCAAGTAAATCATGTGAGGCCTTGATGTGCTTGATGACAATGTGGGGATCGGCTTTCACCGGTATGCGATAGTTGGCGTCCTCTTTCATAAGGCGCGCCGTCGACGCGAGATAGTCATGCCACCCGAGCGAAGCCCCCGCGAAATAGGGATGCAGCTCGTCCATAATTTCGTTCACACGAAAGACAGCGCGCGGATTCTCTAAAACAATCATCAGGCGCACGGTGCCAATTTGATATTGCGGGTGGATGCGCTGGATCAACCGCTCAGCGTGCTCAATCATGACTCGGATGTATGCGGCCTCCTCCTCGTTCTCCAACTTTGGAACATAAAACGTCAACGCCTTGGGATTGTTCCAGTTGCTCCATAAATGCAGCGCGAAGTCATACAAGTGCAATGGCAGCGGATTTTTTTTATAGAACAAGAACGCGCACGGCATGGCGAGACCTGGAAACCGCTTGATTGGCTGGGATAAATGAGTGCTTTCTAACGCATAGTGCTTGCCCGTGCCCGTATCCGTGAATGAAATATTGTGATTACAGCAGTTGGTCAGATTCTGGCCCGCCAAAATAAAATCGGCGCGCAAAGGTGTTTTGGAATCCTCATCGTCAGCACCCCACATGGGCGCGCCTGCGAAGTTGCACAACAAGTCCTGCACGAGCGCGGGCTCGCCCGGCAACTTACGATAGAAAGCGTTCATAGCATTGATGGAAAGTTTGGCGTCGTCAGGCGGACCAAACAAAGTCACATGGTGGCCACGCAAAAATTCCGGTATGGGCGCGACCGGCTTGCCTGCCCCGGCTTTGCAATAAAACTCATTCTTGGGACCAATCACAATACGGCCAGTGGCATCCTCTTGGCCAATGATGGTTTGATAATCGCGGTCGGCATAATCAATTCGCAGCTTGCGATTGAACTCAAAGCATGCGCGCGTTCGTTGATCAATGAACTCGCGGTCACATACGCGCTGGCGCAACACGGCGCGCAAATTGTCCTTGACCAGATCAAAGAGTTCGCACAAAAATTGCAGCGCGGGTACGGTTTCCAACCCGCCGCTTTCACCCACTTGAAATAAATCGTCCACGCCGGGGACTGGTTGCAAGTGCGGCTGAATATGGGCTATGAATTCGTTAGAGAGAAAGTCGCGGTAATCCGCATTGTTCATATCCTGCGCTTCACATTCACCACTCATGACAACAAGATACACATCAGCGAGTTTTTTCACTTTCTCGTTGGCGCAATTCTTGCTCGCCGCAACCCATATTTCTGATCTCCGTCCACTCTTACAGAATGATTGACCTTCATGCGAATCTGATTTAGCCTGACACTATGGCACTGCCCGCGCAACATGGTCTTTCTACGCACGTCTTGAACACCTCCAGCGGCATGCCCGCCGCTGGAATGATGGTCCACTGCCAGATTTTACAGGGTGAAAACTGGCGCAATATTCATAGCGGCGCGACTGACAACGATGGTCGCGTAAAAAACTTTTTAGATTCTGGCGGGTTACATGCCGGCCACTACAGATTCATATTTGAAACTGGCGCTTGGTTTGCCCGCCAACATATTGAAGCTTTTTTTCCAAGCGTCACGATTGAATTTCATGTCAGCGACGCTGGACGCCACCATCATGTTCCGTTGTTGTTGAGCCCGTTTGGCTACTCCACCTACCGTGGCAGTTGATCGCTATTGACGATCGTAATTTGCCCTCATATTCTCGAATTAGATTGATTGTCACGCTTCAAAATGCGACTTGCATGCGGGCATGAACAATCCTTTGAAAGCCATGCGAACCGTTGCCAACCCAATTTCGGTGCACAAGTTTGGCGGCGCGGCGCTTGCCAACGAAGGCGCAATTCGTGCGGTTGTGACCATTCTGGCGTCAACAAGCGGTCAGAGAGTGGTGGTGACTTCGGCATTGGCGGGCGTGACCGACATGTTGCTCAACATTGCTCGCGCCGCCGCGCAGGGCAACCTAGATAATGCGCGCGCCGAAACCGACGCGCTATTGCAGCGCCATATGTCCGTGGCCAAGTCCATACTCGCCTCCGCCAGCGATACCCATGCCTATATTACGGAGTCGTTTCGAGAGCTTGAACAACTGTCTGGGCAAGTGGCGCAAGCCGGACAACTCAGCGCGCAAATGAGCGATCAAATCGTTTCGCGTGGCGAGCGATTGGCCGCGCGCATTGTGGCTGACGCTCTGCGCGATGAAAAAAATTCAGTGTGCGTGGTTGATGCAGTCGATTTTTTACACTCGGATGGACGCTTTGGCGACGCCGCTCCAGACATGGCGCGCACAGAGAGAGCGGCGCAAAACATTATCCCTGACAAGTTAAGTGCTGGAAAAATTGTTGTTGTTCCTGGCTTTATTGCGCAAGGCGTTGTTGGCGAAAATGGATCAGTCGGCCCAGTTGTCACGCTGGGTCGCGGAGGCTCCGACCTAAGTGCCACCGTGATCGCGCGCGCTCTTGGCGCCAAGGAAGTGACGCTTTGGAAAGATGTGCAGGGATTTCTCACGGCGGATCCGCGCATTATTCCCCAGGCGCGCGTGGTGCCACTGCTTGATCCGCGCGAAGCCTCTGAACTGGCGTATTACGGCGCAAAAGTCCTGCATCCGCGCGCGCTGATTCCGCTTGATGCGCGCACCACGCTTCGCATTCGTCCATTTCATCAACCCAATGCCGCGGGCACCGAAATTGTGCAAGGTCGCTCCATGGCTGGCTCGCCTGTGCGCGCCCTTTCCGCCATGAGCGCGCAAGCGCTTGTGACCGTGGCAGGAAATGGAATGCTGGGAGTGCCTGGAATTGCGGCGCGAACATTTGGCGCACTGGCGCAGGCGGGTATTTCCGTATCGTTGATTTCGCAGGCAAGCTCAGAGCATTCAATTTGTTTCACTGTTCCCGAAAGCGCCGCGGCACTTGCAGAAAAGGAATTGCGCGCGGCGTTTGCCGTGGAATTGGAGAGAAATGAAATTGACTCGGTTGAAGTGCTACTTGGTGTCGCAACCGTTGCGGTTGTTGGTTCCGGCATGGCAAGAACACCAGGCGTCGCGGCGCGCGTACTAGGCTGCATAGCCGACGCGCAGGTCAATGTGATCGCCATTGCGCAAGGATCTTCGGAGCGCAATATTTCATTCATTGTGAACAAGGCCAGCGTGCCAAAGACCGTGCGCGCCATTCACACCACATTTAGTTTGGACAAGGTTGGAGGCGGTCGCACAGTGCGCCGTCGTGGCGCGGATGTCATTTTGTTGGGTTGCGGGCGCATTGGACAGGAACTGCTCAAGCACATCGCCGAGTTGCCCGCTCATGATCGGGCTTTTTTACGGATCATTGCCGTGCTTGATCGAAGTGGTTTTATGCTGGAAAAACGCGGTTTCAGTTTACGCGCCCTTTCGGCAATAAGCGCTCACAAACAACGCGGTGGCTCTCTCAAGACATTGCCCAACGCGCACTCGGACGCCCCAACTAATGCCGTTGAGCACATTGCAAGTCATGCGCTCACGCGTCCTGTCTTGATTGATCTTTCAAGCGGTGACACGCGCGAGACATTACTACGCGCCGTTGCCCACGGCATGGACTTAGTCATTGCCAATAAAATTCCACTGGCCTCGGATGCTGCTTCCGCAAGCGCATTGCTTTGTGACGCGCGAAAAAGTGGCCGTAAGGTATTTCACGAGGCTACTGTTGGCGCAGGCTTGCCAATTATTGATACGGTTGAAAAACTAATCACTTCGGGTGACCGCGTACTGAACATTGTCGCATGTCCATCTGGCACTATGGGATATTTATTCAGCGAGCTTGGGCGTGGCAGAAAGTTTTCTCACGCGCTGCGTAACGCCATGCAACTGGGCTACACGGAACCGGACCCACGCGAGGATTTGTCAGGTCGTGATGTGGCGCGCAAGGGCTTGATTTTGGCAAGACTCATTGGCTTCGTGGGGGAACTGACCGATGTGACGATTGAAAGTTTGGTGCCTGAAAAGATGCGCAATGTTGTATTGGCGGACTTTGTTGAGCAACTTGATTCACTTGATGATGCCTGGAGTGAGCGCGTACGCGCCGCAACAAGCAAAGGCGAAGTGCTGCGATATTGCGCCAATATCACGCGCGGCAGCCTGAAAGTGGGCCTTGTTGGCGTGCCCGCTGCAAGCCTGCTTGGCTCGCTCAGTGGAACGGATAATCAATTTGTGTTCACCACAACCCGCTACCGCGACAACCCTCTGGTTATTTCTGGTCCGGGCGCTGGTCCTGCCGTCACGGCTGCAGGCGTGCTGAATGATTTATTGCGCGTGGTGATTTCATGAACATGCAGCCCAGTGGAATAACCATTGCGTGCGCTTCCTGCTCCGCAAAATTTTCCGACACTACTACGCTTGCCACATGCTCTACATGTGGCGGTCTGCTTGACATCACGCCAGGGATTCCCGACCTGTGCAGCCAGGAGTTGCAAAATCTTTTTGATAGTCGCGTCAGCATTCATGCCCTGCGTGGCTCGCAGGCGCAGCGTTCTGGTGTATGGCGATTTCGTGAACTTGTACTGCCAATCGCCGATGTCAAGATTGTGAGCCATCCCGAGGGCAATACGCCCTTGCTCGAGCGTCCAGCGATATCCAACTATGCGGGCGTAGATAAGTTGCTTCTGAAACATGAGGGATTCAACCCCACGGGCTCATTCAAAGACCGCGGCATGACCGTTGCCGTGACGCAAGCCAAGCGATGCGGTGCCACAGCTATCGCCTGCGCAAGCACTGGCAACACCAGTTCTTCTTTGGCGGCGTATGGCGCGCAAGCTGGAATTCCTGCGCTGGTCATGGTTCCCGCTGGCCGTATTTCCATGGGTAAATTGGCTCAAACCGTGGCCTACGGGGCGCGCACACTTTTGGTGCGCGGCGACTTTGACGACTGTTTACGATTGGTGCGCGAGTCCAGTGAAAAGTTAGGGGTGTATCTGGCCAACTCACTCAATCCATTTCGAATTGAGGGTCAGAAGACCATTATGTTTGAATTGCTGCAGCAACTTGCGTGGCAATCGCCTGATTGGGTGGCGCTACCAGCTGGAAATCTTGGCAACACCTCTGCGTTTGGGAAAGCGTTGCGTGAGGCACAGGCGCTTGGATTGATTCAGCGTGTCCCGCGGCTCTTGTCCGTCCAAGCCAGCGGCGCTGCGCCATTTGCGCATGACTTTACCGACAATTTTGCCAAGCGCACTCGTGTGCGCGCAGAAACAATCGCTACTGCGATTCGAATTGGCGATCCGGCATCATGGGACCGTGCGGTATCAGCTATTCGTTTCACCAATGGCGTGGTGGCGTCAGTAAGTGACTTGCAAATTATGCAAGCCAAGCAAGTAATTGATGCCAACGGTATTGGTTGTGAACCCGCCAGTGCCGCAAGCGTGGCTGGCGTGCGTGCCCTTGTATCAAGTGGATTGATTGCGCCGCATGAAAGCGTGGTGGCATTGCTTACGGGACACATTCTGAAAGACCCTGAAAAATTGTTGAACACAGACAATGAACATGGTCATGGCCCAGCCAACGCACCAATTGAAATTGATGCAACCCTGTCTGCCGTTGAGCAGGTGCTAAAAAACGCGGCAACCCCCTGAAATTTACCTCTTTCAAGCACTGGCGCAATAACGCGGCGCCGCCCACCGATATGCAATGCCTTCATTCTTCCTTGCGATGAATGTTCAAAATTGATCTACCATGAGTCAGACAAATTGACTCTGCTTGTTCAAACTTTATGAATCATGCCGCGCACATTCTTGGAGTTGGAGGAATTGGAATTGCAGCGGGCATTTGCCTGGCGCGCGCTGGTTGGAGCGTGACCATGGTGGACACAAACCCAAGCAAGATTGAGGCTGGCGCGCGTAATGGAATGTCTATCAATGGCCAACTGGAAACCCGCGCTACATTTGTTTCATTTCAAGAGTGGGTGCCACCAACGGATACATTGATTTTGTTATGCGTCAAGACCTTTGACAACGCAAGCGTATTGAAAAAGATTTCTAATATGGACCATGTGGTGCCAATTCAAAACGGATACCACGCGCAATTAGAGTCGCTTGCGCATTCCGCAGAGGCCATCGCCTCATTTGTTTCGGAATGCGATATGGATAAACCTTTCACACGCATCACTCGTGCCGGGTCGCTACACATTGGTCCGCGCCACAACATGAACGCGGCGCAACAAGAACGCATTTCCATGCTGGCCAGCGCGTTTGCTAGCGGGCAATTATTTCCCGTTCAATGTGTAGCAAACATTCGCCCATTTAAGGCCACGAAACTTATGTACAACGCTGCAATTTCACCGCTTGCCGCTAGCGCGGGCGTGGACAACGCTCAACTACTCATTGATCCACTTGCACAAAAGATGTTTTTCGCATTGCTGCGCGAAAATTATTCCATTCTAAAAAATGCCAACCTAGAATTGGCGACCATTGGGCCATTTCATCCCCACACGGTGATAAAAATATTGCGCACCCCGCTGCTTCCACAACTCATGGGCATATTTTTTAGACCGTCATTGCGCGGCACCTATTGCTCCATGAGCCCGGACATGGGCAGTGGCCGCACTGAAATTGACGCATACAACGGCCACCTGATTCGCCTGGCTGGAAATTTTCCATGTCCCATCAATCGTGCGGTGGTTGCAATGGTAGAAAAAATTTCGCGTCAACGGCTTACTCCCGCCCATTCTCATCTGCATGAACTTGCCGCCACGCTGTCACGCGGAGAATTGACATGAACTTGCTTGCGCCACTCGCGGAGCAATTGCATGGCGGTGATTACAGCGCTGATTCCACGCAAGCGCACAACAGGTTCTTCATGCGGCCCGAAATACGAGCGCAACCATGATTCTGGTCACGGGTGGCGCTGGTTTCATTGGCTCACATCTTGTAGAACAATTGATTCGTGAAAAGCAACAAGTACGCGTGTTAGAACATCCCAACGCGCGAGTTGATCATTTGCCATTGACGCACATTGAGCTTGTACGCGCCGATATTCGCGACCATTCTCTGGTCACCCAAGCCGTTCGTGGCTGCGAGCAGGTGTACCACCTTGCGGCCGATCCCAACTTGTGGAGACGCAATCGCAGCGAGTTTGACGCTATCAACCATGTCGCTGCGGTGAATGTAATGCGCAGCGCGCTTGATGCTGGGGCCGCGCGCGTGCTGTATGTGAGCACCGAAAGCATTCTTACGTGCGCAAAACCCAAAATTGAACCAGTTGAAAGCGCGCGTTTCTGCGAGCAAGACATGATTGGTCCCTACTGCTTGAGCAAGTTCAAGGCGGAATGCGCCGCGTTTGAAATGGCAGCCAGCGGCGCCCCGGTGATTGTGTGCAGCCCCACGCTTCCAATAGGTCCAGGCGACAGAAATAAAACTCCGCCAACGCGGCTTGCGGTTGCATTTTGCCGCGGCAATATTCCGGCGTGTTTGGATTGCGAATTTAACTTAATCGATGCGCGCGACGCCGCGGATGGATTAGTCTGCGCCATGCACCGCGGTCGCACTGGCGTTCGATATTTAATTGGGGCGCACAATATGCGGCTTGTGCATTGGCTGGAATTGCTGGGACGCATCATCAATCGCCCCGCACCGCGTAAAAAAGTCCCCTACGCTGTGGCGCTGGCTGCCGGTTGGCTCAGTGAATTGTGGGCTGACACCATCACGCATCGCGCGCCCATGGCAACGGTCACAGGAGTTCGCTTGACCAAGCGGTCAATGTATTTTGATCCATCAAATACATTAAACGAACTTGGGTTGCAACCCAGATCGGTTGAAGAGGCCACGCGCGATGCAGTGCGTTGGTATAAAGAACGACATTGGATATGAGCAAATTCTGCCGCCGCGTTCCGCGCGTGGACATTGCGCCGAGATTTAATTAATCAAGCCAATCGCGCGCGCAGTCAACATAACAAGCACAGCCATAGCAATTGTGACTTGCAACATCATTCCAAGTTGAATTGAACTTCGAAGAGGAACTGGAAGCGTTGGGCCAAATGTGCTTGCCGTGTTGAATGAAAGGAATAAATAGTCGACAAACTTGGGTTGCCAACCCGTCAACGAATGAAATCCCGATGTGTTGTGTGGAAAAACAATTCCGGGGTGTATTTTTTCGCCACTGGCAATTTGTGCTTGCAACAAGTGGTCAAATCTCCAGTAAAAAGCTGTGAATACCGCTATATTTTCTAGGTACACCAAACTTGCTGAAAGCAACAAGTATCCAGGATTGTCCTGTTTGTCGAACAGGCAAACGATCAGACCCACCAAATTATCAAGCAACGCGATCATGGAAAGTCCCAAGGTGAGGTCAAATAAAATCATAAATAATCTTTTAATGTTGATCAGCCAAAAAAAAGTAGTTATGAATGTTGTAAATAGGGCAACAGGACTTGCGTAGGCGTCGGCTAACCTGAATATGATCACGGAGGTACTTGGAGCTTGGTCAGTCATACTCAATGACGTTGAAGTTGCTATGTCAAAGATCGCGGCAACCCCCAAGGTGAGCGCCATGGCGCCCATTGTACGACACCGCATTTGATTATGAATAGGTGGTTGCTGCATATGGCTCATGTTCTAAAAGTGATCCAGTTGCGATACACGCTCACGTTGCTGCACGCTCTGACCAATGCAAAATGGACAAGAAACACCTTTCACATAACGCGAGTCTAGCTGCTCCTGCGGTGTCAGCGGCATTTGACAGGCGAAGCATGATACGGAGCGAGTCTCTTGCAAATCTGAATCTACGCATACACGGCGATCAAATACAAAACACTCGCCTTCGTAATGCGCGCCACCGCATTCCTGAAAATATTTCAAAATACCCCCGTCCAGTTGAAAAATATTTTGAAAGCCTTGACGCTCCATATACGGACCAGCCTTCTCGCAGCGAATTCCACCAGTGCAAAACATAACAACGGGTCCTTGCTTTAACTTCTCTGGCAACTTTTCAACCGCTGCCGGAAAATGTCGAAAGTGAGAAACACCCGCGGCAAGCGCACCGCGAAATGTTCCCATTTTAATTTCATAATCATTGCGCGTGTCAAGCAATGTGAGGGTCTTGCCCTCATCCAACCATTGCTTCAAAACTTTCGCCGGAAGTTTTTTGCTTGTGCGCTTGGCGGGATCAATTCCTTCCACTCCAAATGCGATAATTTCTTTTTTAATCTTCACCAACATTCGGCGAAATGGCTGAGTTTCACTGAGGCTTTCCTTAGGCGTGAGATTTTCCAAGCCCGCAATGGCGCGCAATCGCGCCAACAAAATTTCAATATTTGCGGTCTTACCCGCCACAAACAGATTAATGCCCTCTGGGCTCAACAGAATAGTGCCCTTCAGTTGACCAGTGGCACATATGGCGCGCAACTCTTCGCGCAATTCAACTAAGCCGGTCAATGGAGCGAAAATATAAGTGGAAATATTAATGAACACAATTGTCAGTCTATCGCGGGGCGACCTATAAACCAATAAAAAAAGACGGACGCGGAACATGCCCGCGTCCGTCAATACTATTTCACATATCCAGCGTCTTTTCGAACAACATCAATAAATACAAAGTAATCCCAAATTTCAGCCGCAAGCGAGTCCCAAATTACTTCGTACTTTTGGCGGCGGCAGTATCCAAACTTATAAACTTAAACTGCTGTCCGCCCACTGCGGCTTCCGCCATGGCTCCCTGCACATTACTTACAAATATCGCAACTCCATTTTGGTAGCTGGTTGCGGCGCCTGAGCCTGAAGCCGCTATGACAGCTGAAACTTGCGCGGTGAACGCAAACTTGTTGGCTGCGAATGTTTTGTAATTGGTCTCATCCTTAAAGAAAATAAATTCATCAAATGATTGACCGCCAATGGTCGCACCAATGGTGCCTTGACCCATGGAGCAATAACCCACCAGCCGACCGCCCTTGTACACCTCGCCGTCGCCGCCGGCACCGCCAATAATAAATCCGCCCTTACCCACGCTTGGCAAAACTGCGTAGGCGTAATTGTCGTTAAAGAATTTCTCAATAGTTGGATCGGTCTTCTTCAACAACATAATGGCATTCGCTACGGAATCTCCAAGGGATTTCTTTTCTTCGGCGTCTTTTGGCGCGCCCGCGCAAGCGCTGAAAGCACAAACGAGAAGAATGGCAGACCAGAATTGAATTCGCATAGCAGTCTCCTTTAGGATTGAAATGAACAAATAACTCAAAAGATAATATCATATTTTTATATTTATTGATCAAGTAATGCATAGCCAACTCGTTTCGCATGACCGCACTTCTCAAGCGGCAGGGTGAGAATGGCACAAGCCGAGATTATAATTTTTGCGAAGTTCTTGGCGTGCGCGTTTGGCCTTCGCCCATTAATTGCGCGAACGCCGCTGAATCAGGAGAGGCGATCGCCATGGCCACTCGATCAATCGCGCTGCGCAAGCGCTCTATGGCCGCCCCCGAAAACGGGTTCCGTGCTTGAATTTCGTAATACACATCGGGACTTTCACGCACCACGTTCGCGGCCAAGGTTTCCAGCGCCAAAAAAGTGGTGCTTCGAACAGGGTGCTCACTTTGCGGCAGCGCCAACGAAAATGCAATCGCAGTTGCATGCGCCAAACTCAACAGGTCTGCCATAACACAATCATGATCACCCAGTGGCAAACGCACAATGTTTGCCGTGGTCGGTTTGAATAATTTCTCAACAGCTTCAGTTGCCTCCGCGTCACCCGTGTCGCAAATCACAACATCCGCGTCCCGTAATAAAACAATGCTGGGACCAAACATTGGATGGATGGATGCCACGTGCGCGCCAGTTTTTTGCAAGGCACGAATGGGTTCGATCAAGGGAGTCTTAATGCTGGCAATATCCACCACAACACCTTTGGGCGCATGCGCAATCCAGCTTGCGTATAACTGTGCTGTGGCAGCGGGCGGCGTGGAGCACACCACAAAATCCGCGTTATGCAGCGCGTCGCGTGACCACGCATTTTCTTCGGGCGTTCCCGCTGGATCAAGCGATCCAACTTGAAATCCTTGCGCGGAAAGAAATCGGCTCATCCACTTACCCATGCGACCAGCGCCACCAACAATCACCGCACTCTTGCCCATGCCAGCGGCGGAAAATTTCAAACTGTCTTGGTCTTGCGCCGTCACGGACGCATGTATCAAACGCGCCAATAAATCTTGCGCCACATTTGGATCCAGCCCGTGTTGCTTGGCTGCAATGCGCGCGCGCTCCAGCACCGCGCGCTCCTGTGAATAATCCACCGTGGCAATATTCTTGCGGCGCTTAATCTCCCCCACTTGCTTCACCAGCCGCGAACGCTCAGCCGCATGCGCGATCAACTCCAAGTCGATCTGACGAATACGCTCTCGCACATTGTCTAAATTTTCTTCTGCCATAGATCAGCTTTGCGGGAGTGATTGCGTTGCGCTGTAGCGCGCATGACCAAACGCAAGAATGGGCCAGAATACAATCGGCATCAATAACATTCCAATCGTGAAGCCAACTCCCTTTCCAAAGTTTCGAGCAAGGCCGCGCATCATCAAGATGGAAAAAATAATATTCACAAAAGGAATGCAAAGCAGTACCCACCACCAACCCGGCTTGCTGGAAATTTTCATGCAGACGTACAAGTTGTAGAACGGAATAAAGATCACCCAGCCTGGCCGCCCCGCTTTGGCGAACACTTGCCAATGCGCGACGATAATTAACAGCAGAAGCGCGAAGTACAACAATGCAAAGGGCAGCCACAGGAAGGCGACTGCTCCCAACTCCGCGGATTGGCTTGCGAAAGTTGACGCAGTGTCTTGTGTCTGGCCTTGAATGGTTTGCATTGGCGGTCTCACCTTGAATTGAGATCATGCCATAAAAAACCGCGGCGTGTTGCGCCGCGGCTTTGAACTTTGACTTGCATTACACCAAAATCAAGATGCTGAGGTGTTCACCCGCCGACGCTCTAGCATGCGCTCTTTGGAAGGCAGTCGCACCTTGCTGGCTAAGCCAACAAGTTGCAGCGAGCGAATCACAATCCAGCTTAAATCAAATTGCCACCACTTCAAACCGTGGCGCGCGCTGGCAGGAAAAGCGTGGTGATTATTGTGCCAGCCTTCTCCCAACGCAAGGATTCCCATGATGGGATTGTTGCGGCTCTCATCGCCAGAGCGATATTCTTTTTGACCCCACACATGGCACACGGAATTCACGCTCCATGTTGAGTGATGCAACATGAACATGCGCACCAGGCCGCCCCACAACAGTCCAAGCCCAGCGCCAGTCCATGTTCCCGTGATGAAACCAGAAACTGCCGCGGGTAAGAGCAGTCCCGCGAAAAGAATTGGAACAAACATTCGATCAATCCACATCACCATTGGATCCTCGAGTAAATCGGGAACATAGCGCTTGAAGTCGGGTTGTTCCTTCTCAAACAGCCAGCCAATGTGGGAGTGCAAGAAGCCCTTGCAAAAGCCAGCAATGCCAGGCTCATAACCAGCATGCGGTGAGTGCGGATCAAACTGCTTGTCGGAATACTGATGATGGCGCCGATGCGTTGCGCACCACCATACCACTGGACCTTGGCCTGCCATGCTGCCGAACGCTAGAAAGAAAAGAGCGATTGGTCCGCGCGTCGCAAACGCCTTATGCGTGCAAAGGCGGTGATACCCAATCGTGATTCCCAAACCCGTCAACACATACATGCTTGCCAAAATGATGAGATCGGTGGCGTTGAACATGCCGCCCCACAGCAACCCCATGGCCGTTAACACGCCAAGAGGCGGAAACACCACGGCCGCAAGCATGGCCAACTTTACATTGCGCGGCGTTTGAATTGGAGCCGTGTCAAATTCGGGTTCGCTAATGCCAACATCCGCGGCGTCAGCGCCACTTGTTTGCATTTTTATTATTTGTGTGTGTGCAAGCTCATCTTCAACCAGAACGCCAGCATTTGCAGATTCATTCAAAACAGAAACTCCTTGAAGGCTTGAGGTATGTCATCAATTTTAAATAATTGGCGACAGGTTGATTGTAGCACCACTATCTTGGTGAATCGAGCAAGAGATGGCAAAAAACTTGTAGTAGATTTGGCATGAAATACCATGACAATGCAAGATCAATAACCAATACACTTGCAAATTCCAAATTGAATTAGAACCAATCAATACGCACCTGATGTTCAAATACTTGCACACTGCACGCAGGCGCGCGCAAACCGTGGCAAAGCAAGAGTTGGACTGAAAGATGGCGCAAGGTACTCTTAAGCACATGAAGACCATCAATCCAACCGCCGTTGTTGCCGAGCCATTTCCGGCGCATACTTCGCTGGGCGATCCAACAGGCTGGGACGGCGCAGGAGGCGTTGCCGATGCTGTTCATTTACCAAAATGGATCGACACCAATCGGCACCTGATGCAGCCGCCCGTCTCCAATAAATATCTATTTAGTGGGCAGGATTTCTTTGTCATGATCATCGCGGGTCCAAACGCGCGCAACGACTACCACATGACCAATTCCGAGGAGTTCTTCATGCAAATCAAGGGCGATGTCTCCATTCGCGTGCGCGACGCCCACGGAATACGCGACATTATTCTGCGCGAGGGCGAGGCTGTGTTTATTCCGGGCGGCGTGCCGCATAGCCCACAGCGCGGTCCCAACACCATTGGCCTTGTGGTGGAACGCCGTCGACCTCCAACTGAAACCGAGCACCTGATTTTTTATTGCGACAAGTGCGACACGCTGGTGTACGACAAGGAATTTGAATGCACAGATATTGTGAAACACTTCCGCGAGGCCATGGAGGCGTTTTGGGCCGACCCGAAACTCTGCACCTGTCCATCGTGTGGAACGCGCGTTCCCAAGCCGACACCGCGTACCAAGTAATGCGCTGGTTGCGGTGTGCGTAATGATTGTCGTGGAGGTTCACGATAGCATCGCAGCATGCTTGCGCCGCGCACCATAGACCTTCACACGCACATGCTTCCGGAGCGTTGGCCCGACCTGCGCGAACGCTACGGTTGTGGAGGTTGGGTTTCGCTGGATCACTGCGCCCACTGCCGCGCGCGCATGATGATTGATGGCAAACTTTTTCGCGAGATTGAATCGAATTCCTGGGACCCCGCGCGGCGCGCTTTGGAGTGCGACGCTGTTGGCGTGGATATGCAAGTTCTTTCCACGGTTCCCGTAATGTTTTCGTATGGCGCCAATGCCGCTAACGCCCATGATTTGTCTCAACTGCTCAACGATCACTTCGCGGGAGTTGTGCGCGCCATGCCTGATCGATTCATAGCGCTGGGTACGGTGCCGATGCAAGACGCTGCGCTTGCGGCGTGCGAACTGGAACGCTGCGTGAGGCAACTTGGATTTCCTGGCGCGCAAATTGGAACCAACGTGAATGGTGTGGACCTAGACAACGCCGCGTTTGCGGATTTTTTTGCGGCGGCAGAGGAATTAGGTGCCGCAATTTTTGTGCATCCATGGGATGTGCTTGGTCGCAACGAAATTCCGCGCTTCTGGATGCCATGGCTTGTTGGAATGCCGGCAGAAACTTCGCGCGCTATTTGCGCGCTTGCGTTTGGTGGCGTGCTGGATCGACATCCAAAACTAAAATTGTGTTTCGCGCATGGCGGCGGCGCTTTTCCTTACACGCTTGGACGCATTGAAAAAGGTTTTCAAGTACGCCCAGATTTGTGCGCCACACATTCGCAAAAAAATCCGCGCGAGCATGTGCGGCGTTTGTACTTTGACAGCATTGTGCATGATCCCGAGGCGCTGCGTTATCTCGTGACCACTGTTGGCGCGGACCGCATTGCCATGGGTTCCGATTATCCATTTCCACTGGGCGAGAATCCGCCGGGCGTTCTTATTCGCGACGCGGATTGGCTTTCACAAGCGCAACGCCATGCCATGCTGGCGGGCACGGCCATCGATTTTCTTGGCATTTCCAAACGTTTTTCGCCTCAATCATAAACTGTTCACAAGCGCGTCAATCACTGGCCTCAACGACTTCACTCAACAACACCACATGACACACACTCTCGCATCATCCATTCTTGAATTATCCGCGGCGGACCTAAAACCCACGCTTGAGTTTGCAAAGTGGTGCGACGCGCACGATCCACTCAGTGGGTTTCGTGATGAGTTTGAAATTCCCCGCGACCAACACGGCGCAGCGCAGGCCTACTTGGTTGGCAACTCGCTTGGGCTTATGCCCAAGGCGGCACGCGCGCGCGTTCTAGAGGAACTGAACGATTGGGCCAGCATGGGTGCCGAAGGCCATGTCCATGGGACTCGTCCATGGATTCGCTATCACGAATTTTTTCGTTCGGGCCTTGCGCAACTCACCGGCGCGCTGCCTCATGAAGTTGTAGCCATGAACACGCTTACGGCGAACTTGCATTTTTTAATGATGAGTTTCTATCGTCCCACAGGCAAGCGGCGCAAGTTGCTCATAGAACGCGGCGCATTTCCAAGCGATCGATTCGCCGCGCATTCATTGGTGCGCATGCTGGGTGGCGACCCTGCCACCGATGTGATTGAAGTAGCGCCACGCGATGGCGAGGATTGTCCGCGCAACGATGACATTGTTGAGGCGATCACGCGCGCGGGCGACACCATTGCGCTGGTGATGCTTGGCGGCGTGCAGTATTACTCGGGACAAGTGCTCGATATGGCGCGAATTACCGCCGCAGCGCAGGCGTCGGGTGCAAAGTGTGGCTGGGATTTGGCTCACGCCATTGGCAATGTTCACCTGGCTCTGCATGAGTGGAACGCGGACTTCGCTTGCTGGTGTTCTTACAAATATCTCAACGGCGGTCCCGGCGCCGTGGCTGGCGCGTTCATCCATGAGCGACACCACGCAAATCCACCGCCGCGTCTTGAGGGTTGGTGGGGAACCAATCCCGCCACGCGATTTCAGATGGGACCAGACTTTGATCCAAGCGCGGGCGCCGATGCGTGGCAAGTGTCCAATCCACCCATCTTTTCGCTGGCTCCCCTGCTTGCAAGCTTTGATATTTTTCACCGCGCGGGTTTGGCGCGCATGATCGCCAAGAGTCGCGCCATGACGGGCTTTATTGAATTATCACTACGCGCGCGCGACCAGAAACATTTTCGAATTCTCACGCCCACGGCGACAAGCGAGCGCGGCTGTCAGCTTTCCATTCTGGTTGAGGGGGGAACCGCCACCGCAAAGAAACTGTTCGACACGCTGCTTCCCAAAGGAATTGTGTGCGACTTCCGCCATCCTGGGGTTGTGCGCGCCGCGCCCGCACCGCTGTACAACACATTCCAAGAATGCTGGCGGCTAATTGAGGCGCTCACTAGAACTTGATCATTGAACACAGTCGCATCTCGCGCGTGGTCCAAGTGATCAAGCACGAGGCACCTCAATAAAAAAACACCCTTCGGCGTGAAGCGCCGAAGGGGAACAATCTTACAAATGAAATACCAAACTTAGTTCGTGTTGGTGCGCTTCGAGAAGATGGTCATAATCACAAGAAGCGCGATCAAGCCGACAAAACCGCCTTGTCCGAGTTGTCCAACAAATGTCATTAAGTTTCCAGTCACTTTACCGAAGAAACCAGTGCTGTCTGTGCCAAAGATAATTTGCACAAGAACGCCAAGAGCAATGAACAAAATCATGATGTCCATCAGTTCACGAGCCCAACCCTTTACAATTTCAAATCCCTTCATGCGAAGTCTCCTCTGTTAAGGTCAAATCGGGCGAACCGATGCCGCCACCAATTGTTCATCGGTGATAAGTGGCTTAAAACTTAATGGCTTAGGTCGATTGCTTGAAAGCACTGATTTAAAAACCAATGAGTCGAGCAAATAAAATGCCTATTAATAGGCTGCAAACAGCTACTAGTGTTTTTTGAATTCGGTGGTGTGCTTGTGCTGACATGTCGATTCTCCGTAAAAAAAGGCAGTTTTGAGCATAATGAGCGCCAAAAACTACCGTACTGCATCTAAATTCAAATACACCGTTCAAAAATCAAATGTTTACTGCAAATTTATTCTTTTCTATTTATTTTTATGGTGAATACACGGTTAAAGCGACCCGTGGGGCGTGAACCCTTGAACCCCACTACATATTGCATAGGTTTGTCATTTGTTCAATACGACGCAATGTGCCAATGAATGCGCGGGTCAACCCAACTCAGGCAAACAACTGGCCGCGACACAATTCAATATGGCATGAACCGCGCGTGCGCCTGTGTGGCTGTCCATACAGGGACCACCGCGCAAGCGCGACTGCTCTGGAAGTTGCGGCACATGAATGAAGCCGGCGATGAAGTTGTGGTGTGAAGCGGATGAGGTTGTTTTTTTATGTGCGTGGTGAAGAAGGCGAAACATAATTTCGTTGCAAAGAAAGGTTCCCGCATCGGTTGATAATTTCGCCGGCACACCCGTCGATACGCACGAATGCAACATGGATTGCGTTGGCAACGTTGATAAATACAAAGCGGGCGCGCCCGCAACCACCACTTCATTTTGAATTTGAAGGCCGGCATTATCCGCGATGCGGCTGTCGCGCATATTCACCGCTTGAGTTTCAATATGCACGCAATCCGCCTTTGCGGATTCACCAAGGGCAACCACCACATCGGGTCGCGTTGCCTCAATACGCTCAAGCGCAGCATGCCAGGCAGATTGCCGCTGAGTGCCTCCAATAACATCAAGAGCAAGATAATCGCGTGTTCCAAATTCAGGATTCATATGCGCCAGCAATTTCGCAATTTCAATCGTGGGATTCATACCACTTCCCCCAAAGGGCTCAAAGCTTGTCACGAGAATATGTGGACGTGGATGAGTTGAAGTTGCGGACACAAAGGCACGCTACCAAGCCATTCAATTTATTTCTCGCACGGATACGCTGCAGCCATACCGTGAATCAAACGCAGACGCATAACAAGGGTGACAACACCCCCAAAAGAATCATGTGGAACATTGGTGTTGACACTGGTGGAACATTCACGGATTGCGTGGCGCGCCACATGGATGGTCAGGTTGCACGCGCCAAGGTGTTAAGCACATCGGCGTTTCGTGGCGTGGTGCGCGGTGGATCAAAGAGTTCACTGGTGATTGAATTTACTGGCGGTTTATTGCAAACAAACTTAGATAATTTCTTTTTCGGATTTAAAATTTTCGCGGTGGGTAGCGCCATGGTGAACGGGGATACCAAGGTGCAGACCACGCGCGCGCGCAATGCGCTGGTTCAAACGGCGCGCTTTCTTCAGCCGAGTCTTGTTGAGTTTGAAATTGGCGCGGACACTGGCGGGCGCCCCGCCACTCCCTTGCATTTACCCGACTTGAATGGGAAAAATGCAACTTCATTCACTTCATTTCATGCGCATGAGTTGCATCCGACTGGTTCATTTGTGGACTGTGTCGCGCCATTTGAAGCCCCAATTCTTGCCGCACGACTTGCTATTAACCGTCCATTTCCATTGACGCTCGAGGATTGCCGCATTTGCATTGGCACTACTCGTGGAACCAATGCCTTGTTGCAAGGGCGCGTGAGTGCGGTGACACTTTGCGTGAACCAAGGTCTGGAAGATATTTTGCGTATTGGCGACCAGCGACGCCTGGATATTTTTGCGGCAGCACCATGCAAGCCACAAGCACTTGAAAAAAATTATGTTGGTTTGAATGCTCGCATGGCCATGAATGGAAATGAACTTTCATCTCTTGATGAGAATGCACTACGCGCCCACGCGATCCAATGCGTGCATGCTGGAAACAGAATTGCTGCCGTGGCCCTGCTGCATGCGGCGGTGAATCCCTTGCATGAAATTCGCGTGGCGCAAATTCTTCGTGACGCGGGTTTCACCTGGGTTTCGGTTTCACATCAATGCGGTTCAACCAGCCGCTTTGAGCCGCGCGCGCGCGCCGCCGTAGTGGACGCGGCGCTCAGCGGTCCAGTTGGTGAATTTATAAGTTCAATTCAAAGCGGTGCCGCGGGCGCAGATATTTTTATGATGACCAGCGCCGGCGGGCTGACTCCCGCGCATGCCTTCGCGCCACGCGAAAGTTTGTTGTCGGGACCGGCAGGCGGCGTGGCCAGCGCCAACGACATTGCGCGCGCATGTGGGTTCGCTTCTTGCGTCACGCTTGACATGGGTGGAACTAGCACCGATGTCGCCCGCGTGGATGGATCGCCAGAAATGCGCGACGAGACAACGGTGGGCGCGGCGACCATCGCCTCGCCTTGCGTGGCCGTTGAAAGCGTGGCAGCCGGTGGTGGATCTATTTTGTGGTGGGACGGCGAAGCCCGGCGCGTTGGTCCACAAAGCGCGGGTGCAATTCCTGGTCCCGCCTGTTACGGCGCGGGCGGGCCACTCACACTGACAGACGCGCATTTTATTTTGGGGCATATCGACGCGCGCATGATGCCAATTCCAATTTCACTGAGCCACGCGCTCGATCGAGCGCATGAATTGCACGCGGCAATTATGCGCGACATTGGATTTGACACTTCGCATGGCGATCATGCGGAGCAAGACGCTGGCCATACGCCATTGACAACGCCACGCATCCCGCCGCTGATGACGCTACATGACATGCTGCGCGAATTCATTGCCATTGCAGACGAATCCATGGCCGCGGCAATTCGCACGGTCACAGTTCGCAAAGGCGTTGATCCAGGTGATCACGCTTTGGTGGCCTTTGGTGGCGCGGGAGGACTTCATGCCTGTGCCATTGCGCAACAACTTGGCATGCAACACATTGTTCTTCCCGCGGACGCTGGCCTTTTGTGCGCGAGTGGCATTTGCCACGCGCCTGTGACGCGGGTGGTGTGGGAACTTGTGCTGAAAGTGATTGATGAAGACCAACTCAATCTGC
This sequence comes from Planctomycetia bacterium, assembly GCA_005787685.1. GTDB lineage: Bacteria > Planctomycetota > Phycisphaerae > Phycisphaerales > SM1A02 > SYAC01. The sequence goes on from SYAC01000001.1 coordinate 123,369, forward strand.
CTGAAAAATTTGATGGATTATTTGGGCGCGCACAGCGGGAGTTGCGGGACATTGGAATAGATCCTTCAGGCGTCAATCAAACTCGGCGCGTGGCGTTGATGCGCCTGTTGGGACAAGAGGAAAGTCTGGAGATTGAATTGCCCCTTGCGCGTACGCAACCACTCAACGCCGACATTGTGCGTGAATTATTCCAACGCCGTTTTCATGAAACATATGGATTTCTTCCCAATGCCTCCCGCGCAATCGAGCTTGAGCGCATTCGTCTTCAGGTTGAAATCTCAAAAACGCCATTGCAGCGTGCGGCTATTGATCCCAAGATATCTGTGGACATGATTGGGCCGAGCGTCCTTACATCTTCACATTCAACGGCGTTTGTTGCCCTCGGGTGGCGCGCATCAACGCATGCAAGTGGTGCCGTCATTCTTTCTCGCCATGATGTGGGGTCTGAATCGCCCAGCACTAGCGCGTACTCCCATGAACTTGTCGCGGCGCGGCTTGGCGCTATTGCCACCGATATGGGCGAACAACTTCGGCGCACCGCAGTTTCGCCAAACATAAAGGATCGTCTGGATTTTTCTTGCGGACTGCTTGACGCGGATGGATTTCTTGTTGTGAACGCGCCCCATATTCCAATTCATCTGGGTGCACTTGGCGCGTGCGTGCGTGAAGTGGGAAAGGCGCACGCGTTTGCGCCCGGCCAAGTTTGGGTTGTCAATCATCCGCGCTTTGGCGGCTCACATTTGCCGGATCTCACCGTGATCACGCCCATATTTTCCCAAGCACGCCAAGATTCGCCAACTGGTGAGCTGATCGGCTTCGCAGCCAATCGCGCGCACCACGCCGAAATGGGTGGAACGCGTCCTGGATCCATGCCGCCGGATGCGACCACGCTCGAGCATGAAGGCGTTGTGATTATGCCAACACTTATTGTTGAACATGGCGTGGCGCATTTGGATCGCGTGGAGCGACAACTACGCGGCGGCGCGTGGCCAAGCCGCATGGTGGCGGACAATCTTGCGGATATTTCGGCCCAAGTTGCGGCAAACACATTGGCGGTGACTCGCATGCTGCGGTTGGTTGAGCCCAACCATATGTCGTCGCAAGACACAATGCTTGGGCAAAGCGGTTTGCAATTTCTGCGCGACGCATGCCTGAAGTTGCGGATGTCCGCGCGCCGAACCGCTGAGCGCGCGCTGCAATTATTACCCGCCGTGATTACGCCGCTTGAAGAACGGCTTGATGATGGCACGATGCTGCGCGTGCACATGCGACGCACGCAAAATCCGCCGCGGCTTGTGGTTGATTTTACTGGCACATCCGAGCAACACGCCAATAATTTGAACGCGCCGCAGGCAGTCACGCGCGCCGCAGTGATGTATTGCATTCGCGTATTGGCCGGACAACTTCTAGGCGAAGTGGCCCCCGCTTTTCCAATGAACGAGGGACTGCTTGATCCAATTGAAATTATTTTGCCCGCTCGGACAATTTTGTCTCCAGATTTTTCAGGCCCACCCCGCGACTGTCCCGCTTGCGCCATTGGACAAACGGAAACCAGTCAGCGGCTTGTGGACTTGCTTTGGAGGGCCTTCAATCTTGGCGCATGCAGTCAAGGAACCATCAACAATCTTTTGTTTGGTAACGCGCGATTTGGATTTTATGAAACGATCGCCGGCGGCGCGGGCGCAACCGCAAGTGGCGACGGTGAAAGTGGCGTGCACACCCACATCAGCAACACGCGCATCACCGATGCAGAGGTGATGGAGCGGCGCTATCCAGTGCGTCTTGAGCAATTTTCCATTCGACATAATTCGGGCGGCGCAGGAAAGTTCCGCGGTGGCGACGGCCTTGTGCGTCGCATTCGATTTCTTGAAGGCGTTGACTTGTCCTTTCTTTCACAACACCGCACAGAGGCGCCATATGGAATGAATGGCGGATTGCCAGGCGCGCGTGGTGCGCAGCGTATTGCGCGCGCCAATGGAACAATTCAGGAAATTCCAGGAATTGTGGCGGCTCGCATGGAAGTAGGCGACGCGATAGAAATTGAAACGCCAGGCGGTGGCGGATTTGACAGCGTGGATTCATAATCGCGCGCCTTTTGGCGCAAATCCGCGGCACGATCACCCCCACATAATTCATTCCTGCTTTCGCAACATCCATATCATTTCTCATTCATGGCTACACACAGTGAACCGAACACGCCAGGGTCCGCCACCATCCGCGTGGCATCGCTGCATGTGTATCCGTTAAAGGGCGCGCGCGGATTTTCACCGCAAAGTTGGCCAGCTGATGAGCGTGGTTTACGCCACGACCGTCGCTTCATGTTGGTGGACGACACGGGAAATTTTATTTCGCAGCGAACCTGCCCGAAGTTGGCGCGGGTGCGTGCGGAAATTTTTTCAAATGAGATGCGCCTTTCTTTCCCAAGACTCGCAAATGAAATGACGAATTCTGTTCAAGGCGCGCGGCTCATGCGGGATATGGCGCAACCCAAAACAGTGCGCATACCACTTGAACAAAATACATTTTCAACCAGCACCACGCCGCGTCATTCAATTCGCGTGCAAGTTTGGGATGACTTTCTATTGGCTCCCGCAATTTGGCCCCATGCGGACACCGCCCTGAGCGAATTTCTTGGTCAAAGTTGCCGCTTGGTGTGCATGCCAGACAGCACGACCCGCTTGTCCAGCATCACGCGCGGCGAGCCGCGGCGCAATCTTAGTTTTGCCGATGCCGCCCCACTGCTGCTGGCAAGCGAAACTTCTTTGGCGGATCTGAACCAACGCCTACAAGCTGGCGGATCAAGTGCCATTCCCATGGATCGATTCCGCGCCAACATTGTGATTCAGGGAGCGGCGCTCGCGGCGGATGATCACTGGAGCGCTATCACCATCAACAACGCCGCGTTTCGTGCCAGCAATTCTTGCAAGCGTTGCAAGGTGATCACCATTGATCAAACCACCGGCGAGTTTTGCGGGCGTGCGCCCATTGAAATGCTGGCAACCTATCGCAGCGATGGCAATAGCGTGACATTTGGTCAACACTTGTTGGTGGAACGCGCTGGCTTCATTCGCAGTGGCGACACAATCACAATTGATTCCTGCGCGCGTTAGGTGTGCGTATTCGACAACAACCACAACAAGAAATTGGAATCACTCACAAACTAGAACACGCCCCGCGGCCACCATTATTTCCGCGGGCAATTCATGGCTGTTGTATTGGCTTGCCATGGCAAACCCGTACGCGCCAGCGTCGGCGATAGCGATGCAATCGCCCTGCTTCAACTGCGGCAGCGAAACACCCTTGGCTAGAAAATCCGAAGACTCGCAAATGGGTCCAACAATGTCATACATAATTTGTTGACCCGTCCCCTGGATGAGCGGCAGAATGCGATGCGTTGCTCCATACAGAGCGGGGCGAATCAAGTGATGCATGCCAGTATCAAGAATGGCGAATGTCTTTTGAGCGGTGGCCTTGATGTATTGCACGCGGCCAACCAACACGCCCGCACGCGCCACAAGCACGCGGCCGGGCTCCGTGAGCAATTCAACATCAAGCCCGCGTGTTGCCTGAATGACCATGCGTCCGTACTCCGCGATCAATTCAAATTCACGCGCCGTATCCGCGTTGTCATAGTCAACTCCAAGTCCACCACCAATATCAAGTCGATCAAGCGCATGCCCTTGGGCTTTGAATGTGTCATGCACCGCGATTACCTTTTCAATGGCCTCACGGAACACCTCCAGATCGAACAGCAGCGAGCCAATATGCATGGTCAAACCGCGCAAGCGCAAAAACTTGCTTGAGTCCGCAAGTATGCCGCTCAACTCTGGCATGAACGACTCGTCCATGCCAAACTTGTTGTCGCGAAAACCAGTGGTGATGTAGGGATGCGTCTTGGGATTCACATTTGGATTGAGGCGAAAAGCCACATTGGCAACCATGCCAAGTTGCCGCGCAATGTCCGCGATGCGCAGCAACTCTTGCGGGCTTTCAACATTGATCTGCTTGATACGCGCCGTGAGCGCGCGCTGAATCTCTTGGTGGGTTTTTGCCACGCCAGAAAAAATAATCCGATCCGCGGGCACACCTGCCGCAAGCGCGCGCGCAATTTCACCGCCCGACACCGTGTCCACTCCAGCGCCAAGCGCGCACAAATGCCGCAATATGGCGGCGTTGCTATTGGCCTTCATGGCGTAATGAATGGTGTGGCGCGCACCCGCAAACGCGTTGTTCATGGCGTGAAAGCGCAACGCAATATCATCCAAGTCGTAGATATACGCAGGTTGATCAAGCGCGGCCACGACAGAAGCAACCGCAACGCTTGCGCGTGGCTGACCAACCTGGAGTTTTCCATGACCATAAAAAAATCCCACGCTTGCGCCTTTCAAGTAATTTCAATAGCCGCCAATATCAAATATATTGCAACACACTTTCCGTACGATAGCGCAAGTATTGGACTTGCTCTTGTGTTCATTGATTTTGAAAGGGATTCAACCATGAAGCCAAAGAAATTTCTTTTTATCTCGTACGCCGCGCTGATCACCGACATTGCGTGGCAAGTTGTGAAAGAGGGACACGAAGTGAAATACTGTATTGACGCCGTGAATGAACGCGATATTGGCGACGGCTTTGTGCCCAAGGTGAACGAGTGGCGTTCGCATGTGGACTGGGCGGATGTGATTGTGTTTGACGACACACTTGGTCACGGAACGCTGGCGCATGAGTTGCGTGCAAAAGGGAAGTTGGTGGTGGGTGGCACCCCCTACACCGATCGCTTGGAGGACGACCGCGCGTTTGGCCAGGACGAATTACACAAGGCTGGAATCCACATTCTGCCCTATCGCCAATTTGACAACTTCGACGAGGCCATTCAATTTGTCAAGGAACATCCAGATCGATATGTCATTAAGCCATCGGGCGAATCCGGCAATGTGAAGCGTCGTCTTTTTGTGGGCGACGAGGATGACGGCGACGATGTGATACGCGTTTTGAAGTCATATAAGCGCTCGCTCAGCAAGGAGATCAAGATATTTCAATTGCAACGGCGCGTGACTGGCGTTGAGGTTGCGGTGGGCGCGTTTTTTAATGGCAAAGAATTTATTTTTCCCATCAATATAAACTTTGAAAATAAAAAATTGTTTCCAGGCAATGTTGGTCCCTCCACTGGCGAAATGGGAACGGCCATGTTTTGGAGCAACGCGAATCATTTGTTCACCACCACGCTGCTGAAGATGCAGCCCATGTTGGCGCGCGAAAAATATGTGGGCTACATTGACTTGAACTGCATTGTGAATGGCCAAGGTATTTATCCGCTGGAGTTCACCGCGCGATTTGGCTACCCCACCATCATGATTCAACAAGAAGGCATGACCACTCCAATTGGGGAATTTCTGCATGATTTGGCGGCGGGCACGCTGGCCAAGTTCAAGGTGAAAAGCGGATTTCAAGTTGGCGTGCGCATTGTGGTTTCGCCATTTCCATTTGACGATGTGGCAACATTTGAATCGGTCTCCAAGAATGCCGCGATTTTATTTAAAAAGGGAATTCCTGAGGAGGTGCATATTGAGGATGTAAAGCAAGTGGATGGACAGTGGTTGGTGGCAGGAACCTCCGGCGTGGTATTGGTGGTGTGCGGCCTGGGGGCAACCATGCGCCAAGCGCAAGCGCAAGCGTATGCGCGGATTAAAAACATCATGATTCCAGACATGTACTATCGCGACGACATTGGTGAGCGATGGAATGACGACACCGACCGCCTGCACACGTGGGGTTATTTGCATTAAGTGTTGCCCACACAAGAACTGCTTACACTTGAGGCGTGAATAAATCTGTAGTCATTGTTGGAGCTGGACTTGCAGGCTGCCTGCTTGCGGTCTATTTGGCGCGCGCGGGCTGGACGGTTGATGTGCGCGAGCGACGCGGAGATCCGCGGGCGCGCGGGCATGCTGCTGGCCGCTCCATTAATCTCGCCATTAGCGCGCGTGGATTGAAAGCACTTCGGCGCGCGGGTCTTGAAGAAACAATCATGCGCAACGCCATTCGCATGCCAGGCCGCATGATTCACACCCGCGCGGGAACGCAGGAGTTTCATAAGTACAGCCGCGATCCCAGCCACGCCATTCAAAGCGTGTCACGCAGCGCGCTGAATCTTGCGCTGCTAGAAGCGGCGGCGAGCGAACCAAATGTGAGCATTACATTTCATCAACGTTGCACAAATATTGCCGCGTCTTCTGGCACTGCGACCTTTATTGACGACAACACACAGCAAACCAGCAGCGTTGTGGCGGAACTGATTGTTGGCGCGGACGGGGCATACAGCGTGGTGCGGGGCATTCTGCAAAAGAACGAGGGCTTTGATTATTCGCAAGATTGGCTTAGCCATGGCTACAAGGAGATGCAAATTCAGCCGGTGACAAGTGGCGCGCACACCCCCTTTGCAATGGATCCCAACGCGCTGCACATTTGGCCGCGCGGCGCCTCCATGATGATTGCGTTGCCCAATCCAGATGGCTCATTCACATGCACGCTTTTCTGGCCGCACAACGGTCGCGAAAGTTTTACGGAAATTTCTGGTGCCGCCAATGGCCGCGCGCACTTTGAGCGCCACTACGCCGACGCGTTGCCGCTCATGCCAACATTTGACGCAGATTTTGACGCCAATCGCGTGGGCAGCATGCTGACCGTTCGTTGTGACCCATGGTCGCAGGGCGGCCGCGTGGTGTTGCTTGGCGACGCGGCACACGCCATTGTTCCATTCTTTGGCCAAGGCGCCAACGCCAGCTTTGAGGATTGCGAATCATTGACGGACGCGCTTGCCAAGCACGGTGACAATATTGCCGCTGCCATTGGCGAATATGAATTGGACCGTAAGCGCAACGCCAACGCGATCGCGGATATGGCGCTGACGAACTTTGTGGAGATGCGCGACAAGACTGCTTCGCGCGCCTTTAAGTGGAAAAAGAAATTGGAGCATTTTCTGCACGGTGTTGCGCCACGTTTTTTTATTCCCCGCTACGACCTGGTGAGTTTCAGCACCATTGCATACGCAGATGCCTTGGCAAAATCAATCCAACAAGACCGCGTGTTGGCCACGGCGGGCATGGGGTCAATCATGGCGGCGGCGCTTGTGGTGGCTTGGTTTCTTCTGAAATGAAATTCATTCTTGTGATAAACATTTATTCCAACATATTGCCCCATTTCATTTTTCATATTTAGAGTCATCATTGATCCACGCCAGTAATTTCATAAATGGAACCTTGTGCGCCGCACATAGTGGCGACATGCTTGAAGTGATCAATCCAGCAACGGGCGAAGTCATGGGAACTATTCCAGACAGCGCCCCTGCCGACATTGATCGCGCTGCGACCGCGGCATCAAACGCGTTTGCAATGTGGAGTGCGCTTGCCCCCGCACAACGCGCCGCGCCGCTACATAAACTTGCGGACCTGATCCAGCGCGATGCCAAAGATTTTGCGCGCGTGGAATGCGACAACACCGGCAAGCCGCTTGAACTTGCCCTTGGCGTGGATATTGCGCGCGCCATTTCAAACCTGCGCTTCTTTGCGGATGCGATTGCCCACAACGACACGGAAAAATTTCAGAATGAAACTTGCGTTTCAAATGTGCATCGGCGCGCGCTGGGAGTGGCCGCATGTATTTCACCCTGGAATTTGCCTTTGTATTTATTGACTTGGAAGATTGCGCCAGCGCTTGCCGCCGGTTGCGCGGTTGTGGCAAAGCCAAGCGAAGTGACGCCACTGACCGCGCACATGCTTGCACAGCGTGTACGCGAAGCCGGCTTTCCAAGCGGCGTGCTGAACATTATCCATGGCCGCGGGCACACGGCGGGAGCCGCGCTTGTTTCGCACCCACGAGTTGCCTGCATCACATTCACTGGTGGTACCGTCACGGGTCAATCCATTGCGAGTGCCGCCGCGCCAACTTTGAAACGCGTGGCACTTGAACTTGGCGGAAAGAATCCAGCGATTATTTTCGCCGACGCAACAACTTCCGATCAACTGAACGCCACGCTTGACGGTGTGATTCGATCCATATTCACCAATCAAGGACAGGTGTGCCATTGCAGCTCGCGCATTTTGATTCAGCGCGCGGCTTGGGACACATTTGTTCCCGCACTCGTCAAGCGCGCACAAGCGTTGCGCGTGGGTGATCCGCTTGATGCGTCCACGCATATTGGATCGCTTGTGTCGCAGCAGCATCTGCAAAAAGTTACCAATGCGGTTGAGCTTGCCGTGAGCGAAGGCGCCCGAATTTTGTGCGGTGGTGCGCGTGTGGGTGCGGATGAACTTCCACAGCGCGTTCGCGCCGGCGCGTTCTTTGCCCCCACCCTTCTTGACAATCTTGCGCCCACATGCCGCACCAATCAAGAGGAGATCTTTGGTCCCGTGGCCACGCTTATTCCATTTGATGATGAAGCCGCCGCGATTCAGATTGCCAATGGCACGCAGTTTGGACTGTCCGCAAGTGTGTGGACAGCGGACTCCGCGCGCGCCGACCGCGTGTCGACAAAACTAGATTGCGGCACGGTGTGGATTAATTCATGGATGGTGCGCGACTTGCGCGCTCCGATTGGTGGAATGCGCGCCAGCGGTTTGGGGCGCGAGGGCGGCAATGAAGCCCTGCGATTTTTTGCGGAACCCGTTACTGTGGTGCACAACAAATAAACACCACCCCATTGACTGAGCACTGTGCCGCAACATTGGCCGCACACAGACCACGCCTGATCGGAGAATAAATCATATGAGCCAGAATAAAAATCAAGATATTTATTCAACACGCGCCCCCGAAGCGGTGGGCCCATATCCGCACGCCAAGCGAGCAGGCGACTTTGTCTACCTCAGCGGTGTTGGCCCGCGCAAGCGTGGCAGCCCGATCATTCCCGGTCTTGAGCCATTTGATTTTGAAATCCAATGCCGCGCGTGCTTTGAGAACACGCGCTTGGTTGTAGAGGACGCTGGCCTTGCATGGAGCAGCGTTCTTGATGTAACGGTTTTTCTCATCAACATGAAGCGCGACTTTGCTGCATACAACCGCATCTATGCCGAATTTTTTGCGGGTCAAGGCAATCCAAATCCAACACGCACCACGCTTGAAATTGTGTCGCTTCCCACGCCCATCGCGGTTGAAACAAAAGTTGTGTGCTGGACTGGCGCGCTTTAGTATTTGCAGCTCACTCAATCGCACGCAGCGCTGCTCGCACAGGACTTCCATCAAATCCCTCAAGCGCCAACGGCAGCGCGCATAATTCATAGCGGCCTGGTCGCACATGACGCAGCACAAGCCCCTCAAGAATGGCCATATCGCGCGCAAAAAATCTTTTATGAGCGGGTAATTCTTTCGAGTCCGCGCAATCAACGCTGGGCGTGTCCACGCCAACAAGTTTCACGCCGTGGTCGGCAAGCCAATCCACAAACTGCGGTTGGAACGCCGTAAAATCCGCGTTCCATGTGTTGTTGTCGGGATAGGTTCCCGTTGCAAACAAAACGCGCGGCAATGTTGGCACCCACGCGGCGCTAACCGCCAAATCGCCACGACCAAATCGGTTTTCAACCCCCGGCTGGCCAACTACTGCGCGCGGATTCACTTGAATCACTTCACACTTGCCCCAATATAAATCAAGTGGTTGCTGCTCCATGGTGCGTCCATCAACGCTGTAATGACTGGGCGCATCGGCGTGCGAACCTAAATGCACCGTGGCCCGCAGCGCGCTGAGCGTGACCACATCGCCGCGCTTCATATCAAAGGCGACTTCACGCGTCATGCGGACATCGCCAGGCCACACCGCCAATTTGCCTGAAATCACGGGTGAAATATCGATTAATTTCTGATTCATGTGCGCCTAGCTTTGCATGGCAAGACGGCCGCCGTCCACTGGCAAATTAATTCCGTTCACATAACTGGCCGCTGGCGACGCCAGAAATAAAACTACCGCGGCAATTTCACTGGCCTCGCCAAACCTGCCCGCAGGAATAGTGGCGAGCGCCTCGCGCTCCACCGCGTCCACCGTTACGGAATTTTTTGCGGCGCGGCCCTTGAACAACGATTCAAGCCGCGCGGTACGCGTGAAGCCCGGCAACACCGTGTTGGCGGTGATACCAAACGCGCCGAGTTCGCCCGCGATGGTGCGCGACCAATTGGCAACCGCGGCGCGAATGGTGTTGGAAACGCCAAGCCCACGAATGGGAGTCACTACGGATGTGCTGGTGATATTGATGATGCGTCCAAACTTGGCCGCCTGCATTCCTGGAACACACGCTTGCACAATGGCCTGACCCGTGAGCACGTGCATTTCAAATCCGCGGGCAAAATCCTCGGGCGCCGCGTTCATAATGACGCCCGCCGCGGGGCCGCCCGTATTGTGAACCACAATGTGCACCGCCCCATGCTGCGCAACAAGTTCGCCAACAGCTTTGGCAACCGCGCGCCAATCGGAATAATCCACCATGAGTGTTCCATGCGTTTGCGCTGCGCCAGGAATCGCTGGCAATTGCGCCAACACTTCCTTCAACGCCGCGCCGTCGCGCCCCACAACAGTGACCGACGCGCCAGCGTGCGCAAGCGCCACGGCGCACGCGCGACCAATACCTTGACTGGCGCCGCCAACCAGAGCGCGCTTGCCAACAAGCGACATGGGCTGCGGAATTTCCTGGGCGTTCAAGTTCATACACGAAAGACTAGCTAATTACGCAATTTGGTGAGCGACTTCATGGTCTTTCATTCACGCCTAAAACTTTCACATATCGAGAAAAAATCACGCCACACACAAACGTACGCATTGGGTACGCCGCTCCAAGTCACATGGGCCCAGTCATGCTCTCGGGCTTCATCACCTTGTCAAAGGTGGCCTCATCAATGTGGCCAAGTTCCATGGCGGCCTGCTTCAGCGTGAGTCGCTTGTGATGCGCATGCTTTGCGATTGAACTGGATTTGTCATAACCAATATGCGGCGTGAGCGCCGTGACCAACATTAGACTTTCACGCAGCAATTGCGCCACGCGATCGGCGTTCACCACAATTCCTTCCACGCAGAATTCGCGGAAGGCGTGGCATGTTCCCGCAAGCAACTGACAGGAGTGCAACACATTCAGCGCAATGACAGGCTTGAACACGTTCAATTCAAAATTGCCTTGGCTTGCGGCAAACTGCACCGCGGCGTTGTTGCCAAACACCTGCACGCACACCATGGTCATGCTTTCACTTTGAGTTGGATTCACCTTGCCAGGCATAATGCTGCTACCAGGCTCGTTCTCTGGAATAGAAAGTTCACCGATGCCGCAGCGCGGACCGCTTGCAAGCCAGCGCACATCATTGGCAATTTTCATAAGCGATGTGGCAAGCACCGCAAGCGCGCCGTGCGCCTGCGTCATGGCCTCGTGGCCCGCAAGTGCGGCAAATTTATTCCTGGCGCTGGTGAATGGAATCTTGGTTTGTGCCGCCAGTTTCTTGGCCACCAACTCGCCAAAGCCCTTGGGCGCGTTCAAGCCAGTTCCGACCGCCGTACCGCCAATGGCCAAGTCGCGCACGCCCGGCAAACTTTCCTTCAGGCCGCCAATAGCAAAATCAAGTTGCGCCACATAGCCAGAAAATTCTTGGCCCAATGTCAAGGGCACAGCGTCCTGCAAATGCGTGCGCCCCACTTTCACCACGCTCGCAAATTCTTTGGACTTCGCATCAAGCGCGTCGCGCAACTGCGCCACCGCTGGCAACACAACACGCTCAATCTCTATCGCCGAGGCGATATGCATGGCGGTTGGAAATGTATCGTTGCTCGACTGCGACAAATTCACATGGTCGTTTGGATGCACTGGCTTCTTGCTGCCGCGCGCGCCGCCGGTCATTTCAATGGCGCGGTTAGAAATGACCTCGTTCACATTCATGTTGGACTGCGTGCCCGAACCAGTCTGCCACACCTTCAGCGGAAACTCGCCGTCAAGCTTGCCCGAGGAAACTTCGTGGGCCGCGCCCACAATGAGCGCGCATAACTCATTCGAGAGTCCACCCATCTCATTGTTGGCCTGCGCGCACGCGGCCTTGAGCAAACCAAACGCGCGCACAATTTGAATAGGCATGGGGTCGCCAAATGGAAAATGGTGAATGGAGCGCTCGGTCTGCGCCCCCCAATAATGGTGGGCGGGAACTTCAATGGCGCCCATGGCGTCGGTCTCGGTGCGGGTAGGGGTTTTTTCTTGGCTTTTATCAGTTTTTTTTAACATGGGTGCATCTCCCAAAAAGTCTGCCCTCAGAGTGTAATGTCCTGCGAAGTCCCCTGTGATCCGTGATATATTGCTCATTCACCTTTTAGGAGATAGACCCTTGCCACAGCGCCTCGTCATTCTTTGCGGACTTCTAACTTGCTCCATGCTTTTGGGATGTCCATCGCCCCAACAAGCCACTTCCTATCCATTGGAGGCTGACAAAAAATTGCTTCCTGCGGATTGGCTTGCGCTGAATCGTGGTGACAGCCACTTAAAATATTTAAATCCTAGCACCGTGGAATTGCTCTTTGAATTAAAAAATGAAATTGCCCAGTCACGCGCTACTCCAGAAGGGCAAACGCCCCCAATGTCGGAGGCGTTGATTACCCTGCGTAGCCGCGAAATGAACACCTTGTGCAACAATGAAATGTTGACCAGTAGTGAAATTTTGGCCAAGTCCATGTCACCAGAAATGTACAACACCCTGAACACCAATCCTGAGTTGTACTTGCGCAATAATGCCAATGAGCAACAAAATTTGCGCGGCGTGGTGGATGATTGGAATCGCTGGTGGCTGATTGACGAGCCAAGTCCGCTGAGTCCCTACCCAATTGTCAGTCCTTGATTGACATTGCGTCTTTCACTCATGCGGATCGCAAGCAGATCCTTTGAACGTCTTGAATCACTTCAAGTCGTTTTTATTTTTAACTTCATCAACGCCGTGCCACTCCATTGACTTCCGTTCTATGCTCGCGTCATGAACACGATTCCACCCTTTCTCAAATCGGCGTCGTTGTTCTTTGACTTTGACAGCACATTGATTAGCGGCGAGGCCATTGATGAATTGGCGCAGATCGCGCTTGTAAGCGCCCCAGATCGTGGGGCGCGCGTGGAAAAAATCCGCATCATCACCAACGCCGGCATGGAGGGCGCAATGCCCATTGATGAAAGTTTGCGCCAACGCCTGGACATGCTTCAGGTTCGCGCGCACATGCTCGCGCCATTGGTGGCGCGGCTTCAACAACAGGTCAGTCCATCCGTGCAACGCAATGGCGCAATGCTGCGCGCTATGCGCGATCAAATTTGGATTATTTCCAGCGGCTTTCATGAGTGGATTGATCCTGTGGTCGCGGCGCTTGGTTTGCGCGTTGACCATGTGAACGCCAATCGTTTGTTGGCCAATACCGATGGGATTTTGAAACTCGATCCATCTTCCCGTTGCGCCATGGTTGGCTCCAAGGCGCGCGCCGCGGCCGCACTTGGTTGCGCGCCACCGCGCATCATGATTGGCGACGGCATGACGGACTTTGAAGTATTCAGCCAGGGCGCCTGCGAATATTTTGCGGCATGGACTGAAAGCGTGGTTCGCCCAGCCGTGGTGTCCAAAGCCGATATTATTGCCCCGCACTTTGAGGGCTTGCTTGCGGCGCTGTCGGAGTGTCTTGCCTAAAAGATTCGGGGCATTCATTGAAAATTTATTTTTCCGCGCCACTGACAGGTTTTTATCCAGATCAAACTGCTAAGGTTGTTCACTCTCGATCGCCACAGGAAGAACCATGGGCACTACGCCGAAAAAAACCAGCCACTTATTTACACCATTGCCTCTTCGCTCCCTCACGCTGGCCAACCGCGCAATTGTTGCGCCCATGTGTCAGTACAGCGCCGTTGATGGATGCGCGCAGCCGTGGCACACGGTGCATATTGGAATGCTGGCAACTGGCGGATGGGGCATGACCATCCTTGAGGCGACCGCGGTTGAACCGAGCGCAAGAATCACGCCAGATTGCCTTGGCTTGTGGGGCGATGCGCAAGAAAAGGCTTTGGCCAACACCCTAAGCATGGTGCGCGCCGCGGTGCCTGGAGCATGCTTGGGTATTCAACTTGCGCATGCCGGTCGCAAGGCCGCAACCTATGGACCACTTGGCTCCAAAAAAGGTCCGATTGCAAAAGAACATGGCGGCTGGGATGCGCTTGCGCCAAGCGCGATCGCTTTCGCAGCGCTGCCTGTTCCACATCAAATGAGCGCAGCGCAAATGCGTGAATGCCACGAAGCATTTGTTGGCGCAACCATTCGCGCCAATCGTCTTGGCTTTGACTTTGTGGAGGCGCACGCGGCCCACGGATATTTGCTCGCTAGTTTTCTTTCGCCGCTGGCCAATCAGCGAGGCGACGCGTATGGCGGGACGCTTGAAAACCGCATGCGATTTCCACTGGAAGTGATCGCCGCCATGCGCGCCGCGTGGCCCCCCCACAAGCCGCTTGGTGTTCGCTTTGGCGCAACTGATCTCACCGAAGATGGCTGGCAAGTCGCCGATGCTTGCGCCTTTGGCGTGGCTCTGAAAAAAATTGGCGTGGATATTTTACATATCAGCCTTGGCGGAAATTCAACCGCTCCATGGAAAAGCGAACCAGGATGGCTTGTGGAGTATGCCGCTGAAATTCGTCGTGCCAGTGATTGCGCGGTGATCGCCGTGGGAGAGTTGAATGATCCATTGCTTGCCGAAAAGATTCTTGCGCAAGGCAATGCCGACGCCATTGCCATTGGACGCGGCGCGTTGCGTGAGCCGCGCTGGCCGTGGAAAGCCGCGCGTGCTTTGGGCGCAGTTCCTCCCTGCCCCGCCCAATGTGCGTGGTGCGTAGGACACTAAACTGCATATCAAATGCCGAACGAAATTGGCCAAGACATGAATGACAACACGAATGAACATGGAAGTTCAAATTCAAACGATCAGTTGTCGCATGACCACAGCTCAACGCAAGGTCCAAGGCAAGGACCAACCATTGAACAAGACGAGCAGCCCACGCCAGCCGCGGCGGAACTTGCGGCGGAACTGCAAACGCTTGATCCTGAAACCGCCGCCGATAGTTTGGAGCAATCCCCAGCCGCAGTCGCGGCCGAAGCCGTGGCCATTCTTGAAGAGGGCGAAGTTCAACCCATTCTGGAAGCCATGGACGCGGATCGCCGCGCCGCTTTGGAGCGCTCGGTTTCGCCGGAGCTTGCGCGTCAATGGAAGATCAACACCGAGTTTGATGAGAACACCGTTGGCCGCAGCATGGAGCCGCCCATTGGCTTCTTCGCCAAAACTCAAACTGTTGGCGAGACCGTTGAACTTTTGCGCGAACTTGTAAAGACCGAGCCAGTGACCTACTGCTATGTGGTTGACAACGCGCGTCATCTCAGTGGCGTACTCATGATGCGGGATCTTTTATTTTCTGATGACAAGGCCACGCTGGATTCCATCATGATTTCAAAAGTCTTCACGCTGCGCGCCGATATGTCTATTCCCCAAGCCATTGAATCCATCGCCGACCGGCAATTCTTTGCCTACCCAGTGTGCGACGCGTCCAACCATTTTGTGGGTCTCATTCGTGGACAGCGATTGCTTGAGCAGCAAGCGTTTAATCTGTCGGCGCAAGTGGGCGCCATGGTGGGCGTTGAAAAAGAGGAGCGACTGGGCACGCCATGGTGGCGCAGTTTGATGTTCCGACATCCATGGCTGCAATTGAATTTATTGACCGCATTTCTAGCGGCGGCCGTGGTTGGAATGTTTGAGCACACCCTGACCAAAATTGTTTTATTGGCGGCATTTCTACCCGTGCTTGCTGGTCAATCCGGCAACACAGGTTGTCAGGCACTAGCGGTGACCTTGCGCGGCATGACATTGAATGAGCTCAAGCGCGGACAAACGCGCTACGCGGTGCTTAAAGAAATGGTGGTTGGCGCATGCAACGGCGCGCTGGTAGGAATTTCCGCGGCGGTTGGCATGTACATTTTCGCCAGCATTCAACACAACGACCGTCCCGGTCAACTTGCGTTGGTCACTTGGTTGGCCATGGTTGTATCGTGCGTGGTCAGCGGTATGTGCGGAGTGTTGGTGCCAACCACGCTCAAGCGATTGGGTGCAGACCCCGCGACCGCGTCGAGTATTTTTCTAACCACTGCGACGGATGTGGTGAGCATGGGTGTGTTTCTTGCGCTAGCCACATGGTTGTTGCTCTAGGAATACTCGGTGGCAAAATTATAAATGTGATTATGGAGCTGCGTCTAGACAGTGGCTCACCGTTTATAGACTTGGTTCAGAAGCGCCGTGCAGAGAGCAAGGCCAAGACTCTTTGCGTTTGAAGTATGGCCATCCAAATTGTCTTGGCGGGCAAATTCTAGCGCTAGAACAAACGCAATCACTTCAAACTCAAATGGAGAAGGCCGAAGCAGCGCTATCGCAGTCAATCGTTTGTCACTTTAGAATGCAATTACCTGACTGAATGAAATTTGATACTATTTTATAACTATGCTTCTTTTTGATGGCTTGGTGAAAAGCTTTGGTTCATTGCGGGCCGTTGACGGCATTTCTCTACGCGTAAATCGTGGGGAAATATTCGGTCTGCTTGGACCAAATGGCGCTGGTAAAAGCACCACAATTTCAATGGCAATTGGCCTCATTCAACCCGACGCGGGTAGCGTGACCTATGAGGGATTCGGTTCGCCAACACAATCCTTGGTTCGCCAAAATGTGGGCGTTGCCCCGCAATCACTCGCCATCTATGCGGAACTGACGGGCGAGGAAAATGTGGTTTTTTTCGCGCGTTTGCAAGGCGTTGATCATCCACTGACCGCCGCGCGCGAGGCGCTTGAAAGAGTTGGTCTTACTCCACGCGCCAACGATCGAGCGGGAACATATTCCGGTGGAATGCAGCGGCGATTGAATTTAGCCGCGGCGTTTTTTCACAAGCCCCCGCTGCTGCTGCTTGATGAGCCAACCGCCGGCGTTGATCCGCAAAGTCGCACCAATATTCTTGAACTTATACGCGAACTTGCCAATGAAGGCGCCGCAATTCTATACACCACGCACTACATGGAGGAGGCGCAGAAAATTTGCGATCGAGTTGGAATTATGGATGAGGGTAAAGTTCTTGTCACTGGAAGCGTTGGGGAATTACTTTCCAAGCATGGTAAAGAAAGCGTTGTCATGATTGAACGCGATGGCGTGCACACGCGCGTTTGCACCAACGATCCACTGCGTGAAGTTGCCGCCGCGCTGGGAACAGGCGATGTCACCGGTCTGCGCGTGGAGCGTGCGGATCTTGAAACGGTGTTCCTGTCTCTTACTGGAAAAAGGTTGCGCGACTAAATGCACGCCATTCTTGCCATTGCCGTGAAAGACTTGCGCATCTTGCTGCGCGACCGCACCAATACCTTTTTTGTGATTATTTTTCCTCTGGCGATCGCTATCTTTTTTGGCAGTATTTTTGGGGGCAGCAGTCGAAGTATTCCCATCGCGGTGGTCATGGAAAGCGAGGGCTTGGCGTCCAACGAATTTGCTGCCGCGCTTGAGAAGGATTCAACATTGAGCGTGCGACGGCTACCCAACCGAGAAGACGGTGACAAAAGCGTGCGCCTAGGCCGCGTGGCCGCATGCGTAATTTTTCCAAAGACCTTCGACAGCGACCTGGAAAAAGTCATGGCTGGCGTTCGCCCGACTATGGAATTTTATTCCGATCCGGCGCGTAAAGCTGAAAGTGAAATTGTTTACGGAAAATTAAATGAGCACGCCATGCGCGCCGTCGTTCGCCTATTCACCAATCCAAAAGTAAATAGCAAAATGTTACTGCAAAGCAAGTTAGCTCTTGCCATCAATCCCAACATAACCAAGGAGCAACGCGAGCGCATGAGCGATGTGTTGGAATCCGTGCAGGAACTTTTCAGCCAGCGCAATCGCGAAGCCAACGCGACCACATCCAATGATGCGGCAACTGACTCATCCATGACGCTTCCAATTCAAATACAAACCAGCACGCTCGCCAGTAATTCAGTCAAGCCATCTAGCACGTTCGCCGTGACATTTCCGCAAGGTCTTGCTTGGGGATTTGTGGGTTGCGTTGGTGCGTTTGCGGCTGGCATGGCCGAGGAGCGCCGACGTGGAACAATTATGCGACTGCTGCTTGCGCCATGCACGGTCGCCAGCGTGTTGGCTGGAAAAAGTTTGGCTTGCTTTGTGGCTTGCATTGGCATGAGCGCATTTATGTTGCTTGTCGCCACGCTTGGCTTTCATGTATCCGTGCAAAATTGGCCCATGCTGGTGTTGGCCATTGCCGCTTGCAGTTTGGCGTTCAGCGGTTTCACTATGGCGCTCTCTGGTTTATTTAAAAACGAAAGCTCAGCCCGCAGCGCTGGCAATGCCATTGTGCTGGTGTTGGTCATGATTGGTGGCGGCACAATTCCACTGGCGTTCATGCCCCCGTTTCTGCGCACGGCTAGTCAAGGCAGCCCATTTTCGTGGGCCATTCTTGCCATTGAAGGCGCTGTCTGGCGCGGCTTCACATTCACCGAAATGCTTGCGCCACTTGGCATTCTGCTTTTCATTGGCATACTTGGATTGCTGCTCGGAAATATTTTTATACATAAACGCGCGCGCGGATAGGTTGCGCCACGCGGCTTGCGCCCAAAAGTAGAATGCCGTTGAAGGCTGGTTCGACAACGACACTTACAAAATAGGTCATACTGCCAAGCATGTCACAACTTTTGGCGCCCACCAACATCATGGATCGCACGCTGGATTTTCATGTGTGGCTGCCACAAATCACATTTTGGCTTGGCTTGGTTCTTCTCGTCGCAGTGGTGTTCAATCGCTTCGGAACAAAATTAGGCTTGCCAAGCGGTCTTCTTTTTCTTGCACTCGGAATTATTTGTGGCGAGGATGGCCCGCTACACATTAATTTCCTTGACTTCGATCTTTCCTACGGAGCTGGAATGATCTGCCTGATCTTGATTCTATTTCATGCCGGATTGGTCATAAAAATTCCAGCCATGCGCGGTTCGTGGGTGCCCTCTATCACTTTGGCAACTCTAGGCGTGGTGTTTATTGCGGGGCTTATTGCCCTGTTTGTAAAATGGTGGACTCCTAAGACAACATGGATCGAGGCCATGCTGATTGGCAGCGTGCTTGGCAGCACCGACGCTGCCGCAGTGTTCGCAGCGCTTGTTGGGGTTCACTTCAAGGGACGCGTTCGTCACATTGTTGAACTTGAAAGTGGCTTGAACGATCCCATGGCTTTTATTCTTGTGTTCTCCCTCACCTCTATTGTCTTGGGAAAGGACATGTCCGCCTCTGAAATTGGAATTGATGTTCTCAAGCAATTCATCATTGGCGCAGCCGCCGGATCGCTGATAGGTTGGATCACCTTGCTTTCATTTCGGTACCTGCCCAGCCAAGAAACTGGGCTCTACCCGGTGCGGAGCGTGGCGTGCGCGCTGGCAAGCTATGGACTGCCGAGCATTTTTGGTGGAAGTGGTCTTGTCAGCGTATTTCTGTGTGCAATTTACTTGGGAAACTCCGCGCTGCCATTGCGCGCCACTATTGTGCGCGTGCATGACTCGTTGGCATGGGGTGGACAAATCACCATGTTCTTTTTTCTTGGGCTGCTCTGCACGCCGCATCGACTTCTGGATCCAAAAGTTCTGCTGAGCGGATCAATGCTGGCGCTGTGGCTTGCGTTTATTGCTAGGCCCGTGGCGGTGGCGGGGATTCTTTTGCCTTTGAAAATTTCATGGCGTGAAACGGCGTGTGTGGCATGGCTCGGCTTACGCGGAGCAGTGCCAATTATTCTTTCCACTATTCCGCTGCTCTTTCTAGGTAATCCCGATCTTGTGCACCGTGCTCAACAGCTGTTTGATCTTGTGTTTATTTGTGTAGTCGTAGGCTGCATCATTCCTGGGACAATGATCAAATTAGTTCCACATTGGCTTCACATGCTCACCACACATACAGCGGCTCAAGAAGAAGCCGAAGTCTGATTCATTGAAACTTCAACTGATGGATTCAAGTTGGGCGCGTCATCCATTGGTTTCACCTCATCAATCAAGCGATCCAACTTTCGCAGCGCGGGCAAGCACCACGCGATTGTGCCAGTAACCGCCAGTGTTCCAATACCGCCAGTGATCACGCTCCACACTGGGCCAATCCACGCCGCTACCAGTCCGCTTTCAAATCCACCCAGCTCATTGCTGCACTCGATAAAGATTCCATTGACCGCCGTCACGCGTCCGCGCAAATGATCGGGCGTGCGCGTTTGCACCAACACATTGCGAATCACCACGCTGATGTTGTCCACCGCACCACTGACCATAAGTAACGCCACGCTAAACCAAAATGAATGGCTTATTCCAAACAGAATCATGCACACACCAAAACCAACAACGCTCCACAACAACAGCGGTCCCGCTGGTCGTAATGTGGGTCGCACCGCCAGGAAACCGGCGATCAGCAACGCTCCCACCGCGGTGGCCGCCTTTAAAATTCCAAGTCCAACCGCGTCAGTGTGCAAAATGTCCGTGGCAAAAATTGGAAGCAACGCGGTGGCACCGCCAAACAGCACCGCCAGTAAATCCAGCAAGATTGCCCCCAGAATGACTTTCTCTTTGCGGATATGCGTGGCTCCGGCAAACATGGCGCCAAATGTAAATCCCCCCGTGGCTTTCACGCTTTCTCGCGGACGCAGTTGTATGGCCGCAACGGCAAATCCCGCGCACAAGAACACAGCCACAATGAACACAATCCATGTTGAACTTGTGAAAGTGATCAACGCCCCCGCCAACACCGGTCCGCCAATCGCGGCGCATTGAAAGATGGCGCTGTTCCAAGTCACCGCATTTTGAAAGCGATCAATAGGCACCAGCATCGGTAACAAACTTTGACGCGTTGACATGTTGAACGCCCGCACACAACCACTGAGCGCGATGGCCACAAAACTAATCCACAGCGGCGCGCCGTAATACGCGGTGATCGCCAACAACGCCGCCACCAAGGCGAAACCGCTTTGCGTGAACACAAGTATTTTGCGCCGATCAAATAGATCAACTATGTGCCCCGCTGGAAACGCCAACAACATCACGGGCAGCGCGCGGGCCAGTCCGATCAATCCCAAACTCAGCGCGTCTTGCGAGCGCTGCCACACATCCCACAACACGGTGGTGTTGAGCATTTGCAGGCCAAATCCGCCCGACAACATGCCGGCTGCATACCAGCGATAATTGCGCTCGCGCCAGGCGTCCTTCCATGACGCGACTGGCGGGACCGCGTTGGAATTATGCCTGGCTTCTTGCATTACGCCAACATCAAACGGTCACCCAGCGCCGTGTGATGCGCGCGCATAGCGTCGCGGGTGTCAAGAATCAGCTTGGAGCTTTTGGCGACCAAGTTCCAATCAAAGGCGGAGTGCGCCGTTGAAACCACTACAAGGTCATAGCTAGCCAAACTTGCGGCGGTCAGCGCCACGGATTTCTTTTGCAAGTCATGCTTGCGACCCGCCCATGTTTCAGGAACAAGTGGATCGCTGTAGTCGGCGTGCGCGCCACGATCCTCTAAAAGTTGGATCAACTCAAAGCTGGGGCTTTCACGCACATCGTCAATATCGGCCTTGTATGCCAAACCAAGAACAAGAACCTTGCTGCCCTTCATGGCTTTGCCGTGATTGTTCAACAACTCACTGGCGCGGTCGATTGCATAGTGCGGCATGCTTGTGTTGATCTCACCGGCCAACTCAATGAACTTGGTGCTGCAACCAAATTCCTTTGCCTTCCATGTGAGATAGAACGGATCAATTGGAATGCAATGTCCGCCAAGACCAGGCCCTGGAAAGAACGACATGAAACCAAAGGGCTTGGTGCCCGCGGCGCGAATCACTTCCCACACATCAATACCCATTGGCGTGAGCGTGGTCTTGAGTTCATTGACCAGCGCAATATTGACGGCGCGGAAAATATTTTCGAGCAGCTTGGCGCTTTCAGCAATTTCCGCACTGGATACCTCAATCACTTCCTTGATGCCCTTGCGATACACAGCGGCCGCAAGTTCAGTGGCCTGCTTGCCAACGCCGCCCACCAACTTTGGAATGGTGCTTGTTGAATGGCTCTTGCGTCCTGGATCTTCACGCTCTGGACTAAAGGCCGCGAAAATATCCTCGCCCAACACCCAGTCCTTGGCGCGCGCGCCAGCGGCCTTGAACACCGCGGGCATCATGTCCTCGCGCGTGGTGCCTGGATACGTGGTGCTTTCAAGAACAATCAATTGACCCTTGCGCAATGTTTTTCCAATCGCCATGGCGGTTTGCAGGATGTATGAAATGTCCGGCTCTTGATGGCGACCAAGCGGCGTTGGAACGCACACTAAAATCACATCACACTCGCCTAGGCGCGCGAAATCTGTGGTGGCTTCAAAGCGCTTGCTGTCGCGCAGCGAAGTGACCATATCGCTACCCAAATGCTTAAGATAATTGCGGCCCTCGCGAATAGCCTTCGGCTTTTCCTCATCGACATCAAAACCCATCACAGGCAAGCCGCCCTGATGCAGTGCGTGCGCAAGTGGAAGACCAACATAACCCAAACCAATCACACCAACACGCGCTTGATTGGTTTCGATTTTGGTCTTGAGGGTCCTGTACGCATCACTGGAAGTTGCCACTGTCATCTGATCTCCTTTTGGTTGCCAAAACTGGCAATGAGTAGGCGATAAATATACATGGGTTTAGAAAAGACACGACGGCACAAAAGCACCACATATAGGGCTTGCAACCACTTTACTTTTGCCTGTAAAAACAACCGCCACCGTCAAATGACGGTGGCAGCCCTCGCCCATCCAAACCAATATATTGACGAGGGCAAATACAAAGCACCTAGACTCTCAAGTATGTACCATTTTCACAAATTTGCAAGTTAAAACAATAATTATTCGGGAAATTTAGACTTTTTTTACAGCATCTCAATGTGAACTTGCCTGATTTCGGCGCATGCCGCTACTTGAATGAAGCCCCAATTATGGCGGCTAGTCGACCACTGCGAGCGCCATCGCGTCGATAGCTGAAGAATAAGTGCCTGTTTTGAAGGGTACAGGCGCCGCAATGATCAATGTGCTCCGGGGCAACCCCCACTGTCTGGGCTTGGATTTGGATGGACTTGGGTAAATCGCCAAGCCACTTGCCGTTGCAATTCGGATTGGGAATGACGCAAGCGCCCAGGCCGCGCTGCTGAAATTCAATCGCCACAGATTCACCAATTTGGAAAGCGGCCTGCTGAATGCATGGGCCAATCGCCATGCGCACATTGCGCATATCGGTTGCGCGCGCGGCAAATTCACGCAGCGTGGATGGAACAATTTCACTGACCACTCCGCGCCAGCCCGCATGCACCGCGGCCACCACGCGTGTGGACACATCGGCGATAAGAACTGGAACACAATCGGCCACGCGTATGGCAAGCGCATGGCGCGCCTCGCCCGACAGAAGCGCGTCGCCTTGCACAAAGGGCGACACATTACGAATCATTTCAGGCTGGCGATCCGCCTGCAGCACCGCGCACCCATGCACTTGGGCGATGCGTACCAGCTGTCTTTCACTCATATTTGCGGCTAACAAAAAGCGCCGCCAATTTTCATCAACGCGCCTCCACTGATCGGGCTCACCAGGCGCGTCGGCAATTCCCAAGTTCATACTGTCAAATGGCGCGGGACTTACTCCACCAATGCGCGTACTGAATGCGTGGGCAAATCCAGCCGCATGTAAAAGTGGGGAGCGCAACCACACCACGCCAAGTGTGGATTCAACAATCCAGGGAGATAATTGCGCCGTGACGTTCAACGAATCACAAACCCAAACGCTTTTTCTTGGCTTCAAATTCCGCTTGCTCGCGTTTGTTCGCAGTCTGAATAGGTACGCCGCTCTTGATTGACTCAATTTCAAGGCGCGTTAAATGCATGGCCTGCATTTCATAATCCATGAAGGCCTCGCAACTATTTGGCACGAGCGGCTTGATCAAATCAAACATGCCGCGCGCGTAATCCTGAATTTCCTGCTGGGCGTGCGAATCCATGCGCAGTGAAAGAAATCGCAGCGTGTTGTGCAGGTCGCATTTCCAATACCACTCGGTGTACACGCTCACTGGAAGCGCCGCGCGCGCCAATTCACGGGCCACGCCCTTCTCGGTCAATTGCAGATACTCGTTGTAGTTGGCCTCGGCGCGCTCTAGCAAGCCAAGAAACGACTCGGCGGTGCCGGCGTCGATCGGCTCGTCGCCACCTTGTCGATTCACTGAACTTTGCTTGCGTACATTCTCCAATGACGGCCTGTAGAAACGATCCGGAACAATGGAATAACGCGCGGAGTATTCGTTCACATTGGCGGTTCGATGGCGGATCCACTGGCGCGCCACAAACATGGGCATGGCCACATGAAATTTAAACTCCACCATTTCAAGTGGAGTGGTATGCCGATGACGAAGCAAGTAGCGCACCAATGTCCGATCCTCGCTCACCTGCTTGGTGCCGTCGCCGTAACTCACGCGCGCTGCCTGCACAATTGCGGCGTCGGCGGTTTGGCCAACAGGCGCAAGCCGTGGCATGACATCCACCAACGCAATGAATCCATGTTGATGCACTGGAATTTCCCAGCGCGAACAACCATCCATTAAGTCGTGCATGGGCGTTTCGGGCTGCACGCGTCGAATATTGGAACCCGTTTGGACAACGCTGTTTGTTGGAACAACCATTCTTTGATTATGCGATGAAACCACCCGCCGTAGGCGCTTAAAATGACCAGCAATTTCAAATTATTTTGGGGCGGCCACCGCCGCGTCGTGATTCCAATTTTGCAGCCAGCCATTGACCTGCTCAATAGTTCCCATGCCCGATGGCCGGCCACGCACCTGAAGAACCGGGGTCAAATTTCCTGTTGGCGGCCAGATCACTTCAATGCGCCCTGTCACCGCCGCAGAAATATCGGTGGGAGCCACACTTGCCTGCGCGGCCTCTTGTGTGGCAGGCCATTCACCCGCGCGCCGCGGCGCAGTGAGGCACTGGGGATGGGTGGAAATAAATTGCACAAACGCCTCTTGCGAAGTTGGCATGACATTGTTGACCGCCGAGTAACTCAGAATCGCCCACGCTACTGATCGCAGTTGAATATCCGTTTGCTTAGCGTCAGCGCGCACATTGCGGGTGACAAACCACCCAAAATAAAACGCGCCAACGGCCAACGAGAGAAAAAGCACCGCGAACCAACGGCGAAATAAGATTTGCTTTTTCATGTCCGCCGCGGCGGCCGCGGACTCGGCGTTGTTCATATTTTTGTTTATCGGCGTCAAGTTCTCATGCCTTGCATTTTCACAAGCGTTCGCTTGCGCCGCGGATCGGCCTCTGGCACCGCACTTAACAATGTCTTGGTGTACGGATGCTTCGGATTGTGAATCACCTCATCGCGCGGGCCATCTTCCACAATCTTGCCGTCATACATCACGGCAATGCGGTCGCAAATATGGTGAATGACCGCCATGTCGTGGCTGATGAACAAATAGGATAATTGAAATTCGTCCTGCAAATCCTTGAGCAAATTCAAAATCTGGCTCTGAATGCTCACATCCAAAGCGCTGGTTGGTTCATCGCACACAATCAACGCGGGATTCAGCGCGAGCGCGCGAGCAATACCAATGCGCTGGCGTTGACCGCCGCTGAACTCGTGGGGATATCGATCGGCCGCGGCGCGCCACAAGCCGCAGCGCTCCAACAATTGCTCCACACGATCGCGCAATTCATCACCGCTGGCAAGTCCGTGCACTTCAATCGGCTCCCCAACAATTCTCCCTACACGCATACGTGGATTTAAACTTCCACCGGGGTCTTGGAAAATAATTTGCATCTTGCGCCGCGCCGCGCGCAACTGCGTGGAGTTCATGGCAAAAATATCTTGACCTTCAAACAAGGCTTGCCCGCCGCTGTGGTCCGCCAAGCGCAACAAAGTGCGACCCACGGTGGTCTTACCGCAACCGGATTCGCCGACAAGTCCCAGCGTCTCGCCCTTATTTAAATAAAAGCTCACGCCGTCCACAGCCTTCACATATCCGGTGACGCGCTGCAACACACCGCGGCGAATGGGAAACCATGTCTTGAGATCACGAACCTCTAATACATGTTGCGCGCTCATAAATAAATACTATCCATTCACGATGGGGTAAGCGGAATACGCAATTGCGCCACTTCGCCATTTGGTTGGCGCACGCCAAGCACAAGCTCGCTTGATCTTAGATTTCTCAGATTGCGGTTGATTCGCGTGTAAAAGTCGTCCAAATTGCTTATCTTTTGGCCAAATACTTCGGTGATCAAAGTGCCCGGCGGCAAAATTCGAGCCACGCTTGATCCCGCCACCACTTCTTGCACCATCACGCCACGCTCAAATGGGACGCCAAATTGCTGCGCCAAGGCCTCGGTTGATGAGGACAATTTTTTCACGCCAATACTTCTTAGGGTGTCGACTATGAATTTCGAGTTCGTCTCTGGCATAAGCTGCTCAATGACAACCCGCACGCTGAAAGTTTCGCCACTTTTTCCATCGCCACTTATGCGCCACGCATCCAGTTGCACGCTTTCATTTGGCTGACGCGAGGCGATCATTGTCTTCAACTGGGCGACACTTTCAATACGCTGACCGGCGAAATTTGTAATCACATCTCCCACGCGCAACCCGGCGGCTTCGGCGGGACTTTGCGGACTGACAAATTCAATCACCACGCCATCGCCCTGAAAATTTTTGGCGGTGGCTTGAAGAAGTGGATCGCGCACGCGCGTCCGTGACAAGTCCTCCGTGTTCAACATGGAAATACCAAGATAGCCCTTGATCACCTCGCCTTGATTGATGAGTTGATTCACCACGTTGTCAATCATGGAGATTGGAATAGCCAGGCCAATTCCTGAGAATTGCCCCTGTGAAACCCCATTTCCACGACCCGTTGCGATGGCCGTGGACATGCCAACCACATATCCTTTGGTGTTGGTCAGCGGTCCACCAGAATTACCCGGATTAATTGCCGCATCCGTCTGAATGAAATTTTCATATTCAATTTCAGTAATGCCCGCGGCGCGTCCAATGCCAGAAACAATTCCATTGCTCATTGAGAAACGAAAATCAAAGGGGCTTCCAAACGCAAACACCATATCACCTTGCTGCGGATCCTTTGCCTCGCGTTGCGCGGGAACAAGGCCTGACGGATCGACTTGTAATACCGCGATGTCCGTGCGCAAGTCGGCGCCAAGTAATTTTGCCTGACGGCGTTCTCCGTCGTACATTTGCACTTCAAGTTGCATTGCGCCCTCAACCACATGGGCGTTGGTCACAATGTGACCGGCGGAGTCATAGATCCATCCACTGCCTGAATTATTGAATGCGCGGCCCGCGCCGCGTCCGCTCAATGTTCCCGCACTGCTGACATGCACAACGCTAGGCTCAACAAAAATAGCGACATCGCGCGAAGCCTGCGACATTTGATCGAGCAATGAACCGCTCTGTAGGCGCTCTTTGGCCGCCGACATGTTCACGGCCGTCATGCTTTGAGAAACTTGACGCACCGCCACTGGCCCCACAAACAACAACACGCCCGCCGCGGCAAGCACCACCAACGATGGTCCAAGAAATTCAATGCGCCGCATGCTGATCACTTCCGGAACTTAACATGGTCCGAAGTTTTTCCTGCTCGGCTGGTTCCATGCGATAGGTTTTGCCTGGCAATGTGCCCGCGCGCACAAGTTCCACAAACGCCGCGGCTCCACATTGAATGGCTTGTCCAACAGCCGCAAGTGGTTGCGCGAACGCCGGCTGCCAATCGCTCATTCCAAGAATGTCCTGAAGCACCACAACTTGGCCGTGACAACTGGCACCGGCGCCACAACCAATTACTGGAATGGTGGAGCGCTCAACAATCAATTGGGTCACTTCTGGTGGACACGCTTCCACAAGCAACATGCTGGCGCCCGCGGCTTCCATGGCCGAGGCGTCGGAAACAATACTCACCGCGTCCTGCGCGGTGCGTCCTGCGGAAAAATATCCGCCCTTCATCTTGGCTTGTTGAGGCCGACTTCCAACATGCGCCACCACTGGAATTCCCGCGCGAGCCATTTGCTCCACCAGCGCGGCGAACGACCGATCCACCTCCAACTTCACGCAGTCAGCCATGCCTTGCGTAAGAAATCTTCCAGCGTTGCGGATGGCGTTGGCTTGCTCGCATTGATAGGAAAGAAACGGCATATCCGCCATTACCACGCGCCGCGGAGCGCCGCGTTTCACGGCGGCGGTGATCTCCACCATGAAATCAAGTGGCGCGTGAATGGTGGCGGTGTGTCCAAGAATCACCTCGGCCGCGGTATCGCCCACCAATAAAACTTCCACGCCCGCGCGGTCAAGCCAGCGCGCGGTGGTTGCGTCGTAGCAGGTCAAACAAGTGAACCGTTTTTGCTCCCGCATCATGCGCGTCAAAGTGCGCAGCGTGGTGGCTTCACCCGCGCCCACGTTGGTGGTGCGATTGGTGGCAAGGGATTCATTCAATGGTGCGTGATTTGGTTCCACAGATATCAATACTAGCCCGCTTTCCCTTAAAATCGCCGCGACGGATTGTTGATCAGATTGTCGCGACCAGGCACGATCATGTCGGCAATTTCTATGGCTTCCTTGAGCGATTCACGCGCTTGTTCTATATCAAAACACGGGGAAATCACGCGTCCTTGTTCCAAGTGCTCCGCCGTGGCAACCGCGTCGCCCGCGATCAGAATGGTGGTGGCTGGCGTGGGCAAAAGCAGCCCGCTCGAGCCCACCGACACCCCAGGGAGCGGAAATAAATCCACACCGTCGGCTAATTTGTCGGGCGCCACCTGGCAGGCGTTGAGAATTTCTAACTCATCGCGCAACATGCGCGCAAGTTCTGCGTCTTGCTCGGCGCGCGCTTGCTCCAGTTTTTCACGAAGTTGTGCGCGCACGCCTTGCTGCTCAAGTTCGCTTATCCACACGGTGGCGTTGGCAAACGCCGCAAGACCGCGGCGGCGAAGCGGATGAAAGCTGGTTAGAAAAACATGTGTGACGCTATCGGCGCCCTTGCCCGTACGCTCGGATAGACGCGGCAATAAAATTTGGGCAGGCAACGACGGGTCAACCAAAATAACTGCGTCATCCGATAGCACCAGCGAAGTGGTTGTATGCGCGGCGCGCACATCGGCCTTCTCACTCCACAGCGGGTGCGCGCTCATTGCGCCAATAGAGATAATTTTTAAGCTCGCCGCCATGATTCAATTCCGGATTTAATCCGCGGCAGATTCCTTTGCCAAACGACTCAGCGGATCATTCGGATCGCGTCGCTTGCTTTCAAGCGCGGCAATCACCTCGGGCGGAACTAATGTGGAAAGTCGCTGTAAATCACCGCCAAATGCCGCTATTTGCTTAATCAGGCTGCTAGAAACATAGGCGTAACTTTCGCCCGTCAAAATAAACACCGTTTCAATTTCCGCGACTTGCCGATTGGTGATGGCGAGTTGGCATTCCGAAGCAAGGTCCGTGACATTGCGGATGCCGCGAATAATGGCCGAGGCATTTTGCTTGCGCGCGAAGTCCGTGGTGAGCCCGTTATAACTTTCCACACGAATCGTGGCGCCCTTGGGATTTTTCTTCAGCAAGCGCTCCACCAAAATTCGCGCAAACTCGCGGCGCTCATCAATGGTGAACAGCGGCGGCTTGTCAATGTTAATACCGATCGCCAGAATCACCTCGTCAAAAATGCCGCGACTGCGTTCAAGCACATCCATGTGCCCCAAGGTGATGGGATCAAATGAACCGGCATAGACGGCAAGATGATGCATGGTGCGCAAGCCTTACGGCCCGGTGACTCCCGCGGCGGTCATGACTTGGGACAAGCCAGCGGCGTTGAGCAGGCGCTTGAAATTTTCGCCAAAAACAAAGTTGTCCTTGGGAAAATTCAGGCCGCTGCGATTGTTGTCAATGTGGCTAAACACAATTTCCGCGGAGCCAATGTCGGTCCATGTTCCCGTGCGGTGATCAAAGCGAGAAATAGTGCCTTTTGTGCTGGCGCCCGAATCGTCCACGCGCTCAATCACCGCGTCGTAGCGGATGGTTTGGCCGGGAGTCACATCGGCGTCAATGGTGGCTGAGCCAATCTTGGCAAGAATCACTTTCTCCTTGAACCCCCGCGCGCTTCCAACCAACACGCCCGCGGTCTGCGCCATGCCCTCCAGCATCAGTGATGCCGGCATGATGGGTTGATCCGCGAAGTGGTCGTGCAAATAGTCCTCCGCCAAACTGACATTCTTCACCGCGGTCAAGCGGTGTTCAGGTTCAAAGGCAACCATCATGTCAATCCACATCCAACGCATGGGCGATTCTTTCTACCGACTTCTTGAAAGGGTTCAAGCCTTCAGTTTGTTGTCCACAAAGTCGGTCAAACTTTTCACAGTGAACACCGATCCGAGCTTGCCCACCGAGCGATCTTTTTCAATGCTAGAAAAGTCAATATGCGGCAGTTTTTCCTTCAAAAGCGCGAAGCCTTTATCGGTCACATTGCCATTCTGAACCATGCTTGCGTCTTGCAACATGTTCTCTGGAAACAATTCACCCTGCTCAATCTTGAACGCTTTGGCTGGTGTGGAAAATTTCTTCTCTAAGCGAAATTGAATATCTAAAAAGTCAATGCTCTCCGCACCCAAGTCCCCAGTCAGGGTGGATGTTGGCTTGACATCCTCCGAATCAACTCCAAGAGCATCTTCAAGAACTTCGCGAACGCCTGCTTCTATCTGTGTGCGATCAAATGACAATGTGAATTCTCCATTCAGTGTTAATGCCGCCCTTTCATTGGCGACGGATTAGTGAGTGGCCGCGACAGCGGCGTGAATTCGAACGGGTCGCATTGTAAAGCGACCAGAGACTGCCGTTTCGCCAACTCCAGTGGAGCGGACAACTAGGGCTGTACCTTTCATACCAAACGACCCATCTTCATGAATTTTTTCCCGCGTCACTTCCACTTGCAGCGCCTCGCCTGGGCGCACAAAACTTCCGTAGCGTAGGGCGCGCACATTGCCAAGCACCAATCGAACCTTGGATTGATCCTTCAGAAGCTCCCGTGCCGCCTGAACCATGGCTTCCAACATGAATACCCCCGGCAAAACCGGAAAGTCAGGAAAGTGATCCGCCAAGTATTCCTCGGCAGATGTGACGTTTTTTATGGCCACAATCCGGTCCTCAGACCGCTCCAAGACGGCATCAATAAGTTGGAATTTCACGATTTCGATGGTAACCAAGCGCGGGCAATTTGGCTTTGTTTGTGGGTTGAAAGTTGAAATACCCCACAAATGGGCGCAATTTCACCAATTCAGCTTGCGGCAATTCTAATCGCCAATTTTGACGAAGAAACCGCCATTTTTCCGATCTAACAAGCCATGACACGCACCGCATCAATGAGTTCAACTGGGTCATACAGCGACCTACCCGCACCTACTTTTGCCCGGCGGGCGGGTTGGATTATGGCCGCTGGAACCTGGGTGTTTCTGTTTCTGGCCCTGGCCACATTCAATAGCGCGGATTGGCCAAGCCATGTTGTGGCCATCCATTCCAACCCCGCGAGCAATCTCATGGGCAAACTGGGCGCCATCTTTTCATATTGGATTTACATGGGAGTTGGATTTGGCGCTTGGCTACCAATGATTGCATTCGCAATTGGCTTGGCGGCGGTGGCAAGCGGTCGACGCATCACGCATCCACTGGTGCGATTGTTTGGAGCGTGTTTAATGATGTTGTCCTTCAGCTCATTGCACGCGTTGTGGTTTCCAAGAGTTGGAACGCTTGCTGGTTGCGAAGCAGGACTTGTACCACAGTGGATCACCAGCGAATTGCAATTACGATTCAGCGCCACCGCCACAAGTTTGGCGCTACTGACATCGCTGGCTCTTGGAGCCATTGTATGTATGGATGAAATTGTGTTCGCTCTACCAAAGCATTGCTCTTACCTCTGGAATTGGTCAGCGCCAATGCGCCATGTGGATTGGAAAAGTTTGATCGCCAAACTGCGTACGCGCCCCGCTCTCCTTACTCCAGCGCTTGCGGGCGCCAAAGTTAGTGACAAGGCAAGCGCACGGGCCGCGGCCAAAGCTGCCGCCATGGCAAAGACTTCCGCAAAGGCATCCGCGTTACTTGAGGTCGAAGAAGAAGAAACCGAATTTGCAGATGACTCCCAGGAGTGCGATCAGGAAGAAAATGAGGAAATAACCGACGAAATCGACGATTATGAGGATGTGGAAGCCGAGGAAATGGACGCGGTGGAGGAAGCCAACAACGCCATTGCTGAAGTGACTGCACCGCGCACCCTGACCGAAGAGGAACTGAAAGCCAAGATCGCCAAGCTTCCGCTGCGCATGGCCGGCAACAACACCGTGATCGCGCGCGATCAAGATATTCCGCGCCAGGAAAATTACGACGGCTACCAAGTCCCCGGTCTTGATCTTCTGGGCGACCCCGAAGGCAATTGGTCCGAAGCCGTTGAGGCGTATGTGCGCGACCAAGCCAAAGTGCTGGAGCAAACCTTGCACACATTTCAAATTGACGGCGAAGTCACCGGCATTGAAAGCGGTCCAGTAGTCACGCTGTATTCGGTTGAACTTGCGCCGGGCACGCGCGTGGCGCGACTGCAAACAATCGCTTCCGATATTGCGCGTAGTTTGCAAGCGCCCAACATCCGCATCTTGCCAAACATGGTGGGCCGCACATCCATTGGCATTGAAGTTCCAAATCGCCAAAAAGAAAAGGTGATGTTGAAGGAGCTCATGAGCGGCGGCCACGCCAAAGACATGGTGCTGCCAATGTTCCTTGGAAAAGATTCCGCGGGCGAGCCGCTGGTGCTAGACCTTGCCAAGATGCCGCTCATGCTGATCGCCGGCACCACCGGCAGCGGCAAGAGCGTGTGCATGAACACCATCATCATGGGTTGGCTCTACACCAAGCGCGCCGATGAATTAAAGCTGTTTTTTGTCGACCCAAAAATGGTGGAAATGAGCCAGTTTTCAGAGATTCCGCATTTAATGTGCCCCGTGGTCACGGAAATGGCCAAAGCCGCCGGCATTCTGGAATGGGCCGTGGACAAAATGGAGGAGCGCTACGGATTGCTCAAGAACGCGGGTTGCCGCGACATCACCGCCTACAACAATCTTGGCGAAGAGGAATTGTTCGCGCGCTTGAAGCCAGCCAATGATTTGGAGAAGGCGCGTATTCCAAAGAAATTCCCTGCGTTGGTATTTGTGGTGGATGAGTTGGCCGATTTAATCATGACGCACAAGGAAGTGGAGCAATCCATTGTTCGCATTGCGCAGAAGGCGCGCGCGGTCGGCATGCACTTGGTGCTTGCAACACAGCGGCCGCAAGCGGATGTTGTGACGGGCTTGATCAAAAGCAACATGCCTTGCCGCGTGAGTTTCAAAGTGGCCAGCGGAATGGACAGCCGAATTGTGCTGGATCAAAAGGGCGCGGAACTTTTGCTTGGTCAAGGCGACATGTTGGTACTTACGCCAAGCAGCAGCGAACTTCGCCGCTCACAAGGCACACTTGTGACCGATAGTGAAACGCGCAAAGTGGCTCGCTTCTTAGAGGATGTGGCCAAGCCTTCGTTTGAGCGATCACTGGTTGCCATTCGCGGAACCAAAGCCGTGGCCAACAACGACGCCCGCGACGGTGGATCAGCCGCCACGGATTGTTCCGAGCGCGATCCATTCTTTGAAAAGGCCGTGGAAATCATCATTGAATCTGGTCGTGGCAGCGTGAGTTTGTTGCAACGACGGCTTGCCATCGGCTATGGCCGCGCAAGTCGCTTGGTAGATCAAATGGGAATGGCGGGAATTTTGAGCGACCACAAGGGAAGCGTGGCGCGCGAGGTGTTGATTAGTTTGGATGATTGGCACCGCATGCGAGAGCTTGAAGAATCGCCGCACGCAGCGGATATGGACCCGGACAATTTGGGTGAGACCGCCTCGGACGCTGTTGATGAAAGCGTGCCGGATGAATTTGAAGGTGAGTACAAAAACTAAGTCGATCTTAGAAGGGTTTGAAAGGGATGTTGTAATTTGTAATTTGTAATTCGTAAACAAGGCGCCGAGAAATCGGCGTCTTGTTTTTTTGTAAGCGCCGCGACCCGTTACCAAATTTCTCCTGCCGCACCTCGCAAGGTGGCGGACTTGATTAAACTAGGTCAATGGCTTCCAACATCCCATCTGAAGCGCAAGACTTGGCAGCCCACATGCGGCCGGCGAATGTGCAAGCGCTGGCAACCGTGATTGCCTTTGACTTTGCGGGCAAGCAAGCCCCGACTATTTCATGTGCCCAAGCGCGCCAAGCCATGAATGAAGGCAAGTTTGTTTGGATTGATGTGAACCTTAGCCGCCAGGATGAGGCGCAAGCACTATTGGCGGATTTATCATTGTGCGCGAGCGAAATTGTGCAAGACGCCATGGGCCGTGAATCAGCCACTCAACTTGGTCGCTATGACGACTACATCCATCTTGTGCTATCGGGTTGCAAGCTTGCAGGCCGATCATTTGAACTTGAGCGCGTGGATGTTGTTATTGGTGAAAAATTTCTACTCACCATGTCCCGCGATCAAGCGGTATTTATGCAAGCCGTGCGCCGCGACTATCACAACGACTTCATGCGATTTGCCAACAGTCCAAGTTTTCTGCTCTTTGAGTTGTGGGACCACTTGGTGGACAACTATCTCAATGTGCATAACGCGTTCGAGGAGCGAGTGGCACAGGTGCAGCGGCAATTGGTGGGCGAAGTAGACGAGGGAATTTTTCAACAAGCCTCCGAACTCAGCAGCGATTTACTGAATCTGCGCAAAGTGGTGCTTCCAGCGCGTGGCGTGCTCACCGATCTTTCCACGCGAAAGTCGGCATTTGTGAGCGAGGCAACCCAGCCGTTTCTTGCCAACATGGTGGGCACGGTGGAGCGCGTCTTGCAAGATGTGCTGGTGGACCGCGACATTCTTTCGGACTCGCTGAATAATTACATGTCCATGGTGGCGCACCGCACGAACAAGGTCATGGGCAAACTGACCGTGGTCAGCGTCATATTTCTACCGCTCACATTTTTGTGCGGCGTATATGGCATGAACTTTGAGGTCATGCCCGAACTAAAAAGTGAATGGGGCTACTACGGATTTTGGGCCGTAGCCGTCATCCTGGCCGTGAGCCTGATGATCTTTATGCGCCGCATCAAACTGTTGTAAACACCGTAAATCTAGCTTCCATCACTTCACCTGCTTGGGGTTGCGCTCAAGTTGAAGACGCACAATGTGCGTGGCTTACTTCGACGGCAATAGATATGTCGATGGCGGAGATATCGAATTGCTCTTTGGAGAGCAGGGACCAATTTCAAGCAACATCTCCGCGAGATCAGAGCTATCGCTGACCCCGCTTTCGTCAAGATCGCTCAGGCACTTCTGGCAATCTCCGAAGTCGAGCAGCAGC
Source organism: Planctomycetia bacterium (assembly GCA_005787685.1). Lineage (GTDB taxonomy): Bacteria > Planctomycetota > Phycisphaerae > Phycisphaerales > SM1A02 > SYAC01. The sequence continues at coordinate 158,902 of SYAC01000001.1, forward strand.
AAATTGACTTTATCGAGAGCCTAGTTACTGATCTAGCCAACGTTCACTTGGCGGCCGCGGCCTTCACTTCCACCGCCAAAGCAATGGTTTCCTTCGGCGAACTATTTTTGTCGGTGGTGCTCACCAATGCGAACTCAATCTCGGCATTGCCCGCGGCTTTGGCATGCAGTTGATAGATGGTTTGAATATCCTTGCCAGACGCAACCACTCCCGTGGGCTCGGTCAGCGAGGTTGCATCAACAAGCACATATGGATCGTTGGTCGTGCGGCATTGCCACGCATGTCCATCACCAGACTTGGACGCAAGCGAGACTTGAAAATCTAAACCAACAGTGGCGGTGGCGTCCGATGATTTTGTCAGTTTCAATACGGCACCCTGCGAGATTGCGCCCAGGTCTTGATCCTTATTTTTAAAAACGCGCCGCGCCAACAGAACTGGCGGCGGTCCATTCTTGCACGCTTGCATGGGAATCAAGGCGCCTACGGACACAAAAATGACGACGGTGAGTTTGGAAAGACTTGACATGCTGTCATACCCTTTGATTTTTTTGGCGATACATTTTTTACGAAGTGATTGAAATATACTTGTGAAGTGTCGCGAGCACACACCCGAGAAGTTTCCTACACATTTGATATTTCTCCTATCAAAGAAGAATAGTCTGTTGATGCGCGCATATGTCAGAGCGAGCACATGGGTGTCATCCCCATGCGGAGTGGCCCGCCAGCGAAAGCGCTACGAGCCAACTTTCAGCAGGTCTTGCCAACGCGTGGTGTAACACTTGGTGCGCATATTGGCTTTCATAATCCATGCGGGGACGAGCGGTGTTGACGCTTTACTTGCATTCATGCTCCAGCTGGGTTTCGCGCTGGCGCCGCACGCGCCAACCTTCAGCGTGTCGCGACCCATGCGCGCGTTGATGGCGTCCATGACGCTCATGGCCTTGATGTCTTGCGCGTGCTTGTGTTGGTCGTCAAAGAGAGAAAATGCAACGGCGCTGGCGGGGCGCAAGTCCGAGAGAATCACGCCAGCTTTTTTATATTCAATGCCGTCGCGAAAAATATTTTCAAGCACGCCATTGGCGGCCGCAATCATGCGGACTGTGCTTGCGGTTCCGGCGCCAAAAGTAATCGTGCCACTGTTGTAATACTGCGGACCATCTTTGAAGCGATTGGTCTGCACAAACACGCTCAGCGTGTGGCAGGCGCTTTTCTGGCGGCGCAACTTTTCGCAGGCGCGTGTGGCGTAATTGGCCAAGGCTTCCTTCAACTCATCAAGTTTGTACACGGGCCGCCCGAATGATTTTGAACTGACTATTTGCTTGCGATCTTCTTGCACCATTTCAAGCGCCAGGCAGGACTGACCCCGCAACTCCAGCACAATGCGCTGACCCACAATGGTGAGCAACTTGCGCACGGCGTTCGCATCCGCGTCGCGCAATTGCATGGCGGTGGTCACGCCCATGCGCGCCAACTTGGCCGCACTGCGCGCGCCAATGCCCCACACATCAGCCGCGGCGAACTCCGCAAGCACGCTGTCCTGCACCGCGCGATCGCACAGATTCAACACACCCCCGCTTACTTTATTTTTCTTGGCGGCGCGATTGGCCACTTTCGCCAGCACTTTGGTTGGACCAATGCCAATCGCGGTTGGAATACCAGTGTCGCGGCGCACCACGCGGCGAATCTCGCGCGCATAGTCGGTCAGGTCGCGGCCAGCGAAGCCGCCAAGCGACAAGAACGCTTCATCAATGCTGTACACCTCCAACTCCGGCGTGAACTGCGCAAGTGTGGCCATCATGCGCGCGGACATATCGCCGTACAGCGCGTAGTTGGATGAGTACACGCGCACGCGGTGGCGCTTGATGCTGTCGCCGATCAAGTGCAGTGGATCGCCCATCTTTATGCCAATCGCTTTGGCCTCATCTGTGCGCGAAATCACGCAGCCGTCGTTGTTGCTCAACACAATCACGGGCTGATTGATGAGCGATGGATTGAACACGCGCTCGCACGAACAATAAAAACTGTTTCCATCCACCAACGCAAAGATGGGCGCAGGCGCGCAGCACGATGAATGCGCGGGACTTACTTGAGATTGTGGATCACATTTGTGCATACGCCCACCACTTCAAATTGCATGCCATCCACAATGGCAATGTCCGCGTGCGCGGGATTCTCCGCCTTCAGAATAATTTTTCCGCCGCGGGCCATGTAGCGCTTCACCGTGAAATCGCCGTTGACAATGGCCAGCACAATGGATTTATTTTTTGGTTCCTTGGAGCGATCCACAATTAAAAGATCATCGGGATGAATGCCCGCGCCAATCATGGAGTCGCCCGACACGCGCACAAAGAATGTGGCGGCCGGCTTGTCGATCAAGTACTCATTCAGGTCAAGCTTCTTTTCTATGTAATCGTCGGCGGGACTTGGAAATCCGCACGACACCGAGCACCCGAAAAATGGCAGGTGCACATTGGTTTTCACGGCGCGCGATTTTGCGGCGCGCGCGGGCTCAACCGTGCTATTGCGGGACTTGCGTGGCATGCGTCAATCGTAGCCATGCTGCCAAATCCTTTATCTACTGCAGGGAACTGGGTGAAGCCGTTACACTTGTAACCATCATAGTTATGCATGGATCGCCTGCATGCGCTGAGCACAAATCCATAGTCACAGATTTTTAACGAATGAATCCATCTTCTCTCGAAATCTTGTCCACCATTCTCTTTGGCATCGCCGTGCTGCACACATTCTCGGTGAAGTACTTTGCGCAGTGGGCGAATCGATATCCAAAGGGTTCCGCTCAAGAAAATATGCTGCACTTTCTTGCGGAGACCGAAGTCATCTTCGGCCTGTGGGCGGCGGTCTTGTTCGTTGGCATTGCGGCAATGCGCGGCTCCATCCACGAAGCGGTGATCTACATCGAGGGGCTGAACTTCACTGAAGCGAAATTCGTGCTCGTGGTCATGGTTGTTGCAGCGACCCGTCCCGTAGTCAGGCTCGCGGAATCGCTCATTGTTTTCGTGGCGCGGCTCATTCCACTGGGGGAGAGCATTTCGTTCTACCTTGCCGCGCTCATCCTTGGACCGTTGCTCGGCTCATTTATTACCGAGCCCGCCGCCATGACGCTGCTGGCGCTTGTGCTCAAGCACCGCTACTTCGATCGCGGCATCAGCACAAAGCTTGCATATATCACGCTTGGCCTGCTCTTTGTGAATATTTCCATTGGCGGCACGCTCACTCATTTCGCCGCGCCACCCGTGCTGATGGTCGCCACCAAATGGAATTGGGACCTTGTCTTCATGGCCACGCATTTCGGTTGGAAGGCCGCGGCCGCCTGCACGGTCTCTACCACGATCGCGGCTATTATTTTCCGCAGGGAGATTGCAGCCGTCAACTTTGAGAAGAACACAAATGTTGCAATTCCCCATTGGCTGACGACGGTTCATGTGATGTTCCTTGCAAGCATTGTCTTTTTCGCACATTACCCAAATGTGTTCTTCGGAAGCTTCGTCCTCTTTCTTGGAGTCGTGACGGCGACCAAGCAATATCAGGACAAACTCGCGCTCCGCGAGGGATTGCTTGTTGGTTTCTTCCTTGCGGGACTGGTCACGCTTGGCTCCATGCAGACATACTGGCTGAAGCCGCTCATCGAAAGCCTTAGCGGCACCGCGCTGTTCTTTGGCGCGACGGGCCTTACCGCGATTACCGACAACGCCGCGCTCACTTACCTTGGCTCGACGGTCGAGGGCATTTCCGATGAACTGAAATACGCACTTGTGGCCGGTGCCGTCACGGGTGGCGGCTTGACAGTGATCGCGAACGCGCCAAACCCCGCTGGTGTTGGCATTTTGCAAAGCGCCAAGGTATTTAAGAATGAAGGAATTAGTCCCATTGGACTGTTCCTTGGCGGGCTGATGCCCACCGCTGTGGCCGTGGTTTTCTTCTGGTTCCTGCGTTAAGCGAGACAGTCGGTGCGGTACCCTTCATGCGTGTCCAACGCGCCGACTGAATTTGGGAAAACGCAACACATCAATCGGATAAATACAGAAACGCCGCCGCTCAAGCGCCCGCTATACATGCAACCCACCATGCTGGTGTTGTTGTCGCTGGGTTTCGCCGGCGGCATTCCACTTGAAATGGCAATGAGCATCATGCCCACATGGGCCAGCGCCGCCAAGTGGTCGGTGGTGGACATTGGGTTAATCGCATTGGCGCGCTTGCCCTACACATGCAAAGTGTTGTGGGCGCCGCTAAGCGATCACTGCTCCATTATTGGTTTGCGTTGGATGGGCCGCCGCCGCAGTTGGCTTTGTATAACACAGTTGATTTGCTTGGGACTGATTATTGCGCTGGCGCTCAACATGGACAACCGCGGCGCCATGATGTCGCCCAACGCCATTATTGTTTTACTTGGCGTGTTGGTATTTGCCGGCGCAACGCAAGACATTGTTGGCGACGCATACCGCGCCGAGGTTTTACAGCCACGCGAATTTGGCGCGGGTGCGAGCATGTGGGTGACGGGTGCGCGCTTCGCCTCGCTATTCGCGGGCGCAGGCGTTCTGATTTTGGCGGGTCGACTGGGCGAATCACCAAACACACAATCGTGGGCGTGGGCCATTGCGGTGTGCGCGCTGGCCACGGTTTCTTTGGTGGGCATGATCGGTATCTTCATGGGCCGCGAACCCGCGCGACCCATTGGTCAAGCGCCCGGATTCGCGGCGTCGGTCACGCAACCATTTCAAATTTTTGCAAGTCAATGGGGTTGGAAAATCATCGCGCTGTTCTTCTTTCTGATTTTATATCGACTGCCCGATGTGTTGGGCGGCGCCATGACATCGCCGCTATTGGTGCAAGGCCTTGGCTACTCAACGGAAACTATTGGATGGGTGCGCCAAAGTTTGGGATCGGGCCTAAGCATTACAGGAACAGTTGTGGGCGGGCTCATGATTGCGCGCTGGAGTTTGACGCGCTGCTTATGGATCGCTGGTATTTTGGCCGCGGTCAGCAATGTTGGATTCTGGATTTTAGCCAGCGCCTACGGCGCCACGGTCGCGCACAGCGCGCCGGCCAGCGCGCCAGTGCAATCGCTTGTGGTTGTTCTATCTGTAGAAAGTGTTTGCGGCGGCTTGGCCACATGCGCCTTTGTGGCCTTCATGATGAGCATTTGCGATGCGCGCGCCACGGCAACGCAGTACGCGTTGCTGACTTCCGTCATGGCCATTGGGAATACCGCTATCGGCGTTCTCAGCGGCTGGATGCTGAAAAATTTGGATTACCAATCCTTCTATGCGCTATCTATTGTGGCGGCCGCGCCTGGCTTGCTGCTGATTCCATTTTTGCGGCGCAAGGTGATTCCACGCGCAAACGAGCTTTAATTTGGGCTCACTTCAGGAGGGGCAACTTTGCCATGCGCTCGTCAATGGTTGCCATGAACTCTTTGGTCCGCCGTCCCGCCAATCCTCCGTAATCTGCTTGGAATTTGTCGCGGGAAAGCCCTTCTGGCAAATCTTTCAATTCTGGGCAGAAATCATCAGCCCCAATGGTGTTGCACAAAATATACTTTTGAGTCGCCTTGGCAGCCTCGGCATTTCTGGTCGCGGCCAGGGCAAATAGTATTCCAGCGCGATTCGCCGCCAGGTCGACAAATGAAAAGCCCGACCCGCCAGGAATTGAGTCCATCAGTTCCTTGCTCGTACCGATCGTCGTTGCTCGAGTCTCATCCATGATGACGACCAACCCAGCACTGACCCAAAAGTGACGAGGAATGTCGCTACGGCCTCGGAGTGTGACACCCTGGCGCAAAGCGGCGATCGGCTCCTGCCATTCGGGATCCAATTTCTTACCTGCGATTTTAGCCACATTATCATCACCGAAAATAATGCCTAAAGCCAATATCGCCGCTTTGTTTGACGGCAAAGGGTCCGTGCGGTGCGAATTATCTTCCGCGTAAATAAAAGCCTGATTCATGGCGTCGGCGAACCCCTCATCGCCCGATCGAATCTCGTCACTCTGGTTGAGAATATGTTGAACCATCAGCCTGGCCGTCGCTTCAAGATCATCAGTCATCCTTATTGATGTGCCCCAATAAAACAAACTAGCCCCGAAGACAATCAAGCCAATTAAGGCCCATCCACTTCGGCGAATGACAAAACCGATCAACACCCCTGCGATTGCACTTGGGACGCTGATTTTCATTTGCGCAAAAACGGGAAAGTAACCGTAATTGATCCATTGGCTAAATACCGCGAATGCAACGGCAAGCGCCAACCCTAAAGGAATCCCCCATCGAAGCTTGACTCTGGTCAGACCAAATGCTGTAAGAACCCCTAGTACCCCGAATGTGATCACGCGTAGGGTCATACTCGCTACCAGCCGAGATGTGGGATCGGACATTGCGGCAATCGACTGGACCGCCTGAACGGCAATATCTGGTACGCCTAAAGGGCGAGGGTCAGGCAAAAAGCTGATCGCCAGAAGCCAGGCGATGAGGCATGTGTATATGGCTGCATTCACGCTCGATGATCGTGTGAATTCCAAGTCGACGGGCAATATAAATTTCATTTGTGATAAGGCCCTGTTGATCCGACTTTTATCCCAGGCTTACACGCCGTCAGGAATAAATCCCCACGAATAATTGAGAGGAATTCTTGGCATTGATAGGCGTTGGCTTTTCCAGCGTCGCGGGCGAGCGCGCGACAAGTCCGCTGAGCAACACCGATTCCATGCCTTGACTGTACCACCGCAGTGCTCAAATGCAATCATCGGGCGACAATGTGGCGCACTCGGACATTGCCTTGGTCGCGGAGCGGTTCCCGTGCGTACCCCCATCGCCTCGACGGTGGTCGAGTGACGCAAATGAACGCAATGATTCCATGCGACATCCACGCTAATTGAAAAACTAGAAAATTTTGAAATCACCGTTGTCATTGCTGCTTGCGCGCTGCGTATCGCACTGCGAATCTGTAATCAAATCCC
>SYAC01000021.1 GCA_005787685.1 Planctomycetia bacterium
AGGCGCGCACGCCGCTGATCATCAGCGGCTCGGCGGAGCGGCAAAGACCACGCTACGAATTGGCCAACTCTATTGCCGTGAAATTGGCCGAGGCGCAGAAGCCCTGGACCGCCGCGGATGAACGGGTTCAAGCTTGCCGAGTGGAAATAAGCTCGCTTGAAGGCGACATTCGCAACGCGCGCGACAAGAGCATGATTCCTCAAATGCGCAAAGATATGCAAGCCGCGCGCGCGCGCTTGCCGCAACTTGAGTCCAAGCGCGATGAATTTAAGCAGTTCTTCGAAGTAGAGTTGGACAAGAAAAAGGCCGTGCTCACCCATGAAGGCATTGGTGAGGCGCAGCGCATAGCCAACATTGGCAGTTTTTATGTCGGCCAGAACATGGATATGCCCCACTTACTTGAGCAATCCATTCGCGCGCATGTGGTCTATCAACTTGACCGCGACTATGTGGTGGCGACGAACGCCGAAGGCGAGATGGATGTTGTGATTGTCGATCAAAATACGGGCCGCAAGATGGTGGGTCGTCAATGGTCGGACGGCTTGCATCAAGCGGTTGAAGTCAAGGAAGGCGTCAAGGTCAAAGAGGAAACGCAAACCATGGCGACCGTGACCATTCAGAATTATTTCAAGTTGTACAAGCGCCTTGCCGGCATGACTGGAACCGCCGACACCGAAGCCACCGAGTTCCATGAAATTTACAGACTGGATGTGGTCAGTATTCCCACCAATGTGCCCGCGTGCAGAACCGATCGACATGATTTGGTTTTCCTGGGGGAAAAGGATAAATGGAAGGCCATCCTTGATGAGATCGCGCGCCTGCATGACATTGGTCGGCCCGTGCTTGTGGGCACCACCAGCGTTGACAAGAGCGAGAAATTAAGCTCCATGCTGAGCAAGGGACCAGGCATCAAGCACGAGGTTCTAAACGCCAAGCAACATGAGCGCGAGGCAGACATTGTGAGCAACGCGGGCCAGTTGGCGGCCGTCATGGTGGCTACCAACATGGCGGGCCGCGGCACTGACATTAAGTTGGGCAAGATTGATCGTGCCACGCTCATTGAGCATTGGAAACGGCGCGACATTGCGCCACGCGAAGTTGACGCGGCCTGGACTGACGCCAAGATTCTGGCGGCTATTGATAAACATTTGTTGGTGCGCCGCGCCAAGGTTGACCGCGCCGCGGTCGCGGCCATGGATGATTCCACCGCGCGCCTGACATTGCTGCGCCACTGGGTGGTTGAACTGCGCGGCGTCAGCGAAAGGCGCGCCCAAGCGGGAAGCGAGGCGGAACTTTTGAAAGAACTGGACGAGCTTGGCAGTTTCCAATTGCACCGCTTGCAATTATGGAGCAGCGTGGAGGCCATGGGCGGCCTGCACATCATTGGAACCGAGCGGCATGAAAGCCGCCGCATTGATAATCAGTTGCGTGGTCGTTCGGGTCGTCAAGGTGACCGCGGCAGCAGCCGTTTCTTCCTCAGCCTGGAGGATGATCTTATGAAGATCTTCGCGGGCAAAGCCACACTTGGACTTCTTTCGCGCCTAGGCATGAAGGAGGGCGACTCCATAGAGGCGCCCATGCTCAACCGAGCCGTTGAAAAGGCGCAACGCAAGGTGGAGGAGCGAAACTTCCAGATGCGTAAACAAATTTTGGAATACGACGAGCCCATGGAGTATCAACGGCAGAATTTCTACGGGTTACGCCAACCCATTCTTGAAGGCGTGGATATTCGCGGCGCATCCTGGCGATTTTTGGAGCCCGCCATTCGCGAGGCTTCGGCGCTCTACTTGGGCCCGCTGCATGTGCCGAATTGCGTGAGCGAATGGGCGCGCGAAAAAATGAATGTGCATATTGAGCCGTCGCGTTTGCGCGGCAAAGACCGCGATCAAATTCACAAAATGTTGGTGGTGGACGCGTTAGAAGACGCGCAGCACAAAATTGAGCTGGCGGTTGCGGAAATCATGCCCGAAGGAATGACCAGCGAGGAGTTTGATATTGCCGGCTTGCAGAAATGGGCGCTGGAGAACTTTAAAGCCACCATAGAAACAGACTTGATCAAGTCCGGCGATCGCAACGCCGTGCGTCAATTTTTGGAGAAGGAGTCGCACGCACATATTGAGTCCATTGACTTAACTCCCCTTGATTCAATTTTAGTGCAGGACTACAGCGCAAAGGAGTTGTGCTTGTGGTCCGAGCGATGTTTGTCGGTGAAGATTGAGCCAAGTGAATTCATTGGTGTCGAGGATGACCAAGCCGCCGCCGATCACTTGGTTCAGCGCGCGCTGCAGGCCTACGCCGAGCGTGAGCGAACCTATCCCATTGATTTCGCGATCAAGTACACCACTGCCCGCATGCAGGCTGACCCGCAAGCCGCGCTCACCACCTTCTGCTCTTGGGCCAACACGCGCTATCAAGTGCAATGGAATCCGCAGACGCTGCCGAGTTCCGACCCGAGTGAGTTGCGCGCGATGCTGTTGAAAGCCTCCACTGATTTCGACCAAGCGCGCTTGGACGCACGCGTGGAGCAATGTTTGTCCGTGGGCGCGGATGAGAAATCTGTTGGCACATGGTTTGAACAGGAATATCAAGTTGCGTTGACCAAACACGATCGAAAGGTGTTCGCGGGCAATCCGCGAACAACCGTGGCCGCGCGCATTCGCGAAACCATGCGCTCTGAACTTTCGCAGTTCGAGCGCTGGGTCATGTTGCAGACCATCGACAACGCTTGGAAGGATCATCTGCGCAGCATGGATCAAATCCGCGACGCCATTGGCTTCCGCGCCTTCAGCCAAAAAGATCCGCGCATTGAATTCAAAAAGGAGTCATCGCGCCTGTACATTGAGATGCTTGAAGGCGTGCAAAATCGCCTAAGTGAAATGCTGCTCAAGGGTGAATTGGTGCCGCAAGTACCAAAACAACCACCTGGGTCGCAATCGCCCGCGCCACAAGAAGAAGTCAGCGCAGTCACCGCGCCAGCGGCCAATCAAGAGCCGGTGGTGGTCACCCAAGTCGCCTCCAAACGAACGGCAAGCGTTGGGCAAACCGCGGTCGCAGTGGTTGGACGCAATGAAATGTGCCCATGCGGAAGCGGTAAAAAATTCAAACATTGCCACGGAGCCAAAGGATTTTCTACTCCGCAGGAACATTCCCAACAATGATCACCTTGCCGAGTGGTTCGTGCTTGGTTACGCTTCTGACTTCGCCTCGTTAGCTCAGTTGGTAGAGCAGCTGA
>SYAC01000022.1 GCA_005787685.1 Planctomycetia bacterium
AACTGGCGGCGGTGGTATGGGTCAAACTGGCGGCGGCGGTAAAGGTGGCGGCGGCGGTAAAGGTGGCGGCGGCGGTAAAGGTGGCGGCGGCATTCGCCCACCTGGAGCCAACAACCCTAGTAGCGGAGGGAATGGCGGCACTCGTGGTGGCGGAGGTGGATCATGATCAATAGCAACTTTTTTTCTAGTGGTCGCGCACTTTTAACGCACACCGCGCAGGCGACTTTGTGCGACGCAGTGAATCATCACGCGCGTCGTAAAGGCGTTGTCACCATCATGGTGATTTGGGCTATTGCCATTGCCTCCATTATTGTTGCAGCCACGCAAATCCTTGCCTTTCGCGAAGCCACTCTGGGCCGTGAATGTATTTCGCGTGTGCAAGCGCGTTGGGCCGCGCGCGCTGGCGTTGAAACCATGATCGCCATTATGGAATGGCACAACGCCAATCCAGATCCCGACGACGCGCTGGCTTTGACACGCGACCTTGAAGCCAATGCATTTGGTGAAGTTCAAACTGGAACATGGGACATTCGCCACTTCATTGACGGACAAGAATGGGCTGGTCCCATGGATGAAAATTCCAAACTAAACATCAATGTCGCCACTCGCATGCAATTGATGGAGTTGCCCAACATTACCAATGATGTGGTGGATTCCATTTACGATTGGCGTGACGCGAATGATGAGCCGCAACAACTTGGCACCGAGGCTGATTACTACCGCAACCGCGGCTTGGGATATGAACCACGCAACGGGAATTTTCGCTCACTGGCTGAAATTGAATTGGTCGCTGGCGCTTGGCCACAATATGTTCGCGGCGAAGATTGGAATTTAAACAGCCGTCTAGATCCCAATGAGAACGACGGCAAACGGACCATGCCGGACGATAATGACAATGAAAATTTGGATGGTGGCTGGTCGCAATATCTCACCGCCTCCACACGCCCCATCACACAATCCGCAAGCGGTCAACCCCGTCTTGATTTACGCAAGGCCACTTCGGAGGAAATCATGAACCGCACTGGAATGGACTCCTCGCAAGCCGCGACCATTGTGACCTACGCGAAAGTTGGCAACGCAAGCATGGGGCAAATTCTTGCCGTGCCACTTTCGCAACTCACCGCCTCACGCACCGCGGGCGCCACGGGAGGGGCAACCCAAAATAGGACAGGTCGATCCAGCTCTGGCTCAGCACGCGCAGGCGCCACGCCCGCCGCTAGCACCGTCAAGAATTTGGACAATAAACAACTTGGACTTTTGCTGAATGAATGCACGTTAGAAAACACCAGCACTTCGCAAGCCAACGCCGGCAAGGTCAATCTCAACACCGCTAGCCGTGCTTTGCTGCGGGAAATCTTGCAATTGGACACCCGCTATGCGGATTCAATTTTAAGCCGCCGAATTTCCAAGCAAGAGGGGCTCCTCAGTCTGGCTGATATCGTAGATTTGCCTGGTGCAACGCAGGAGCAATTAGTGATATTGGGTCAAGTCGCCGATGTGAGAAGCAGCGTATACATGATTTCTAGCCGCGGTCGCGCCAACACTTCTGGCGCCGAGGCTGAAATAGTTGTGCTAGTGGATCGTTCAGAATCACCTGTTCGTATTTTGGAGTATCGAGAACCATGAAACGGCGAAGCAAAACACAGATCGATCCAGACTGCGTGGTGACGCTTTCCGCCAGCGACGAAAAGGCGTTTCGATTTCGCCGCAACGAACATGGCGTTGTCATGGAGGGACCTTGGGAACCGGCTCCATTGGACGCCAATGTGAAATCCCCCGCCGCCACCATCGCCGTGTTGCAACCATCGCGAATTGTGTGCCGCACAATTGAATTGCCAGACGCCGCACCGGACAAGTTGGAAATCGCCTTGCAACTGCAAGCCGAGACCAAGCAGATGGGTTCTGTAGACCCTTGGCGCACCGCTAGCGCAGTCTTGAACATTCGCGGCGAGGCTGGCACACGCACTGGTGTTGTTATTGATTGGCCCACCAACGACGAAGGGCCCTCACTTTCACGGGATTTGCCGCCAGATGGCGAGCCACTATTCACGGGCGACTCCGCCATTCTTGCCGCGGTGCTTGATGGATACGTGTCGGGACCGTTGGTGACCGTGACCGAGGATCGAACCGCATTTTCATTTGCGGTCAAAACCCCCAAAGGTCTCTCGGTTCGAAGCACTCGAATTGACCCCGCGCAATGGCCAGAAGCCGCAACCATAGCGGTTGTCGAAAGTGCTCTTGGCGGCGGTATGAATGTGGAGCAAGCGGAAACATTGGTGCTGTTGTTGGATGAGGCCATTTCCGCCGCCGGTGCGGGAGGGTTTGGTTGCACTCAAAACGATCGCGACACACTTGCCTCTCATGTGAGCGGTCTTGATGATGTCGATGCGTGGCGTGAACATGGGCTCAAGGCGCTGGCCGCGCTGGTTTGGTTTAGCCCTGTAAATCAGCTGGTTTCGTTGCGCGCCCAACCACTGGGCGAGCGCCCTGGTCATGTAGGGGAATGGATCAATCACCTTGGTGATCCACGATCGCTTGTTCGGGCGGCTGTGATATGTCTGGTGATGCTGGCGCTTGGACCCCCACTTTTCGCCGGCAGTCGATTATTGTTGCTTCACTTCAAAATAGGAGATGTTGAAAGTAAAGAACGCTCGCTTCGCGCATTGGAAAAGCGTATGGACTTGTATTCGGATCTTTCCCGCCGCGCTTGGCCTATTGGCAAACTGCTTGGCGATTTGGCAAATGTGACTCCAATGGGGATAGAGTGGGAAGATCTGACTCTTTCCCAAGATCGAAATGTATCGCTTCGTGGCACGGCAAAACCTCAAGATGGCCAATCTGGAACCGAAGTCATTTTAGTTTTGGAAAAACAAATCCGCGACTGCAAAGTGTTTGACAAAGTGACGCAACGATGGGACCCACCCGACAGCAAAGGCATGGTCAAATTCACATTGAACGCGTCGGTGATCAAGGCAACGCTGCGACCAAATTTCAAAGAGGTGCAAGACTTTGGACTAAAAACGTTGGCGGAGCGTCGCTATCCAAAGACCACCGCTCCAACGGACAACATCCCTGAAAAAAATATTGACAAACCGAATGAAACTTCGCTTGGCAATGCAACCACAAATATCGCTACCCAATCCACTTCCATTCCAACCGATATTCCATCGGTTGATCCATTGCAGGATCTACAGCAACCTTCCGCTGGCACAGACGGGGTGGTGCCTAAAACTGAAAATCGAAACCCATTGAAGCCCGTGGTTGCTTCACAATCTTCGCCTACCAATTCCGCCAATTCAACAACGTCGACCCTGGGCGCACCCGCCGTTGAAAGCGAGTCCACTGACAGCCAAGACGCCGACTCCCGGACACCCAAAAGTAAGCGTGGCGGTCGTTCCACGGCCACGGCTGGAAATGATGTTCCAAAGCGCAGCGAACGAACCCCCGACAGCGCGAATGTAAGCACTCCAATTCCGCCACCGCTGAGCGATACTGAAATAAACGCCATGACAAAAGCAGAAGCGCAGGACGCCATGGGTCGCATTTCTATAGCCCGCAATAGCGCTGAAGTGGATGACGAAACTAAGGCAAGATTAAAGGATGAATTTAATCGGCTTAAAAATTATGTCAGGGGCAAGCAATGAAATTGAAACTTGACTTCAATCTTGATCGCAATCCAACATTGTCGAAAATAAGATCACTGTCGCCAGCTGGCCGCTATGGCGTGATGGCGTTGGTCATGCTGGTCGCGTATGTCGCGGTGGATTCCTGGAGTTGGAGTTGGGCGCGCTCGTGGAATGCACAAGCCGATCACATTGAAAAAATTCTCGCTGATTCCGCAGAAATAACCGCAAATAGCGGTGGAGTGCCAAGCCTTGGCCCCGAAACATTTGGTCCCGTTATGCCCATGGGCGGCGAGTCGGAGGGGGCGCAGGCCATGGCTACGGCGATTGTGGAAATTATTAAAAAATATTCCACTGCCAATTTTAGTTACGACGCCCAGCGTGCCAGCACACGTCTTTCTGGTCTCTCGATCACTGGAGAAAAAATTGCCAAAATTAGTGGCGAGCTTCAATTTGAATGCTCTGTGGATGTGTTCTCAAAAATTGTGGCGGACATAGAGTCCAATTCCGCGATTGAATCTATTTCATCCATTCGACTACAGCGCAAAGACGCGGAGAAAAAAATTGTTGTACGCATGACGGTTGATAGCTGGGTCATTCCAGGAAAATCCATCAGCGGCGGAGGTACTGGGTAATGGTGCTGCCCCCATGGCTTCGCCCGCCCAAAGGCGTTCACTGGACCCCCCGCCTTGGCGCAACATTGGCTCTGATCGCTATTGCGGCCATGCTGACATTGCATGGAATTTCAAACTTGCTTGTGGCTCTGTTCACCTTTGGAGCAAGTATGGACACAGACAAAGTTTTAGAAAGCGCCCTTCAGAAGCACGAACAACTTGCCAAAATTGACCGCGAGCGCTTTGATGGGCGCAGTGCGTTTTACCTGCCTCCAGAACCTGTGCGCAATATTCCAAAGCCACCACCGCCCAAAGTTGAGAAACCACCGCCACCCCCAGCGCCAGTTATTCCAACCAAATACGGTGGTAAAAAGCCAATTGCTGTAATTGGTGAAATTGTCTATTTCGGAGGATTAGAAATTAAAGTGGGCGAGGAAACGGAAGGCATAAAGGTTCTTGCCACCAGCGCGCCCTGGAGCGTGAGGCTTGGTTATCAAGGGGGCGAATACGATGTGTCGCTTTGGGAAAAGGCAAACGAAAGTTTTTTTAATAAAAAGTGGAGCGCCAGCAAGGCATTACGAATTGAAAGTTCAACCACGCCTGCCCAGACCAAAGATAAAAATACAGCCGCCGTGGGGGCAACGTCAGGCGCGCCAAATACAGGTGCCACTTCATCAACCACCCGAGCAAATGGCTCGACCGCGAAGGGGCGCGTTCCTATTTCTCCCTTAGGTTCAACTCCAAGCAATCCACAGCCAGGTCGTCTTGATGATGGTCCAAGTGTCCCCGCAGGAACTCCCTTGCCATCAGATAGCCCGCCACCCACTGAACCCCCGCAGACTGCGCCACCGTCCGATCCAAATGGTGTGCCACCACGAGACCCATTACCACCTTCGTACAATCCAAGTGCTTCTGATAACAAGGGTTGGGAATCAAATCAAATGGCTGCGCCACCTCCATTTACGGCTGAACAAATCGGCAATATGCCCTTAACAGAAGCGGTTGCGACTCAAGCTACGCTGCAAAGAGCCAAATCCAATCCCGCTCTTGATGGCGCAACCTCTGAGCGATTGGCCAATGAGTTGAGTCAAATTGATCAAAGAATAAATGATTTAAAAAAGGGGCAATCTCCTCCGTCCTGAGTCGTTACAAATGTGGCTAAATTGGTTTCTACACTGCGGTTGATATAAACATCGCAGTATGAGTTAATTTGATTACTTCTTGACCAATTTGGTCGATACTTCAAGAGCATCTCGTTGGAATTTAAAGCCTTGCGACCAATTCAAATACAATTCTTTTCGCTTCGAAATACATTGCTGATTGCGACAGCGTTGGTTGCACCTGTTTTCGCCATGTCCACAATCGAGCCCGTGGATAGACCAGCGCGCCCACAACCCGCCTCGCAACCAATGGCGACGGTTATTGAAAAGACACTTTCATACCGCTCGGCTGTCATTCTGGCGCAAGATACAAATCGCAGACCAGCTCCAACTGCGCAACCAACTGCGCAACCAACTGCAAAACCAACTGCGCAACCAACTGCTCCAGAGGATGCAGCGCCTTCCCAGGACATGGGCGCGACGGCGCCACCACTTGCAAACGAAGTCCCATCGGGCGCGATTGAACTTGAGGGGAGTCTTGTTTCAGGCGCCAAAGAAATTCGTGGATCGCGCCGTGTTGGTCCAACGGACAAAGTGCGCCTGACCTTTCAGGACACCAAGGTGGAGGACACAATTCCGTTCATTGTTGAGACCACTGGGAAAGCGGTGTTAATTCGTTTGTCGCAAATTGCCTCTGTCAAAATCACAATGGTCATGGACCAAGAAGTCAGCCGACAAGACGCGCTTGATCTTTTGTTTCAAGCGTTTCGACTCAACCAAATTGGCGTGGTTGAAACCGAGAAGCTTGTCATGATCGACATGTTGACCGATCTGAACAAACTACAGCCAATCACTGTGCTTGGTCCAGAAATCGATGTCGACACACTGGCAGAAGATGGAACTGTGTGCGTGAAAATTTTCAAGATTGAAAATACCAAAGCGCAAAATGTATTTGATCAACTGCAGTCGAGTAACCCGCCGGAATATATTCAAATCAGTTTGGATTCCAACTCCAATCAAATTATTCTTGAAGGCGATATTGGATACGCCAAACGCGTGCAACGCATGATCTCGCTGCTTGATGTAGCCGCGTATTTGGAAGTTCGTACAGAAACGTTCAAGCTGAAATACGCTGACGCCACTCAAATTTCAACTCTCATTCAGGATTTATTCTCCGCCAAAACAATTGGCGGCGGCGCAAGTGCGGCACAACAACCAGGGCAAGCAAATCAACCACAGCGTCCCGGCCAGCCCGCACAAGCACGACGCACCGGCGGAGGCAGCGGCGGCGAAGGCCTGATTCCTGGAACCAGCGAGCAGCTCGTTGTCACTGTGCTGCCCACCATGAACTCCCTCACCATCCGCGCGGAGCCGGAAATTTTGTTGGAGATTAGACACCTGATCAATACCGCCTGGGATGTTCCCATTACCAAAGACGGACAACCATTTCGCTTGTACGACTTGAAGTACACCGATCCAATCAAGGTGAAAGATTTGTTGCAAGCATTGCTTGAATCCGGTGGCGGCTCTTCGTCGACACGCCGTCCGTTCTCCTCGGGAGGCGGCGCAAATACAGGAGGCGCTCGAGCTTCAGGCGCAACCCGCTCTGGTGGTGGTGGTGGTGGTGGTGG
>SYAC01000023.1 GCA_005787685.1 Planctomycetia bacterium
GAATCACCATCTGTTGTGATGGCGCGCCAATTGTGATTGAGGTCATGCCCGCCGGCGAAATGATTATCTTTACGGGTCGCGCGGACTTGGCCAAGCAATGCGATGAATTGTTGGCCCAGGCCAAAGCCGATTGACGCGCGGTCAACAATAAAGTTTTTAAAATCATTTTGGCGCAGGCCCCCAGGTTGATCGCCGTTGAATTGATTGTGGCGCGGTACGCCATCGACACACAAATTATTAGTCCGCGGAGATCAATTTGGTGCCAAGCGGTGTTGGCTGGAGCTCTTGCTCGTCTTGCAAAATTTGCGCGCCATCAAATTGAAAGCGCGCTCCGCAAGCTAGGCATTGATGGAAGTCGGTATTTTTTTGAATGGGCCCCATGCGGCACGCGGGACAACGATTCTTTTTCAGCGCGCGGCGCGTCAAGATGCCTTCGATACCGCTTAGGGTTTCACCCAAGAACACAACAAACGCCAAACTCAGCACGCTGCCAATGACCAACACCAACGCGCCTAAGGGAAATGAAAATATGCAGATAAACGCCAACAGAAACGCGCCTATGTAGCCAAACAACACCAGAAATGGAAAGGCGCGGTTGACCGACTTAAGAATGCGCAGAATCATGTCCGAATCGTAGATGCTGCAAGCCCGCAAGTCGAATGCGTCCCCAAAGCATGGAAGCCCCCTAAGACGCCAGCGTCACCCCTTGCAAATCACCTTGCAAATCACCTTGCAAGGTGGTCAAACATGTTTTTTTCTGTTGGTTACACTCCAAGTTGGGCTATTCCTGCCCTTGGACCACTTCTTATGGCTGATCAAATGAAACTAATTTGCGACCGTGCCGCCTTTGTTGAAGCAGTGCAGATTGCCGCCGCCGTTGTGGCGACGCGCGGAAATGTGCCTGCCCTGCTTTGCATTAAATTAACGGCGAAAGACAATCGTTTATACCTGCAAGCCGCCGACAAGGACATTGCTCTTGAAATTCCGGTGGGCAGCGTTGATGTGAAATCGCCAGGCGAGGCATTGGTGCCGGCCGAGCGTCTGTCGCAAATCGCGCGGGAATGCGCCGGCGCAACCTTGGCGTTTGAATCCAACAAATCGATCTTGTCTATCAAGGCCGATGGCATGCGCTTTAATGTCAACGGCTACGACCCGAAGGAGTTTCCAACGCCGCCGCAGTTGAATAGCAAGCCGGAATGCACTGTCAGCGCCGCGACTTTTCGCAAGTTGGTGGGTCGAACCATATTCGCCACCGCAGTCGAAAATAACCGCTACGCCATTGGTGGCGTTTTAATTGAACGCGTGGGCAAGCGCCTGCGCCTGGTGGGAACCGACGGTCGCCGCCTGGCCGTGGCCAAGGGCGATTGCATGACCGCCACTGAAACCGATTCAAGCGTGATTGTGCCCACAAAGGCTCTGAATTTGCTGAATCGCTTGGCGCTTGATCCAGAGGATCCAATTGAAATTGCCAAGGCCGATGGACGCCTTGTGTTCACCATTGGCAGCGGCGCCGATGCCGCGAAGATGGTGACTAGTTTGATCGAGGGAACATTTCCACCGTTTGACGATGTGATTCCCAAGGAGCATGATCGCCGCGTGACATGCGATGTGGCGGCGTTGACCGCTGCCGTTCGTCGATCCAGTTTGTTGACCAGCGAGCAGAGCAAGGGCGTGAAGATGAATTTCACCGCCACGCAACTCACGCTATCCAGCAGTTCGCCCGATGTTGGCGATTCTGAAATCACCATGCCGCTGAATGGTTTCCAAGGCGAGCCAATTGAGGTTGGTTTCAACCCTGGCTACATTGTGGACGCGCTTAAAATTATCGACGCGCCAGAAGTCACCATTGAACTCAAGGCCACAAACAAGCCCGGCGTGCTGCGGATTGGTCAGGAGTTCACCTATGTCATCATGCCGCTGAATGTGTAATGTTGTTCGAAGTCAAAATAAAAAAAGCCCGACCGCAAGGCCGGGCTCCTTCTTTTTTACAATACATGTTGCGGCAAATCAGCCATTTTGATTCTTGGCGTATTTCACTCCGCAGCCATAGGACTTGGTCTTGTCGGGCGAAACTTTTTCGCCAGCCTTGAGTTGAGTGAGCGCGTTGATGACATAGTTGGTCTTGCCCGCGGTTGCTCCACGGTCGGAACTGTCATCAAAGGCGCTGCCGTATACCAGCATGCCCTTTGAATCAATCACAAACACGGCGGGCGTGGTCTTGGCATCGAACATTTTTCCAATCACGCCGCTGCCATCGATCACCTCGGCGTTGGCGACCACTTTGTTGTCGGCCAAGTAGGTGGCGGTCGCCTTTGGATCGCTGGCGGTTGCCGCGGTGCTGTTGACCATGACAAACACAACATTGGGATCAATCGCCTTGGCGTCAGCGATCATTTTGGTGACGCGCCCCGCCTTGGTCACTTCAACGCACACTGGGCATCCTGGGTTGACCCATTGCATGACCACGGGCTTGCCTGAAAAATCGCTGAATTGCAAACTTTTTCCATTGACATCCGTCATGGTGAAATTTGGAACTTGCTCACCAACCTTGACACGCTTTTCCTTGCTGTCACTGGTGGAGTCGGCGGCCTTGTCATGCTTCTTGTCCTTCTTGGTGTCGTCGGCCATGGTCAAAGTGGCGGCACCAAACAAAAGAGCTGAGCCGGCGAGCAACGCAGTAAGTCGTGAGTGCTTCATGGAGTGAATCCTTTCGTGGAAAATTTATAAAAAAACTGAACAGAAAATATCGGCTTCATAGTATAGCCCACATCAAGTGGCCAACTGCGTTTGTCATATCGTGGACTAATCAGGGTGAAGGCGCGGCGATATTCATCGGAAGATGGATGATTTCACAGCGATCCACATTGGATTGTCCGTACAGAAACAATCCTTGGAACACCAGCGGCTTGCCCAGGGCATTCTCAGGCTGGATTTCCAATGGAATTGCAAGCGTGAATTTGTTATCGCTCAGCGTCGCTTGAAATGGTCCGCTGAACTTGGGCGACACTCCAGGCATGACATCGGGGATAAATCGAGCCATCGTTGCGGCGGTCGTTTGAGAAGTTGTGTTGACTGCGTTGCCAGCGCTGGCGGAAATTGTGATGACTTGATCTTTGGAATTAAAAGTCGCCGCCGCGCCCGTGGTGGGAAGCGAGCGACCAAGCCGCGCGTCACCCGCCGCGGGAATTGGCTCAGTGGCCGCCGCAAACTCAAGGCGCGCGCGGCCAATTTGACAGTTCTCCTTGCACACCATCCAGGAAATCTCAACAGAGCACGCTGGCGCAGACGCGCCCGCGGGACCCGCCATAGGCAAGAGCCATTCCCAGGTGGTGTCATAGATAAAGTTCGTCTCGCTTGTCGATTTTAAAATGGACGGTCGTGGGAAAATTGGCTCCAACAAAGTCCAGCCGCTCGCCGCTTGCAACTTCGCCAAAGGCGGTGCGCCGCTGTCACCAGGATTTGTCCAGTACATGTGCCAGCCATGTTCAATTTCAAAGCGCACCACCGCCGCGGTCTGGCCACTGGAAAGTTTGACCCAGCCCGCAGCCGTTGCCTTGACTGGCGCTTTGGCGATTTGCATGGCCATGCAGTCACGCGCTCCCGCGGCAAGCATGCACATGCTGAGCAAAAGATAAGGCAAGGACGAGATCATTGAATGAAAGCATAGACAGACCAACCAGAATTTTGCGGCTGAGGCGCAAATCAGTATTGAAAATGAATTTTCACAGTTGCCGTGCGCGTGAAAAGCGGCGAGAATGGAGGCATGAAACCGATTGCGACCATATTTGTTGCGCTGCTTGCGGCTGCGGCGTGTACCAAAAGCACCAGCGATAAAAATATCATCTATGTGACACCGTTCAAGGCCGTCGAACTGATGAATGAACCAGGCAGCCTGATCAAGCGCGCGCCTTTGAGCGTGTGGGTGGATCCGCGCAGTCCAGAAAAATACGCCGAGGGCCATATTCCTGGCGCCATTAATTTGCCTTTCCCGCGAATGACCACAGAGGCCGCACTTGTGCTTGGCAAGTACGACCAGTTTGTGGTGTACGACACCTCGTACGACGACACCATTGCCAAAGCCGCCAGCAAGCGGTTAATTGAACTTGATTTCAGCAATGTCTACACGCTCGAAGGCGGCCTGAAAGCTTGGACACGCGATGGCAATGTGCTTGAGACTGGATTTCCTGCGCCACCTGACGCGCCTGAGAAAGCGCCTGCGCCACAATAAATGGGCATGTGCAAATTGCGCTTGCTGAACGCATTTGGTCACGGTGGCACATTGCAATGCGAATGCCAAATGAACTTCTAGTGAACTTCTCGTCAACTTGTTCGTCAACTTGTCGGTAGTGCCAACTCAACGCACAACTTCACCCGCACGCCGCTGCGCGCCATACGCGTTTATTTATTCAAGTTATTCAAGCGCGGCGGCGCCCGAAATAATTTCAGTGAGCTCGGTGGTGATGCGACCTTGGCGCGCGCGGTTGTAACTGCGGTGCAAAGATTTGGCGATACCAGAAGCGTTGTCGGTGGCGGCCTTCATGGCGACCATGCGCATGACATTCTCGCTGACAATGGCGTCAATGACGGCTTGAAACAAACTCATTTTCACGGCCCGCGGCAGTAAATCGTTGAGCAATTCGCCGGCATTGGGGCTGAATTCGTACAGCGCATGGCTGCTCTTGCTGTCACTTTTGGTTTCGTTCTTGGCGGCGGTCGGCACGCGCATGGGCAGTAATTGCATGGTCTCAGGAACCTGTTTGCTGTTGCTGACAAACTTCATATACACCACGCGGCACGCGTCGTATTGACCCGCCAAATACTCGCTCATCAAACGCTCGGCCAAAGGCTCCACCATTTCAAATGTTGGTCGATCACCAAAATGGTGCTTCTGCGCGACCGAAATTTTTTGAAACTTGAAAAAGGCCGTTGCTTTTTTACCGATGGTTTCAACAACGCTTTGCGCATTGCGACTTTTGACGCCCTTCAATGCGATCAGCGAAGTGCGCAGGACATAGCCGTTGTACGCGCCGCACAAACCGCGGTCGCTGGCAATGACAAGAACAAGCTCTTTGCCAGCGGGCTTGGCGGGCGCAAGACACAGCGGATGACTGTCATCGCCAGCGCGTGCCGCCACTTCTGCCACCAATTCACGAATGCGCTCCATATAGGGACGACTGGACTTTGCTCGGGCAAGACTTGCGGTGAACTTCGCCGTGGCGATCATCTGCATCGTCTTGGTGATGCGTTGAATAGTTCGGACAGCGACCATTCGTTTTTTAATTTCGCGGATCTGCGCCATGGGGCAAGAAGTTTAGCGAATTTTGGCGGCGATGGGCGCGCCTTCTGGCTAGCAAATTCGCATGGTGTCAAAGCCCAGGCGCATGCCGCAGGGCAGCGTGGCATCAAATTCGCCGTGCAAAATATCGTGGGTCATATGCACAAAAATCGTTTGTTTCGCCCCTACTTTCTGGGCCATGGCAATGGCCTGATCGCATGTGAAATGGGTCGGGTGGGAGCGAGGGCGCAACATGTCAAGAATGAGCGTGCTCACACCATCGAAATACGGCCAACTCTCAGGTGGAATGTGGTTCACATCGGTGCAATAGGCAATTGGAAACAGTGGATCGGTGTGCGGCGAATCAAAGCGCCAACCAAGAATGGGAAGGCGACCATGCATCAAGGTAAAGGCGGTGGCGCGAATGCCGTGCAAGTTCAGTTGCGCGCCGTGCTCCACGCGTTGTTGCGTGAGCGAGGCCACGAAGGAGTCGTTTTTATTTTCCTTGCTGAAAAAAATGTGGCGATAGACGCGCTCAAGTTGCTCCCATGTTGCATGGTCGGCGTACACCGGAATGGACTGGCGCATCATGGCGTTGTAGCGGCGCACTTCATCAAGGCCAAAGATATGGTCGACATGTCCGTGGGTCACCAAAATGGCGTCGCAGCGGTCAATGCCCGCGCGCAAACTTTGCTCGCGGTGGTCGGGTGGAACATCAATCAAGATCACGCGCGGTTGCCCGGTTGCGTCCGTGAATTGCAACATAGCGCCGGTACGCAACCGCTTGTCACGCGGGTCGGTGCTTCGGCATGTTGCGCAATCGCAACCAATTACAGGCACGCCCGAACTTGTTCCCGTTCCAAGCAAGGTCAACGCGGCGTTCAGTTGATTCACAATGAGGCGCGCTCCGACAATGTGGACGACAGCGCTTGATGCAATTGCGCAACCACCGCCGCGGGATTGTCGGCCGCGCACACCGCGCCACTCACGGCGACGCCGCGACAGCCAATCGCGGCCAGTTGTTCAATATTTTGTGGGCAAATTCCACCAATCGCCAAATGCGGCGTGTTGGGATAGTGGCGCATGAAATCAACCACAAGCGCCTCGCCGCAAGGCGCGCGATCGGGCTTGCGTTGCGTGGCAAAGATGGCGCCCACGCCGCACATATCGGCGCCCTCGGTCACGGCGGCCAACGCTTCAGCGGCGTTGTGCGTGCTGGCTCCGATCAACAAGGTTGTTCCTGCAATTTTACGCGCCGCGCGAATGGACAAGTCCCCTGTTCCCAGATGAACGCCGTCAGCGCCGCTGGCCAGCGCAATATCTACGCGGTCATTCACGATCACGCGCGCGTTGCAAGGTCGCGCCACTTCAATAATCATTTGCACGCGCTCCATGAGCTCGCGATCGGACATCTTCTTCTCACGCACCTGGATCATGTCGGCACCACCATCCAGTGCGCCGCGCAGCACATCCATCCACGGAAGCTTGCACAGCGACTCGCTGAGCAACACACACACGCGCGGCTGAAATCGTGCGGAGCAACCAAAGGCAAGAACGGCGTCGCGTTCCAAGTCGTACATTTCATAGCGCATGGCGGCTATTTGATTGGCGAACTCGGCGTCCAGAATTTTGCCAACTTCCTCAAGCGTTCGCAGCGCCTCGATCACGCGCTTGCCCGCGGCCACGGCTACGGCGCGCATATCCGTGCGCTGCACTTCTTGCGGCGTGCGGGCATGTTGGCCGGCGTCGCCTGCCGCATCGCGATGCGCGTGCAACAATCCTGCGGGAAATCGTTCAAATACCCCGCGCAATCGATGGCGCAAGGACTTCGCTCGGCGCAATAAATCCGACTGATCCAGCGCGAATCGAAGGACATCCTCCAGCGTGCGCAGGCCTTCGCGCGCGCGATTGCCCGCGGCATCCATAATTCGATATTCGCTTCGCATGCAATAAGAGTACGCAATCCGCCCTGCAATTTCATGCCATGGTGATTGCCCACCGCGCGCGCTGCGTTGATTGTGCAAGCGCGGCAAATTCACAAATTTCGCGGCGCGTGTGGCGCAATACCTCGCCGCGCCCTATTGTTAGCGGCATGTGCGACAAAGCGGATCGTCGAAGTTTTTTGCGCCACTCCCTTGTTGGGATTGGCGCGTTCACGGCGCTCTCGTCGCATGGACTCACCCAAACACTATTCGTGGCCAACAACACCGCGTCAACTATCCACCCCCCAACTCAGAAGGAGCAACACATGCCATTCACACTTCCAAGTCTTCCGTATCCAGAGGCCGCGCTTGAGCCATCGATTGATTCACAGACCATGGTCATCCATCGCACCAAGCACCACCAGGCCTATGTTGACAATCTAAACAAAGCGCTTGAGGGCCACGCCGATCTGCAAAATAAATCAATCGAGGAATTGTGCGCAACGCTGCCCGCCCTGCCCGAGGCCATTCGTGGCGCGGTGCGCAACAACGGTGGCGGACATTTCAACCACAGTATGTTCTGGCAAATCATGGCGCCAGCGGGCAGCGGCGGCGCGCCGAGCGCGCAGTTGAGCGCGGCCATTACCCAAGCCTTTGGAACCATGGAAGATTTCAAAGCCAAATTGGCCGATGGCGGCATGAAGCGATTTGGAAGCGGCTGGTCGTGGCTGATTGTGAAACCAGGCGGCGCGCTTGAAGTGGTCAGCACCGCCAATCAGGACAATCCTTTGATGAAGGGAACAATTGACACCCTTGGAACGCCCATTTTGGGCGTGGATGTGTGGGAGCATGCGTACTACTTGAAGTACCAGAACCGCCGCGCGGATTACTTGAAGAGTTGGTGGGATGTGGTGAATTGGAACGAAGTGAACAAGCGATTTGCCGCGGCAAAGTGATCTGATTCAGTCAAACCAAACGCGCGCATTGAATTCATTTCACTCCGCGCGTTTTTTATTTTTCGCGCGGGCTATGGCGGTCACTTCCCAAGCGGCGCACGCGGCGCAATTCCATCCACCATGGCTTCAAAATCTTTTCGCGCGGATTCCACGGTGGCCTCCGAACCAACCATGCGAATATAAATTGTTTCTCGCGGCAACTCAATGACCGCGGCGAGCTGCTCAAAATTAGTTTGAGCCTCGCTCATGCCCATGCCCTTCCACGCACCCCTCATATCCACACGCGTTACAGAAAGTCCAGCCACCATGCGCTGCGAGCGTGTTGGTTGCGCAGGCGCGCCTTGGGCATTTTGAAATTGATTTTTCCAGCGATCAATGTTGGCGTCCACGCTGCCGCCATCGCCCAACTGAAACACGCTCACAATCAAGTCCGCGCACGGCGCAGCTTGACCTGACCCAGGATGACACACTTTGTATTGCAAAGTACGAAACTGCATGGATGGCTTCACCCAAGTCCACGCCGCGGGCTTGGGCATGGTGATCGCTGGCAATTCAATCACTGACGCGTTTGAAGTGGCGCTACTGGTGAGTGGATCGGCGGCAACAGTTGGCGCGGGTATCGCTGGATCAATGGCATTTGGTTTTGCGGATGAAATTGCATTCGTCGCCGCGCCGGCAGGCGCGGGAAGCGCATCCGAGTTTGCGGCAGCTTTTGCAGGAAACGCCGCGGGAAGCTTGGGTTTGGGCGCGTTGTCGGCGCATGACACCAGTACGCCCATGAACAAAGTCGCCACCAATCTATTGCACACGATTGAAAGTTGATTGCGCATGCCTCTACGATACAACCGATGCCACGCACACGGATCACGGCAAAAAGAATTTGGACAGGTGACGCGTCGCGGCCCTTTGCCAAGTCAATCACCATGGATGGGTCAAAGATTGTGGCCATGGATGACGCGGGCGCCGTTGATCAAGAAATAGACGGCGGCGAATTCGCCTGTCCCGCGTTCATTGACTCACATGTGCACTTTCTGCTTGGCGGGCGCGCTCTTGCACACGCGCATCTAGCCGGCGTTTCATCGCGTGAAGAATTTGAGCGCGTGATCCGCGCCAAGCATGAAGCGCTCCCTGACAATGTCTGGCTGGAAGCGAGCGGTTGGGATCAAGGAAATTGGCAAAAAAATTCCAAGCCCAACGCGTCCATGCATACGCAGGACCACGCGCTCAAAAATTCTGGCCACGGCATGCCCGATCAAACTTGGCTGGCGACATGTGGCAACCGCCCCGCTATTGCCTGGCGCATGGATCAACATGTGTGCGTTGTCAATCGCGCCGCGCTGAACATCATCGCGCAACGCCATGATCTTTCGCGGGATCCTGTTGGCGGCACAATTGCGCGCGACGCGGCGGGCAACCCTACTGGACTGCTGCTGGAACAAGCCGCGTGGACACTGGCTATTCCTTGCGTTCCAGAGCCAAATTCCCAGGCTTTGCGTGCAATGGCCCACGCCGCCGCGCGCCACTTGCATGCCCATGGCATTGCCACGGTGGGCAGCATGGAATATGCACGCGACATCATCGCAACCCTATCGCCGCTGCGCCATGAATTGAATATACGAATTCTTGCCACCATTCTGGACCGCCAGTGGCCCATAGATTGGAGTCTGGGCGAATGTGTGGCCGCCGACGACGCGCTGCGCATCATTGGTTTCAAAAGTTTCATTGATGGCACGCTTGGCTCGCGCACTGCGCGCATGCTTGAACCCTACTGCGACGCGCCCGAAAGCCTTGGCATGTTTGTTGAATTGGCGGAGTCGGGAAAACTTTCGGATTGGTTGCGCGAGGGACTTTCGCGTGGCTGGAGCATGTCCATGCACGCCATTGGCGACGCGGCTTTGCGTGCCGCGCTGAACGCCGCTGACGCTGCTGAAAAATCCGGCGTGCGAGCGCGCGAGTCGCTGCGCATAGAACATGGACAAACCGCGCACCCCATTGACATTGCCCGCTGCGAAGATCGTTGGCTGAGCATGCAGCCACTGCATAAATATTTCGACGCTGGTCCCGCACTACCGCGGCTGGGCGCCGCTCGCATGGATCGTTTTTTTTGTTTCAAGCAATTTCACGAAGCCGGCGCGCGACTTGCCTTTGGCAGCGACTGGCCAATCGTGGAACCCGATTGCCTGCAAGCCATGCAAACCGCCATCGCCGGCGCCACCGCTGCGGGCGCCGTCACTGAACATCGTTCCAGTCTTGACGCGGAAATTGCATTGCAAGCATTCACGAACCAAGCCGCCAAGTGTCTGCG
The DNA here is from genome assembly GCA_005787685.1 of Planctomycetia bacterium. GTDB lineage: Bacteria > Planctomycetota > Phycisphaerae > Phycisphaerales > SM1A02 > SYAC01. Next base: position 10,459 of record SYAC01000023.1, read on the forward strand.
CGTCGGCGATCGCTGTGGCACGCTCAAAGTGGGTCTTGCCGCCGATATTGTGTCGCTTGATCGCGATCCACTCACCAATGATTGGTCCAATCACAAGCCAAATATCCGCTTTACCTGCGTGGCTGGTGAACGCATCCACGCCCCAGGCTAAATCATTCCGCGCGCTGAGTGCTTGCACATCCATGGCGTGAAGGCGAATGGTTGCGGCCGGTGCAACGCGATAAATTTATTTCAACTGCCCAACACACTTTGGGAACATCTTCTACTCTTGCGCCATGCAAAGCGGTTGGTGGGTCCATGATCTTTATCAAAGCAACCCAGTGCTTCTGGCCAGTTGGATATTCTGGGTTTTGCTCAGCATTATGCTGCATGAACTTGCCCACGGCTGGGCCGCCATTTGGCAAGGCGATAACACGCCGCGTGACTTGGACCGCATGAATCTCAATCCAATGACGCACATGGGTGGCGCCTCTCTGATTTTTTTCCTACTGGTCGGTTTCGCCTGGGGCATGATGCCCGTCGATCCAACCCGCTTTCGATGGGGTCGCCGCGGCGAAGCGGCGGTTGCGTTCGCGGGCCCGCTCATGAACATCGCACTTGCGTTGATCTCGTTGACCGCGCTTGGAATTTGGCTGGCGCGTGGACCCGTGAACACGAAGGTCTACGAAAATTTGCAAATCTTTTTTTACGCTGGCGGCTGGCTGAACTTTTTCCTAGCCGCCTTCAATTTGCTTCCAGTGCCGCCGCTGGATGGCTCCAAAATTCTTGCCGGCCTTTCACGCCCCGCCCGCGACATTATTGAAAGCCCGCCCGTGATGCAGTACGGATTTTTCGCCCTTTTCGCGCTCAGCATGCTGGGGTTCCTTTCACCCATCGAACGCTTTTGCCGCCAGATTTCCATTGAGTACGCCCAACGCATTTCCATGATTTTTGGCGCATAACGGCTTATTTTGGGGCATTTGCATCCTCTGAAAAAGCAAATTTCACCAAGCCGTTGGCGTGAAATGAAACTTTGGTTACAATTGTCGATTCGCACCTGCCCACCGTTATGGCGGCACGGCGAGCTGAAAAGCCCGCCCCACCGACATACGGAACTGACAAGTTGATCGTTGATCAACTGGTTCCGAGGAGGCGGCTGATGGAGAACTCACGTGGTCGTATTACGTTTCAAGCGTTTCGGAAGAATTCACCGTCCAACCTATCGATTGTGCGCCGCTGACAAGCGCTGCCCTCGCAACGGAACGGTGATCGAGGAACTTGGTTGGTTCGATCCAGCCGGTCCCGAAGGCAAACAATTTGAATTCAACATGGAGCGCGTTGCGCATTGGTTCAAGATGGGCGCGCAGCCATCTCAAACCGCGGCCAACATGATCAAGAAAGCTGGTGGAACAATTCCGGCGGCCGCGATCAAGGCGCTGGCTGTTCGCAGCAAAGTTTCCAAACATCCAAAGCCAGCCGTGGTGGCGACACCAGCGGCTGCCGCAGAGGAGACCCCGAAGGGCGAGTAACGCCTTTCGAGGAACACGGAGGTGCGCATTGACCTCCTCACTATTTTTCCGGAAATGATGGCAACGCCTTTGGCGACCAGCATTCCCGGCCGAGCGGCGAGTTGCGGCGCGATGGAATGTCATGTGCACGACATTCGCGCGTGGAGCAACTCACCCCACCGCAAGGTGGATGA
>SYAC01000024.1 GCA_005787685.1 Planctomycetia bacterium
AAGTGTGAATGTAGGAAATGTGCCAGGGACATATAATACTGGTGACAATTATGTTTTTGTGATCACGCTTCATAAATTAGTTTCACAAACTAGTGATACAACATTTTTAAGCCCTGACTTGGACAACAACGGGACGGTCGATGGGAATGATTTAGCCTTGGTGTTATTAAGTATTGGCGAGTGCCAAAGTGGGATATCCTGTGCTGAAGATCTAGATGGATCTGGCGTTGTAGACACAGGTGATACTTCCTATGTGTTGTTAAATTGGGGACCCTACACACCGTAATTATTTCATAATCGTTTTCAAATCCAACGGTCAACTTGAAAGCTCACATCTAAACAATTTATGTTGTCAATTCTGCATATTTGAATCTGTTCATGCCCAATGTGATACCTCATAGATTGCAATTACCATTGCGGGCAGAACACACATGCCCGATTCCCACAATAGTGCAAGCAAGCCTGACTATGTCCTAGGCACCCACCATGAGGAACATGCGCGCTTGGGAATACAACATTCCCTATGGCGCGAATTTGTTCTTGATGCCTGGAAACGCGCGGGAATTGGCCTTGGCAGCAGCGTTGTGGATGTGGGCGCGGGCCCTGGATTTGCCACCATGGACCTTGCGGACATTGTTGGCGCAGCCGGTCATGTGACCGCAGTTGAAATCTCCTGCAGATTTATGCAAAATGTCAAAGATCAAGTGAAGGCCCGCGGCCTGCTCAATGTCAGCGTTCACTTGGTGGACTTAATGCACCAAGACATCCCGCTTGCCAACACAGGCGCTGCCTTTGACGCCGCATGGTGCCGGTGGGTCTGCATGTTTGTGACGGATGTTGGCGCGATGGTTCGACGCATCCGTACCTCGCTGCGAGCGGGCGGCATGGCTGTGTTCCATGAATATGGGCACTACGAAACATATGGATTGCAACCCCCCACTCCTCACATTGACGCTTTCACGCAAGTGGCCATGCAAAGTTTCAGCGCGCGCGGCGGCAACGCCAACATCGCGGGAACCCTGCTCAAAGCTTTGCTTCAGCAAGGATTTGAAATTGTTTCCATAAAGCCCTTGGCGCGCGCGGCGCGCCCACATGAGTCGCTGTGGCAGTGGCCCGCGGGATTTATACGCACCTATTTACCGCGTCTGCTTGACCTGGGTTTTGTGAATCAGGCATTTATGTCCGATGTACTGCAGGAACTTGACCAGGCTGAACAAGATCCACAATCCGTCATGCTTACGCCAACGGTGATTGAAATTATTGCGCGTCGATCGTGCGCATAACCGTGCTTGCCCACGCATGCAAATGACATGCGCACCAGAAAAAAAACCGCACCCCAAGCGATACTTGGATGCGGCTCCTTCCAAAACTCCCCCGACTGGATTTGAACCAGTGACCTAGCGGTTAACAGCCGCTCGCTCTACCAACTGAGCTACAGGGGATTCGGAGTGCAAAGCATACCCAACTGGCAAAAAACCGCCACTTTCCTTGCAATGCCCGCGGCTGGATACGACATGCATTCGCCCCTTGAGTTTTCGGCGTAAAACGCTACAATCTCAATCCTTCGGAGCAACCAATGAAAAAAGAAACTCATCCAAAGTGGTATCCAGATTGCAAAGTGAATTTTCGTGGCCAGCATATTTTAACTGTTGGCGCAACGGTTCCAGAAATGAATGTTGAAGTGTGGTCGGGTTCTCATCCGTTCTATACCGGTCAAAAGTCATTCGTGGACACCTTGGGACGCGTGGAGCGCTTCCAGAAGAAATTTGCAGGTACCTATTTCAAGAAGGATGGCGACAAGGACGCGAAAGCCCCAGCCGCTAAACCTGCCGCCAAGTCAGAAAAGAAGTAGCTACTTCATTTGAAATTTGTCGCAGCCGCGCTCTCACCAGCGCGGCTGTTTCTTTTCACTCACCCGCGCTCAAGAACCTTGGCTTTACAAATGACCATGTGATTCGGCTCCAAGTTTCATTTGAATGACAAACTGCCCATTTCACCGCCACATGCAACCTGTTTCAATCGGAAATTCTACCACATGCACCCATCGCCACGGCTTCTGGAAAAGCTGAATGAGATAGAGTCCAACTTCGTGCGCGACCAAGCGCAACTGTGTGACCCAGACATTATGTCCGACCACCGCAAGGTGAAAGTGTTGTCGCAGCGGCGCGCGGCGGCGCAACCGTTGATTGAGCAATTGCGCCAATGGCGGCGCTTGCAACGCGAGGCGCAAGAGTGCGAATTGCTTGCCAAGGATGAAGACCCCGATGTGGCGGCCATGGCGCGCGGCGAAATATACGGGCTACAAAGCGCGCGCGATGTCTGCATGGAGGCACTGATCCGCACCCTAGTCATGGCCGATGACCGCGCCATTGGCAGCCTTATTTTAGAGGTTCGCTGCGGCGTGGGCGGTCTTGAAGCCGCCATTTGGGCTGGCGATTTGCTGCACATGTACCGCCTGGCCGCGCAAGTTCACGGCTGGCAATGGGAGGAGATGGAAATGAAATTGGGCGACGCTGGCGGCGTGACCCACGCCATTGTTCGCATTGAAGGAACGGGTTGCTGGAACACGCTTGGATATGAAAGTGGCGTGCATCAAGTGAAGCGTGTGCCGGCAACGGAGGCCGCGGGTCGCATTCACACCTCAACCGCCACGGTGGCGGTGCTGAGCGAACCCGAAACCGTGGAGTCGCAAGTGGACCCCGCCGAAGTGCGCGAAATTCTGACCACCGCGCAAGGTCCAGGCGGACAAAATGTGAACAAGGTTGCGACGGCCGTGCATTTAATCCACGAACCAACCGGCATAGAAGTGCGCATGCAAGAGACGCGCAGTCAATTGCAAAATCGCGACAAGGCGTGGCGGCTGCTGCGCGCGCGCGTGCATGAACGACGCATTGCGGACGCGGCGGCCAAGCGCGGCGAGTTGCGACGCGACATGATTGGCGGCGGCGAACGCGCGGAGAAAATTCGCACCTACCGCTACAAGGACAACATTGCCGTGGATCACCGCGTGGAGCAATCGTTCAACTTGCAGAAGTTGCTTGCGGGTGACATGGAAGAATTAGTCATGGCGCTTGAAACCCGCGACATTGCACAGCGCATTGAAATTTTGTGAAGCGCTCATACAGACAAGCGCGCGTGCGACAAGTCAACAAGTTGGCGCGCCCCCGCTCACCGAGTGGGCTTATCAGTGACTTGCAAACTGAGTCGCAGCTTTAGTGTGGCAGCGGAAATTTGGAGCAAAACGCCCTGATTTCCTCACGAACCGCCCCGCTCACCGTGGCATCGCCCTTTGAAATCATGACGCGGTCAAGCCATGCCGCCACTTGCTTCATCTCGCCTTCGCGCAAACCGCGCGTGGTCAGCGCGGGCGTGCCCAAACGCAAACCACTGGTCTGTAATGGCGGACGCGGATCATTTGGAATGCCGTTCTTGTTCACAATAATGCCTGCGTCTTCCAGCCACTTCTCGGCGTCGGCGCCAGTGAGCGATGCGTCGCGGGGACGCAAATCAACAAGCATTAAATGATTGTCGGTGCCGCCGGCGCACAATCTGTAACCGTGCGACTGCATCGCCGCCGCTAGCGCCTTGGCGTTTGCGACCACCTGCTTGCTGTAGGTTGTGAACTCTGGTTTCAACGCCTCGCCAAACGCAATGGCCTTGCCCGCAATGACATGCATCAGTGGTCCGCCTTGGCTACCTGGAAAAACTTTGCGATCAATTTTGGTGGCTATGTCTTGGTCGTTGGTCAGAATTAATCCGCCCCTGGGACCGCGCAATGTTTTATGCGTGGTGGTGGTCACAACATGCGCGTACGGAAACGGACTTGGGTGCACACCAGTTGCAACAAGCCCCGCAATGTGCGCGATGTCCGCCATAAGTAGCGCGCCAACTTTGTCGGCAATGGCGCGAAAACGCGCAAAATCGATTACGCGGGAATAGGCGGAATAGCCGCAAATAATCACTTTTGGTTTGCTCTCCACAGCGGCCCGCTCAATAGCGTCGTAATCAAGCAATTCAGTTTTTGGATCAAGTCCGTACTCGGCGATCTTGTAAAATGTGCCGGAGAAATTGGGCTTGAGTCCGTGACTTAAGTGGCCGCCGCTTTTAATTGGCAAGCTCAACACCGTGTCGCCCGGATCCATGATGGCCATGAACGCTGCAATGTTGGCGTTGGCGCCCGAGTGCGGCTGCACATTTGCGAACTTGCACCCGAATAACTGCTTGGCGCGGTCGCGCGCCAGGTTTTCAATTTCATCGTGATGCGCGCATCCCCCGTAGTAGCGCTTGCCGGGATACCCCTCCGCGTATTTGTTGGTCATCCATGAACCCACGGCGTGCATGACCGCGGTTGAAACATGGTTCTCGCTGGCGATCAGCTCCAGCGTGGTGGCTTGACGATCGGCTTCGCGCGCCATGATGTGCGCGACTGTTGGATCTTGCTTCTGCAGTAAATCCAGAAGACCTTGTGAAAGCGCGTCTAGAGGAATGGCGGAATGCGTGTACGATACGGCGGCGTTGCTCATTGCGTAATAGTAGCTTCACTTTGGCGCTGATAATTCACTTTGCAAGCAAGTGAACGCTTTGCAGAAAGGGTGGCACCAGTCGCTCAGACAACGCACCCCTCGCAATCGGGGCTTGCGCGGGTGGTGAAATCACCTGTGGTGCCACCCTTTCTGCGACGCGGGAATTGAGTAGGACACTTTCTTGGACAAGCATGTACAGAGTTATGAAACTGAAAGTGCCCAAGGCAGCGGAATCCACTAGACCTTGCTTCGTTGAAGCTCAGTCGGTTAACCTTGTATCTAAACCGTGTTGTATTTCGTGTTCGAATTCACAAAATACATTTACCTTCCAAAAGTTTTACGGATAAAAGGTAACAGCCCGATTCGTATCCTCAGTCCACAAACGACGAAGTCTTTGGATAGTGAGCGCATGAGAGCCTTCCACTAAAATTGGCTCGAAGTGTTTCTTGACCCCTAAATAGTCAGGAGGAGAGTAAAGAGCAAAAAGTTCTGGGTGAAGTAAACAGAGTGCAGCCGTTTGGTCCCAAAGCTTCATCTCTCCACCTGGGCCTGTCAACACATCTGCAGGCACCCATGAAGATAACGATGAGCAAGGATTTCCGATATTTTGTGGTTCAGTATAAAAAGCTGAGCAATTAATATTGTTAATCAATGCTTGCTTTAATCTATAAGGAAGACCAGATTCTATAAGACCAGTCGACCCCGAGCCACCAGCAACCATTTCATAACTTGGGGTATAACAATCTAAAGATGGGGAGGCAGTATTGCAACCGCTGATTTTTGGGATATCAACAAAGACCACAGGTACTTTTACTCCCTGCGTACCTGGCACATCATTTAACTTGAGCTCGTCGAGTTGGATCATAGCTTTTTGACAAGCATCAAAGTCATAATGACAATTAAAAGACTCTCGTCCTGGGGACGTGGAGTCATCGCCAATTTCTTGCCCCATGATGACTACTTTGTCAATTTTGCTTGAAATATGTGGATAGTAATTAATAAAAGACGAGTACGTACCAATAATTAATACTGAAACCTTTGAGCAGTTTGCAACAGAAACTGCTACTTGCTCAGGGTAGTAGCGCCCAACTGGAGCTGGCTCTGGTGCCGTGCTTAACAAGCCATTTGATAAATTCATCATGGTTCTAAAGAAAGGCAACCAAGGCCATGATGAGAGATCTTGCCGGCCATTGGCGCCCTGCTTTGCTCCCACAATGATTGGAATTTTTCTTTGGTTGGGTTGATCTGGCAATTGATTAATCAGCTGGTCTATCGCTGAAGCAGCCTGTGCAGGCATTGTGTAACCCTCGGACTGAATAATCGAAGCAACATATTTATTACCAATCACCAAAGGAATGGCCATCATGTCATCTATGTCAAAGTCGTTATCGATAATGACACAATCACATTTTGTCGGAGAACAACCCGTTCCGTACTCCATCAATATCAAGGAGCAATCGCTTCCGCTCACCATACCGTCGTAATCCAAATCGGCTTCACAGTGTTGCCCAGAGTCGCAGTTACCCCAAGCAAGCAAGCACAACGAAAAATCGAGCATGTCAATGACACCATCTTTGTTGAGATCGCCAGCGCAAGGCAATTGAAAGAAGCCGGGAAGTTGAGCCGCCCCAGGAACATGGCACAAATTTTCCAACGCATATTGAAGCAATTGCTTTTTACCGCATGCCGAGTTTTCAAATTGATGGGGCGCAAGAGGATTGCCGCCTCTGGCTTCGCTGCCAATTAAAAATACTTTGTCGCGAAGATAGTTCGCCCAATAAAATTCTTGGAAATAGAAAACCACTGGCGTCTGGCTGAACGGGTTGAATTCATCGTCATCATCCTGAATCAAACCCTCCAGGGATTCATATCCCTTCATTCCTGTGTACGTGGTGCCGCACACGGGATCGGGCTTGTCAGGAAATTTTAAGTTTGCCCCGAATTCACGCATAATGTCATCGGTTAAGCCAGTTGGTCGATCAGAAATTGTGCTCTTTCCAAATGGCGCACACATGGGCGGAGGAGTGATATTTGGATCCTGTCGCACTCCAAGATTGAACGACCACACATAATGCATTGGTCCATAGCCGTAATCCTCGCCAATCTCCATCTCGTACCAAAACTGCTGCATGGATTTACCCGACCCAAGATAATCCTTCAAGAGAATGCAATAGGTGTAGTTTGGAAATCCGTGAGCGGCATGATTCCAAAGTTGGGGAGGGTCAACAACAGCGGTGCCAAAGGCTCCAGTGAACCTTGCTGGATAATCACGCCCGCCATTTTCCATATAGGTTGGATCGGACAAAATGCTGACCGCGGTCGTGCGGTGATGGCGATCGAGCAAATGAAAGCCCCCGTTTGGATCACGAATGCAAGGAGCCTTGCTAGCTTTCAGCCACGAATCAATCGCCGAAATCGCTGCAGCGTTCTTGGCGGCGTCCTCGGAAGGGACACCTCCGTATGCCGTGCTCCAAAGTTGATATGGCTTCTTCATGGTGATTCCCAAAACACTATCAAGCCCCACGTTGTACTGGCCCGCTTGTAGCAATGTCAGCGGAACCTTGAAGTAAGAGAGGTTGCTAGTTGGATCCACAAACTCCTCAATGACGGGAGTGATGACAAAGTCAACACTTGGAATTTCTTGCTGAAGCTCTAGAAACAACGTCTCGTTTATTTTTGAAACCGAGGTTTTTCCCGCATGATTGTTAGAGGCGGCCGCGATTGGCGCAAAAGTAAGAAGGAGAATGGCGGGCAATGCGGCACGCATCAATCGACTTGGTCTAGTTGCAAATACACAATGAGTTACAAAAGAATGACTGGATTGAATTAAGGCGTTGATGTTCATATGCGTTCCTGAAAAATTTAAAATACAAATCGAATCCCTTCAAATTACCCAAAAATTTAGCCCGAGCAACTTTAAGTTCCAATTTTTAAGGTTTTTAATCTGGTAAATCCGATAACCGCTTGGCGCGTTGAAATTCTATGTACAAATGAGTTATGAAATTGAAAGTGGCAACGGCGGCAGGTGATATTGTGATTGACGCTTCGCGAATGGACGCGGTCGTTGCGCGGCGTGCGGCGAAGTTGATCGCACAAAATATTGCGGGTAAGCGAGTCAGCTTTGCTGGTATTGCTACGCCAAAAGCCACGCCTTTTTTTGAACGCTGCTGGCGCGCCTGCCGGACAATTCCTGCGGGCGAAACCCGTACCTATCAATGGCTTGCAACGGCCGCGGGCTCCCCACATGCCACCCGCGCGGCAGGTCAGGCTATGCGGCGTAATCCTCTGCCAATGATTGTTCCTTGCCATCGGGTCGTGGCCGCCAATGGTCTTGGTGGTTTTTCTGGTAGCAACAAAGTTGGCGGCAGGGAACTGAAATTGAAAGCGTGGCTGCTTCAGCGAGAAGGATGGATTCAAGGCGTGCAACCTGTTGGGAAAACTAAGCGCATTCTTGCGGCAAATAGGCGGAAAAATTGCAACGCAACATCAAAGTCATGTCGCATTTCCGCCAACAGAAAGAGGTAGCTATCCTCTGTGGACTTGTTTATATAACTTGCGTTGTACGCTGCGTCGCATCACTTGTGTTCACTTGAATTACGGCGCGATTGCGCCATTCATTCGTCAATCTATATATGGAGTATCTGAATGAAGCTCACCATGGTCGGTACTGGATATGTTGGATTGGTCACAGGCGCCTGCTTTGCCGACACCGGCAACGACGTGCTGTGCCTAGATGTCGATGAGAAGAAGATCGCCAAGTTGCGACGCGGGGAAAGCACTATTTATGAACCTGGCCTAAGCCAAATGTTGACCAAGAACATTGCGGCTAAACGCATTCAATTCACCACGGACAAGTCCACCGCGTACCACCATGCCGATGTCATTTTCATTTGCGTGGGTACGCCCAGCGGTGAGGATGGAAGCGCCGACCTGCAATATGTATTGGCCGTAGCCAAGGACATTGCCGATGAGCTGGAAAAGGTTGGCCCCACCGCTACGAGCAAAGTGATTGTGGTGAAAAGCACCGTGCCTGTGGGCACAAGCCACAAAGTGCGCGACGCAATTCGAGCGCGCACCAAGATTGCCTTTCACATTGCGGACAATCCGGAGTTCCTGAAAGAGGGCGACGCGATTAGCGATTTCATGAAGCCCGACCGAGTGGTGTGCGGCGTGGAAAGCGAGCACGCTGGCGAAATATTGCGCGAGTTGTACGAGCCGTTTGTGCGCCAGGGAAATCCGATATTTATCATGGATGTGCGCAGCGCGGAAATGGTGAAGTACGCCAGCAACGCCATGCTTGCCTGTAAAATTAGTTTCATTAATGAGATCGCCAATTTGTGCGAGCGATATGGCGCGGACATTCACAATGTGCGCGAGGGCATGTGCGCCGATCGCCGCATTGGAAACCAATTTCTGTATCCCGGCCTTGGCTACGGCGGAAGTTGTTTTCCAAAGGACACGCTTGCGGTTGTGGGCATGGGCAGAGAAGTTGGCTTTGATTGCAAACTGAACGCCAGCGTGCATGAAGTGAACCAAGATCAACGCGGATATTTTTGGCAGAAGATTGAGAAGGAATTTGCGGGCGGACTGAGGGGAAAGAAGTTGGCGTTCTGGGGCGTGGCCTTCAAGCCGCGCACCAACGACATTCGTCAAGCTCCATCTATCGCGCTGATGGAACGAGCAATCAAGGCTGGCGCGCGTGTGCGCGCGTTTGATCCTGTGGCGCTTGAACATTTGTCGCGTGAAATGACAAGCGTTGAAATTGCGACGGATATGTATCAATGTCTTGAAGGCGCCGACGCGCTTGTGGTGTGCACAGAGTGGAGCGATTTCCGCTCGCCTGATTGGGATCGCGTGAAAGATTTGCTCAGCGCACCGCTTATTTTCGACGGACGCAATTTGTATCGTCTGCATTCCATGCAAGAGCATGGCTTTGATTATGTTTCCATTGGCCGAGCCACAGTGCGCGGCGCGGCGAAAAGTCGTTCGTAATTTTTGTGACCATGCATTCATAAAGCGCGCGGCCTGTGCCACGCGCTTTTTTTGCGCGCGCCGATGCGTCACATGAGCGCGCGAACTTCTTTGACAAATTGAACATTTACTTTTGTCAAGAGTAAAAATGGCTTATTTTTGCGACTTTTTGAACATGTTTCAGGTAAAAGTTGCTCAAACATGGGTAAAAGCACTCATTTTTATCCATTGCAACCCTTGATTCAAGGCCTATGCCCTGTAATATGTGCCTTGTTCAGCCAATGTTGGCGAACATTCGCAACCTCGTCATTCGGCGGACGCCGAATGACCTTTGATCCTGGAAAGGATTTCCACATGTCTAAGACAGCAGTCAAGAAGAAGATTTTCAAAGCCACGCCAGCAACCAAGCGTCGTTCAAAGGGCGAAGTCGTAAAGCAAATTGCTCTCGGCACCGAACTGAAGAACACCAAGGTGAAGGAAGTGTTCGAGGCCCTGACCGCGATCATTGCGGCTGACCTGAGCAAAAAGGGCTGCGGCGAATTTAATTTCATGGGTCTCATGAAGTTGAAGACAGCGAACAAGCCAGCGACAAGCGCTCGTAAAGGTCGCAATCCATTCACCGGCGAAGAAATCATGATCAAGGCCAAGCCAGCGAGCCGCAAGGTTCGCGTTCGTGCATTGCGCACATTGAACGGCATGATCTAAATCCATCCGCCATGTGGTGACGCAAGTCACGACTGGTCATTTGATTTACACACGGCCTCGTCTTACGACGGGGTCGTGTTGTTTTTAGAAATTAGCCAATCACATCGCGCAACGAATTATTGGCCGCGGACAATTTCGTCAGCGCGCCATTGCGGTCCACATTCAACTTGGCCATGACAATGGCCACGCGAAGTTGCCCCTCCGCTTGCGTCAACAATTGCAGCGCTTGCGCGCGCGTGAATTCCGGCGCAATGTGCGTCAACATGCGTACCGCGCGATCGATCAACTTGTCGTTGGTGGCTGCAAGGTCGACCATAATTTGCCCATAGACTTTTCCAAGCGCGGCGAATGTCGCAGTGGTGATGGCGTTCAGGGCCAGCTTGGTGGCGGTGCCAGCCTTCAAGCGCGTGCTGCCCGTGAGCAACTCGGCGCCGGTGTGCAGCACAATCAGTTGATCGCAATCGGGCGGCATGTCGCGCGGGGCGCATGTCAGGAGCGCGGTTGAAGCCCCGCAAGCCTTGGCCAGGCGAATGGCCCCCAGCACATAGGGCGTTGTACCGCCGGCGGCTATGCCCAGTAGCGTGTCCTTGGCGGTCAGATTGAGGGGGTCCAATTGCTCACGGGCGCCCAGGGGCTCGTCCTCACGGCCTTCGCTGCTCTTGCGTAGCGAAGCGTCGCCGCCCGCGATCAGGCCGATCACCTGGCTGGGGTCGCTGCGAAATGTTGGCGGACATTCGCTGGCATCAAGCACGCCCAAGCGACCACTGGTACCGGCACCGATGTAAATAAGTCTGCCTCCACCGCGCAATTTGGGAACCAGTCGTTGCACAAACGCGCCAAGTTCGTCGGCGGCGTGCGCGATTATTTTGGGCACACTTTCATGGTCACGCGCGAGTTGCTTGATGAGTTGCGCGGGCGTGCAGGCGTCAAGCGCCAAACTATCCGGGTGATGATGCTCGGTGTGGACATGGCCGCGGTCCATTGGCATTTTGGAATTCATGGCGTGGCTCCTGCTGGCTGTGTTGATGATGCTGGTTGCACTGCGGTGGTTGATGCGTCTGAAACTGGCGCGGTGGTTGGCGCGGTGGTTGATGCGTCTGAAACTGGCGCGGTGGTTGGCGCGGTGGTTGGCGCGGTTGTTGGCGCGGTGGTTGGCGCGGCGGATTTATTGAGCGCGGCCTGGCTGAACAATTCCAAATGCTCCGCCAAGAACCACCATGCTTTTGCCTTGTATGCGGGCGAATATATGCCATGGTCCGAATCGGGAAAGAGCATCATTTCAAATGGCACTTCCGCGTCCTGCATGACCTTGGCCATTTGCAATGTGTTTGATGGATGAACATTGTCATCTACAAGCCCATGAAGCAAAAGCAAATTCGACTTCAGCGATGCGGCAAGTTTGAGTGCGCTCCCGGCGTCGTAGCCCTCTGGATTTTCCTTGGGCGTGCGCATGTAGCGCTCCGTGTAAATAGTGTCATAGTTACGCCAATCCGTCACGGGCGCGCCGGCCACTCCCGCACAAAAGACTTCTGGATAGCGCAGCACCGCCATGGCGCTCATGGTGCCGCCATAGGAGTGCCCCTTCATAGCGACGCGATTGGCATCCACATAGGGGCGGGTGCTGAGCGCCTTGACGCCAGCCACTTGATCATCCAGGTCAGCTCCACACAACTTCAAATAGGTGGCTGATTCAAAGGCTTTTCCGCGCTGTGGCGTTCCGCGGTTGTCCATCTTGGCAATCAACACGCCCAGCGCGCGGTCGGCGCTGCCCGCATCAAAGCGGCCCGTGATGCTGAGAACGCCAGGTCCGCCATACACATCGATCAGCAGCGGATATTTTTGAGTGGGGTCAAAGTTTGGCGGAAAAAATAATTCGCCCCACATTGGCGTCACGCCGTCGGCTGCGGTAAATGTGAACAGCTCAGGAGGTTGCAAATTGTTTTTCTGAAAGCCATCGGCGGGCGCTGCCGCCAGCGTGGCGATTTCTTTTGCGCCGTCACGCGCATCAAGTTGAAACAGAACGGTGCGTGGCGGCGTGGTTGGAGTTTCGGCAGTGGTGGTGAAAAACTTTCCATCCGGCGAGCGTTGCAAGCCAGACCAATGGCTTGCGTCATTGGTCAGTTGCTGCTGTCCAGTGCCATCAAGATTCACGCGGTGAATTTGTGAAAAGCGCGCGGTGGCTCCACTGTTGGCGCGGTACCACACTTGCCCATCGGATTCATTGATCTGCAAGATATCCACCACTGGAGCCACATGGTGCGTGAGCGGTTGCATGAACGAGCTGTCCGAAAGTTTACGCAACTGCAAATTGGTGAAACCGCTTTTCTCGCTGCCCCACACAAAGCGATCGCCGTCGGCAAGAAATTGCAGAATTGGCCGATTGTCCTGCCAGGTATCCTGGGTCTCGTTCACGATGACGCGGGTCGCGCCCGTGGTGGGATTGGCGGCCATTAAATCCAGAGTGTTTTGACGGCGATTTGTGCGAAAATACAAAAGCGTATCCTGATCACTCCAGCGAACTGCGTAGATGTATTGTTGGCGATCGCCGCCAACATCGATGGTGACCATTGCCATGGTGGCAAGTTCGCACACCATCAAGCCCGCGACTGAATTTGGATCGCCCGCCTTGGGATAGCGCATGGTGGCGCTGCTGGTGCGCAACGCGTCCCAACCGCGCAACAATTCATACTTGGGCACTTGCGACTCATCGAAAGCGTAGAAGGCGAGATACTTTCCATCCTTGCTCCACCACATGGCGTCGCTTTGATCAAGCTCCTCGCCGTAGACCCAGTCGGCGGTGCCGTAGCGAGTATTTTCGCCATCCTTCCTTTCCATCACGGGCGTCTGTACTTTTGTTTGAATGTTTTCCACATACACACCGCCGTCGCGGTGAATTGCCTTGAAATTTCCATCTGGACTGGTGACCTGCGTGCGCTGCATGGCGCGGCCAGGAGAGGGATCTTTGGGCCACTTGGATTTGTCGGGCGCGGGCGTTTCACCTTCAGGCTTACTTGCGGATGTGATCACGCCCGTGGAAAGTTCAACCATGTACCAATTTTCACCGCGATGAAATATGAGCGAGGATGGCGTCCATGTGAGCTCGCGAATTTTTCCGCCGCGACCGATTTCTTGCAAAATTTCAGCAAGTTCCGCCACATTTTCGGCGTTGGGCAAGTCCTTGAATTTGCCGCCAGCGTTTCCCCATGGATTTTGAACCGCCGCACTTTGCGCGGGTTGCATGGAGGTTTGAATAGGAACGGGTTGGGTTGCGGCAAAAGTCGCGGGCGCTAACAATGCAAGCGCGAACATGCCCAGCGCGGCAGAAGTTGCCGCGACAGTAAATGACAACACAACACGCGCACCACCCAAAACTTTTGTAAGGCGTGGCGGAGTCACGCGCATGTCAACCTACCTTGGCCGCTTTGCGAAATTGTTGCATGCGTGCGTCAATTTGTTTGCGATCAAGTTTGGCCAACCGATCAAGGCCAAACGCCTCAATGGTGAAGCTGGCCATGACCGTTCCCCATGACAAACCTTGTTGCACAACTTCAAGATCGCCGCTGCCAGTGGCCGCAATGTGCCCCATCATGCCGCCGGCAAATGTGTCGCCGGCTCCAGTGGGATCAACCACATGCTTGGCGTCGGCGGGGAACGCGGGAATTGTTGCCACGCCGTCGCGGTGCACCAACACAGCACCATGCTCGCCTTTTTTCACCACAACAAATTGCGCACCCATTTCAAGAATGGCCTTGCCCGCGGTGACGGCATTGCGCTGATCAGTCAATTGCGCGGCCTCTTGATCGTTCAACACCACGCCATCCACTTGCTGCAAAAGCAGCAGCAACTCGGGGCGCGCAATGTTGATCCACAAATCCATGGTGTCGCACACGGCCAACTCGCGGCGTGGAAATTGCGAAAGCAAATCAATTTGGACCGCGGGATGCGTGTTGCCTAGGAAGACAAATTTGGAGTCTTGATATTCGGCGGGAACTTTTGGCGGCGCCTCCTCGAGCACGCCAAGTTCTGTGAAGAGCGTCTCGCGCTGGTTCATATTGTCCAAGTAGCGACCGCCCCATGCAAATGTCCGGCTTGCCGCGCGCTTCTGCAAGCCCTTGGTGCAAATGTTTGGAAATCCACGCAGCACTTTTTCGTGATCCGCGGGCCAGTCACCCCCCACCACGCCGACCAAGCGCACGGGTGAAACAAAACTTGCGGCAGCGGCAAAATAACTGCACGACCCACCAAGCACCTTTAAGGCGCTGCCGAAAGGCGTGTGAAGCGTGTCGATTCCGATGGTTCCGGTGACGATAAGGGACATAGTGAGGTGAGTGTAGCGGCGGCACAAAAAGTGTTGAGCGTCGCATGGCAAGAAAGTGGCATGATCACATTCGCCAAAAAATCAAGAAACGGATTGCGACTTCAACATCAAAGATGGCGCAGCAAAGGGGCGGTTCAATCGCGCAGGGTGGAAGTCGGCGGCTTGATCAAACCTTTGGACCACCCTAAACCAATCGCCACGCCAATAAGCGAACCCGCGGCAATATCCATGGGCATGGGCACGCGAATGGGCGAGAGTGTTGCGTTGACAAATGCAATGCTGGGCGCAAGCGTTGTTGTGAACGCCAGCGCAAGTTGCGCAAGACCTATCACAAGCGCGGGCATGGCAAAAATCAAAATGGGTTGCGCGCGCGGGGCGATCATGCGCGCGATCACTGCGCTTGCAATGCCGGCAATAGCGCACGCGCCAATGGCTTGGCCCTTGCTGGCACCCACCATGGTGAAAAGAAGAACGGGAATTGCCACCACGCCTGCGAGCAACGATAGAAGCGCTCGCTTGTGAAAAATTTCGCCAACGAATGCGCCTTCGCCATCATGCGCTGGTACATCAACCAGCGGGCCACCCACGCGAAATGTGATTATGGCGGCAAGCGCAATGAATACGCCCCACGCGATTGTTTCAACGGCGGCAAGTTTAAAACTGGCGTCAAGAAAAACAAAGTCGCTAATGGTTCCAGTCTGCATGGCATACGCGGCGAAGGCGCAACCAAGCGCGAAGAGTGATACGACCGCGTTAATGGGTTTGGCAAGCGCAAGCGTGATCAGAAGCGCGGCGATCATGGCCGCAAATGCCCCGCCTACTGCAAACACGGGCTGCGTGGAAGCCAAGAGCACGGGCGCGGCGCCGCCGCGCGGCGACACACTGAAGCGCGAGGCGAACACGCCAATCAGCGCGGCAATGATGATGACCATGACGAGTGCCACGCTGCGAATCACGCTGGATTGCTCGGCAGGTTGCGCGGAGTGCTGGTGCGTTGGGTCAGTGGCGGATTGCATGGGGTATTCCATTTCGTTCTATAAGGGTTTCTAGTTGCTCAGTAGTGGCGCGCGCACACCTTGTTTGTTTAGCGAAGGCATCATGATCGCAGATGGCCGTGGTGGCAACTGAGAAATCGGCAACTCGGCGCACCGCAGAACCCGCTATCTTTTGCGCATGCCACACACGCAACCCATTCAACTTGACGGCGAGCCAATCACGATACATATGGTTTATCAGGTGGCGCGCATGGGTCGCCGCGCCACGCTAGGCGCCACTGGCCGCGCGAATCTTTTGCGCGCGCGCGCAGCCGTGGACAAGGTCGCGGCCGGTCACGCCGCCGTGTATGGAATTAACACCGGCTTTGGCTCACTGGCGCATGTGCGCGTGCCCGCGGATCAACTGCGCCAATTGCAACACAATATTGTTCGTTCGCACGCGGCGGGCGTGGGGAAGCCGCTTCCAACAGATGTCGTGCGCGGCATGCTGTTTATTCTTGCCGCAAGTTTGTGCCGCGGCCACAGCGGCGTGCGCGTGGAGGTGGTCGAGCGCATCTTGTACATGCTGGCGCACGACATGACGCCGGTGGTTCCAGAGATTGGCAGCGTGGGCGCCAGCGGTGATTTGGCGCCGCTTGCGCACGCCATGCTTTCACTCCTTGGCGAAGGCGATGTGATTGTTGCGGGCAAAATAATCAGCGCCGCGGCCGCGTTGAAAGCCGCCAACTTGCAACCGCTGCAACTGGAAGCCAAAGAAGGACTGGCGCTTCTGAATGGCACGCACCTTATGGCCGCGCGTGCCGCGCTTGCATTTGAGGAGATGGACACACTGCGTGGCGCCGCCATCAACGCCGCCGCCATGAGCATGGACGCGTGCTTGGCCAGCCACCAACCACTGGATGAGCGCATTCACCGCGCGCGCAATCAGCCTGGACAAATCACCGTGGCCGCCGCCATGCGCGGACTTCTTGCGGGCTCGAATATTCCAGCCTCGCATAAGGACAACGATCCGCGCGTGCAAGATCCATATGGACTTCGCTGTGCGGCGCAGGTGATTGGCGCGGCGTTTGATCAACTGGATAGCGCGCGCCTTGTTGTGGAGCGCGAGCTGGGCGCCGTGACTGACAATCCACTGGTTTTTGTAGACGATTCCGGCGCTTTTGACATTGTCAGCGGCGGAAATTTTCACGGCATGCCGCTGGCACTTGCCATGGATCAAGCCAAGATTGCGCTGTGCCACATTGCGGGCATGAGCGAGCGACGAACATTCTGGGTGCTGTCTGGCCACGACACAGTGAATCGCGTGCAGCCGCACCTTGCGACAAGTCCCGGTCTTGAAAGTGGCCTGATGATTACGCAGTACACCGCCGCCGCTTGTTGCAACGAGTTGCAAAGTTTGGCGCACCCCGCGAGCGTTGGAAATGTTTCCACCTGCGGCGGCATAGAAGATTACAACTCATTTGGACCCACCAGCGCAACCCAACTTGCGCGCTCGGTGGAATTGTGTCGTAGCGTGATCGCGATTGAGTTGTATGTGATGACGCAAGCGCTTGAGGCCCAGCGGCCCCTTCACTCAGGCGCTGGCGTTGAGGCCATGCACGCGTTGGTGCGCGCGCGTGTGAAGCCGTTGTCTGGCGATCGAAGCCCCGCGCCAGACCTTACGGCGATTATTGAGTTGATCGCTTGATGAATGTGAAATCAATCAACTCAAAGAATATCTGGACCGTCATTGGCGCCTCCAGCGCGGGCACGCTGATTGAGTGGTACGACTTTTATATATTTGGAAGCCTGGCCACCATCATCGCCAAAAATTTCTTTCCACAGAGCGACCCCACCGCCGCGTTGCTATTCACGCTGGCCACATTCGCCACAGGATTTGTGGTGCGCCCATTTGGCGCCATTGTGTTTGGCCGCATCGGAGATTTGGTCGGCCGAAAACACGCATTCTTGGTCACGCTATTGATCATGGGTTTCAGCACCACGCTGATTGGCGCGCTTCCAACCTACGAACAAGTTGGAGTGCTGGCGCCCATTTTACTTTTGGCGCTGCGGCTTTTGCAGGGCCTTGCCCTTGGCGGCGAGTATGGCGGCGC
>SYAC01000025.1 GCA_005787685.1 Planctomycetia bacterium
GGAACCACCATGTACACAGTTGCAAGTATTAATTTGAAAAGTGACGCGCAAACCAAGTACACCACGCAAGGCAAGACTTGGATATTCGATTCCAGCTTCACAGGCGTGGAAGTTGGCCAAGAAGCTTGGACATTTGCCACTGGTGCACTGGTTCCACCCCCTGTTCCAACCCCTGGCGTGGCGGCTTTGCTTGGTATCTCTGGTGTATTTTTTGGAAATCGTCGTCGTCGTTCTTAATAGTTAACAACAGAGTCTCTTTTCTACACTCTTCAGTCCTGCGCATCCTTCAAGATGCGCAGGACTTTCTTTTTTGCTCATGAAGGTGTACCCAGTCAATGCATACGATTGCGCCGTCAAACCACCCATTCATAGTGCAGCGCATAGAATGGATATTCCTTGACTCAGTTCAATAGCCCAACAACTTCGCCAACCGCGGCACAGCCAACACCCCCACGCCCGCGCTTCACGCTTGCTTCAATCGCATTTGTAATTTCCATTATGTCGCCAGTGCCCTGCTGTCCATTTATTGGCTTTGTGTCAACACCCCTTGCAATCATGGCTATTTGGCAACTTCGCGCCAGTGCGGATCAACGCGCCCGCCAACTTGCTCGAGCCGCCATGATTCTTAGTTTGGTGGGTCTGGTTGTCCAAGCCATCACCTATGAGGCCTTGAGCGATGGAATGATGAAAGATATTGACCACAACATGAAGGCCAGCATGCAAGCCGCATTCTCCAATGATTATTCAAAATGCGTGATTGCCGGGCCTGCAAATCCACTTGCGTCAACCCCGCGCGCTGCTCCAACCGCAGAGCAGGTACAAACATTTTCAAATTTGGCCAAGCAACGCTACGGAGAGTTGCGAGATATCTCTGTCATTAGTCTTGTTTCCGACGGTGGCTTGTGGAATGTGACCATAACCGCCGCCATTACCGTGCGCTTGAGCAAACGGGAAACCACTGGAAGCGCCATGTTTCAATTGATACCCCAAACCAATGAATGGATTCCCGCCACGCGGCTGCTTGAACTGACCGTGGATGATCCCATACTTGGAGATCTGATTCTTTCGCCCACGCCATTGCCCACCCCAACCAATCCCCCAAGTCCGTAATGTCAATGTGCCCACTTCTTCACATGAAATAGTGGCGCACTGGCTGAATCACAGTCTGAACTCATTTGTCCATTTAACAAAAACATTCAATTCAATAGAACAACATGAACACCGACGCATTGACTGAAGTCCAAGAATCCATCCAGCTCCCGCGCACATGGAACCGCACCGCGGTTTTGTCCGCCATGTTTTGTATTCCATTTTGTTGCCCACCCATGACGCTGCTTGGCGTGGGCGCGGGCGTGTTCGCCCTGCGCAGCCTTCGAAATAACCCGGATACCAAAGGCGCTTGGCTAGCGTGGACATCCATTTCATTTGGCGTGGTTGCGACCATTCTTGCAACCTGGCTCTATTGGGCTTCTGGTCTTCGAACAATTTTGCTTGGCCCAACCGTGGCGCTGGCTCCCTTGTTCGCTTGTGACCCCCAAGGCATGCAACAAGAATGGGCTGGTCCCGCCACCACGCTCACGCGAGATCAACTTACGGAGTTCACGGCTCAAGTAGAAAGTCGTTACGGAAAATTTGTCTCGGCGCAGCTCAGTGATCAACGACCCACACCATTGGAGCAATCATGGAAGCGATCCATGGTGGTCATACCCATCACCATTCAATTTTCATCGAGCGAGGTGCAGGCCGACCTTGGTCTGGAACGATTCCATGAAAAAACCGGCAAAAGCACCATGGTTTGGCGGTCGCTGCGAATTGTGGACCCCGCCCGCGGTGACATGCTCTTTCCCAATGGCGAACCCGCGCCGCCGGATTTGCCGCCGCTTGAAAGCGTGAAGCCCGCCAAGACCTGACCTTCCGTTTGCGCTTGGTACTCTAGAAACTCAATGCCAAATGCAATTCAAATCCGAAAGTTAGTTCGCCGCTTTGGAACACAAACTGTGCTTGATGGAATCAATTTGGATATCGCCGAGGGTGAAACAATGGTCATCATGGGCGGCTCTGGCTGCGGCAAGAGCACCTTGCTGCGCCACTTGATTGGCAGCCTGCAACCAAGCGAAGGCTCCATTCAAATCCTGGGTGAGGAAATTGCCACCGCCAGTGAGGCGGGCCTGGATGCTATTCGTAAGAAGTTTGGAATTCTGTTTCAGTCGGGAGCGCTCTTTAACAGCATGAGCATCGCCGACAACATTGCGCTTCCCTTGCGTGAGCACACAGCCTTGGACTCGCACATCATTGAGATTCAAGTAATGATCAAATTGGAACTGGTTGGATTGCGGGAACACGCCAATAAATTTCCTTCGCAAATTTCAGGCGGCATGAAAAAACGCGCCGGCCTAGCGCGCGCGCTTGCGCTTGATCCAAAAATTCTGTTTTATGACGAGCCCAGCGCCGGGCTTGATCCTGTGACCAGCGCAGAAATTGATCAACTTATGCTTGATCTCACGCGCAAACTGGGCGTGACCAGCGTGGTGGTGACCCATGAAATGGATAGCGCCTTCACCATCGCCGATCGCATGACCATGCTTGATAAAGGCCGTGCTTTGATGATCGACACGCGCGAGGCCTTTGATACGTTGCGCAAGGCCACCGCTGAGGAGGCTGTGAACATGTCCGAAAAAGATCGGCTTATCCGTCAGTTTTTGCGTGGCGACGCGCAAGGTCCTCTGACCGAGCGCAAGGCCGCCACCAATTACGCCGAGGAATTGCTGAACCTGGGTATAGACACTGAGATCGTTCCAACCATCTCCCCCAACAGATGAAATGACCACAGGACTCGCTGAAGGTGTGGCACAAATTGGCGCAGCTTCGAGCGCAAAACGACTTCAAGACCAATGACTTCCTGCAATCAATTTGAAATCCGCGGCAGTCGCTGCCTGGTCATGGGGCTTGGCGTATTCGGAGGCGGGATTGGCGCCACGCAATGGCTGGCGCAACAGGGCGCCAAAGAAATTATGGTCACCGATCTTTCAAGCGCGGAAAAACTGAAAGATTCCATTGCCAAGATTGCGCCTCTGATTCAAAGCGGCGTGGTGCGTCTGCGCCTGGGCGCGCATGAACTTGCCGACTTTCAACACGCGCAACTGGTTGTCGCCAATCCCGCTGTGCCAACCCCCTGGACCAATCCATATCTCAAAGCCGCGCATGAAAGTGGCGCGCGCGTGACCACTGAACTGCGCATGGCGCTTGAACAAGTTCCCGCGGATCGCGTGATTGCGGTCACGGGAAGTTCTGGAAAAAGCACAACCTCGGCTTTGATCCACCACGCGCTGCATGGCTTCAATGGGAAAAAGGCGCATTTTGCCGGCAATATTGGCGGAAGTTTGCTGCAGCATTGCCCAGTCATTGGACTCGACGAATGGTTGGTACTGGAACTTTCCAGTTTCATGCTGTGGTGGCTTGGACCCAATGCTGGAAATCCGCATTGGCACGCGCGCATTGGCGTGCTGACGAATTTATCTGAAAATCATTTGGATTGGCATGGCAACGCCGACCATTACAGCGCCAGTAAATCCATCGTCCGTAACCGCGGCGCGAGTGATCAAATTTTTCTTTCTCGCTTTGATATTGAATCTCCAACTCAAGCGCGCAAGTGGGCCGCATTGTCGGCGGGAGCATGGTGGGAGAATGCGCGTCTTGATGCGCAGGTTGAGCAGTGCCTGCCGCTGTTCGAATCAGCAAGGCTGATTGGCGAGCACAACAAACGCAACGCGCTCTTGGCGCTTCAGGCGTGCGTTGCCGCGCTGCGCATTGACGACCCGCGACTTGACATTCAAACAACGACTCGGACATTGTCAGCCAACATGAATCGCTTCAAAGGATTACCGCATCGACTATCTTTGGCGCATGAGTGCAATGGAGTTCGTTGGATCAATGACAGCAAGGCCACCACTGCCGCCGCGACATTGTTTGCTGTGAATAGTTTTCCCAACATTGGGCAAATCCACTTAATTGCTGGCGGCGTGAGCAAGGGCGCTGATCTCTCGGCAATCTCGGCGCTTACGCCGCAACTCGCTGGCCTATATTGCATTGGAACCGCCGCGACTCAATTGGCCTGCGCGGGCGCAACCCTGTGCGAAACATTGGAAAACGCGGTCAAAATGATCCATGCTCGCATTCGCCCAGGTGATGTGGTCTTGCTGTCGCCGGGGTGCGCAAGTTGGGATCAATTTCAAAATTATGAGGCTCGAGGAGCTCGATTTACCGAACTAGCAACAAAACTTGATCTTGTACGCTAAAGTATGTGGAGCATGAATTTACTTCGAAGCACAATAGTCATAGGGCTACTTTCCACGATCGTCGGTTGCTATAACCCTGGCGGTGGCTTCATGCCGCAAACAGGCCGGGGCTTCACATATATTTCCACAAGCATGCAACCTCTGACCATCTCCGTGATTGATGTTCGAAACGACCAGGCTTTCTTCTCCATGGAAATTCCACCTGGTCAGCAACTCACTTTCAACTTTCTTCCAGGTGGTGGAGATGATCCAATCATAACACCCGATCGAATGGTCTACGCGGTGTGGCCAGCGGGAACCCAAAATGGAACATTGGACAATCTGTTGACTTGTCCTCCGGCTTCCGCGCGTCGAATTGAAATGGACATTCGCAAGGGACCAATTTGGCCAGAGCCCGACCCCTCAGTGCGATTACGAACCGATAGAGGTGATGAGCCTGGGCCAACTTCAAATCCACAAGATGACAGAGTGACCACCAAATCCTCTAGTATTCCAGACAATTAAAGTGATTCGAGTTGGCCACGGCTACGATCTGCATCGGCTTGAACTGCTCGCGCCCGCGGGCCAGGGCAAGCCATTTGTTCTTGGTGGAATTTTCATAGAGCATGACCGCGGCCCGGTTGGCCATTCAGATGGCGACGCGCTGCTGCACGCCGCGACCGATGCCATTCTTGGCGCGTTGGCGTTGCCTGACATTGGGCAACTTTTCCCCGACACCGATCCGCAATGGGCTGGCAAGGACAGTTCGCATTTCTTGCGCGCCGCCCTGCAGCTCATGCGCCAGCAAAAATTTCAAGTATCAAACTTGGACGCCACCGTGATTTGCGAGAGGCCCAAAATTGGCCCAGTCAAGGAACAAATTCGCGCGCACTTGGCCCAACTTCTCAACTGCGACAAGGGCCAAATCAATGTAAAGGGCAAGACCCATGAACGCGTTGATGCCGTGGGTGAAGGTCGCGCTATTGAAGTGCATTGCGTGGCGTTGCTTGAAAATGCTTGATCATGCCTTCATTTCTAAATCCCGTGCCGAGGAATTCAGGCTTGTGGTCCAACCCTGCGCCAACACGCTAACCAATGAACTCCAGTGACCAATTAAAATCATTGGCTTTATAGTTACACTCTAAACATGAGAGCAGTCATTACCGGTCAAGTTGGAATGGACAAGAAGCCCTATCTGAAGGCAGTTCAAAAACTCGCCGGCGAGCGCGGCGAAACGCTAGAAGTATTCCATGTGGGCGACCTCATGTACGCCGAAGCCGCGGACGTGAAACCTGGACGCATTCTTGATTTACCACTCAGCCGCTTGGCCAGCCTTCGCCGCTCGGCGTTCAAGGACATCATCAGCCAAGTTTCTCCCGCGGATCAACACCCAAACATTATTGTGAATACGCACGCCACATTTCGTTGGCGCCACGGCTTGTTCGCCGCGTGCGACTTTGATCTTCTGAAACGATTGCAACCCGACATGTTTATTTGCATGGTGGACAATGTTGAAGTGGTGCACGCGCGTCTGCACGCCGACCATGTGCTTGACGCCACGCTGAAGGATTGCATGGTGTGGCGCGAGGAGGAAATTCTGGCCAGCGAACTTATGGCGCAGGCGCTTGGTTGCCCTGGCGGCTTTTTTATCCTCAGCCGCGGTCGCCAAGTGGACACCACCGAGACGGCCTATCGCATGATCAATCGACCTGAGATGCGCAAGGTGTATCCAAGCTTCCCCATGAGCCATGTTGTGGACATGCCTGATGTGCTGGCCGAGATCGACCACTTCCGAGCCGAGTTGGCCAAACATTTCATCTCGTTTGATCCAGGCGATGTGGATGAAAAACTTTTGCTTGAGAATGCTATTGCCGCAGCGCGTGAAGGCAAAGATTTCATCACGGTTGCGGCGCACACCTTTGGCGCTCGCAAGGGCTCGCCCGAGCTGCGCCTGCCCGTGCGCGAGGTGCTTGACATTGCAGGCGATGTGGACGGTCAAATTTACATGCGCGACTTCCGCTTAATTGATCAAAGCGACATGATCGTGAGCTTGGTGCCGGAACTTCCAGGCGGAATTCCTGGGCTTTCCAGTGGCGTGGAGCGTGAATTGCAACACGCATTTGAGCACGCCAAAGAGGTTTATGTGGTTTGGAAGCCTAAAAAGTCTCCAAGTCCATTTATTTCTGAAACCGCCACCAAGGTGTTCCGAAGTGTTCCAGAAGCCTTGGCCTATTTTGAAGCCAAAGGCATGTTTGCCACTCAGAATTTGTTCGGGCACTAAGCATCACTCAATCAAATTTCGCTAATTAGGAAGTCCTTGACATCCCATGAACCCACCCGATTTGTTTAGATTTTGTAAAGAATTCAAACGCGTACGCCTGCGCTCAAGGCCTCAGCGCATGGCTCAGCGCAATTTGCAAACGCGCCACACTAGGCACGCTTTCACGCTGGTTGAACTATTAGTTGTCATTGCCATTGTCGCCATTTTAATTTCGCTGATCATGGTTGGCATTGGCCGCGCCAATCAAGCTGGACGCGCGACTGTCTGTCGCGGCAATTTGCGCGCCATTGCGCTTGCGGCCAACACTTATAGTTCGTCCAATAAAAGTCGGACTCCAAGTCCGCGCACTGATACGCCGGCAGGTTGGACAAATTTGAAGACAAGTCCTCCATTTGATACCAAAGCGGTCACGCGCGAAGACGCGTCCAACTCCTACATTGGCTGGGTCCGAACGGAAAGCAGCTTGATGAATTCCATCAAAACCAATTCCTCAGGCGAACAATATGAAACCGATGTTGCTTTGCAAAATGGAAGTTTGTACAACTACATCGGCGTTGAGAACGCCTACAAAAGTCCGCAAGATCCAACCGCACGCGTGCGCAGTTACTCTTTGAACTCCTTTGTGGGAGTGATGTACTGCAATGACTTTTACACTCTGCCTGGACAAATTTCAACGGCGCCGTACACCTTTGATACCCGAACTATGGCCAGCATTTCAAAACCGGCGCAGACATTGTTTGCTCTGCCAGAATGGAATCAAACCAATGGTGCCTTGGGTTGGAACGCCAATGGCTATTTGGGAAATCCAGAGATAACAGTCAACCCAACAACCGGTACCTACACCAACGCCACCTGGTACGGCGCCCCGGCGGTGTGGAACCCCGGATTTATAAACATGGCATATGTTGATGGCAGCGTTGACACCTATGCAATTCAAAGCCCTGAAATGAAAAACGGTGATCTCCAAAGCCAGTTTTCTGGCGGGAACTATCCAAATTTACCCGACACGAATGTTGATCAGTACAACATCAAGATGATGTTGCTCCCAGGTAAAATTAAATAACGTCCCAATAATTTAACCCTGCCTAGACTTCATTCATAATCGCTTTTTTTGGAGTTAAATTTAAAAATTCTAAGATTTGGAATGTTTTTGATGTATATTTTTTAAGAAATGTATCTGTCCACATAAGACAAACCTCAGATGAAATCTGCTAAATCTTTCGTTACATCGACTTTGATCGGAACTACGCTTGCCACTTTTTGCGTGTCAAGTTCCATTGCGGCGCAACTTGCGGCCTCCACGCGACCAGGTATAGGCGCCATTCCTTACAATATCGGATTACCCAACAAAGGCGTCACCTTTCGCGTTTGGGCGCCCAATGCTCAGGCTGTTAGCGTGGCTGGTAGTTGGAATTTTTACAATAACACTTCCCATCAACTTGCCAACGAGGGCGGTGGATTCTGGTCGGGCGATGTACCAAATGTTGGCCCAGCCGCGCAATACAAATTCGCCATTAAATCAAACAACGTCTACACCCAAAAGAATGATCCGCGTGCCCGCGACCTCACCAATAGCGTGGGCTACAGCGTTGTGTACAACCCAAATTCATACGCGTGGACCAACAATAATTTTCAAATTGCCAATTGGAATGAGCTTGTTATTTATGAAATGCACATTGGTACATTCTGGGTTCCAGATGGCTCCGCGCCTGGAACATTCACGGATGCCATTGCCAAGTTAGACCACCTCAAATCGCTGGGCGTCAATTGCGTCGACTTACTTCCTATGGCGGAATTTCCGGGTGATCTTTCCTGGGGCTACAACCCAAGTTATCCGTTCTCGGTTGAAAGTGCCTATGGAAATCCAAATGATCTCAAGCGCTTCGTGGATGAATGCCACACGCGCGACATCGCGGTTCTCAACGATGTGGTCTTCAACCATCTTGGTCCAAATGATTTGGACATGTGGAAATTTGATGGTTGGAGCCAGAACAATTTGGGCGGAATTTTTTTCTTCAACGACACATCTCGCGCCACAACCCCATGGGGCAACACGCGCATGGATTATGCGCGCCCTGAAGTTCGCCAATACATTCGTGACAACGCCATGATGTGGCTCGATGAATTTAAAATGGACGGTCTGCGCTGGGACGGAACCAAATACATTCGCCGAACTGACCAGTTTGGCGTTGACATTCCAGAGGGCTGGAGCCTGCTGCAATGGTGTAATAATGAAATTGACGCCCAGTTTCCAGGCAAAATCTCCATCGCCGAAGACTTTGATGACAACGATTGGGTGACCAAATCCACGGGAGCTGGCGGAGCGGGCTTTGACAGCCAATGGGATTGGTTTGTTCACAATGTTCGCGGCGTCGTTGAGGCCACAAGCGACTCCGCGCGCAGTATGGCGGGCGTGAAAGAAGTCATCCTTCAAAATTACAACGGCTCGCACACGCAACGCGTGATTTACACCGAAAGCCACGACGAAGTGGCCAACGGCAAAAGCCGCGTACCCGCCACCATCAGCCCCTCCGCTCCTGGCAATTGGTACGCGCGCAAGCGCAGCACATTGGGCGCAGCCGTGGCCATGTTCAGCCCCGGCATTCCAATGATGTTCATGGGCCAGGAATTTCTCGAAGACGGATTCTTTGACGCCAACGACCCGCTGGATTGGACCAAGGCAACAACCTACTCAGGTATTTTAAACTTGTATCGCGACATGATTTCACTGCGGCGAAACTTGAATAGTGAAACCAAAGGACTGACCGGCGCCAACACCAATGTTTTTCATTTGAACGATTGGAATAAAGTGATTGGCTGGCATCGCTGGGAAAATGGCGGCGGCGGTGATGATGTTATTGTGATCGCAAACTTCAGCGCCTGGCCGCTGCAAAATTATCGCATCGGCATGCCACGCAGTGGCATGTGGCGCTGCCGCATGAACAGTGATTGGAATGGTTATTCAACCGATTATGTCAACACGCTTTGTTTGGATGTAGACGCCAACGGAAATTCCTATGACGGTCTTGGGCAAAGCGCCATATTCAATGTTGGCGCTTATTCGTTTGTGGTCTACAGTCAAGACGGCGCGCCGCAAGGCAACCCCGCAGACTTGGACGGGAACTGCGTCGTAGACTCAGGCGATGTTTCCATTCAACTGATTGACTTTGGAGGTCCTGGCTCAGGCGATCTTGATGATGATGGAGAAGTAACTTCAGCCGATGTCAGCCTTTTGTTGCTGGAATTTGATTGGACTTGCCTCTAAAGAACGATTGTGATCCAGCGTTCAAAGGCCTGTGTGTCGCCCACGCGACATGTGATATTTATTTCAGCTTCACCATTTCAAGCGCTGGCAAATAGGCCTTCTCCAAATATTCAGCCACCATGCGATGCGTGTTGAACCGGGTTGGCACGGTGGCGGCGCTGCGAACGCTGCGCTTCATCCAACGCTGTGGAACACCGTCCGCGTCGCGATCAAAGAAATCTGGAACAACTTCCTTTTCTAAAAGCTCGTACAAACTTTCCGAATCAATCTGGTCCTGTGTCTCGCGGTCAGTTCCTTCGCGTCCATCGCCAATAGCCCAACCGTTGGTGCCGTCGTAACTCTCTGGCCACCATCCATCCAGAATGCTGAGATTGATTCCACCATGCATGGGCGACTTCATACCACTTGTACCACTGGCCTCATACGGGCGCATCGGATTGTTCAGCCACACATCGCAACCGCTCACAAGCATGCGGCCCACATGCATGTCGTACTCCTCCAGCAACACCACTCGGCCCTCAAAGCCAGACTCGCGGGCCCAATGATGCACTTGCGCTGCGTAAGCCTGTCCGTCCTTGTCACGCGGATGCGCCTTGCCCGCGAACACAATTTGCACTGGCCGCTTGATATCGCCAAGAATGGCTTGCAGGCGATCCACATTGCGGAAGATCAACGGCGCGCGCTTGTATGTCGCAAAGCGGCGCGCAAAACCAATCGTCAGCGCGTTTGGATTGAAGGCGGCAAGCGCGCGCATGCAAGAATCCGGCGCGTCGCCGCGGCGCAAGGCTTGCATAGAAAGTCGATCACGCACAAAATGAACCAAGCGGTTTCGCAATGAATTTCGCAGGTTCCACAGCGCCGCGGGAGGCACAGTTTCAACTTTGGCCCACGGGTCATCGGCGGTTTCTACCCGATCAAGGTCCAATCCAATGTTCTGTTTCCAAAATGCTTCAGCTTCTGGAGCCAGCCAAGTCCGCGCGTGCACGCCATTGGTGACATGGCCAATTGGAACCAGCGCAGCGTCGTTCACACCAAAAATATTTTGCCACATTTCGCGGCTCACTCGTCCATGCAATGCGGCGACACCGTTGACATGTTGGGCCGTGCGAAGCGCCAACACGGTCATGCAAAATGTGGCCTTGGGATCGCTAGGGTGTTCCAAACCCATTTCAACAAATGCGCGGCGCGCCAAGCCAGCCCGCTTCCAAGAATTTGATAAAAGATCGGCCACTTCATCGGCGTTATAACGATCATGGCCAGCGGGCACCGGCGTGTGCGTGGTGAAGACCGTGCTGGCACGGACATGCTCAATGGCTTTATCAATCTTTTGCCCATGCTCAACCAAACTCGCCAAGCGCGCCACGGAGGCGAACGCGGCGTGGCCTTCATTCAAGTGGTAGACCGTTGGCTCGATTCCAAGGGCATCAAGCGCGAGCACTCCACCCACGCCAAGCAAAACTTGTTGACGCAGGCGCAGTTCCGGCTCACCTTTATACAAGCCCTCGGTCAAGCGGCGGTCACGGCGTTTATTGGCTTTCAAATCGGTGTCAAGCAGCACAATCTTCACGCGTCCCACCTGCATAGACCAAATCTTTGCGCGGACTTTTCGCGAGCCAATCGGCACGCGAATAGTGGTTTTCTCGTCGGTCAAGGGCATGGTGTCGGTTGCCCAATGAGGCTCGATCACGCGCGTGGAACCATCGGCGCGAAATTGTTGCAAGTAATAGCCACGCTGATACAGAAGTCCTACCCCCGTAATGGGAACGCCCAAATCGCTGGCGCTTTTCATATGGTCGCCGGCCAACACGCCTAGCCCCCCTGCATATTGCTGCAAACTTTCGTGAATCGCGAATTCGCTGCAGAAGTACGCCACATGCAGCGCCGAACTACCAGCGGGCGCAGAGCGCTCAAACCAAGGCTCTGTGGCGTGATATATCTTTTGCGCATCACGAGCGGCGCGGATTAAATTGACAAAGTCAGGTTCTTGGCAGCGCGTGGCAAACATTGCGTTATCCATGCGCGCCAAGACCGTCAATGGATTGTGTCCAGAAGATTCCCAGATGAATGGATCAATGGCGGCGAATGGGCGGCGCGCAATTTCATTCCACGACCACCACAGATCGGCGGCGATGTTGCGCAGATCCCGCTCTAAATTTTCAATCGCTTTTGCGTCCTTGGGTTTGAACTCCAAATCCTTGGGGACAATTTTTTTTCGGAATGGAGTGATGGTGGCTTTGGACAGGCTTGGCTTTGGTTTGGTAAATGGAATGTCGGACTTGGCCATAGACGCTCACAATCCTCGAAATGGCTTCGCTGCGCAAGTCATGGAGGGATATTTTTATCCGCAATTCTTAAATTCATTCGGGCATGACACTTGCGCTGAAAACGGCCCAAGTATCGAATCAAATCAAGTGGAATTGAGCCGATCGTAGGGTGCTTGCTTGAATTGAAAACGCCCACAATCCAAAGCCAAATGCAATAGTGAATGCGCTGCTTGAGTGGTCAAGGCGCGCGGTTCCAATCGCCAAGACCAATTCCCATAGGAAACGCCGGGCACATTCATGCGGTCGCGGCGGGTCAAACCCAGCACATCTTGCGCGGCAATAATGGCTGTATTGGATGGACTCGCGTACGCCAAGCGGATCATGGCCTGTTCTGGGCATTTTGCGTTGGCGCCGGAAAACTTGACAAATCGGGTGCGGGCCGCAGGCGTAAGTCCCTGCCACCATCCGCGCGTGGTGTCGTTGTCGTGCGTGCCTGGATAGACCACGCAATGTCGTGGATGCCGGTGCGGCAAGTCGCTGGAGTTTGGTCCGTAAAATGCATTGTGCAAAAGTTTCATGCCGGGCAGTTTGAAATCGTCGCGCAACTTTTCGACCGCCGGAGTGAGCGCTCCAAGATCCTCGGCGATCAGTGGAAGCGCGCCAAGTTTCTTTTGAATGGCTGACAGTAATTCACGTCCTGGCGTTGGCCGCCACACGCCATTGCGCGCCGTCTTGGCGGCGCTTGGAATTTCATAGACATTTTTAAGCCCAACAAAGTGATCTATACGAAGCGCGTCGAATCGTTCCAAAGCAATCTTCACTCGGCTTATCCACCAAGCGAAGTTGTCACGCTTGTGCGTGGACCATCGATAATGCGGATGCTCCCACAGTTGTCCATTCTTGGAGAAACAATCCGGCGGTACTCCGGTAACCACTTCGGGATTGCCCCTTGCGTTCAGACGAAACAAATCGGGGCGATCACTCACATCGGCGGAATCCAAACTGACAAATATTGGAAGGTCGCCAATCAAATGCACTCCAATTTTTTGACAATGCGCGCGCAAAATCGCCCATTGCTTGGCCAATTGAAATTGCAAAAACGCATGCAAAAGCGGGTCATTTCCATCCTGTGACGCAAAGCGGCACCACCCGTTAAGCCAATGCGCTTCGCGGCGCAGGAATTTTTGGAATACCGCATGGCGGATTGCGCCATCGGCCACAAAGTGGGTGAAAGCTTGGTGAAAGCGCGGCCATTTGAAGGCGCGCGCCTTGGCGTAATTTGTCTTTCCATGGCCCAAATCTGCGGGAGCGCGCAACGCACTGGGCGCAAGGAGTTTGTCGCGCACCAACATCTCCAAGCTGAGAAACAGCGGCTCAATTGCAAAACTACTTGTGACGGAATACGGTGAATCGCCCTTTCCAACCGGGCCCACTGGCAACATTTGCCACAAGGTTGAACCAGATGCAGCGATCCAATTCGCTACTTCAAATGCACGAGGGCCAAGATCGCCAATCCCATGCGGTCCAGGCACGCTGCTTAAGTGAAGAAGCAACCCCGCACGGCGCTGATCAAATATGGAAGTTGTCATGCGCAGACCCGTTGGAAGCTGATCAAGAACTTGAGAAATTCGAGATGATTGATTTGTCCAATGCGCAAGTTGAGAGTGTTCATAAAACTGACCATATTTATTTTAAGGTGTTGGCCGAACCCACACGCACCCTGAAGTACCCGCGATGGAAATTTTTGATGCATCACTTGCATCCATGACCGAACCAAGGACAAGCTTCCACTTCTGGGCGCTCGGTTGCCGAAACTCCAGGGGTAATTCAAACTCCGCGGCCTGATCACCTGCATTCAATGCCACCAAGACTTGCTCCTGCTTGTCAGAGCGCAGATACACCCAGATATTTTTCTCATCATCGATCAAGACTGTTTGAAACGATCCTGTTCGCAGCGCGGAGTGAGCGTTGCGCAAAGCAACTGCGGCTTGATAAAAGCCCAACTGCTCCTGCATAACTTGGTTTTCGTCCGCTTTTTCGTATGGCTGTAAATCATTCCACAACATGGGCTTACGATTGTTTGGATCGCCAGAACCCCACATGCCAGCCTCGGTGCCATACCAAATCATGGGCGCGCCAACATAGGTCATTTGCAGCAAGGCCAATAAGCGAACGCGGCGGTAATCCTCGGCGCGCGGCTTGGCGGGGTTGTAGGTGGTTACCGACTGCTCGCGGTTGTTGTCGTTATAGGTGCGATCTGGATTCAACGCCATGCTGGCAATTCGATCGGTGTCGTGACTGTCCACAAGATTTTGCATGACATAAGTGGCCTCGCTGGGATAAGCCAGGCGCAACTTGGATAATTGAGCGTCCAATTCACTGGCCTTGATCTTGCTCGTGCGATTGAATATCCACTGGATGGCCGGCTTACAGAATTCGTAGTTCATCACGGCGTCAAAAGATTTGCCGTCAAGCCACGCATCGGCGCGCGTCCAAATTTCACCTGTGATGTACGCATTTGGATTGATTTTTTTCACGAACTTGCGCCACTCATGCCAGAACGCCATGGGCACCTCATTGGGAACATCAAGCCTCCAACCATCAATGCCGTCGCTGGGATCACCGTCGCCATTGGGGTCCATCCAGCGCTTTGTGATCTCAAAAATATGTTTGCGCGCGCTTTCACTGGCAATGCCATGCTCATCATTCTTGCGGAAAGTTGGAAGTTCGCTGTAGCCAAACCAACCCTCGTATTCAAATGGATCCCAACTTTTAATATTGAACCAATCGGCGTATCGACTGGCTTTCCCGTTCTTTTGCACATCCACAAATGCTGGATGCAGCGTTCCCACATGGTTGAACACACCATCAATAACCACACGAAATCCCTGCTTTTTTGCTTCTTTTATGAAATCCAGAAATTGCTTGTCGCTGTCGGTCCAAGTCCAGGTTGCGCTGTCAAGCAAGTCCTCGGTGGCGGCCGCCTTCTCGTAGCCGCCCTTCTTTCCAAACGAGTCGTCTATGTGGATGTAATTCGTGGCGTTGTATTTATGCGGCGTGCTGGCCTGGAACATGGGTAGCAAATACAACGCGTTCACACCCAACTTTTTCAGATAGGGCAAAGACTGGAGCATGCCGGCAATGTCGCCGCCATACATGCGTCCAAACACAAAGTGGTTGTAAAAAGTTTCACCATCCTTACCTTCCCATGGACTTGGGGCGTACCACTCGCTCTTCCAAGGACGCGTGTTCTGGGGATCATTGGATGTGTCGCCATTTCGAAATCGATCCACCATGATCTGATACCAAATGGCATTCTTAGCCCAATCGGGAGTGGAGAATGTGGAAGTGCTTTTGGGATCAAGCGTATAAATGTGTTCGTCGCGCAATTGGGTTGATCCATCCTGAATAATAAATGTGTAATCCGTTGACGAAGCAAGTTTGGGAAGAACAACCTCCCACACTTCCAACGGCTCAAGTTGTCCAACTCGCCTCATGGGTAATGAACCAAATTCGCGAGTGGCAAAGTTTACAGAGTCAACATCATGCGCGAGAGTGCGATAGCGAATGACCCATGAATTGTCCGTCAAAAGCTCACAATCTTGCGCCCGCTTTGGGTCATGGCTGAGTGCAAGGGGATTCATTTTCCCATCGCCTCGCTTGGATTGCGCCGGGTCAAGCGACAACAATGCGCCAAGTGGAAGCACGGAATTCTCTCCCCCGTTGCCATCTGGAACCGCCTTTGTATTTTTAGGATCAGCCAGCCATGTCTGATTGTCGACAACAAATTTATAGAGGTGCGTTCCTTCCGCCAACTCAACACATGCAGACCAACTGCCATCGGCCGCGCGCTGCATGGGCGTTGCGAGCTTGTTCCACTGATTAAAATCGCCTGCAAGAGTCACCTGTTTGGTCGTGTCCTGTGATGGGGTGAATGTAAATGTAACCATCCATCGATTGTCTGCGGCAGTCATTGTGCCATGCGTGGTGGTTGCAGATGAGTTGGCTCCGCGCTGTGCGGCGGTTGAAGAAGGCGACACTTTGGTGGCCGTGATGGAAGGCGCAAGCAGCCCTGGACTTCGCTCTGTTGGTCGTTGAACCAATGGAACTTGTGGTGGAAATTCATCTGGCGGCGCGGCGGTTGCCGCAAGCGCAAGGATGATCGCTGACAAAGCAACACAAGCCATGGTGCGGCGTCTTGGGGGCATCACGCGAAGGATCACAGGTACAAAACATGTGCAGAAAGAATGTGTGCCAGCTAAAATGAGATGCCATCTAGAACGCATGGTTTTGCATGTAAACCATATACTTCTTTCATGTACAGCGGTATGCATACCTGGCAAAAAATCACGCATTTCACGCGCGGTTTTTTTGCCTTGGCCGCCCTTGCTCTTGTGCTATGGAGTTTCGCGCGCGTGGGGCTTCGCCAATGGAATCAATGGCGTGACTCCGCCAAGATTCAACAAGAATTAGTGGTTCTGCATTGGTCGGGCGAAGGCGGTCCCGAGGAGGACGAAATTGTGAACAACAGTTTGCGCGCCTTCGAAGTCGCGAACCCCGGCGTGCGCGTGCGCCGCATCAATCCTGGGGATGCGGGAAGCTTTTACACGAAATTGCAAACCATGCTCGCCAGTGGCGAGCCGCCCGATGTTTTTTATGTTGGCGCGGAACGCGTTGCCAGTTTTTCAGACATGGACCTGCTTGAACCACTTGATGAATTTCTGGAACGCGATCGCGCGGACAATGTGGGGGATCGAATCAAGCTTGATGATTTCTATCCCACCACCGTGTCGGCATTTCGATTTGACGGAAAAACAGCAGGAAATGGCCCCCTGTACGGCATACCCAAAGATTTCACAACCGTTGGATTTTATTACAACAAGGATTTGTTCACCAAAGCCGGACTGAAGTTTCCAAGCAACAATTGGACATGGGATGAATACATTGCCAACGCGCGCGCCATTGCCCAACTGAAGGACGCGAACGGACAGGCCTACATAGGCAGTGAGTTTGTGACATGGCCAATGATGGTGCGCGCCTACTTGCGCAGCGAAGGTGTGGAGGTACGCGGAAATAATTTTGATGAACTTCGATTGGAAGACCCTAAGGTTCAAGCCGCGCTGGAGCGACTGCGTTCATGGCGCCAAGATGAAACGAACACTCTCACAAGTGGCCGCAGCAAATTGGCGACCGGCGCGGCGGTGTTCACCACTGGCCGCGTTGGCATGGCTGGTCCATTCGGGCGCTGGGTTGTTCCCGAATACCGCCGCATTCAAGACTTTGATTGGGACTACGCACCGCTTCCACGCGGAGCCGCGGATGGAAATGTGATTGCCACGGTGTCTTGGTCCATGGCCAAACAAGGCAAAAACAAAGACATGTCGTGGAAACTCATTCGCTGGCTCACTGGTCCAGATGCCCAGACTTCTGCAGCAAAGTTGGGACTTGCCATTCCAACCATTCGCAGCGTTGCGCAAAGTCCCGCATTACTAGACTCCAGCAAAAAACCTGCGAATAATCAAGGGTATTTAGATCCCGCCCCCGACGCGCTGGTGGTGGATTGGCCAGCCAATCCACGATTTGAACAGTTGCTTGGAGCCACGCTTGACCGCGCCTTGAAAGTTGGCGATCAAACCGTGAAGCAATCCACGGATGATTTCAACCGCCTGTGGATTGCGGAGAGCACCAGTCCGCTGGCGCGCGCACAATTTGAATTATTTCCATGGCCTGCATTGGGCTGGAGCATTTCACTGTGCGCCCTTGTGGCGATCGCGCTGCTTGCATTTCTGGCTCTGCGAAACCACGGCGACAGCGCCACCACCCGCGAGGCGCGCTGGGGTTGGCTACTTGTGTCGCCGTGGCTGTTGGGCTTCATGATCTTTATGGCATTTCCAATTGTTATGAGTTTACTGCTGGGCTTTGCCAAGTGGCGCGGTGTAAGCACATTGGATCAAGCCGCCTGGGTGGGATGGGGAAATTACAAGCAACTTCTATTTTACGATGAGCGCTTCATCACAAGCTTGAAAGTGACTTTGTATTACACGCTCATCGCGGTGCCTGGCGGACAAATATTGGCGCTCCTGGCCGCGCTGCTCATGAATCAAAAAGTTCGAGGCATTCATTTTTTCCGCGCCGCCTGGTATTTACCAAGCGTGCTTGCCGGCGTGGGCGTGGCCGTGTTGTGGCGATGGGTGTTTGACACTGACGGCGGACTGATGAACGCGGCACTGCGTCCAGCGCTACATATTTTTGGCGCAACCCCACCCGATTGGTTTGGCAAAGATGCCGCCGTGTGGGGCGCGCCCGCGTTCGCCATTATGGGTTTCTGGATGGTGGGCGGCGGGATGATGATTTATTTGGCGGGTTTACAAGGGGTTCCAGAGGAATTACACGAGGCCGCGCAAATTGATGGCGTGGGCTCAATCGGTCGATTTTTCCGCATCACCATTCCCATGTTGAGCCCGGTGATCTTGTTCAATGTGATCATGTCCATCATTGGTTGCTTTCAAGTGTTTACGCAAGCCTTCGTCATGACGGGCGGAGAACCCGGCGACCTGACACGCTTCTATGTGTTGTATCTGTACAACCAGGCATTCGAGTTTTATGAAATGGGATACGCCAGCGCCATGGCGTGGATTCTTCTTCTGATTATTTTGGCCTTCACCATGCTCACGCTGCGTGGCAGCCGAAAACTTGTCCACTACGAGGGGCTTCGTCGATGAGCGACAACACTGGAGCCACAAATATGAACCATGATTCCGCGCGCGCTGGCGCCGTAGGTGGAGGCCTTACGCGAACGCTTTCATTTGTGGCGCTTGTGTGCGGGACCGCCATCATCGTTTTTCCACTTTTATGGATGGTGCTTGTCAGCGTGCTCACGCCAGATCGCGCGCAAGCCGCCACCGTAAGCGGTGACATGACAAAATTATTTTCCAGTGATCCCCAATGGAATAATTTTCCAGACGCGCTTTCGCAAATGGGATCAGTGCGCTGGAAAGGTTTCTTTGACGCGCTAGCCAACAGTATTGTGGTGACCACGTTGGTGGTCACGGGCACGGTGCTCTCATCAAGCCTGGTTGGCTTCGCCTTGGCACGCATACGATTTCGCGGCAATAACGCGCTATTTTTGCTTATGTTGGCCACCATGATGCTGCCTGGGCAAGTCACCATGATTCCACTATTTCTGTTGTTTCGAAACTTGGGTTGGGTGGACACCATTCTTCCACTGGTTGTGCCGGCGTTCTTTGGCAGCGCGTTCTTTATATTCATGTACCGGCAATTTATCGCGCAGGTTCCAGAGGCCTTGGTGGAAGCCGCCAAAGT
The DNA here is from genome assembly GCA_005787685.1 of Planctomycetia bacterium. Classification (GTDB taxonomy): domain Bacteria; phylum Planctomycetota; class Phycisphaerae; order Phycisphaerales; family SM1A02; genus SYAC01. The sequence goes on from SYAC01000025.1 coordinate 19,408, forward strand.
GGACGGCTGGGGATGGTTTGGAATTTGGTGGCATGTCATGTTGCCGCTATGTCGGCCTGTCACTGCCATCTGCGCGGTGTTCACATTCATCTTCACATGGAATGATTTTCTGGCGCCGCTGATCTACTTGCATTCTGATGAGCAAGCCACGCTGGCCGTGGCGCTCAATAGTTTTCGAAATCAATATGGTGGCGTGAACAAAGTCAATCTACTCATGGCCGCAAGTCTTGTGACCATGATTCCCTGCATCTTGCTGTTCCTAGTGGCGCAGCGGCAATTCATTGAAGGCCTAGGCAAAGGCGCCGTCAAAGGCTGACGCGGTCGCAAATTCAACGGAGACATTCGTATGGCAACTATTTCTCTTGATCGTGTTGGAAAGATTTATCCTGGCGGCGTGCGCGCCGTGGAGGGCGTTGACCTGCACATTGCCCACGGCGAATTCCTAGTGTTGGTTGGCCCATCTGGCTGCGGAAAAAGCACGCTTTTACGCATGATCGCTGGTTTGGAAACCATCACCGAAGGCGTGATGAAGATTGACGACTTGGTGGTGAATGAATTGCCGCCGCAAGCGCGCGACATTGCATTGTTTTTTAAGAATTACGCGCTCTATCCCCACCTGAATGTGCGCGACAACATGGCGTTTGGTTTATTGCGCCGCCGAACATTTCCAAGCCGTTTCAAATCCATCATATCAAGCGCCTATCGCGCGGGCCGCCGTGCTGAGCACATTGAGATTTCAAAAAAGGTCAACGCCGCCGCAACAACGTTGGGTATTTCGCAACTTCTAGCTCGCCGCCCCGCCGCTCTTTCTGGTGGCCAGCGCCAACGCGTTGCGCTTGGCCGCGCCATGGTACGCCAGCCAAAAGTTTTTTTACTTGACGAGCCACTATCCAACCTAGACGCCAAACTACGAGTTGAAATGCGCGCCGAACTTCGCATGTTGCACCGTCGTCTTGGCGTAACCATGGTGTATGTCACGCATGATCAAGAGGAGGCTATGAGTTTGGGCGATCGCGTTGTGGTTCTCAAGGATGGTCTGGTGCAACAAATCGCCGCGCCGCAAGAAATGTATTCCAAGCCAGCCAACCGATTTGTGGCGGAGTTTGTTGGCACCCCCACCATGAACATGCTGGAAGGCTCCCTGACTATGAAAGACAATTGGGCCACATTCACAGCAAAATCAACGCAATTTCAAGGCTTGGTCGATGCGTGGAAATCATTGGCGCCAAGTGCACCACGCAATGCGGTGCTTGGTATTCGCCCCGAACATGTCCTGCTCAACGCCGCGGGCGGATTTGCCGCCACCGTTGAAGCGGTTGAACATTATGGCGACCGCATGGATGTTGTTGTGCAAACTTCAGGACAACGCCTTATCGCGCGTTGCGGTCCCGACGCGTCAATTGAAGAGGGCAAATCCATATCCGTCGCTGTAGATCTCACGCGCGCGCATTTATTCGAGCCAAATCAGACTGGCCTACGAATGGCCTAGTTGCTGATTATAAATAAATAACGCCCACGCATAAGGCAAAGAAAACCCCTCGACCGTGTGGCCGAGGGGCTTGTTTGCACTTCAATAGTTGCGGCTTTCAAAGCCGCGCTTCAACTTACTGGCAAGAGCCAGTGCTTAGAAGAACCAGCGAAACATCGCCGGAGTCAACTTCACCAGATCCGTCCA
>SYAC01000026.1 GCA_005787685.1 Planctomycetia bacterium
AGCGACCACCATCAACACTGCTTCCATATTCAACGGGATCGCTTAAACTTGCCAGCGCACCATGCCTCAACTTGTATTGATTTCAAACACTGGCTCCTCGCGCGATGCGCTTGTTGACGCGCTTAAAGTCAACGGCGTGCATTGTTTGTGCGCTTTACAAGAGCAGGCCATGCAATTGGCGTGCTCCACGCAAACCACTTGCGTTGTGTTGCTTGATGGAAATGGTTGCGACGCCGCCGCACTGCTGCAACACATTCGATCAACGCAGGTACTGGCGCATACGGTGGTAGTGGTAATCGCGGCGGCTGACACGCTGGCGGCGCGAACGGCCGCGGGCGCGGACGCGGTGATTGCCGACAACGCGGGTGAGGAACAAATTCGCGCGGTGATTGAAAGCGCGCTGGTGCGGCGCGAGCAGTGGCTGGGCGCGCAGCATCATGAAAGCGGAAAAAGTTTCGCGGCGCGCCATGTGCAAAGCGCGCTTGAGCAAGGGCAACTTGGCAGCGTGTTGCTGTTGCGATTTGATCATTTCACCAATGTGTCCACAGCGCTGAATGTGTTGGGCGTGGCCAGCGACGGGCTGCAAGTGGAAGTTGAGCGATCGCTTCACGCGCGTCTGACGCCGTTACTGCCAACGGACTCATGGATGACCTATATGGACGAGGAGAATTTTTTAATCGCCCTGCCCCGCAATGTGGTTGGCTTGGAAAAGCTTGCAGACACCGTGGCGCAGGCGGCGCGCATGCCCCTGTTTCTGGCGCAACGGGAAATTCGCTTGCGCACGCACGCGGGCTTGTGCCTGGTGGTGTCGGGCGAAAAAGTGGATGCGCGCACGCTGATTGGCCGCGCGGAAATGGCGGCGGACCAGGCGCGCTCTGGCGCCCACTCGGCCGCATCGCATTGGTCGGCGGACATGAGCACGCAAGTGCTGAATGATTTGCAATTAGCAAGCGCCTTGCAACACGCCGTTGAGCATTCGGAATTTCAATTATTGTTTCAGCCTCAAATAAATATGAATCGCGGCGATGTGTACGGCGCCGAGGCGTTGATTCGCTGGACATCGCCCGTGGGGGTGTCTGTTGCACCTGGACGCTTTGTGGTGGTGGCGCAGGAATGCGGCGTGATGGACCAGATCACATTGTGGAGCCTGCGCGAAGCGTGCCGCCAGTGCGCGGCGTGGGAGCAGATTGGTTTGCACATTCGCGTGGCGGTGAATATCACGGCCAATCAATTGGCGAGTGCGCGCTTTGTGGACACCCTGCGCGGCGTACTGAATGAAAGTGGCGTGTCGGGGGCGCAACTGGCCGTGGAAATTTCTGAGGCCGCGATTCTTTCAAACCCACAGGCGTTCAACGCGCCGCTCAGCACGCTGCGCAACTTGGGCGCCGCCGTGTGCGTGGATGATTTTGGCGTGGGCGTGGCCACTCTGGCCAACATGAAGGCGTTGCCTGTATCTGAATTAAAAATCGACCGCAGTTTTATTCGGCCGCTGCCAGGCATGGCGCCAGACCGAATGATGGTGCAGACCATGCTGGCGCTTAGCAAGCAACTGAACATGCGCATAGTTGCGGTGGGCGTGGAAAATATCACGCAGTGGGCGTGGCTGAAGGAGCAGTCCTGCGATGGCGCGCAAGGCTGGCTGATTGGCAAGGCCGTTACTGCCGCGGAATTCGCGCCACTGGTTGGACAAATTCGCCAGAACAAATTTGCGCAAGCCACCGCGCGCCCAACTGTGTGAGTTGGAATTGAAATGCAGTAAAAAAGAAACGCCTTATTGCAGTGGGCGTTTCTTATTTCTTGAGATAATTCAGGTTACTTACGCGCTAAAGCTTGAGCCGCAACCGCATGTGGTGGTGGCGTTTGGATTGCTAAACACAAATCCGCGTCCCATGACCTCGTCCTTGAAATCAATCGTGGTGCCGTTGACATACAAATAGGACTTGGGATCGCAAATGACTTTAACAGCGAATGTTTCTGCCGTGGTTGCGGTGGCGACGGAGCCTGCGCCACTTTCATTCTGCGCTTTCACGGCAACATCGGGGCGGCGCGTGAAGGAGACTTCCCACAACTCGTCGTTATCCTTGCGGATCTCGGTCAGATCAAGTAGATAGCTGAAGCCGCTGCAACCGCCACCCTTCACGCCAACACGCAAATGAATCTTGGCTGGATCAAGGCCTTGTTGACGAATGATGGAATCAATTTCACGGGCGGCTGTTTCTGTGACGATGACTGACATGGGGGTCTCCTGAAGCTAGTTGGTGTGAAGTGATGTCTTTGACAAGCGATTGTTTGATTTCAATTAGTGCGCGTGCGCGGCGTGGGCATTCACCGCGGTGGCAATGCCGTTCTTCTTCTTCCAATCTTCAATAGCGGCGCGAATGGAATCCTCGGCCAGCACACTGCAGTGAATCTTCACTGGCGGCAGACTGAGTTCCTCCACAATTTCAGTGTTCTTAATAGCCAACGCCTGGTCAACCGTCTTGCCCTTGATCCATTCGGTGGCCAAAGAACTTGAGGCGATGGCGGAACCGCAACCAAAGCACTTGAACTTGGCGTCTTGAATCACGCCGTTTTCACCAACTTGAATGTGCAACTGCATGACATCGCCGCATTCGGGCGCGCCAACAATGCCCACTCCAACATCCTTGCGGGCTTGCACCTCCTTGCTGCTACCAAATGAGCCAACATTGTGCGGATTCTGATAGTGCTCAATGACTTTGTCGCTGTATGCCATGATCTGATCTTTCTTGAATGTCTGTCAAACTTTGTTTCAAACTTTATTTCAAACTATGTATTCAAACTCTCGTGAACAACTCAATGGGTTTGCCACTGAATTTTACTAATGTCAACACCCTCTTTATACAGGTCGTACAACGGGCTCATCTTTCTTAAATGCAACACCGCCTTCGTGATGGAGGCGATGGTGTAATCAATTTCCTTGTCGGTCGTCCAGCGGCTCATGCTTAAACGCAGGCTGCTGTGGGCAAGTTCGTCGCCCACTCCCAAACTTTTCAGAACATAACTTGGCTCCAGGCTGGCGCTGGTGCAGGCGGAGCCGGATGAGCACGCTATGTCTTTGATACCCATGAGCAAACTTTCGCCCTCAACAAATCCAAATGAAATGTTGGTGATATTGGGCACGCGCTTGCTGGCGTTGCCGTTGACCTGCGTCACTTCAATGGCCTTGGCAAGTTCGGTTTCAAGGCGCGTGCGAAACTTCAACAGGCGCTCGCCTTCGGATTGCATTTCGTGCTGGCACAATTCGCAAGCCTTACCAAACCCGGCAATTCCACTGATATTCAGCGTGCCACTGCGCATTCCACGCTCTTGGCCACCGCCGTCAAAGATGGCCTCCAAGCGCACGCGCGGCTTACGGCGGCGCACATACAACGCGCCCACGCCCTTGGGTCCATACATCTTGTGACCGCTCCAAGAGAGCAAATCAATATTGTCGCGCTCCACATCGGTTGGCATTTTGCCAACCCACTGCGTGCCGTCGCTGTGGAAAATAATTTCCTTGTCATGGCACAATTTGCCAATGGCAGGAATCTCATTGATGGTTCCAATTTCATTGTTGGCCCACATAATGGAAACCAAAATGGTGTCGGGACGAATTTCCTTGGCCACCATGTCAAGGGTAATCACGCCGTCAGCGGGCGGTTGCAAGAAGGTGACATCGAAACCCTCCTTCTGAAGGCGCTTGCATGGATCAAGCACGGCCTTATGCTCATGCAGCGCGGTGATAATGTGACCTCGACCGGTTTGTCCTTCGGGCGCCTTGGCGTACATGTGGGCGGCACCTTTGATGGCCAAGTTATTGCTTTCGGTGGCGCCACTGGTGAAAATAATTTCCTTGGCGTTGGCGCCAATCAACGCGGCGGCTTGCTCGCGCGCTTTCTCAACGGCCTCCTCGGCTTCCCAACCAAAGGCGTGGTTGCGGCTGCCCGAATTTCCATAGGCTTCGGTCAGGAAAGGAAGCATGACTTCCACCACGCGAGGATCACAGCGAGTGGTGGAAGCGTTGTCTAAATACAGTGGTCGTGGTTTGTTCATGTTCGGTGCTTGATTGGAAGTTGAGAAATTCGAATTTTCGTTGTGAAATTGCATCCTTTGAATGGGAATCCATAGTGTAGGCGACTTTTGCGGGCAAGCCAAGAGAAAAATAGAGTTTTTAAGGTGCGTCGCTGCATAATGGGGTCACTGTGAACGCCGCCAAATGACAGAAAATACAGCGTTTGGATGGCGCATAAGAATCAATCAAAGGCGAGTACCTTCGCCACATGCGAATTGTTGAACAAGCAGAATCACTGGCGCCGTTTCATAGATGCGCGCTGGTTCCAACCATGGGCGCGTTGCATGCCGGGCACGCCTCACTCATCGCACGCGCGGCAAGCGGTGGTCGGCCCGTGGTGGTGAGCCTGTTTGTCAATCCAACGCAGTTTGCGCAAGGCGAAGATTTTTCAAAGTATCCGCGCACGCTGGACGCAGACCTTGAGGTATGTCAGGCGGCCGGGGCATCCGCCATATTTATTCCAAGCGTGCAAATCATGTACCCCCGCGGCCTGTCAGCGGCCAATGCGGAGGCGTCGGCATTGCAATTGCCCCGAGTTGCAACGCAACCAAAACTAGAAGACGCGCGGCGGCCCACGCATTTCGCCGGCGTGTGCCAAGTGGTGGCGAAACTTTTTGACATGTGCCAACCGGCCGCGGCTTATTTTGGGGAAAAAGATTTTCAGCAACTGCGTGTCATTCAAGAAATGGTGCGGCGTGAAGGCCCACGTTGGAAAGACCTTGTGGTGCATGCCTGCCCCACCATTCGCGAAAGCGATGGCCTGGCCATGAGCAGCCGAAACCGCTATTTGCAGCCTAATCAAAGGCACAATGCGCTGGCACTTTCGCGGGCACTAACGGCGGCGCAAGCGGGCGCGCGCGCGGGCATGGACATTGCGGCGGCGCAAGATGAAATGCAGCAGGTGTTGGCGCGGCACGAACTTGTGGTTGAGTACGCCGTGATTCGCAGCCCCGACACACTTCTGCCCTTGGACACATTTCAATTCGCATGGAAGTTGGGCGCACGCGCTCTTATTGCAGCGCGCCTACATGGCGTGCGCTTGATTGACAACGCTGACTGCGGCCAAGCCTAGGTTGCGCGTGGCGCATAAAGGCGTACTGGAATTTTTTTATATACACGGTGTTTGGGCCGCGCATTTTTTGAAGGCGCATGAACGCGCGCATGACCACAGACTCTCTCAGCGGTCGCGGCGTATGACTTCCATGGCCAACTCTTGCAGCAGCGATTTCACTGGACCGTCCGGAAGCGGAGCGAGCGAGTTTTGCGCGCTGTGGATCATATTTTCCGCAACCCCTTGCGCGGCCACAATGGAGCCCGCCTTATTCATGCGCCGCACTAATTCAATTCCGTCGCGTGATTCGATCACATTAATGGCGTCCACACGCGATGAGCCAACACAGTCGCGCAAATACAAGATCAACGGCAGCGTGGCTTTGCCCTTGATCAGATCACAGCCCAATGTTTTTCCAACAACGCTTGCATCGCCGGTGAAATCCAGAATGTCATCTTGAATTTGAAATGCCACGCCCGTGTGCTGGCCATACATGGCAAGCGATTGTTGGATTTGCTCGCTGGCGCCCGACAATTTGGCTCCAAGTTCGCAACAGGTGGCGACCAATGCCGCAGTCTTACGCTTCACAATTTCCAAATATGTGCCCTCGTCCAAGCACACATCCTCGCGGCGGCTGAGTTGCAGCAACTCGCCCTCGCACAGCGTGTTGGTGGTGTGACCAAACGCCACATTCAACGATGGATCGCCAATGAGCGAGCACAAATGAAACGCGTTTGAAATAAGCCAATCACCAAGCATGACCGCGGTCTCATTGCCGCGCAACGAATTAATGGTGGCTCCACGGCGACGCGTATCGGCCTCGTCCAGCACATCGTCATGCACCAAGGTGGCCATGTGGATCATTTCCGAAACCGCCGCCGCCATTTTGTGGCCGCGCGTCAGGGCCGCCTCGTCCTCGCGCCCGGTGGCCGCCAAACCAGAAAGCAGCAACAGCGTGGGACGCAGCATTTTTCCGCGGTAGCGCTCCACATGGCGCGACAGTTCATTGACCGCGGGCAAATCGCTACGCAATTGGCGGCGGAAAATTTCTTCTACTTCTTGAAGTCCTCCCGCGACTATTCCAGCGGCGGGTGCGCGACGCCAAGCGGGCGCGAGTATTGCGAACGGATGCATTGGGAAGACTTTAGGCGAAGTTGCCGTTCATTTCTCGTTGGAATTCGATTTCTAGAAAGTTTATTTTTCAGCCGCAATGTACGCAATCCAACCAGCGCACGCCTCACCCAAGGTGGCCTTGCGAAATATTCCATTGCCGCCGCCAGTTGCGTGGTCGGTGCCTTCCCAATACACAGTGCTGCGCTTGAAACCCGCGTCGGCAAGCAATTCCTGCAACTCCGCGATGGTCCACAAGCGCCAATCGTAGGTAAATGCCTTGCGGATTTGCGTACCGTCTGGAAATTGAAAGTGAATGTGGTTGAGCACCTCGCCCGAAATAGGGTTGTACTTGACGGTGTCCCATATATAGGTGAAGCCGTCCAAATTGCGCTCCTCACTTTGCAGAGAAAAGCTTTCATAGCCGCCATAGCAGTCTAGAAAAAATACCCCGTCTTTTTGAAGGCGCGTGCGCGCGAATTTGAAATAGCGCAAGAGTTGCGCGCGCTTTTTAAATATGTAATACGAGAAATTGAAGGCAGCCACCACATCCACCAAGCCGCCCTTGTGCGCAAGCACATCTCCTTGCACAGTGTGCAAGCGCTTGCGTGCGCTGGGCGACAATTGTTGCTTGCGACGCGCGGCACCCCACGCAAGCACGGACGGATCAAGGTCCACGCCATAGGCGTGATTGCTTGGGCGGCGAATGACCCACGCGCTAGAAAGAATATGCGTGCCGCAAAAGTCCTCTCGAAATGTGGCGGGCAAACGGTTATTGATGGACTTGAAGATCTTGTCCATGAACTTCACTTCATCCAGAGGAGTTTGTACCGCCAATTCGTACAACTCATGTCGATCGCTGGTGGCCGCAGTACGCCAGCCTTTCTTGGCCGACTTGCGCACGCCCTTGCCTTGCGCCTTGGCGCGCAAGCTTGTGCGGGATGAACTTTGAACGCGTGAACGACTCATTTCAATGACGCACATAGGTGAAGCAAGTTAGCGAATCGCGGTGGTTTCGTCACGCAACGCGCGATCAAGCGCCGCGCGCGCCACCAATCCAATGACCGCCAACGTGACCATAAAAAGAACAATACCCACAATCACAGCCCAATATCCCTGACTTTTTGCCAATGATTGAATGTCAACGGCGCCGGTGGCAGAGGCCGAAGCCGCTACAAAGCAGGCCATAAATGTGCGCGGTGCGATCCCCACTGAGGAACCAATCATAAATGCCTTCCAGTCCGCGCCGCATGATGTAAGCACCAAGTTGGTCACGGCAAATGGCCCACTGGGCGAAAGCCGAATCAGCGCGATAATGCCAGTCGTCTTCCACGCATTTTCCGCAAGAATGGTTTTGCGAATGATCGCCCATCGCTTGTTCGAGTCGATCCACGCAGAGACATGGGTGGAGCACGCCAGTGTGCTCACGCCAAATCCAATCATGGTGCCGCCTAGATACCCCGCGGCACACGCGGCGAAACCCAGTTTCAGACCAAAGATCCATCCCCCCACGATGGTGGCGGCGTAGGTTGGCAAGATGCCAAGACCAGTCAACACCGCGTAACTGACGGCAAAGATGGCGGCAGCTTGAAAGTCCTCGCCACCAACCCAGTTGTGCGCCGAATGAATGTTGGCCAGTAAAAGTAGCCCACAGAAAAATGGCACCGAACTCCACGCGATCAACAACATAAAACCTGCGCGCATTCCACGAGGAAGCGTTTGAAAGAATTGCCTCCACGCGAATGGCGCCGGTGGTTGTGTGGTCATTGAATCAGCGGCGCCTTACGCCGTGACCGCCACGCGCGCATCCATATGCCGAATAATTTCGTGGGCAAATTCCGAGCATTTCACCTTGCGTGCGCCCTCCATTAAGCGATGGAAATCGTATGTGACGGTGCGTGCGGTAATGGCGGCGTCCATGCCAGCGATGATCATGTCGGCCGCCTCGCTCCAACCCATGTAACGCAGCATCATTTCGCCGGACAAGATCACGCTGCCTGGATTCACTTGATCAAGGTTGGCGTACTTGGGCGAGGTGCCGTGCGTGGCTTCAAAGATGGCGTGGCCAGTGGTCTCATTCATGTTGGCTCCCGGCGCAATGCCAATGCCACCCACTTGCGCGGCGAGTGCGTCGGACAAATAGTCGCCGTTCAAATTCATGGTTGCGATCACATCAAAATCCTTAGGGCGTGTGAGCACTTGTTGCAAAGTGATATCGGCGATGGAATCCTTGATGAGCAACTTGCTCTTCCACTTTCCGCCACCGTGTGTTGGCGCCAACTTCATGGCCACATCAATCTCGGCGCGGATCTTGGCTTGTTGATCGGGCGTCATCATGTCGTAGCCTGGATCGATCATCTTGGCATTGGCCTCGGTGGTAAGCGCGGCGTTGGCGTCTTTGTTTGCAAAGATCCAAGTCTCGCGCTCGCTCACGGTTTCATTGCGGAATTCCTTGGCCGCAAGCGCGTAGGCCCAATCCTTAAATGCGCCCTCGGTGAACTTCATAATGTTGCCCTTATGCACAATAGTGATACTTTTTCGCTTCTCTTTCAGCGCGTACTTGATGGCGCTGCGGACCAGGCGCTCGGTGCCCTGCCTAGAAATTGGCTTAATGCCAATGCCACAAGTTTCCGGGAAACGGATTTTTTTAAACTGCTCTGGGAACGCCAACTGAAACGCGTCCAAGAATTTCTTGGAGTCGGGCGAGCCCTCCTTAAATTCAATCCCGGCGTAAATGTCCTCAGTGTTCTCGCGGAAGATGACGGTGTCCACATCCTCGGGCTTCTTCACCGGACTTGGCACGCCCTTGAAGTAGCGCACGGGTCGCAGGCAAACATACAGATCTAACTTTTGGCGAAGCGCCACATTCAAACTACTCATGCCTCCACCAACTGGGGTGGTGAGCGGTCCCTTGATGCCCACCAGCATGTCGCGGAAAGCCGTGAGCGTTTCCTCGGGCAACCATGATCCAGTTTTGTTGAAGGCCTTTTCGCCTGCAAGAACTTCATGCCAATGAATCTTGCGCTTGCCACCGTAGGCCTTTTCAACCGCGGCGTCGAACACCATTTGGCTGGCCTTCCAAATATCGGGACCAGTGCCGTCGCCCTCAATGAATGGAATGAGGGGTTGATCTGGAACTTGAAGTCCGTCGCTGGTCATTTGAATTTTGCTTGGCATGGAATTGTCCTTTCAAAAAGATAAAAGTTGCTTCGATCGTTATGAATAAGTTTATGAATTGCGCTGGCGGCGCGTGTGGATAGAAAAATTATGGATCGGGCGGCGGCTCAAATGGCGAAGGCTCGGTCGGAGAAGGTGCGGGCGTTGGCTCGGGTGTTGGATCGGGCGTTGGCTCGGGAATTGGCTCGGGAATTGGCTCGGGCGTTGGCTCGGGCATTGGCTCGGGAATTGGCTCGGGCGTTGGCTCGGGCGTTGGCTCGGGCATTGGCTCGGGAATTGGCTCGGGCGTTGGATCGGGCGTTGGATCGGGCGTTGGATCGGGAATTGGCTCGGGCATTGGCTCGGGCGTTGGATCGAGTGTTGGCTCGGGCGTTGGATCGGGCGTTGGATCGGGGTCTACTTTCGGACCACGAACAGGATTCGCATTTGGTACTGACTTAACAGCAATTGGCTTTGGAATAATTGCGGGCTGTGGATTTAACACAGGCTCGGGGATCAATATGGGTTCAGTGGCCGGCTCCGCTTGCACAACTGGTGTCGGGTCCACATCAGGTTTCTCAACAATCGGTTCCGGTTGCGCTGCGGCTGGCTCAACAATCGGTTCCTGTTCCACTGCGGCTTGCGTATTTGAAACGGGAACAGTTACGGAGGTCGCCGTATCAACTGGATCATTCAAGGGTGCGTTTGGAATTTCAGGTTGTGCTTGCTCCTCACTTGGGGTGCTGACAACCACGGGAAGCGGCTCGGATCGCTGAGGTAATTTGTTTGACGCAGCCAAATTGACTTGCGGAATTTTAGACTTTTTCTCAAGCGGCATGCCCTTGAGTCGCATATCGACTTCATCTAAATAATGCCGCGCTTGCAACCAAAAATGCGCGGGAACGGTGATGGTGGTGGTTGAAAATTCAACGGCTGGTGGATCCGTGTCGGTCAATGCCGCCGTGAATTTCCACTCGTTTTGTTCACGCCTTGGCTCATGTCCTGCAATCATGACATCGCGGCGAACTTCACGCAGAATTTCAATGCGATTATGAATATCGTCACGCCAAACTTGATTCTCCGTCACAACCCAATCGGCGTAGCGAGGATCTTCGGCAGCTTGAACCATTGCCTTCCAAACTTGATCACGGGAGTGTCCTGGAAATTCACGTTCCTTGGTTCCACACGCACTCAAAATGGACAGCACCAACATGACCAAAGGCACAATGCGCGATTGGGTGGCATTCTGCATGCCCTTACATGTCAAGAAAAAAAAATGCGAAATGATGAAGATGAAAATCATGGATTTAATCACGCGACAAATTTGTGTGCACTTTCTGCACATCGTCATGATCCTCTAACGCCTCGATCAATTTTTCAACTATTTGCATTGTGGCTGCATCGACTGAAACTGTGTTATGTGCAACATATTCTATTTGAGCGCTTTCGACAGCGATATTGGCCGCTTCAAGGGCCTCGCGGACCACGCCAAAGTTGGCGGGCGCGGTGGTGATTTGCCACCCTTCTTGACTGGTTTGAACATCGTCCGCGCCGGCGGCCAGGACAATTTCTAGTAGCGCGTTTTCGTTGGTTGCGTCACTTGAAATGAGCAGAATCCCCTGCTGAAGAAAGCCAAACATGACACTATTGGGAACACCAATTTTGCCGCCATTTTTGTCAAAAAGCGTGCGGATTTCTGGCGCGGTTCGATTGGTGTTGGCCACCAAGGCCTCCACCACAAGGGCCACGCCGCCGGGGCCAAATCCCTCATATCGAGTTGGCTCGTAGCGCTCACTTTCCAAACCGCCAGCACCTTTCTTAACGGCTTTCTCAATGGTGTCGCGCGGCATGTTGCCCGCCTTGGCGTCCAATATGGCCAAGCGCAGCGATGAATTAAATTTAGGGTCCGCACCACCCGTGCGCGCCGCGACAATCACCGCGCGACTTAGTTTGCTCCAAATTTTTCCACGCTTGGCGTCCACCGCTGCTTTGCGATGTTTGATGTTTTTCCAAACACTATGGCCGGCCATTATTTCGCCCCCTCTAAAATTGCCTCGGACACATTGGATACCCCCACATCAAGCTGTGGGTTTGGCGCGCCCGTGGTGGATGATTGTGTTGATGCGTAATCCATTGGCGCCAATGCAGGCGTGCCACCTTGCTGGATGAAGTTTAATTTTTCCCTGGCGCGCGCAATGGCCGCACCATCGTTGCCATCATAAAATGCGTTGGCGTTCCATGCGCGAATGCCCCACTGGCGCTGTTGCAAAATAGAAAATGCGTTGGTGACATTTTCGCGCGAAGACTTTGCAGCGCCCTCATCCACAATTAGGCGCCAAAGCTGTTTGGCCTGCTCGATTTCGCCCACGCGATACAGCGCGTCGGCGCAGTGGTCCAATGATTCTGGAGAGGCCTTATCTCGGGCTTTTTTCAGCGATCTTTGCAAAATTGTCACCGCACCCTCAACGCCTTCCACATCCTGCAACCGCCCTTGTCGGTACGCCAACCACCCGGCCGTGTCAAGGGTGCTGGGATCATTTGGGGTGGCCACCAAGGCTCGGTGAATGAGATCGATCGTGGTGACATCAATGTCATTTCGCTCCATGCGCAGCCAGGCGAGATTGTTCATAGCCGTCACAAGATTGGGCTCAAGATCAATCGCCATTTGAAAACATTCCTCCGCGGCGATTGGATCGCTTGCAATTAAAAACGCGTTGCCAAGTTCCGCCAGATCCTGGGCGACCGTTGTGGGGAGCGGTTCTTGCAGTTGAAATTGATTTTGTTCGCGCTCTTGTGTCAAGCGCGCGATCGCCTTCATCACATTGCCTTTGGCAATCAGGCAAGCCAGCTCGGCTCTGAACAGTTGCGATTTATTTTTATCCTGGTTCAACGCCCCGCAATCATGCAGTAAATATTCGGCGCGCATGAACATATTTTCATCGGCAAGCAATTGAGCGGCCTGTCGAGCGCCGTCCACAGTCCACGCGCGCGCGCAGGCTTTACTGATGGCGCGCGCCTCTTGTAGATTGCCGTCCAGCATGGCGTAGGCGACATACATTGGCGCGACCTTGGGGTCATTCAATAATGGCTTAGCCAAAGCCGCTTGCAACGCCAATCGATCGCCAATGTCATGTGGCAACCGATGCGCCAAAGAAACCGCGCTTTCACGCTGATCTTTTGATAATCGTGCCCCGCGCGCCATGGCGCGAATTTCTTGCGCGGCGGCAGCGGGTTGCAAATTCAACGCAATATCAATTCGCTCAAGTTGCGCGCGACCCGCCGCGGTTCGCACACGCTCCGGCGCGTCATGCAGAACGCCAAGGGCGAGCTCGTTTTTTTCGGCCGCTATACATGCGCGCACACAAGAGCGAATGAGCGCGTCAGAATCTGGATCAACCAACAATGCCGCTTGAAGAATGTCAATCACCTCGCTGAATCGACCCTGGCCCGCCTTGCATGAAAGAGCGGCCTCGGTCAGTTCTATAGCCGCGGGATGCGCCAGCACCAGCGCGTTCAAAAATTCCTCGGTCTGCGCCATGCACCCTATATTGGCAGAGGCGGACAAGAGCCTTCGCGCAACCATGGCGTCGTGGGGATCCTCGAGCAATAACATGCGTAGCGATTCCAACACGAACTCGGATTGGTTGTGCCGCTGCAACGACAAGGCTTGCTCCCGGCGAAGCTCCCGCAACACCTGATCAGATTTGCTGGCTTTGATCAGTAGCATGGCGTCCTGATCGGGCGCAATTTCCTGTTCCGGCACGGCGACTTCCAAATATTTACGCGCGGCCAATCTATTATTCGGCGACGCATCCATGGCGCGCTCCAGCGAATTTCGAGATTCCAAAGCGGCCTCGCGCTTGCGTGTGTAAGTCAATTCCATGGATGAATTCAAGGCAATCGACAGATCGATCGCGGCGCGAACCATCCATACTTGCGCGGATTTTTTATCAAGCGCAATGGCGCGCTCGACCCATTCAATGGCCTTGGTGGTTTCACCACACTCCAGAAAGGCCCGCGCCAGCGCCGCCAACTCTGGTGCCGATGTGGCATCGCACAACAATTCAATGCGCTCAATTTTGGCAAGGTCATGCTCAATGGCCAACGCATGTAGCGCGGCAATCCGTGACGCGCTTGCAAGTGGGGAGCGCGACTGCGTGAATGGCTCAAGTGTTTGCAATGCCAGCAGGGAATCCAAGCCAACCAAGTCAAACCAAGCGCCAAGCAAGGCGCGCGTGGCGTTGTCCGTTGTGTCGCTGACTGCGTTGGTTTGCGAGGACAGTGCTTGAATTTCCGCGCGCATTTGTTTGGCCGAATATGGCAAGTCGCGCAAGGCTGCCGCCCAGTTGTGTGCGCTGTCCGGCTTCTTTTGAACATGGTCCAATGCGATTTGCGTGGCCACGGCAATTCCTTGGTTGAGAGCAATGTCGTGGACCATCTCCCGCAAGGCGATTGAATTGTCTAGAATCTGGGGCGCGCTGGTCAACAAGACGCGCGCCGCTTGGGCCTGCGAGCACGCCACCATAGAGCGCGCGATAAGCGTGTCTTGCGGGGTGAAGATGTATTGCAAACCTGCTTGAAGTGGCTGAGAAACCCCATTTTTGTGCAGCCACTGCGTCGCGCTAGGCGCCCCGGCTCGGCCTGGGGATTCAGCATGCATGAGCGTGTCCATGATCAACTGTCTAGCCAAGGCGGGCCGCCCTGCGCATGTCAGCGCCCACACTGACGCGGGAACGCTCGTGGCATCCATTGGGTCCGATTGCGCCAGCGAACGCGAAAATAATTCCACGGCGTTGTCCCAATTTCCAATGCTGGCTTCACACTCGCCAGCGAATCGCAAAAGTTCCTTGGCGCTTGCGATCGAAGGTGCGACATCCGACACCGGTCGATCGCCCAGAGATATTTGAAGTTGCGCGGCTTGGTCAAAGCATGCGGCGGCGGCATGTGCGTAATCCAAGGCGCGCAATGCAAAGCCCAATCCCGCCAAGGTGGAGATTTGTCTTTTCAAGCGCGAGTTGGTTCGTTTGACAGTCAACCACAGTCGGCGCGCGCGAAACAAGTGCTCGGCGGCGCTTCTGTAATCTTTTACCGCCACATAATTAATCCCCATCGCGGTAAGTGCCTCCACATCGTTGGGAACCAACGCCAGTAATTGGCTCCACGCGCTCAGGGCGCTGTCGCGGCGTCCAGTGTCATCAAAAGACCGCCCTAATTCACGCCACGCCAACTGGTTTTTGGAATCCTCACGCACCACCTTGAACAGCAGTTGCATGGCCAGATCAAACTCGTCTTGCCGCGCATGATTACGCACCTTGATCAACCAAATCGGATCGGGCTCGGTGCTGCTGGACGCGGCGGTTTCATGGGACTGAATCGGTGAAATTTTTTTCTCAACTTCATCCAAATCCAAGTGCGTGTTCACATTCTTGGGCACAACCTTGAGCGCCATGTATAGTGGCGGAGTAAGCCACTTCATTTCACCTCGTGGCTGGCGGGAGGCTTGCGCTTGCAATTCTTCAACGGGCGTTTGCGGCGTGCCGACACAGCTAGCACATGTGGCGAGCAAGATCAAAGTCCAATATCTCTGACGCATACCAAGGCCTATTTGCGAGTAGTTCGCTTGGATGGAGTCGCCGACGCTTTGCGCGCGGAACGCCCCACACGAGCTGGTCGTCCAGAAATTAAATAGCGGTCGACCGCTTTGCGAATGGCAACGTGCGTTGATACCGCGTCCTCCGCACGAACATGGCGCAACATGAGTTGCGAAATATCCGCCGCGGAACCGGCCGAAGTAAGAATGTCGGACTCCACTAAAAGGCGAATCGTGGTGCGATCCATGGGAACGGCATGAATGTTCAACCCCAACAAACACACCCGCGCGGCTACAAATGAGGGAATTCCGTCAAGATTTTCAATGTAACTCTTGGCGTCGCGCTTGGGAATGGCCGCCAGATGCTCAAGGCTGACCTTGTGTTGACGCTTAAAAATATCATGCAACGCACGGCGCAACAGAACGCAGCGTTCATGCGCCTCTGGATAGCGCACACCAATGGTCTCCACCATTTCCTTGACAAGCGCCACCCGAAGATCGTTGAAGTCCACCATGTCGTGGCGAATGCGTGACATGGCGTGCGCGGCCTGCGTACGCGAAGCATCGGTCAACAGAAAGCTTTCAATCAGCAACTCGATCAAGTCGGTTGGTGGAGTCGGATCTTTCTCCGTGTTGGTGCGGACAAATTGGGAAAACTTGGTGGTGTAGAGCTCTGGCTTAGCGGTCATGATTCCTCAGATTCAAATTGAATTTGTATTGTTGAAATAGTAGAACTGAACTGAAATAAAATGAAAATTAAAATTGAAATTGAAATTGAACTTGAAATATTGGCTTGTATGTTGGCTTATTCTTTATCGTTATCCATTACCGCGTCGGCGGCGTCAAGTGCGGAAAGTTCTCCGCGTGATTGGGATGATGCGTGCATGGCGGCGTCAAGCGCGGCTTGCTTTTTCAGCGAATCATCAAGTTGAAATTCCAAGCGTGGAAGACGGCGAATTTCGATTTTTTTAATCATGCCCGCCTTCAAGCGTCCACTGGCGTGGCGCAGGGCGGCAATGGCCAACTGACCGCGCTCGCCTGGCAACACCGAAATATGAAACCGCACCGTGGAGCGATCGGGTGTCATGACCGCATCCAGCACGCTGATCAAGCAACCTTCAACGCGCGGATCGGACAGCCCTTCTGCAATGGCCGACTGCATGGCGCGACGAAGCGCCGAGGACAATCGTCCGGCGGCGCGCTCATCTGAAGGCTGGTGGTCATCGCGGTTCATCGTGTGGTCGGCATGGATCGAGTCACTGTGGATGTGCGGTAGCACTCCAGCACATCGCCCGCCTTGATGTCGTTGTAGCCAACAATCTTCATGCCGCACTCCATGCCGGCGCGAACCTCCTTGGCGTCGTCCTTCACCCGCTTGAGTTGCTCCAACCGACGGTCCTTCTCTATGACAATGCCGTCGCGCGTCACGCGTATTTGCGCGTTGCGCTCCACCACGCCATCGTTGACATAGCAACCCGCGATCATGCCAACCTTGGAAATCTTGAACACCTCGCGCACTTCGGCGTGGCCCAACACCTCCAACTTAATTTCCGGCGTCAACAGGCCGCTCGCCGCTTGGGTGACATCGTCCACCAACTCATAAATGACTTCATACAGCCGTATTTCAACATTTTTGCGTTCCGCAAGCGCGCGCGCCTTGCTGCTGCTGGTGACATTGAAACCAAGAATAATGGAACCCGTGGCTTCCGCCAACGAGACATCGCTTTCATTGATTCCACCGACCGCGGAGTGACGAACATTCACGGCCACCTCCTCGGTCTTGATCTTGCCCAGCACGGTGCGCAGCGTTTCCATGCTGCCCTGCACATCAGCTTTCACAAGAAGTCCAAGCTCCTTCACTTGCGCCTTGCCCATGTGCTCAAAGATGTTGTCAAGCGTGATCTTTGGCGCGGCAAGCTCGCGCTCGCGCTCAATACGACGGCGCTCATGCGCGGCGTCCTCGGCATCAGGTAAACTCTTCACGCAGAAGAATTTGTCGCCCGCGTCGGGCATCATGTCAATGCCGCTCATGGCGACGGGTGTGCTTGGTCCCGCAGACTCAACGCGCTGACCCCTGTCGTTGACAAGATCGCGCACGCGACCAAAGGCGCGGCCAATGACGACAAAGTCACCGCGCTGCAAAGTTCCCTCTTGCACAATCAGGCGCGCCACGGCGCCGCGGCCCTCTTCCAGTTGCGCCTCCAACACGCTGCCTTGCGCTAGGCCCTTGTAATCCGCCTTCAAATCAAGCAATTGCGCCTGATAATCAATCACATCCAGCAACTCTTGAATGCCGGTGTTCTTGGCGGCGCTGGTCTTCATAACTTCCGTTGAGCCACCCCACTCCAATGGATTCAAGCCGTTTTCAGCCAACTGTCCGTAGATGCGCTGGATATTTTTCTCGGTGGCTTCCTGTTTGTCAATTTTATTCAGCGCCACAACAATTGGAACACCCGCCGCCTTGGCGTGGTTGATGCTCTCAACGGTTTGCGGCATGACGCCGTCGTCGGCGGCGATGACCAGCACCACAATGTCGGTGACCTTGGCGCCGCGCGAGCGCATGTTGGTGAAAGCCTCATGGCCCGGCGTATCAATGAATGTAATGACGCGATCTTGATCGCCGGCCTTAACCGGAGTTTGAAACGCGCTGGTGGCCTGCGTGATTCCGCCGGCCTCGCCCGCGGCGACATTGGCGTTGCGAATGCGGTCCAACAAACTTGTCTTGCCGTGATCAACATGGCCCATGATGGTGACCACGGGACTGCGCGGACGCTCATCGCTGCGCACGCGCTCCTTGAAGCCAGCCTCGATAATTTCGGCGGCGCTGCGGGCCTCTTCGATCACCAATTCAATGTCAAACTCAAGCATGGTTTCAAGCGCTTGATCAGAGGTGATGACGCTGTTAATCGTGGCTGTTGTCCCCTTCATAAAGAGCTTTTTAAGAATGTCGCCGGCCTTCACTCCCGTGACGGAGGAAAGCTCCTTGATGTTAATGGGCTCGGAAATTTTCACCTCGCCGGTCACTGGGCCTTGCTGGCGCGCGGTGGGTTGGAACGAGGCATTTCTTTTGACCGTGCTTGCGCGATTCTTGCGGAAGAAACCCGTGGACGACATGCGGTCCTCGCGCTCCTTGATGTCCTGCTTACTGCGCTCGCCGGTCGGTGATTCGCCAGCGGTTCGACCGCGGGTGTCGTTGGCCAATACGCGGCGCTTGTTTCGATCAGGTGCGCGCGCGGATGAGCCACTTGCTGGAGCGCCACCACCCACACCAGACCCACCACTCACACCAGCGCCACCGCCGCCAAATCGCTGACCAGGTCGAGATGCACCCGGCCCAGCAGTTGGATTAAATCGTGGGCGCGGCGCGGGAACAATATCTGGAGTCTCAACGCGAATCACGCGTGGACCAGACAGGTTGGTCTTTACTGGTTGCTGCAACATTGGACCAACCGGACGCACATCCGTTGGACGCGTTGGAACATTGGCTGGAGCGGGTGGGCCCGCGCGCAGAAATGTTTTTGGTGGCGTAGGTACTGGCGATTGAATTGGCGCAGCAACACTCTTTTGTGTTTGAACAGCGGCTGGCTCATGTACCACGGCATCTGGTTGTTTCACCGGCGCGCTGCCTTGGGTATCCGAACTCGCGGCCTGAACACCAACTCCTTTGACCGATTTTTCATTGGCGGGTTTCGCTTCGACTGGAGCGACCTTATCCGCCGCCACAACTTGCGATTTCGGCGGGGGTTTTCGCACAACCGCCGCGGTCTTGGGCGCGGCGGGTCGAGCCGTTAACTTCTTGGCGCTGACTTTGGGCGCAAGTTCATGACCAACATCTTTAGCGACCGCGGTGGATTTTTCGGCGGCGGGCTTGGTCTGCTCGACTTCCGCTGGCGCGTCCTGAACCGCAACTCCACCACCAAACCATTCACGAATGGTCAAAGCCAAGCCCATTGAAATGGTGGACTGCGGTTGTTTGACATCTGGAATCCCCTCCGCCTCACAGCGAGAAATAATCTCCTTGGTTGCGACTCCAAGGTCTTTCGCCAACTGCGAGATGCGAATTTTCGTGAGTTTGGACAATGTGTTTCCTTTGTTGATTCAAATCAAATAAACGATTCTAAAAAATATTCATCACTTCAACGCTTCATTACTGTTTTCCACCAAGAATGTCGTCGGCCGCGGCTTCTGCGGATTGATCCACTTCAACGGCCGGCGCCGATCCCAACAACACATCTGCCG
This sequence comes from Planctomycetia bacterium, assembly GCA_005787685.1. Taxonomy (GTDB): domain Bacteria; phylum Planctomycetota; class Phycisphaerae; order Phycisphaerales; family SM1A02; genus SYAC01. Next base: position 19,219 of record SYAC01000026.1, read on the forward strand.
CCGCACCTTCTTGCTCCGCCAATTGCTCGGCTGCGGTCTTTTCTTGCTCTTGTTGCTCGGCGACAATCTTGGCCTTTTCAATGCATGTGGTCACAATCAAGTCGGCCAGCTCTGGACCAATGCCAAGATTTGTCTCCAGAATTTCTGGACCAACCTCCTCCACATCAAACACGCTGATCAAACCAAGCGCTCCCAATTTGTCCAGCATTTCATCCGTAATCCCCTCAATTGGGCGAACCGACTCCTCTAAAATGGCAAGACCCTTTTGGAACTCTGGCGGAGTGAGAATGTCCACGTCCCAACCAGTCAAACGCGCCGCAAGTCGCACATTTTGTCCGCGCCGACCAATGGCCAGACTGAGTTGATCGTCGCGCACAATAATGGTGGCGCGGCCAAGTTCAAAGCACAAAGTGACTTCCTCAACTTCGGCTGGCTTGAGCGCGTTTGAAATGAGAACCTGACTCGATTCATTCCAGCGCACAATGTCAATCTTCTCGCCGCCAAGCTCGTCCACAATGTTGCGAATGCGGCTGCCACGAACACCAACGCACGCTCCAACGGCATCCACTTTGCTGTCCACGCTGGACACCGCCAGTTTGGTGCGAAAGCCCGCTTCGCGCGACATGGCTTTGATGTCGATCACGCGCTCGGCGACTTCTGGAACCTCGGCTTCAAAGAGACGGCGAATGAAATCCGGATGCGCCCGGCTCAAAACAATTTTCACTTGGTGGCCGGCATCGCGTACATCAAGAATGAGGCAGCGAACACGGTCGCCCGGCTGAAATTGCTCGCCCGGAATTTGCTCGCTACGCGGCATGAAGCCTTCGGCGCGGTCAATCTGCACAACCAACGAACCGCCCTCATACATTTGCGCGGTGCCTGTGACCAACTCACCTTGACGCTTCGAAAATTCCTCAAGCAGGCTGTTGCGTTCCTCCTCGCGGAACTTTTGAATCATCACTTGCTTGGCGGTTTGCGCGGGAATACGGCCCAACGACGCCAATGGAATTTCCTCTTGCGCGCCCTCTTCTAGATTGCGCCAAATGCGCATGACGCCATTCAGACGGTCAATTTCGCAACCAAATTCCTCAAGATTTTCGCTGTTGAAATGCTTGCGCGCGGCGCTGACCATGGCTTGCTCTAGATCCATGAGCAAAATCTCACGGTCAATGTTGCGGTCGCGGGCGATGGAATCAAGAATGCGGAGTGTTTCACTGTTCATTGAGATGTCTCTTCTGTTTTTGAGTTACAAAACTTAGATGTCTGAGTTACGCGGTGGCACAAAGTTGTCACCGTAAAAAAAAACGCGGGTCACGCTCGGTACGGCACCGCGGCGTGACCCGTCCAGTGACTGTCCTTGTGGGACAATCAAGGCTTGCTCGGGGCGACCTTTACAACACGGTCTCCACAAATAAACCTTCAGTCACGCTTGGCAAGACGCCAAGGTGACACCAGCCTTCAAAATGAACGCTCAAGTGCGTCATCGCAGGAAGGTGGTCGACGAAACCATGTTGAGAAAACTAGTAGTCATGGGATTCGATCGTGAAACGGACGGAACCCATTCCAACAAAGAATGGATGCAGTATTCTACATAAAATTCGCTTAAATTTCAAGTGCCACAGGCGAACTTTGCTTCCATTTCATGCAAAATGCTGCTTAAATAGCCTGCTAGGCTCTTTTCTATGAAATTGAAACCCGCAAATGTGTGTCAGTTGGTGGCGCTGCTAGTGGGATTTTGCGCCTGGTCTGCCTTTGGGCAAATTCAAACCCCGCTATCCAACTTGGCGGGCCGGGGAAAATTGCAAGCGGTCAAACCAACATTCAACGACTCGCGCGACACGGTCAGGGCGCGTGGCGACATTGCAAGCGCCATGGTTCGCCCTGGAGCATTGGTGCCAATTGCAATACAGGTTGACATCAATCATGGCTGGCACATGTGGCCGGTGGAATCGCAAGCGCGGTCCGTGGTGGGAGCAAGTGTATTTGAGGGCGCGATTTTTTCCACGCTCACCCTGCAAGCAACTCCAACCCAAACAAATGCGGCCAACCATCCCGTGACATTGAGCGGCACTCAATGGCCGCTTCCAGTTGGAGCGCCCATTGATTTTGGCGATGGCAAACAAACGCTGGCCGTGTATGAGGGATCCTTTGTTGTCTTCGCCGCAATTCAAGTTGGCGCGGACGCAAAAAATGGCGCGCTCCCCTTCACGCTAATATTAAATTTTCAATCCTGCAACGACACCAGTTGCTTGGCTCCCGCCGAAATTGAAATACCAATCCAGCTGCAAGTGGATTCCGCGGCCGCGGTGGTTGCGCCAAGCGGCGTGTTTACACAGTTTGCCGTTTCGCAATTGATCAGCGAAACGCCATCCATGCCTGTTCAAGACGACGTTGAATTTGACTTCTTTGGCACAAAGTTCAATGTGAATCCCAGTGGCTCTGGGTTTGCAGTATTGCTGATCGTGGCCTTTCTTGGAGGCATGCTGTTGAACTTCACCCCCTGCGTTTTGCCAATTATTCCGCTTAAAATCATGTCGCTCAGCCAAAGTGCGGGCAATCGCAGCAAGTGCTTCCTGCTGGGCGTGGTGATGAGTTTGGGTGTGGTGAGTTTTTGGCTGGGGCTGGGAGTCTTGGTGGGAGGTGTTAGTGGCTTCAGCGCGGCCAATCAACTTTTTCAATATCCCGCGTTCACCATTGGCTTAGGAATATTCATTGCCATCATGGCCGTGGGTATGGCTGGATTTTTCAGCGTGGGACTCCCCACATGGGTGTACGCCATTGAACCCAAGCATGATTCATTTGTTGGGACATTCATATTTGGAATCATGACAGCTGTGCTTTCCACTCCGTGCACCGCTCCACTCATGGGCGCGGCGGCGGGCTGGGCTGCGTCAAGTGGAAGCACTTTGACCGTCTTGATTGTGTTTGGCTGTATTGGCGCGGGTATGGCAACTCCCTACTTCATTCTGAGCACCTTTCCACAATTCGTCTCGCGCATGCCGCGCACTGGCCAAGCAAGCGATCTTGTGAAACAGGTCATGGGTATTTTACTTTTGGCGGCGGCGATCTTTTTTATTGGCGCGGGTCTGAATGGATTGTTGCCCACACCAACCAAGGCGCACTGGTGGCTGATTGGCATAACTGGTTCATTGGCTGGCGTATGGCTGCTTTGGCGAACATGGCGTATTACCAAAAAAACCTCTTTTAGGCTTATTTTTTCAAGTATTTCAATAGTCCTTGTGTTGCTCAGCGTGGGCGTAAGCGCGGCCTTGGGTGAGGGAAGCAAGATCAACTGGATTCCTTATTCAAGCGCGGCGTTGGCGCAGGCCAAAGCCAGTGACAAAATTATCGTGCTTGATTTCACCGCCGAGTGGTGCCTGAATTGCAAGGTTCTTGAAAAAGCGGTGCTGAATCACGACTCGGTCGCCGAGGTGTTAACGCAATCGAATGTGGCCACGATCAAGGTAGACATAACCAACCGCATGAGTGAGGGATGGAATGTGCTGCATGACTATGACCGTGTGAGCATTCCATTGCTCGTGATACAGGACGCCAAGGGAAAAGTATTTTTTATCAGCGACGCCTACACGCGCGGTCAAGTGATCGACGCAATTCAGAACGCCAGCGCGGCGCAACCCAACTAGCAACGCTGGATTATTTTTGCGGCCACGACACCAAGAGTTGCTCGGCTTCTTGGCGATCCGCTGGACGTAATTTCAACAGCCCGTCAAAGCGCATCGAATCATCGGATTCAAGTGCGCGCTTGGCATACTGGCCCGCAACTGGGTGTGAAATTTTTGCCGACCACCGCGCCGCGCGCAGCCACGCGCCCGCGCAACGCGGATCCATGTCAGTCATTCGCAGCGCAGCGTCAACCGCGGCCTGGGCGTGCGCGCTCATGCCCGTGCGCGATGCCAAGGATTCGCCTAATAATGAGGCAATTTGCCTTTGTTGAAAGGTGTTTTGGTCCATGTCTTGGCTTACAAGAGTGGCCTCTTGCAACCACTGTTGCGCTTGTTCAGACGTTGCGCACAACGCCGCCGCGCGCATGAATTGATCAACGGCGGCCGCCTTGGAAAGATCAAAGGCGGCGCGACCATTGGTTGACTGGCGCAACAGATTGGCGCATTCGACTCGCGCCAAGACCCCGGGCTCGCCCTTTGCCAAGAGCGCGGCTTCCACCAGATTGTGCGCGGCAAGTTCCACGCGTGTTTCTTCCTGCGCGGCAATGTTGGCCAATCTAAAACATGTTATTGAAAATAAAATTGCGGCGACCGCCGTGAACCACTGCACGCCGCCATCAAACCAGCGGCGATGAGTGGGCGCGTTTCGAGGAACGCTGACAGCCAACAAAACACAACCCCAGATCATGGACCCAGCATTCCAAAATGTCATTTCAATTTGTCCATCAATCCATATTGTCAGCGCGGCCGCAGCCAACAGGACCGAGGGTGTGGGAGAATTTAGAAAAATTCTTGGCAACAACCACCACGCAAAGCCCGCCGCGGCCGCCACACCAATCAAGCGCGCAGCAAACGCAGCCGCATCAAGCGAATGCGCCTCAAAGCGGATCGCCAACGTGCCGGCCACGATCATGCAGCAAGTTGCCATCCATTGAGGAATTCGAATTGCGCAATGGGCTTGCGTTTGTATGACCGTTGCACTGCCTTTGACCGCCAAAAATAGCAGTGAAATGACCGCTAAAATCAATGGAATTGCGGCGATCCCAAGTTGCGCTAGCCAATCAAAAAACACCGCGTGCGCGCTCTGCACCGCGTCCACCGCGTCGGCGGGTCGAAACATAAGAAACACATCTTGAAATTTTTCTATGCCGCTGCCCGTCCAAGGCTGGTGCAAAAAAATCCTCCACGCGCCTGCAATGTAGTGGCTGCGAAATAGCAAACTGCGCTCCTCACCCAGCGCGTCAGCGGGGAAAAGCGCGCGCAGTGGAGCCACGAACGCACAAGCAATGAGCAACAACACTGCTCCTGCGGCCAACATATTGCCAGACATGCGAAGGCGCCGCCCGATGATGAAAAAAATCATTACAAGAAACATGGCGACAATGGCGCCCTTGGATCCGTTGGCCAACGGAATGGCGGCGCACAACAGCGCCACAACATAGACCACGGCGCGGTCACGGGATTGCAATCGCCAGGCAAGGGAGAACCATGCCAGCGTGGCCGCCGCAAACAATGCGGAAAAAATATTGGAGAAACCAAACCAGCCCGACATTTCACGCTGCGCAAGCCGCCGCACATACGCCGCCGCTTGCGGGCCATCTGGCTGCCAACCCTGCTGAGCAAAAAACGCCGCGTCGCGTCCGTTGGAATGAAAAAATTCCACTACCGCTGGCTGCTCCACACACCACTGCCACGCGCCACGCAGCCACCACGCCGCTGCCACCGAGAACAAGCAGGTCACAAGCACGCTCCAGGCGATTTTTGCCGAGGTTTGCGGTGATTTTGCCAGTGACACCGCGGCCGCGGCCGCGATAAATCCGGCAATCCAAGTGGCGCCGCGCCAAGGCGTTCCCGCCGCAGCGACACCGTGGGTTTGGAAAATGGAAACGCTTGCCAATCCCGCCACAAGCAACAACACAAGCGCCCACAATGAGGCGCACTGAGCAAGTATACATGCCGCGCTAAGTGCAATGACCGCGTCGACGCACAAGCTGCCCGCGGGTCCAAGGCCGGCAAATGGAGCCGGATCAAACACAGGATCAATATCAAATCGCAAAGCAGGCGCCCACGCCACCAATGTTCGCAATGCAATCCCACCACCCATGATCGCGGCCCACAGCGCCAATGTCGACCGTTTCATTGACGCAAGATTGCTTCCATCATGGCGCGCATGAGGCAGAACCGTCATCGACGAAAAATTCCTTCCATGAAACCCAACAACAACAATGCGGCGATGGTTTGTAGAACCACCAAAGTGGCGGGAAGCGGCGTGAGCTTTCCAATAAGAATTCCGCCGATACCAATGGTTGCCGCTAGCGCCCAAATAATCAGCACCGCCCCGCACTTGCTGAATCCGCGCTCCACAAGTCGGTGCGACAAATGCCTCTGATCACCAACCCACGGACTATGCCCAAGTCGAAGGCGAATCAAGCTGGTGGCAATCATGTCGTACAGTGGAATAGCCAAAATAATCAGCGGCGCAAAAATGCCCCACCAATTCGTTCCAAGTTCATACTCAATCTCTTGGGGATTCACGAATGTGGTTCGAATGGCCAATACTGCCAGCAAAAATCCCAGCGGTTGACTGCCGCCATCGCCTAGAAAAATTTTGGCTCCAGTCTTGGGAACAAAGTTAAACAGCAAGAATCCCGCAAGTGACCCCGCTAAAAGCGAGAACATGGCGGCGATAAACCACTGTTGAACCATGAACGCGGCAATGGCGAACAACAACGACGCAATGAGACTCACTCCCGCCGCCAAGCCATCCATGTTGTCTAGAAAGTTTATGGCGTTGATCATGGTCACAATCCAAATCACGCCAATAAACACGCTCAACGCCTTTCCTTGGGGTCCATACTGGTCAAGTAATGTCAGTAGCCGAATATCAAATACCCAAACAATGCCTATGGCTGGAATAAATTGCAGCAGCAGTTTGATGGCGGGACCAAGTGGCTTGCGGTCGTCCCACATTCCCACCAACAGCAACCAAATGGCGCCCCCGAGGATGGCCAATGTTGGCGCAAAATTTTCTTCAATGCGATTGTGGAAAAAATCCAAGCCATATTGCTTGGTGACGTCAAGATGTGGCGGATTGCGCAAACTGATGTACAGCAATCCCGCCAACGCCGGCAAGACAAACGCGCTGATTACGGCCACACCACCCACATTGGGCACCACGCGTAATTCCTTAAAATGTCCCTCGGACCCCGCGGAATCAAGCGCCCTGTATCGAGTGCCATACGCAATGGCGATGGCGGTGAAATTGATGGAAAGCATCAATCCAACAAAAAAAAATGTGGGCGAGAGCAATTGCAACTGCATGCGAGTAATCTAACCAAAGATCGCCATGAAGAACATTACCGTTTATTGCTCAAGCAGCGTCAGTCTTGATGTGAAGTTTATGGATGCGGCGCGCGTGCTTGGCCAAGAAATGGCGCGGCGCAAGATGGCGTTGGTGTACGGCGGCGGAAGCATTGGTTTAATGGGCGAAATTGCGCGAACGATGAAGAGCGCGGGGGGCAAAGTGGTGGGCGTGATTACCAAAAGATTGCTGGACCTGGAGCAAGGCTACGACCAGTGCGATGAATTGATTGTGGTGGACACCATGTCGCAGCGCAAAACTTTAATGGCTCAGCGCGGCGACGCGTTCATTGCGCTTCCGGGCGGCCTGGGAACATTTGAGGAACTCTTTGAGGTGCTGGTGCAGCGCCAAGTGGGCGAACATCGCAAGCCCATCGGCTTGGTGAATTTGGCGGGCTATTACGATCCGCTGGTTGGCTTAATCGACCATGGCATTGAGCATAAATTCATCAAGGCCGCGGTGCATCATCTATTACATGTGCATGCGGATCCAATCGATGTGCTTCAAGGCGTGTTGAGCGCCGAGCCATTTGAAATTGATCCAGATCGATTTTTGCCCATGGGGAGCGGATAAATTTGTCCGTCAGCGCTCCGCATTCTTTGCCACCACTTGGCTTGATCGCGGGCAATGGACAACTTCCCCTGCTGGTGGCGCGTGGCGCCAAAGCCGCTGGCAGGCGCGTGATCGCGGTGGGTTTAAGCGATCAATTTGACGCGGGGTTACCCATGCTGTGCGATGAATTTGACCAAGCGGGTTGGCTGCGCATTGGCAAATGGATTCGCCTGCTTCGGCGCGCGGGTGTGCATGAAGCCGTGATGGTGGGCGGCGTGTCCAAGCAGCGCATGCATGATCCTTTCAAGTTGATCAGGCAACTTCCAGATTTGCGCGCGGCGCGGCTGTGGTACCGTCGTCTGCGTCATGATCGCAGAAATGCCGCGGTTCTTGCCGCGGTTGCCGATGAATTGGCCAACTCAGGAGTCACCTTGATGGATTCAACAACTTACATTCAAGAGCATCTTGCCACGCTTGGCGTCATGGGTTCAGTCACGCCAAGCAGCGCGCAACAGGCCGACATTGCGTTTGGATGGCCAATCATTTCACAAGTCTGTGAACTGGATGTTGGGCAGGCTATTGCCGTGCGCGAGCGCGACACGATTGCCGTTGAGGCCGTGGAGGGAACCGATGCCATGATTGATCGAGCGAGCACGCTGTGTCGCTCGCGCGGGTGGACGCTCTTAAAAACATCCAGCGGCAACCATGATCGGCGCGCTGATGTGCCCACGGTGGGAGTGGCCACCATTGAGCGCCTGGCCAAGGCGGGCGGAACATGTTTGGCGCTGGGCGTGGGTCGCGTGATCTTGATTGAGAAACCCAAGGTCATTGCCACCGCCAATCATCTTGGCGTGGCGATTGTTGGCGTGGCCTAAACGCGCGCGCATATGAAAGCACGCGCCAATGCATGATGAAGAAAAAAAATCGCGCGGCACCAATGATCATGCGTTTGAAAATGAGAACTCCCCCGCGCCCGCCGTTCCTGCGCAACCAACGCTCGCTTCACGCGCTGGCTTAAAATTACAACACGCGCTGGACACATTTGCGTTGCGTGTCACGGACACGATATGCGCAGATTTTGGCTGCAATATAGGCGGTTTTACTGATGTGCTTTTGCGCGCGGGCGCGCGCCAAGTGATCAGTATTGACACCGGCTACGGAACGCTGGCCTGGCGCCTTCGCAATGACGCGCGCGTGGTTGTGCGCGAGCGCACCAACGCCTTACACGCCGATGTGGTGGCGGGCGGCGTTGACATTGTGGTGATGGATTTAGCGTGGACGCAACAAAAACTTTCGGTTCCGGTGGCGCTGAGGTGGTTGCGCCCAGGTGGAAAAATTATCACGCTTGTGAAGCCGCATTACGAAGTCGAGGGCGCGGAAAAAGAGTGGTTGAAGAATGGATTTCTGGCGCATGAACATGTGCCGGCGGTGGTGGCGCGCGTGCGCGAAGCCATGCATACCCTTGGCGCGTATGTTCGAGCGGACACCGCGTCACCGATCACCGGCGGGAAAAGTTCGCGCCGCGCCGGTTCCCCTGGCAATATGGAATGGCTCATGTTGCTGGAAGCGAAGTAAGTATTGCGCGCCGCGCGTGGCGGCGAAATTGCCGCGCGCGACACGGCGTAAATGCCCGGCGCGCCGCCAAAACATCCTGGGGTTTTTTAAGCATAAATATCGGGCTTTTTGCGGCGTATTTCCCCCTGGAATTAAGGCATATTCATGCCCGCCGCCAGACGATTTCGACTAGAATAAATGCTTGAATTTCGTCCTTGAATGTGTCCCCAACAATGCCGCCATTTCGGCCGCGTTTCTTAGCGCAAAGATGCCATACCCATGAGTGAACCCGCCCCAGCCACGCCCGCTCCAATTGATCACATTGTTGAAATGCCTATTGAGCAGGAGTTGCACACCAGCTACTTGACATACGCCATGAGCACCATCATGGACCGCGCGCTGCCCGATGTGCGCGATGGTTTGAAGCCAAGTCAACGGCGCATTTTGGTGGCCATGCATGACCTCAATCTCACGCCAGGTCGCAAGCACATCAAGTGCGCCAAGATTTGTGGTGACACCAGCGGCAACTATCACCCGCACGGCGAGAGCGTGATTTATCCAACGCTTGTGAATTTGGGGCAAGTGTGGAAGACCCGCTACCTGTTGATCGACAAGCAAGGAAACTTTGGATCCATCGAGGGCGATCCGCCAGCCGCCATGCGTTACACCGAGGCGCGCATGACCGCGCCAGCCACCGCCATGCTGGAAGATTTGGACAAGGAAACCGTAGATTTTAAGGCAAATTACGACGAACGCTTGCTGGAGCCAATTGTTCTGCCGGCGCGATTTCCAAACTTGCTTGTCAATGGAAGTTCGGGCATTGCCGTGGGCATGGCCAGCAGCATGCCGCCGCACAATCTGAACGAGGTCTGCGACGCCATTGTGAAGATGATCGACAATCCAAATGTCAGTTTGGAAGAACTGATGCGCGTGTTGCCTGGCCCCGATTTTCCAACTGGCGGCATTTTAATTGGTCGCCGTGGAATTGTTGAGGCCTACACATCTGGCCGCGGTAAAGTGACTTTGCGCGGGCGCGTGCATGTAGCCAAGGAGGGTGGCCGCGAAGCCATTATTATTGATGAGATTCCATATCAAGTTGTGCAATCCAATTTGATTGAGAAGATTGTCATTGCCAGCCGCGAAGGACGCATTCCCGACATCGCAGATGTGCGCAATCATTCCGGGCGCGACGCGCAAACGCGCGTGGTGGTGGTGCTTAAAAAAGGCGCCGACCCCGCGATTGTTGAGAAGCAACTCTATGAATACACGCCGCTGCAAAGCACCTTCTCCATTATCAACATCGCTTTGGTCAACCACCAGCCGCGCACCTTGGGCGTGCGTCAAATTATTCAGTGCCACATTGACCATAGAAAAGAAGTCATTCGCCGCAGAACTGGCTTCCTTTTGCGCCAGGCCAAGCAACAGGCGCATCGCCTAGAGGGCTTGATTTACGCGGTGTGCGACATTGACGAAGTCATCCGCATCATCCGCAAAAGCCGCGAACGCGAGGAGGCCATTCTGTGCCTCATGGAGCATGCGTTCCGTATTGCGCCAGACCATCGCTACGCGCCGCTTATTCCCAAGCGCGTGGCGGAGGCTTCGCGTGTTGGCGACGGCGCCATTCTTACACGCGTGCAAGCCGAGGCCATTGGCGCCATGCGTCTGATTCAACTGGTTGGTCTTGAAGTTGAAAAATTGGCGGCGGAGTTCAGCAAAGTGCTTGAGGATATTGATGGACTGGAATCCATCTTGGCTGATGAGAAACGCGTGCTTGACATTGTGCGCGAAGACGTGCTTGAGCTCAAGGAAAAATTTGGCGACGAGCGCCGCACCGCCATTGAACAGGGCGAAGCCGAGGACTTTGAAATGGCCGACCTCATTCCCGAACACGAAGTGGTGGTCACCATTTCGCATGCGGGTTGGGTCAAGCGATTGCCCGCCGACGCCTACCGAACGCAGGGTCGCGGCGGAGTTGGTGTGCGCGGCAGCGACGCCAAGGACGGGGACTTCATTGAGCAAATCTTCACCGGCTCCAGCCACGACGATCTGCTGTGCTTCACCACAACTGGCCGAGTTTTCCGCATGAAAACCTGGCAAATTCCCGAAATGTCGCGCACCTCCAAGGGCCGCGCCATTCAAAATTTAATTGAGTTGCGCGACGGCGAAACGGTGCGGACATTCCTGTCGGTTTCCAACTTTGAAACCCGCGAGGACTTTCTTTTCTTTGTCACGCGCGAAGGCCGCGTGAAGCGCACCGCGCTGCAGGAATTCCGCAATGTGAACAAAAGCGGAATCATCGCCCTGAAATTGAACGACAACGACCAGTTGGTCAATGTGCTTTTAACCAGCGGCAAAAATGATGTGCTGCTAGCCACCGCGCAAGGACTTGCCATTCGCTTTGATGAGAACGATGCGCGTGTGATGGGCCGTGCCACCGCTGGCGTGAGTGGAATGAACTTGCGCGATGATGACTACATTGTTGGCGCGGTTCGCTGCGATCCCGATACCGATCTCCTCACCGCCACCGAAAATGGCTTTGGTAAGCGCACCGCGCTCACCGAATACATGGTGCAGCAAGAGGACGGCTCCATGCGTTGTCAAAGCCGCGGCGGCAAGGGTCGATACGACATCAAGACCGAGGGACGCAATGGTTTGGTCGTCGCGGTGCGCTCGGTGACCGTGGCCGATCAACTTATGCTGCTCTCCAAAGATGGCATGGTGGTGCGAATTCCAGCCACCGCCATTGGTCAAATTGGTCGAAACACCATGGGCGTGCGCATTATGCGCCTGGGCGAGGGCGATTCCTTGATGGGCGTGGCCTTGGTGGCCGAAGTGGATGAAACCCCTCCAACCAGCGACATTCCCTCTACGGACGCGCCGCCCAAAGAGCCGGCAGAAAGTTCGCCTCAAACCCCGCCAACAACGGAGTAACTCCCTCACCGAAACACAACCAAATTGAGTTACCATTCATAAATGTCAATTACCGAATGGTCCGATGATGTGTTGTTGGTTGATCTTTTACCTGAACCAGCGCTGTCAGATGATTTGCAGCAATTACTGATTGCCATCGGCGGGGTAGGCGTCGTAGCGAAGCATGTCATTCTTGACTTTCAACAAGTCAATAGCCTTACCTCCAGTAATATCGCCTCCATGCTGCGTATTCGTAAACGCGTACTGCAAAATAAACGTCGCCTATTCATTTGCGCCGTGAACGACCGCGTGTGGAGCATCTTCATGACCGCGGGCTTGGACGACGTGTTTGAAACCTCGGCCGAGGTTTCCACCGCCTTGGCCAGCGTGCAATTGGGAATTGAATAAACCATGCGACGCATTCGCCGCGATCCGCCAGAGGCGCGCATTGAGCTGAATCCGCTCATTGATCTGATGACTTTTTTATTGACCTTCTTCATCTACGCCGTGGTGATGATGGTGCGCGTGGATTTGGTGCCCATGGATTTGAAGCAATTTGCCAGCGGAAAACCTGCCAAACCAGCGGTGGCTGCCACCATCAGCGTGCTGCGCACGGGCAAGATTTTTTTTAACAAAGAAGAAGTTGAAATGAAGGATGTCGAGGTCAAAGTGCGCGAGGTAAAGACGCTCGATCCCAAGACCGTTGTGTACTTGGCCATTGAAGATGGCCAAGGCGCCACCGACCGCGCCCCTATTTTGCAAGATTTGTGGGACCGCCTTCAAGATGAGGGCGTGAACATTCAATTGGTGGGTGGGGCGAAAGCCAGCACGAAGTAATGACTGCCGCCGCCGCGAGTCCAGTGTCTCGGGAAACAATCTACGCCGAAGTTCGGCTGAACCAACAACTGCGTCGGCTTGAGCAAGAAAGTATTGTCAGTTGGCCGCTGGCCATTGGGTTCATGGTTGGAATATTTGTGGTGCTTGCGGGCGCACCATCCATGTTGATCGTTGGCAGTTACATGAATGTGTCCTCACAAAAAGAGAAATCGCGCCAAGCCTCCTTCAGCGTTGAAAAAGAAATGGAGAAACAAAAGAAACTGACCCCCGAGGAGGAGGAGCAGTTGCTGAAACTTGGAATTGACGATGGCACTGAAAAATCAACCATGACTTGGATTGGTTACAAGGACTATCAAGAACAATTGGCTCGAAAAAGCGAAGTTGAGCAAGCCGCATTCAAAGAGAACGATGCCGGCGGACAGCCAGCACAAGCGCAACCAAATCAACCAGCGTCGCCACCAAGTCAAGCGCAACAACAGGCGCGGGCGCAACCGCCCACTCCACCGCCCACGGCGCAAACTCCACCCCCACAACCACCTGCTCAACAACCTGCCCAGCCAACCGCGCTTGCCCAAGCCGAAACTCCACCCACCCCGCCCGCGCCTTCTGAAACTGCTCCGCCTGTGCAAGCGCCCGACACAACCAAAGCCGTCGCTCCCCCACCCATGCCTGTTTCGCTTGCGCTTCCAGAAACTCCCAAAGTTGCAAACCCGGCGCAACTTGTGCCGCTTGCGGATGAGCGCAAAATTGAAACGCAAGTGTTGCCCGTTGAAAGAGTGGGCGACGCCAAAGATGACAAAGTTCCACCGGACCCGCTGAAGATGCCGCCGCCGGACTCCCCGCCAACCGACGAAAAACCCAATGAATTAAAGCCAAATGATGCGAAGGCAACCGATGCTAAACCAGTCGATGAGAAACAACCGGATAAGCCCGCGGATGTGAAACCACCCGACGAGAAGCCGCTTGAGGCGACCAAGCCGCAAGTCAAACCGCCAGAAAAAACTCTAGACGCAACATCGGCGCCAGCAAATCCAACCGCGCAACCGCCAACACCGCAGCAACCCGCGGTGGCCGCGGCGCCACCTTCACCGCCGCAACAGCAGGCCGCGGCAAGTCCACCCGCAAATCCAAGTCAGCAAACTCCCGCAACGCAGGCGGGCACCGCGCCGGGCAAACCATCGGATGGCGAAAAATCAGATCGCGAGTCGGACGCGACAAGTATTGTTGACGTGCCGCAATCCAAATGGCGCAACGGTCGCCCGCTTGCGGGCAAAGGCTTGAATGTTCGCACGCAGCGCCCCGTCTTTGACGAGCTCACAACCATTTCAACCGCTGGCTCAAATCCCATCGTCGAAATTGAATTTGACAAAGAGGGCGTGCCAAAATTATGCACCATTGTATTGAGTTCCGGCTCACAATTGATCGATCAACCAATTATTGATTGCCTGTATCGCTGGCGCGCCTCGGGCAGCCAGCTCGCCAACTTGCCGGAGGGCAAGACGCTGAAGTATCGCATTCGTATGTTGCTGACAAAGTGAGAGCGTGACGCGCTCAATCCTTGGCCACGCCAAGATTGCGCAAGCGCTCCAACAACATGCGGTCGGTCAAGTCATAGAACAACGGTGTGATGGTGATGCACCGCTGCGCCAAAGCCTCCACATCGCTGCCCTCGGCGGTGTGGTAAAATTCCATTCCATTTCCAACGGACCAGTAGTACACCTGTCCATCCGGCGCGGTGCGCTTTTCATAGCCATCAATTCCAGCGGAGGTGTTCATGGGAACAAGTTTTATTTTTGGCATGGGCGCGTCGGCAGATTCCGTGTGCGGAACATTGATGCTGATCACGCGGTGGGCGTGCGGTAAACCAGGCTTGAGCACATGATCAATGGCGTAGCGCGCTATGGCGGCGGCGCGCGGCAAATTGGTTTTGGCGCGGTCGCCAATGTGCAAACTCACGGCGATGGCGGGAACGCCCAGGAACGCGGCCTCCACGGCGGCGGCAATGGTGCCGGAATAAATCACGTTTATGCCCACATTTGCGCCATAATTCATGCCGCTCACCACCACATCGGGCTGCGAATTGGCTCCATATTTTTCCTTCCACAAGGCGCGCAGGCCAAGCTTCACGCAATCGGCAGGCGTGCCCACAACCGCGGTGCCGTAGCTGCCATTCAGCAACGCGCGCGCGCGCGTCATGAGCGGCGTGTGAAATGTAATGCCGTGGCTTTCCGCGCTTTGGCCATTGGCTGGAGCAACCACCATGACTTCACCCAGCGATTGAATGGCCGTGTGCAATGCGGAAATTCCGGGCGCGTCCAAACCATCATCATTGGTTAAAAGTATTTTCATGAATTCACCATTTCAGAATCTGGCCATATCACCATGTTCGCGGTTCAAGAATATATGCGCGACCACCCCAACGAACCGGGGTTCGATTGATTAAATCCTCGGCGGCGCCAAAGAAGCAACGAGCAATCAAGAATCCTCCGAGTGGATGAAAGAACGCCCCCAACATTGGCGCGGCGCACAATGTATGAATCCACGCGGCGCTGAGCAGGAACGAAAGCGTGCCCAAGAGTCCAGTCCACATCACGGCGGATGCCAGTGGCTCCAGCGATACGCCGTTCCACTGCCCGCTCCATCCCGCGCCCGCGATCAAGGCCGCCAAACTTCCAATCGGCAACAGCGTGGCGCCAACGCCAACAATCACACCACTACGACGCAAGCGCGATGGAACGCGCTCCGAGCCTTCAATGTAAATTCGCTTCCAACCCTGCAGAAATTCGCTTAATTTCTCGTACATTTCCACAACCAGCATGCCGTCGGCTACGGCCAGGCCGCCGCGCCCGCCGCTGTCTTTCATGCGCCGCGAGAACGCGATGTCCTCTAGCAAATCGTCTTTCACGGCGGCGTGTCCCCCCAGTTTGTCATACGCCGCGCGCTCAAACAACATGAATTGTCCGTTGGCAAACACGCGTGGATTCTTGGCGCGGTTCACTTGCGCGACTGGAAACATGCGCATGAGCTCCATGGCGGCAACCGGTTGCACCACGGCCTCAAACCAATGTCGAATGCGCGGCGTGCTCATAAGCGACAGCAACTGCAAGCCGCGCTCATGCAACATGCCCAGGGACGCGCGAACAAGTTGCGGAGCAAATTCCACATCCGCGTCGGTGAACAACACATAGGCGCCCTTGGCTTGCTCGGCGCCAACTCGACCCGCGTTGCACTTGCCCGCCCAATCCGAAGGACAAGAATCATTATCGATCAGTTTCAACCGCGCGTCGCGCTCGGCGATGGGTTGCAAGTTGGCTCGCGTGGCATCGGTGCAACGATCCAGCACCACGATCACTTCTATGTTGGCGTAGTCGCCGCGCAAAATACTTTCAATGCATCCTGGCGCGTGTTTTTGCTCGTTGTGCGCTGGAATAACCACGCTGACCAACGGTTCCCCCACCGGTAACGCGAAAGCCAATCCTTGGGCAATTCGTGGAATTTTAGGCAAATCCCGCGCAACACGAATGGCCACGGTGATCCACCAGAAGGCGCAACCCCCCGCCAACACCAAAAGCGTCCAAAGAATGAAAACGCGAAAATCCATTTGGTGAGAGTAGTCGAAGTTGCCACGCGTGCTCCACCACATTTTCAAGCAAATACCAAGCCAAAACAATACCCGTACGCGCCATCAAGCCTCTACTATCTCTCTTGCGTGTATCCAGTCAAACTTGCCAATCGATATCTCACCAGCCGCGTCATTCCATTGATCGCGGTGGCGGCCGTCGCGTTGTGCGTTGCGCTGGTGGTGATTGTGGTGAGCGTCATGAGCGGATTTCTTGACATGTTGCGCGCCAGTGGCCGCACGCTCATGGGCGATGTGGTGATCAGTTATCCCATTCGCGGTATTCCTTGGTATGAGCAATTGATTGACACCATTGAAAAGCTTCCAGAAGCCGAGGCCGCCACGCCGCTGATCGACACCTATGGACTTGTACGCATGCCGTATCCAGAGGGCGCCGAAAAGGAAGTGGTCACCGCGAACGTGTGGGGAATTGTTCCGTCAAGCTTTAATCGCGTCACGGACTTTTCCAACGCGCTCTATTGGAAACCGCCCGCCACTGTCGATGCCGCAGCCATCATGTCCCCGGACGATCCACGCTTGGCGCTTCGTGAAAATATTCTCAACGATGGACTGAACTTGATCAAGAGCGACACGAGCGAGCCTGGCCTTGTGCTGGGCATGCATGTTTCGATTGCCAATCAACGCATGCAAGATGGAAGTTACAAACCCCGCAACCCGCAATGGTTCATGCCCAAACAAGTGGTCACGCTGACGCTGGTTCCCATTAGCGCCAAGGGCACCATTGCCGAGCCGCGCGAGCGCGTCTTTCCCGTGGTGAATGAATTTAAAAGTGGCGTGTATCAAATAGACAAGAATCGCGTGATGATTTCACTCGCTGAGGCGCAAAAGTTATTACGCATGGACGCGGGCACGTTGTACGACATGCAAGCGCCGCCCAATGCTGATGGAACATTGCCCGTGCTTGGAACAAGTCCCGCGAAAGTTCACAAAGTGTTGGTGCGCGCCAAGCCTGGCGTGACTCCAGATCAACTTCAGACCGCCGTGTTCGCCGCCTATGAAAAGTTTGCCTTTGACATTGCGGGCGATCCATCCAAAGTGGTCATGGCGCCGCGTGTGGAAACCGTGAACATTCTGACCTGGGAGCAACATCTACGCGACCTGATCGCGCCCGTTGAAAAAGAGCGTGAAATGATGCGGATTTTGTTCTCCATTGTGTACTTGGTGTGCGCCGGCTTGGTGCTGAGCATCTTCTGGGCCATTGTGCAGGAGAAGACCCGCGATGTTGGAATTCTGCGCTCGGTGGGCGCCAGTCGCCCCGGCATTTTGTGGATTTTCCTGCAATATGGATTGGTCATTGGCGCCATTGGCGGCCTGTTTGGCGTGGGGCTGGGCTGGCTAGTGATCAACAAAATCAATTGGATTCACGAGACCATTGGACAAGACGCGCCCGCATGGAGCTACACAACCAGCTTTCTAATTGCTGCCGCAAGTTTTATCATGTGCATGCGTGGCGCCGTGACTGGGGTCTTGCTCAGCACGCTCTTGTGGTTGGTGCTTGGCATCACAATGATCCTTGTTGGCGTTGGATTATTGCTGCACCGCGGAACTTTAATTTGGGATCCAAGCGTCTACTACTTTGCGACCATTCCTGATCAGGTGGATTGGTTCACCGCCATCATCACTTGGTTTGGTGCGGTCATCTTCAGCGTGCTTGGCGCAAGTATTCCCGCCGCCAAGGCTGCGGACATTCATCCAGTCAGGGCGCTGCGCTATGAGTAATCCATTGCTCGAGGCCAAAAATTTACACAAGACCTATACGCTTGGCCGCGTCCAGGTACCGGTGCTTCGCGGCGCCAGTTTTACGCTGGCCCAGGGCGAGTGGGTTGCCATACTTGGCTCTTCTGGCAGCGGAAAAAGCACGCTTTTACACTTGCTGGGTTTGCTTGACGAATGCGACGCGGACTCCGGCGGCGTGTGGTTCGATGGCAACCCTGTCGCCAAATTAAAGTTCTCCGCGCGCAACGCCTATCGCAATCAAAGCGTGGGATTTGTGTTCCAATTTTATCACTTGCTTCCAGAACTTTCGGTTTTGGAGAATGCGCTTTTACCCAATATGGTCAACGCCGGAATGGGTTGGGCAACCAAGCGCGGGCCAGCGCAAGCGCACGCCACTGAATTGTTGGGCGCATTTGGGTTATCGCATCGGCTCACGCATAAACCTGCGGAACTTTCAGGTGGCGAGCGTCAACGCGTTGCCATAGCTCGCGCGCTTGCCAATCAACCGCGCGTACTTCTGGCGGATGAGCCAACTGGAAATCTTGACACACAAACCGGCACGGAAATTCTTGACTTGATCGCTGCCAAGCATCGCAAAGGTTTGTCCATTGCCATGGTCACGCATGATCCCGCCGTTGCCGCGCGCGCCGACCGCGTTGTGAAATTAGTCGATGGCCGCGTGGCTCTTTGACGCACGCGTCCAATCCACATCACTTTATTCGCTGGCCCAGTAGCGCTCGGTGACGGCGCGCGCCAACTGCGCCGCGCTCCAGCCAAATCGCCTTTGCAGCGCCTCTTCCCATGGTATTCCGGCTTTCACATCCTTCACCCATTCAGCAAATATTTTGCCTTTTGTCTGCGCTAAAAAATCCACCGTGAGATAGCCAATCGCATATCCAATGGCGTCTGGACCCGGCCAGGAACCATCTTCATAACTCATGTGAAGAACGGATAACAGATTGTTGTTGGGGTCGCGCAACCATTTCAATCCTTGCGGCTTGCGATCGGCCTTGGTTGTGGAATTTGGAAAACTTTGCGCGGCCACATATTCCGCGTAGCCCTCGTCGGCCCATGAAGGCAACCGCGAAGGCGAACCATATCGATGCATGAATCCATGCGAGGCCTCATGGACAAGCGTGCACATGAAACGGTTCTCATCCGGACTTTGAAACGCACTCACCACCACTTTTGGTCCAACCATGTGGCACAAACCAATCGCTCCCGGCGGTGGCATGGAATTGAACGCCGCCATTTCAAGCGCGCGGTAATGATCCTCCGTGGCGGAAACAATGACCACCGCTTTGCCGTGAAAGATATTTAAGCCAACTGGAAGCGCGAACATACTGGCCACGGTTTCATACATTTCATCCATACGCCGCGCCAAGTCCTTGCACTGGCCGATGGGAAAATCACAATACAAGACCCAGTATTTCCCCTCGGCCATCGAGAAGCGCAAATTCACTTGTTTCAACCAACGATCCGCGTCCGCCTTCATGTCGGCCAACGCTTCGGCGCGCTGCGCATCGGTGGCCACGCTCCAGGGCTTCACGCGCGGATCGGCGTCAGTGCGTGCTGGCGAATTGACACCAATCGCCTTGCTTTGAAATTCCTTCTCCGCCGCAATGCGCCGATCTTCAACCACCTTGCGTCGACGCTCGGTCACCTCGGCGCGCAAGGCGTCAATCTCTGGCACACACAAACGGTCGCGTCGAATCGCGTCGTTCAGGGCGGCCTCAGCCAGTTTGTCGGCGCGTTCCAACTTGAACAACATGCGCGCAAGTTGGATGTACTGCGACGCTTGCCGCCAATCCATCAACTTTCGGCACAGGCGATTGGCGTCGTCGGGTTTGAAATTAGCCCAAGGCGCGCGTCCAAATGATCCATCTACTGCGGTGAAGTCCCACTTGGAAATTGTGCCCTTGAGAGTCTCGCCCGTGGTCAATTTCACTTTCCACGGAAGTGGCGGTTCCACCACGCCTTGGGCACAGGCTGCACGGCATAAAAACGCACTAAAAACCAGTAAAATAAAGAATTGTGCAAATCCGTTCATCGAACGTCAAAGTACTCGGCTACCATCGCCGATGGAAGGTCAATTACGCTTTCAATAGATCATTTTTAGGAGACTTGTATGTTTGAACGCTTGACGGATCGTGCTCGCAAAGTGATGGCTCTGGCAAATCAAGAGGCTCAGCGCTTTAACCATGAATACATTGGCACCGAGCACATCCTGCTTGGACTTGTCAAGGAAGGTTCAGGCGTTGGAGCCAATGTGCTCAAGAACCTTGGCATTGATTTGCGCAAGGTGCGCCTTGAAGTTGAGAAACTTGTCAAGAGCGGTCCAGAAATGGTGACCATGGGCAAGCTTCCGCAAACTCCGCGCGCCAAGAAGGTGATTGAGTACGCGATTGAGGAAGCGCGCAATCTGAACCACAACTATGTTGGCACAGAACATTTGCTGCTTGGCTTGCTGCGCGAACAAGATGGCGTGGCCGCGCAAGTGTTGTTGAACCTTGGCATGAAACTAGAGGAAGTCCGCGAAGAAGTTCTGAATTTGCTGGGTGCCGGTGGCGAAAGCGAGCAGGAAAATCCGCAGCAAGCCGAGGCCGCAGCGGAGCCTGGTGCTGGTGATGCGCCCGCAGCCACTGGTCGCCGTGGCAAGAGCAAGACCCCCGCACTTGATTCATTTGGACGCGATCTCACCGAGTTGGCGCGCTCTGGCGAACTTGATCCGGTCATTGGCCGCTTCAGTGAAATTGAACGGCTGGTTCAAGTGCTGTGTCGACGCACCAAAAATAATCCCGTGCTTCTGGGCGAAGCAGGCGTGGGCAAGACGGCGATTGTTGAAGGTCTTGCGCAACAAATTATTTCGCAAGAAGTCCCCGACATTCTGCATGACAAGCGCCTGGTGGTGCTTGACTTGGCCATGATGGTTGCGGGAACAAAGTATCGCGGTCAATTTGAGGAGCGAATCAAGGCCGTCATGAATGAAGTGCGACGCGCTAAAAATATTATTTTGTTCATTGACGAGTTGCACACGCTTGTTGGAGCCGGCGGCGCCGAAGGCGCAATTGACGCCAGTAATGTGCTCAAGCCCGCGCTTTCCCGCGGTGAAATTCAGTGCATTGGCGCGACCACTTTCGATGAATATCGCAAATACATTGAAAAAGACGCGGCTTTGGAGCGCCGCTTCCAATCAATCGCCGTGGAGCCGCCAGGACCCGAACAGGCCTACGAAATCCTGAAGGGACTGCAGGAAAAATATGCCACGCATCACCGCGTGATCTACACCGACCAAGCGCTGCGCGCCGCGGTGGAATTGTCGGGCCGCTACATTCCGGGACGCGTTCAACCCGACAAAAGTATCGATGTGATTGACGAAGCGGGCGCGCGCTTGCGCTTGAAGACCATGGCCAAGCCACCCGATCTTGCGGATCTTGAAACGCGCATTGAGCGTCTGAGCATTGACAAAGATGACGCCGTGAAGAACGCGGACTATGAGAAGGCCGCGGACCTGCGCGATCAAGCGGAAAAACTTCGCAAGGAAAAAGAGAAGTTGCAGCAAGGCTGGCGCGACCGCATGAACGAGACCACGGGAACCGTGGACGAGGAAATGATCGCGGAAGTTGTGAGCAAGATGACGGGCGTGCCGTTGACGCGTTTGGCCAAGGAGGAAAGCAAGAGATTGCTTCAACTCGAGGCCGAACTTCACAAGACCGTCGTTGGCCAAGAGGAGGCCGTCAAGACCGTGGCGCGAGCCATTCGCAAAAGTCGCTCTGGTTTGAAAGATCCAAAGCGTCCCATGGGTTCGTTCTTGTTCCTTGGTCCAACCGGCGTGGGCAAGACATTGCTGGCCAAAGCCATCGCCGACTTCATGTTTGGCGATCAAGACGCGTTATTCACTTTGGACATGAGCGAATACATGGAGAAACACAATGTTTCCCGCTTAATTGGCGCGCCTCCAGGCTATGTGGGCTTCGAGGAAGGCGGTCAACTGACCGAGCGCATTCGCCGCCGTCCATACGCGGTGGTGTTGCTTGACGAGGTTGAGAAGGCCCATCCCGATGTGTTCAACATGCTTCTGCAAATCATGGAGGAAGGCCGACTCACGGATTCATTTGGACGACATGTGGACTTCCGTAATTGCATCATCATCATGACTAGCAATCTAGGCGCCGATGTGATCAAGGGCGGCACCGCGTTTGGTTTCACCAAGCGCGCCGAAGTGCAGGACTACGAGAAGATGAAGAAGTCGCTCACCAGCGAAGTGGAGCGATTCTTCCGTCCCGAGTTTGTGAATCGCTTAGATGACATGATCGTGTTCCGTCCTCTCATCAAGGACGACTTGAACCAGATCATTGAGTTTGAGTTGAGCAAATTGCGTAAGCGCCTAAGCGAAAAGGGAATGGCTCTTGAAATTGATCAGAAGGCCAAGGACTTCTTGATTGACAAGGGCTACAACCCGGACTTTGGCGCGCGACCACTTCGTCGCTCACTGTCACAGTTCGTAGAGGATCCACTTGCGGAAAATCTGCTCAGCGGTGAGTTTGCCAGTGGCGACATGATCTTTGTCACCCGCGAGGGCGAGAAGGAGCACTTGGCGTTTCGGGCGCAAAAGCCAGCGGAAGTTCCGCCGCCAACCGCGCCAGCCGCCGCGTAAATCGCCGTCTTTGAAGTCATTTCAAACCGCGCTTCGTGAATACGAGGCGCGGTTTTTGTTTCAGCGAATGCTGACAAGTTTCATGCCGGCGGGCGTGGATTCAAATTCCATTGTGGTGAACTTGTAACTTTTACGCAGCGTGGCATCAAGCTGGGCGATCAAATGCAGATCGTCTTTTTTTCGAATTATGACATGGCCATTTTTGAAATTAATCTTCATGCAATTCAATGTCGCCATGACTTCTTTGCGGTTCGCTGCAAAAAATGCGTAAAAATATTTCAAGCCGCCCTTGGTATCAAGTTCTTTTTGAGCGCCATCAGAAAGTAGTTGAGTCCACATTAAATCATACTCCTCGTTACGCACGCACTCGATCACATGATCAAGTACCTGCTCAGGAAATATGGCGCGAAATACAACTTGGCCATTCGCTTTCATTTCGCGTACATCAAGCGCAGGTTGTTCTGTATTGCTTGCGGCCACATCGGCGATGGAGTTGTCCTGCATAATCCCTGGCCGCTTTGATGAGTAGACCACCTTGGTCCCATCCGCTTTGACAAATGTTTCGTCAACTGGTCGCCCCATAGCCTCGGCCATGGATTGGGAGCGATAGTGATATTCGGTGCGCTCCGTGGCGCAGCCCGATAGCGCAACCACACCAATATAAAAATTACAAAAATGCAGCCAAAAAAAGCTTCTTTTCATGGTCATGCCTGAATGGTTTGTTGCGCCGGCAACACCCCGTGCGCCTTCCATTGAAAGTCCTCGCGATGTATGTTCCAGGTGAAATGTCCCGCCAATTCTTGGTCCATCGCTGGTCGATCTAGCCTGGTGTGCGTGCCGCGGCTTTCGTTGCGCGCCAATGCCGCAAGCACCATCAGGCGCGCGCAGGTCAACATGTTCTGGGTTTCCCAACCCATGGGTTCATCAAAGACGCAATCAAAGGCGTAGCGCCCCCAGAACGCGAACATTTCCATCATGTCGCTTAATTTTGTTGTGGTTCGTTCAATACCAACATTGCGCCACATGGCGCTGCGTAAACTGCTGCGAACATCGGCCAAATCTAACTCGCCGCGCTCGGGGCGCTCCACTTCATGGTTCAAGGGAACAGGCATGGCGGCGGTAAGCGAATCCATTTGAATGGCTTGCGCCACGCGTCGACCAAAGACAAGACCCTCCAGCAAACTGTTGCTGGCCAAGCGGTTGGCGCCGTGCACTCCGGTTGCGGCACATTCGCCGCAGGCATACAGCGCCGCAACATTGGTGCGCCCATGTAAATCGGTTTCAACTCCACCAATGGAATAATGCGCGGCCGGGTGAACTGGTATTAGGGCGCGTCCCGCGTCTAAACCATAACTGATCAACATGCGCGAAAGCCCTGGAAAACGCTTGGAAAACCCCGCGGATCCCATACTCCGCGCGTCCAACCACGCATGGGACTCGCCGCTCTTGGCCAAATGTCGAACAATGGCGCGGCTCACCACATCGCGCGGCGCCAGGTCCTCAAGCTCGTGCAGATTGCGCATTATGGATACGGCATCGCGATCGACCAGTTTCGCGCCCTCTCCGCGTACGGCCTCGCTAATCAAGTGGCGCGGCGCGCCAGCGACATATAGGGTTGTTGGATGGAATTGCATGAACTCCAAATCAGTCACGGTTGCGCCAGCACGCCATGCCATGGCAACCCCATCACCAGTGGCTACTTTTGGATTGCTGGTCTCTCGAAAAATTTGACCACAGCCGCCGCTTGCCAATACCGTGGCCTTGGCCCAAATCATTTGCAGCCCGTGGCGCGGATGCCAGGTCAATACTCCAGCTGCGCGATGTTGCCCTTTGCGTTGATCAACAAGAATATCAATGGCAAAGCAACGATCAAAGACGCGCACGCGCCGCTGCTGCCGAATTTTTTCAACAAGACAGCGAGCCAGTTCCACACCTGTGGCGTCGCCATCGCTATGAATAATTCGGTGGCAATGATGACCGCCTTCCAATCCAAGCGCTGGCTCGCCATGTTCGTCACGATCTACGCGCATTCCCCACTGAAGAAGTTGGGCGATTTCCAACGGGCCCTCCTGCACCAAAGCGCGCACCGCTGCCGGCTCGCACAAGCCGCCTCCCGCTTCCAAAGTGTCTTGAATATGGGAGTTTATGCTGTCTTTTTCGTTCATGACCGCGGCGATTCCGCCTTGCGCCCACGATGTGTTTGAAAGATCAATGGACTCTTTGGCCAACAGAATCACGTCATTGTGTTGCCCGGCTTCAATGCCGGCACGCAAGCCCGCCACGCCCGTGCCCACAATCACCACATCGGTGAATATTTGCGGCAGCAACGCGCTGCGAAACGGAATCAACATTTCTCGTTCGTGATAGGAATTCATTTTGGTTGAGTAGTGGGAGCAGTTGTGGCGGGCGCAGTTGTGGCGGGAGTAGTTGTGGCGGGAG
>SYAC01000027.1 GCA_005787685.1 Planctomycetia bacterium
GTAGGCACCGCCCGCGATAGCAGTAACGCCGCTAGAAGCAGAAGCAGGAATGGTGCATTGACCCTCGCTGTTGCGCCCCCAAGCCGTAACAAAGCCATTGACTTGCGCCCCCGCATTAGACACAAATGTAAAGGCCGCGCCACACACAACAAGAAGGCTAAAGAAGTTGTGGAAGCGGCCAACAACCTCACTGGCTACGCGTCGCGCAGCGACAAAATTTTTGCAAGTATTTACAAAATACAAAAGAGTATTGTTGGTTGTATCGCGCCGTGTGGTGGCACTGCGTGAGCTAGGACGCATAGTTACAGAAGTCGCGAGTAGTGGGGAGCGGAAATGGTTCATGCGTAGGCCTCCAAAATGATGCGCCCCGAAATGGAAAGACCGCAAGGCCTGTAACGCAATAGCAGTATGACACCAGCATTGGGTGAATGCAAGTAAAAATTATAATTTGCATACATGAATACGGCAAATATTGCCCTTTGAAGGAACTACGGCCAAGTCACTTCACCAAAGTTCAGCAGCAGATAAGCCACATCTCCGGTGTCAATCTGACCGTTGCCGTCAAAGTCGCCAAACGGTGGATTGAAATCTCCGTAATTCAGAAGCAGAATGCTGGTGTCCCCAGTGTCCACAAAGCCGCTCAGGTCTAGGTCGCACTTGGCCAACTCGCATGAATCCAAGTGCATGTTGCTGTTTGAGTCAAGCGTTGAATCAGCGCCAAGATCGCGCGTGTCAAGCAACCCGTTGTTGTTGCAGTCGCCTTGCGGACCAATGCCCACATACAACATTTGGATGGACATGTATCCAGTGGGACACTGCCCACCCGTGACCGCTGCCGACGGCAGCAAAGAAATTGTGAGTTGACCAAGCGCTATCGCATCAACAAATGTTGCAAATGGAATGTTGAATGTGGTCCTACTCACGCCTTGACCCGTGGAGCAATTCACTCCGCCAGTTTCAAATACGCGCCGCAACACAACGCCATTCAATGACACGGTTATGTATTCCGTGGCTGCGTCCAAATCACCTTTGGCAGTGATGGTCACGGGTACATCGGCGAAGTTGTCGGGCATGATCAACCCGGTGAATGTGTACTCCACAGCAACATTGGCAGTGGGCACGCCAAGCGATGGCGTGGTGATGTTGTATATCAATGCACCTTGGCAAGTGTCTGGAATATTGTCCAAGTTCAGATCAGGAATGCCGTTTTGAATTTCGGCCTTGTCGTCTTGTTCATTCGCGTTGCAGTCGATACTTGGATACAAACTCATGCTGTTGTAAGCGCCGCCTGCAATGGCGAACACATCCGTAGTGGATGCCAATGGGACAGTGCATTGGCCTTCAGAGTTGTACCCAAATGCCAAGACTCCACCGTTCTTCAATGCCAGCGTGTGGTAGGCGCCGGCGGCAATGGCGCTTACGCCAGACATGACTGAGGACGGCGGATTGGATTGGTCGTATTGATTCGATCCCCAGGCAAGCACTTTGCCATTTTGAAGCGCGACGGTGTGAAAGTCGCCGCAGGCGATGGCAGTGACGCCACTTGTGGCGGCGCTTGGAACATCGCATTGACCGAAATTGTTCATTCCCCACGCAACCACGCCGCCCACTTTCAAAGCGGCGGTGTGATTCTCGCCGCCAGTGATCGCCGTGACATTGGATAGTGTTTGTCCCCGTATTTGCACCGATTCGCCAGCAGGATCGGTTGTGATTGCATTGTTCAAGGAGTTGGTTCCTAGACATTGGCCATAGGAGTTGGAGCCCCAGGCAATGACGGCTCCACCTTTCAACGCAATGGTGTGGTTGCCGCCGCTTGCAATGGCGGTGACACCAGAGGTTGCGGTTGAAGGCGGACTGCATTGGCCAAAGGAGTTGTAGCCCCATGTCACCAGAGTGCCATCATTCTTCAGAGCAACATTGTGTTGCCAACCGCAAGCGATGGCTGTGACATTGCTGGTGGCCGCGGCGGGAACCGTGCATTGGCCGTGTAGGTTGTAGCCCCACGCAATCACCGCTCCTCGTCGAAGGGCAATGTTGTAGTAGTACCCGCCGTCAATGGCCGTTACGCCTATCGCAGCGGATAATGGAACTGTGCTTTCAGTGTGTAAATTTGAACCCCACGCTTTGACAATGCCAGTTGGCGATTGCGCGGTGGCGGCGCTTGCCAATCCCAGGGACGCGCCGCATGCAACAACAAGTTGAAGCAGGACGCGGTGGGCGAAGGCGCACGCGGCAATATTGAATTTGACATGGTGCATGTGTGGGTTGCGAATGAAGCCATGGGGAGTATGACACAATTTCAAAGCCATGCAACAGAATTCCCTCAATTCAATGCAAATAGACAACGCAAGTGTTCCATAATTGGGCAGATGAGCAACCACGCCAGCGGTCACTTCACTGCATCACGCGTCGGGCGTGTGGCGCACAATGCGGCCCTCGACCAAGAAGATCACATCCTCGGCGATATTGGTGGTCATGTCGGCGATGCGTTCAAAGCGTTGCGCAATGGTGAGCATTTCAATGGTCTGACCCGATGTGTCCACATCGCGGGGAATCTCTTGGCGCGCCCATTGCAGAACCTCCTTGTGCAAATCATCCACGCGTTGATCGGCGCGGCGAACTTGTCGGCACAGCGAGGCGTCCTCGTTGCTCATGGCGGCCAGCACATCGCTGAGCATGGTGCGGCTAGCAAACGCCAGATCAATCATGGCAGGCGGAAGTGGTGGACCATCACCCGCGCCCAACTTGATGAGTTTCTTGGCTATGCCGCGCGCCAAATCCGCGATGCGCTCCAGTTCGTTGCTGATGCGGATGACCGCCAGAATAAGGCGCAAATCACCAGCCACGGGTTGCGCTAAGGCGAGCAGACGCATGCAAGCGGCTTCCAGGTCGAGCTCCATTTGATCCACCTCGGCGTCGCCGGCGCGTACCACCTCCGCCAGCTGCATATCGCCGTCAATCATCACTTCAATCACACGCGTCACTCGCTGCTCCACCATGGCGCCCATGGCCAGCAAGTTGCGGCGTAAATTAACCATCTCATTTCGTAGGTCTACTGCCATGTTCTTTTTATGCGTGGGTGCGTTGGATGATCCGTTGAGTTATCCAAAGCGGCCGGTGACATAATCCTCCGTTTGTTTGTTCTTGGGGTTGGTAAAAATGCCATCGGTCGCCCCAGCTTCAATAAGTTTGCCTTCAAAGAAGAACGCCGTGAGATCGCTCACGCGCGCGGCCTGCTGCATGTTATGCGTGACCACCACAATGGTGAATGTTTGGCGCAATTCGCGAATCAGCGCTTCAACGCTGGCGGTGCTGCGCGGATCAAGCGCGGAGCAGGGCTCGTCCATCAACAGCACCTCAGGACCAACCGCAATGGCGCGGGCAATGCACAAGCGTTGTTGCTGACCACCCGAAAGACCCAACGCGCTGTTGTGCAAGCGGTCCTTCACTTCGTCCCAAATGGCGGCGGCGCGCAGGCTTTGTTCCACAAGCGCGTCCAGGTCGCTGCGTTGAAATCGCTTGTGGAGGCGCGGTCCAAAGGCGATATTTTCATAGATGCTCTTGGGAAAGGGATTTGGCTTTTGAAAAACCATTCCCACACGCCGGCGCAATTCCACCACATCAAAGTTGCGCTCAAGCACATCGTCTTGGTCTAGTTGCAGCGTGCCTTGAGCGCGCGCGTTTGGAACCAAGTCGTTCATGCGGTTGATCCAGCGCAGAAAGGTGCTCTTGCCACAACCCGAGGGACCAATGAGGGAGGTCACGCGTTGAGAGGGAATGTTCAGCGTGATGTTCTGCAGCGCGTGGTAGGCGCCGTACCAGGCGTTGAAATCATGCGCGCGAATAGTAATTTTTTCACCGCTCGGTTGCGCGCTCGATGTGGCGGGCGCGGCGGTGGCGGGCTTGGAAAGCGTTGGTTGGGTGTCTGGCATGGTGGGCAATGTTGTGTTCGAGTTCATTTTTCAAATGAGTCTTTATGCCATCGGCCGGCGCAACTTGTGTCGAAGATACACGGCGACACCATTGAAGCAGATCAGCACAACAAGCAGCACCACAATGGCCGACGCGGCGAGTTGGTGGAATGATTCTTGGGGACGGCCTGCCCAATTGAAAATTTGAAATGGAAGAACGGTGAAATTGTCGGTGAGATTGTCAGGCGTGTTGGCGATGAACACCGGAATGCCAAGCACAAGCAGTGGCGCGGCCTCGCCCATGGCTCGGCTCATGGCCAGAATGGCTCCAGTTAAAATGCTGGGAATTGCCGCGGGCAAAGTGATGAAAGAGGCGGTCTGCCACGGCGTTGCGCCAATGGCAAGGCTGGCTTGGCGCAAACTTGCAGGCACCGCCCGCAGCGCCTCGCGGCTAGAAATAATCACAATTGGCAGCACCACCAGCATCAAGGTGAGTCCACCCGCAAGTAATCCTTGGCCAAACGGAAGTTGAATGTGCCACCAAGCGTCTTCGGGTCCAAATGAGAGCGCGCTGTTTTTGTCGCTTCCAAAAAATCCAAACATGCGCGTGAACGCAGTCAGCCCAAGAATGCCGTACACAATGCTGGGCACACCCGCCAGGTTGCGGATATTAAAGTCAATCAATGCTGTCAAGCGATTCTTGGGCGCAAACTCCTCCAGATAAATCGCGGTTCCAATGCCAAGCGGCAGCGCCAACAGCGCGCAAATAGCGCACACCCAAATGGAGCCAATCACCGCGGCGTAAATGCCGGCTTTTTGTGGAAAGCGGCTGGCGAAGTTGGTGAGAAATTCCCAGCGGATCACTTTTGTCAGTTGCGAAAGTTCACCGTGGGCAAAGACCGCGTTGATGGCCTCGCTGTTGAACAAGAAGTGCGAGCCTTGCAACATAATGGACATGATCAGCAGCGCTAAAATAAGTATGGTGACGCTGGTGCTGAGCAGGCACAGCGCAAGAAAGGCGCGATTTTTCACAATACGCCTTGTTCGCATTGAAAGAGCGCTCATTCGTACACCTCGCGGAACCGGTTCAGCAGAATGTTTCCAATTATGGAAAGCATGAGCGTCAGCAGAAATAAAACCATGGCCACGGCGTAACTGGAGAGATTTTCCACGCCAAAGGCCGGCGCGTCGCCCAGAAAAATTTGCACCATGTACGCCGTCATGGTTTGCACTTGATCGGCGGGGTTGAGGGTCATGTGCGCCAGGCCGCCGGCGGCTAGAGCCACAACCATGGTCTCGCCAATGGCGCGCGTGATGGCCAGAAAGCAACTGGCCATAACGCCACTCAGCGCGGCGGGCGTGACCACTTTCACACTGACATCAAATTTGGTGCTGCCCAGTGCGTACGCGCCCTCACGCAAGGAGCGCGGCACCGATTGCATGGCGTCCTCGCTTAGCGACGCCACGATTGGAAGAATCATGATGCCTACTGCAATGCCAGCGGCGCCCGCGTTGTAGCCAGAAAAGATCGGCGCGCCAAAAAGAAAGTTGCACGCGCTTTGCAGCGCCGGGGTGATCACAAGCAGTGCGAAGAATCCGTAGACCACCGTGGGTACGCCCGCCAGAATTTCTATGACGGGTTTCAACAGGGCGCGTTTACTGACCGTGGCGTATTCGCTTAAGTAGACCGCCGTAATTAAGCCCAGCGGAATAGCGGTGGCCGCGGCCACCATCGACACCAAAAATGTGCCGCAAACCAGGGGCCAAATGCCAAAATGCTTCTCCGCGCCAAGCAGGGGGCTCCATGTGGTGCCAAATAAAAAGTCGGTGAGATGAATTTCCGGCAGTTGAATAAATGCAATGGTTTCGCGCAGCAAGATCATGATAATGCCCGCCGTGATGGCGATGCTGATAAGCGCTGTGCATCCAAGCAATCCGCGGATCATAAATTCCCAACCGTCGCGTGTGCGGTTGGAACGGGTCACGCCCCTACGCGTCAACGCCACAGCATTGGAGGCGGCTTTGACTGAAAGCGCGCTCATACTGGTTTGGTTCTCCAATCCCGATTGCAAAAACTTACAAATGAATCCGCCGTGATTTGCATATTGAATGTGTGGCGGATCATATTTCTTGTTCTCAAAGTTATGTGGTGCCTTCTATGCGCGTGTCTTATTTATAAACAGTGGCAATGGAACCTTGGACTTTGTTGCCAGAGGCGTCGATGTATTGGGTTCCAAGTTTTTTTGCTTTCCAATTCGCCGTGGCTCGATCAATAATAATTTTTGGCAGCGGGGTGTATCCAACTTGTTTGGCAAGTTCGGCGGTGTTGCTTAAATAAAAATCCACAAAGGCGGCAATTTCCGGGCGCTGCGCGCTTTTGGCATTCACATAAATGAACAAAGGCCGGCTAAATGGCGCGTAGGTTCCATTTTCAATGGTCAAGTCGTTGGGCGCAATGGCGCCCTTGCCAGCGTCAACAGGAACTAGCTTCAATTTGGCGGAATTCTCGGTGAAATACGCAAATCCAAAATAACCAATCGCGTTCTTGTCGCCGGCCACGCCCGTCACCAGAACATTGTCGTCCTCGCTTACGGAAAGATCGGAGCGGATTTTTCCGTCGCTGCCCACCGTGACCTCCTTGAAGTAATCAAAGGTTCCGCTATCAGTGCCAGGGCTGAACACCTGAATGGTTTCGTTTGGCCAGGATGGATTCACATCCGACCATTTTTTGGCTGGCGAGTTCGCGCTAAAAATCTTTTTTAATTCATCTAGGCTGATTTGTGTCACCCAGGTGTTGGCAAGATTGACCACAATGGCAAGCCCGTCAAACGCGATCGGCAGCTCAATGAAATCAATCTTGCTGGTCTTGGCGTTCTCCATTTCAGTCTTGCTGATCGGGCGGCTTGCATTGGTGATGTCGGTCTCGCCAGTGCAAAATCTTTTAAAGCCGCCACCGGTTCCGCTTACGCTAACCGTCGGGCGTGTCTTGGGAGCCTTGGCTTGAAAATCTTCCGCGACGGCCTCCGTGATTGGATACACCGTGGATGAACCATCCACTTTAATTTGTCCAGTCAACTTGCCCAAGTCCGCGTCGCTCACTTGCGTGGCAGCCATGAGCGCAAGTGGAAGCGCAAACAATGTCAGTCCCAAGGTTGCGGCGATCTTCATAAAGGTCCTTTGAAATGGAAAGTGGAATTCAGAAGTTGAAGAGTCCTCGCGGCGCATTTAGATTGTGTTAAGAAACTCAATGTATTCAGTCATTTCAAGATCAATGTAGGTGTTCTGGCGCGTAATCAGCCGTGGGCAACGATATTTCTAGATATTTGCCAGCGGAATCACCAAGCAAAATCGGCTGCCAATGCCAATGCTGCTCTCCACCGTCACCGTTCCACCATGCACCATTGCAATGTGTTTGACAATGGCCAGTCCAAGGCCGGTGCCGCCTTCGTCGCGACTCCGCGCGCTATCGACTCGGTAGAAGCGTTCAAACAAACGCGGCAAATGCTTTTCGGGAATGCCAGGACCTTGATCCGACACGGTGATCAGCGCCATGCGCGTGTGTGAATGATCAATGGAATTGCTTGCATTCTTGCCCAGACCCTGCACTGGCATGTGGCTGGCGCGCGCGGAAATTTCAATAGCGCTTCCTCGCGGCGCATAGCGAATAGCGTTGCTGACCAGGTTTCCAATAGCTTGCTCAACCAACAATGCGTTGGCGTGCAAATGTAAATCCCTTTCAATATCGCGCTTTAATTGCACGCCGCGCGCTTCGGCTGCGGGACCAAGTTCGGCGTCCACCCAATCAATCAAACTATGCACTGGTGTTGGTCCCATGGTGACGCGCTCCTTGGAATTGCTTGACTCCAAAAAAGATATGGAGAGCAAGTCCTCCACCAGCGCGCCCAGGCGCGAAGCGTTGCGCTCCACAATTTCTAGAAAGCGATTCACTTGTCCCTGGTCGCCCAAGCCAATTTGCTGGATGGTTTCTATATACCCCTTGATGTTGGTGATGGGGGTTCGCAGTTCGTGGCTGACATTGGCCACAAAATCGCTGCGCATGCGCTCAAGGCGTTGCTCGCTGGTGACATCGGCGATGAGCAGCAACGCGCCAATGGGTTGTTTAGATTCATCGCGCAGCGTTTCAATGGCGGCGTCCACAATGGAGCCCGGCGAGGTGGGTGGTTCCAGCAACCCGTGGCGGCGCTGGCCATCTTTGTAACTCGCATCCAGCATTGCGTTCACTTCTGGAATGCGGCTGAGTTCCTGGAACAATCGTCCGCGCGCTGCGGTTGAATCAAAGCCCAGCAAGCGCGCCGCCGCGGCGTTGGCCGACAGCACGCGTTGATGCGCGTCCAGCACCACCAAACCATCGCGCATGGATTGCTCAAACAACTGTCGCTGCAAATGCTCGCTTTGTATCTCATTGCGCGTGCGGGCGTGCTGCTCGGTCATGGACGCGCACTGGCGTGAAAGTTGCGTTAGCAATGAACGGCGAAAAATTGGAAAGGCCGATGCCCCGTCGTTCTGCGAAGATTTTTCAAGCGAGGCGTTCAGGCGCGCCACATCAACGGCAATACGCGCTTGTTGAATAGCCGCACAAAGCACCGTTGCAATGGCAATGGCGGCAGCGGTTTCACTGGTGAACGCAATCCAAGCGCCAATGGCAATGAGCGCCGCCACAATCCATATCAAAGCAGTTGAGAAATTGGGTTTCATTCAGCAAGAGCTTCGCGGCTCTCGCTCAAACGATACCCGACTCCGCGCACAGTTTCGATCAGGTCGCCCACGGCTCCAAGTTTGCGCCGCAGCGCGGTGATATGCACATCAACGGTGCGGCTGCTCAGCACAATGTCGCGGCCATGCACCGCGGCAATAATCTGGTCGCGCGTTCGCACAAATCCCGGGCGTTTGGCTAGAAATTGCAGAATTCCATACTCCGTCAGCGTCAGGTCCACAGGCTTGCTGTCCAGCAGCACAATGTGACGGCCGGCATCAATCACCAATTGTCCATCAAACATGCTCATACGGTCGCTGTCAATGGCAACCGCTTGACCAGTTCGAC
This sequence comes from Planctomycetia bacterium, assembly GCA_005787685.1. Taxonomy (GTDB): domain Bacteria; phylum Planctomycetota; class Phycisphaerae; order Phycisphaerales; family SM1A02; genus SYAC01. The sequence goes on from SYAC01000027.1 coordinate 8,974, forward strand.
GCAGTGCGTTCTGCACACGCGCCACCAGCACGCGCGGACTGAAGGGCTTGGTGATGTAATCATCCGCACCCAGTTCAATGCCGGCCACAATGTCGCTTTCGTCGCCTTTGGCCGTGACCATGATGATTGGCAAGACGCGTTGATCATGCGTCTGGCGAATGCGCCGACACACTTCAAGGCCGTCCACATCGGGCAACATCAAGTCAAGCACAACCGCGTCGGGCACGGATTTTTTAATCAAGTCCAGCGCCGCGCGTCCAGAGCGCGCAATCGTGCTGTGAATGCCCGCACGCTTGAGATGCAACTCAACAAGTTCGGCGATTTCTCTTTCATCCTCAACGATGAGCACAAAGTTATTTTGCATGCATTCAATCCTGATGTATGATGGAGTGCTAGGCATTATGGTTTGGTTAAGATTGTGTTTCCTCGTCATCGGTGGACATTGGCAAGCACCATAATCCATCGCGGCCATGCATGGCGGAGCGCTTGGTCACGCTGGGCAGGGTGATGGAAAATCCGTCCCATGCCATGGTCGCTAGCACCGCGATCGCCACCGATTCACGCGCCGAAATATGCACCGCGCTGGCCACATCCGTGTTGAAAACGGGTCGGCGCACCAATTCCTCAATGCGCTGGCACAATGTGGCGTTCATGGCGCCGCCGCCAGCCAACAGCACTTCATGCGAAGGACTTTCATTGTTGAGAATGGCCTGTGAAATGCTGTTTGCCACCGCAAAAACCGCCGTTGCAAGCAGGTCGCATGAGGTCAACTGTGGCGCCCATTGGTTGACCCAATCTAGACCCTCATCACCGCTTCCAAGCGATCTATCTTGCGCCGCGGCGTTCTTGAGCGTCAGCGACAGGGCAGCCAAAGCCTGCGGATGCACCGAGCCTTGGGCGGCGTTGCTGCCTTGCGGATCAAATTCTAAATCAAGCGCCAGTTTGGCGGCGTGATCCAGAATGTGGTTGCACGCGCACACATCGCGGCCATTTATTTTTGCGGGGTTGTCCACGCTAGAAGGCAACCATGTGATGTTGCAGAAGCCGCCTAGATTGACAATGGCGCGCGGCCTATGTCCGCGGAACAAAATCCAATCCGCCAGCGGAGTGATGGGCGCGCCTTGGCCACTGGCAGCCAAATCCGCGCCACGCAAATCGCTGCCCACTGGACAGCGCAACGCGCGGGCGATTGGAAATGGATTGATGATTTGCCACGACAGCGGGGGCGCGTGAAAAATAGTTTGGCCGTGAATACCTGCCACATCAATCTTCAGAGTTGCGCGTGCGGCGCTGTTGTGATCCTTCAAGATGGCGAGCGCTCTGGCGGCGTGAAAGTTTCCAAACTCCAAAGCCAAGCGCGCAAAGTCGCCCGCTGAAAAAGGTTTGCCCTGCGACGCCGCTCGCAAGCGTGGCCGCAGCGCCCCCAGATCAAATGTCTGATGGCGTAAAAGTGTGGCGCATGAATGCAAGCCACGCTGGGTGATTTCAACCAGCGCCATATCCAACGCGTCCAAACTTGTGCCCGTCATGGCTCCCAACGCAATGCGCCGATGTGGCCGCTCTGCGGTGAACTTTGTATTGACGGTTGAAAGTTTCATGCGCGCATCTTCCCTGCAAGTGCCTTTGCCGTCGAGCAGTTTTTGACGGTATTCGCTACATTTACTGCATGCGAAAACGAATTCTGGTTACTGGCGGCGCTGGATTTTTGGGTTCACACCTGTGCGACCGCTTGGTTGAAGCCGGCAACGAGGTGATTTGCCTGGATAATTTCTTCACCAGCCACCGCGGAAACATCGAACATTTGCTGGGCAAGACCAACTTTGAGTTGGTGCGCGCCGATGTGACCAACCCCGTGCAATTTGAAGTGGATCAAATTTATAATTTGGCATGCCCCGCGGCGCCTGGCCACTATCAATACAACCCCATTAAGACCATGAAGACCAGCGTCATGGGCGCCATGAATGTGCTTGGTCTTGCCCGCCGCGTGCGCGCGCGCGTGTTGCAGGCAAGCACCAGCGAGGTTTACGGCGATCCAGCGGTGCATCCGCAAGTTGAAAGTTACTGGGGCAATGTGAATCCAATTGGTCCGCGCGCCTGTTACGACGAGGGCAAACGCGCCGCCGAGACGTTGTTCTTCGATTATCACCGCATGAACAATGTCTCTATTCGCGTGGCGCGCATTTTTAATACATATGGTCCGCGCATCCATCCATTTGATGGGCGCGTTGTGAGCAATTTTATTCGTCAAGCGGTCGCGGGGCATGACATCACTTTGTTTGGCGACGGCAGCCAAAGCCGTAGTTTTTGCTATGTGGATGATTTGGTGGACGGCTTGATAAAGTTGATGGCCGCGCCGGATGAATGCATGGGGCCAATCAATTTGGGAAACACAAATGAATTCACCGTGAAGCAACTGGCGGAGAAAATTGTGGCGCTTGCCGGCACCAAGTCCAAAGTGGTCACGGGACGGCCGCTGCCTGCGGATGATCCAGCGCGGCGGCAACCAGACATTGCGCTGGCCAAGAAAGCCCTTGGTTGGCAGCCCAAAGTATCCCTTGATGATGGCTTGCGCCGAACTATTGATTGGTTTCGCACCATTGATTTGACGGATTACCGCCCGCCCACGCCAAATTTTGTGGCGTAAATAACGGCGCGCAAGCGGCTTGCAAAAAATAGACAGTGTCAGCGCCAAAAGTTGTCACATTTTTATTTGTTCTGCGTTTGTTAGGTAGGACCGAAGAAAAAAGGCAGTTTTTCCTGGAATGCGGTAAATGCTGGGTAGATTTCATGCAAGAATTCAACCCTAAAATATACCGAACAAAGGGTTGACTAGCCGATTGGAATCGGATACCTAATAGATACCGAACAAATGATTTGGCAATGGAGCCAATTCAAATGCAAGGAAAAATCAAAGTTCGGACAGTTTCAAGCATGTTTCAATCAGAAACAACAACCAAGGAAGGTTACTTACAAATGGTCGCATCAACAGATTCTAAAGGTGGCATGGGCAACGGAGCAGTTCACGCGGGTAAAGATGTCAAGGCCGACGCGCGGTCAACTGCGGCTTCTGGAAATTCCAGAATTTCACCAGGAAGTTCAACTTCTGCAGTGGCAAGCGGCGCCGTGTCAGCTACAAATCAATCAGTGGCGAAATCAGCGGCGGCAAGCAGCGCGCCAAACGCAACTGAAAGGTCAAACATGTCCAAGCAAGTCGTCGAGAGCAAACCAGATTCAAAACCAGAAATCAAATCCGACGGCAAGTCGGACAAGGTTCTCACGGCCAAGGAGTCCGCCGATCAAAAGTCGCGACTGAAGGCCATTGAACAAGCCATGACGCAAATTGAGAAAGCGCATGGCAAGGGCAGCATCATGCGCCTTGATGGCGATTTACCAGAACCAATTCAAGGCATCTCAACGGGCGCGCTGAGTTTGGATCTTGCGTTGGGTGGTCGCGGTTTGCCGCGCGGGCGCGTGGTTGAAATCTTTGGCCCTGAGTCAAGCGGTAAAACAACGCTGGCGCTCACGGCCATCGCCAACACGCAACGCGAAGGTGGCGTGGCCGCGTTCATCGACGCGGAGCACGCGCTTGATCCCTCTTGGGCCAAGCGTTTGGGCGTGAACCTGGATGAAATTTTGGTTTCGCAGCCAGACACCGGCGAGCAAGCGCTTGAAATTTGCGAGATGTTGGTTCGATCCAACGCCGTGAACATGGTGGTCATTGATTCGGTGGCGGCGCTAATTCCGCGCGCTGAAATCGAGGGCGAAATGGGCGACAGCCACATGGGTTTGCAGGCGCGCCTTATGAGCCAAGCGCTGCGCAAGTTGACCGGCGCCATCGCCAAGAGCGATTGCGTTGTGGTGTTCATCAATCAGTTGCGCGAGAAAATTGGCGTTATGTTTGGCAGCCCAGAAACAACCACGGGTGGCCGCGCGTTGAAGTTCTACGCCACGGTTCGCATTGATATTCGACGCATTGGCCAAATCAAAGAAGGCGACCGAATTGTGGGCAATCGCATCAAGACCAAGGTTGTCAAGAACAAGATCGCGCCGCCTTTCCGCGAGGCCGAATTTGACATCATGTTTGATGAGGGCATTTCCACATCGGGCGATGTCTTAGACATGGCCACCGCGGATGAAGTGGTGGACAAGAGCGGTTCCTGGTTCAGTTACGGAGCCACGCGTCTTGGTCAAGGCCGTGAAGGCGCCAAGTTGTTCCTGCGCCAAAATCCAGCGTTGCTTGACGAGATTCGTAAGGCCGTCATGGTGAAGCGTTTGGCCAATCCAAACGGCATTCCGACCAAGCTCAAGGATGAGTCAGACGACGAGTAAGTTTGCGTGCCATTGACTGGCCACTTCATCAATGAATTGCCTGCTTTTTGCCTGAGTTCGTGGTGGATTGATCGCCAGTGAAAAAAAAGTTGCCGAGTTGGGCGGTTCTCGACGGAGCCGCTCAGCGTGGAAGCCTATTTGCGAAATATTTCTCACATCCGCAGTTACCAGAAGTCCGACATGGGTCGGGCTTTTTTATTGCGCGGGCGCTTTATGTATTCAGTTCCCGCAGCGCCAAATATTGCGTGGTGACATATTCCATCAAGCCCCAGATGCCTCCTTCTCGTCCATATCCACTCCATTTCACGCCGCCAAATGGCGCGCGCGCGTTGCTGGGCGCGGCTTCATTCACGCCAATGACGCCGCACCGTAATTGTTGTGCCACGGCGAGCGCGGTCGCGTGGTTGCCGCCAAACACATAGCCCGCCAATCCAAATGGGCTTGCATTTGCAATTTCAAGCGCCTGGTCCGCGCTGGTCACGCTCATGATTGCAACAACCGGGCCAAATATCTCGTCTTGAAAGCACAACATGTTTGGATTGCAATTGGTAATGACGGTGGGTTCAAAAAAGCGGTCGGGGCGGTCGCGCATGTCCTTGGTTCGGCCGCCGCACACCAACTTTCCACCACGCTTGAGCGCGTCGGCGACATGCGCGCGGACTTTTTTCACGGCTTCGTCGTGAATCAGCGGGCCAATGTTGCTGCCTTCCTCCAGGCCTGGGGCAATCTTCAACTGCGCCGCAGCAATCGCCATGCGCGCCGCAAATTCACTGGCAATGTCCTTGTGCACAAGAAAACGATTGGGGCAAATGCATGTTTGACCAGCGTTGCGAAACTTGGCTTGCAGCGCGCTTTGGACCGCCAATTCAATATTCGCATCTGCAAGAACAATAAATGCAGCGTCTCCGCCCAGCTCCATGGAGCAGCGCACAATTTCTTGCGAGCATTGGCGCAACAGCAAACGCCCTGTCTCCGTGCTTCCGGTGAAACTCAGTTTGCGCACGCGCCCATCCATGAGCCAGGTTGTTGCAATGGCCTTGGCGTCGCCCGTTAGCACATGCAGGCATTGCGGCGGCAACCCGCATTCCAAAAGTATTTCCGCAAGCGCCAGCGCGCAAAGCGGAGTTTCTTCCGCCGGCTTGGCAAGTTGCGCGCACCCCGCGGCACGCGCTGGTGCCACCTTGCGCGCCAGCATGGCCAGCGGAAAGTTCCACGGCGTGATCGCCGCACACACGCCAACAGCCCGGTGGCGCACTACGCCGCGCACGCCCGGTTTATCCAGCGCGATGTGCATGTCATCAAGTGCGTGAATTTCATTGGCGGCGCTGGAAAAATAGTCCGCGCTGTATTGCACTTCGCCCGCCGCCTCGGGCAGCGGCTTGCCACACTCTTGCGTAATCAAGCGCGCTAGGGAATCTTTTCTTGCAATCAGCATGGCGGCGGCAGCCCGCAACACGCCGGCGCGCTGCGTGAAAGGCGTGGCTTCCCACTTTGGTTGAAATTCAAACGCGCAGTTCAGCGCAATCAGCGCCTCGCTCGCCCCGCACATGGGTACGCGCGCCACCACATCATCGCTTGCGGGATCGACCACCTCAATCTCGCCGCCCGAACCGGTATCCGTCCATTGACCAGCGATCAAATTGCGTGTTTGCATTGCCTGCAAAGCGTACACTTACCGCAGAGGTAATCCCATGGCCAAAGCAATTGTTGATCCCAATGAACTGCGCCGCTTCGCCGCCGACTTGAAGAAATTCAACACCGATGTACAAACCCAAATGACGCGAGTTGGAGCGTCCCTTGGCGGCTTGCAGCAAACATGGCGCGATCAAGAGCAGGTGAAATTCTCCGAGGAGTTTGAGCAAACCATGCGCGCCCTGCAGAAGTTTGTCAAAGCGTGTGACACGCATATTCCATTCCTTGTTCGCAAGGCGGAGCGCATAGAGGAATATCTCAATCAGCGTTGATGCTGCATCACGGCCATGGACCCACAGCAAGCCAATCTTCAATCCATCCATGTGCTTGAGAGCACTCGGGCGGCGTTTATTCGTTGCCGCGAGGAGGTCGGTCTGGCTCTCGCGGAGTCGGACAGCGAAGTGGATCGACTGGTGACATGGCTGCAAAATGACCGCGTCATGTATTGGCGCGGTCGCATCAATCGTCTGCGCGAAGACTTGAACAACGCACGCAGCGCCTTGTTTCGCAAGGAAACTGTCACCAGCAGCAAGGATTCAAAGCCCAGCACTATTGACGAGCGCAAGGCGCTGGCGAAAGTCAAAGCATTACTTGAAGACGCAGAGCGCCGCGCCGCGCGGACCAAATCATGGTCGTTGAATTTTGCGCGCGAGCAAGCGCTGTTCAAAGGCGCGACCGCCTTGGCGGCCTCCATGCATGAGCGCGAATTGCCGGCAGCGATAATGGCTTTGGGAAGAATGGTGGTGGCCATAGAGCGTTATGTCCGCGATGAAGCCCCGGACCTTTCCAAAATGCTTGAAGTGGAATTGGCTCACAACGAAAATCTACCCAGCATGAAGCGCGCCACTGAAGATCAGTCCAATGGGGGAAATACAACTCATCCTTCGCCTCAAGGATTCCAGGAGCGACCCACATGAGCGTGGAGGGCGGTCGACAGCGTTTGTATGGCGCACTGAAGGAATTCCGCACAAAGTGGGGGGAATCTCAAAGTCAATGGAATGACCAGGCGTCGCAGATGTTGCAAAAAAAATATGTTCAACCACTCGAGGATGGCGGCAAGTCCGCGTTGCAAGCCATGGAAGTCATGCGTGATTTGATTGCGCGTATTCGCAGCGAATGCAATGATCCAAATACAATGCAATGAAGTCCCGGCTATTTCATCTCATCGCATGGCATTCCACTTGTACGATAGAAACCCGTGAGCAAATCACACATGGATTTTGAAAATATGGATCCTCTTGCGGAGTGCGGCGCCCGGTGGACGGCGTTGCGCAACGCTTGCCAAGCCCACGCACAAGCGCGCGCGCAGGCCCAAGAGGAATTGCGCGCTACGCGTCAGGTGGAGGCCACCCGCCATGAAACGCAAATGCGGCTGATCAAAGATGAACACATCAATGCCTCTGCTCAATGCGAGCGCATTCTCAATGACGCGCAAGAACAAGCGCGAGAACAGGCGGCATTGGCGCTTCGAACGATTGATGATCAATCGCGTGCGCAGCAGGCGGAAATTCAAAGTAAATTCAAGGACAGTTCCCAATCGGCCAAGCAACATTTGGATGAGGCGATTTGGTTGGCGGACAGCGTGTTAGAAACCGGTGAATCCGCCCCGCGCATTGAATTTGAGGAAACGCGCGCGCGGATTTTGCAAATACAAAGCACGCTCAACGAGTCCTTTGAGGCGGCTCGCCTCCTGCTCAAGCGCTACCGCCAGGCGCAACCATTGCCACAACCTATGGAAAGCGCTTTGACGCCAAAATCATGCGAAACCATTTTGTCAATTCAAGCGGGCGTGGCCATGGATTCGGTGAAGCAATTTCGTAAATTAAAATTGGCTGGTTTATTTCGTGGACCTATTTTGCTTGTTCCAACCATCATTCTCACGGCAACCATAGTGGGTGTTGCCGCCATTGCCGGTCTGCGAGGTGGTGCGCTCATTGGCGCGGCAGCCTGTGGAATTATTTTGAGCGCTGTCGGAATAGTTGCGTTGTGGTTCTTGGCGCGGCGGCAGGTTCGCCAAGCATGGATTCCAATTTCAAATGCCCACCAAATTGGGCAGGCCGCGGCGCAAATAGCAATGCAGTTGGCGCATGAACATCGGCATACAACAACAACCGCCGCCATTGCGGCGCGCGATCATGAGGTCAAAGGCGCCAAATCCAAATGGACGCCCATTCTGGATGATGTGCTTGCTCAACGGCGCAGGATTCTTGAGCAGCTCAAGCAGACGCGCAAGCAAAAAATCAGTGATGTAGAAATAAAAAAAACAAAAGCGTTGGAGAGCGCGCTTGCGGTGGCGCAGGCCACGCGCAAACAGGTGGACAGCGCCGCAATATCCCGCGAATCGCAAGAAAATGCAAAGCACAACCACAATCAATCCCAATTCGACGCGCTTGAAAAGTCGCACATGCAACAGCGATGCGATCTTTGGCGTAAAGAGCGCGACCGGTTTCAAGCATGGACTCAGTCCATGGCTGAACAATCACAGTCGCTCATGGCGCCATGGGAGCAGTGCGCGCTCGCTTTGAAAGTGCCACGCCAGTTTACAGGGGGAATGTCATTTGGCGAGCTCGCGTTGGACCTTCGCACTGGTACGCATTCAACACCAACCGAGGCTGATTGCGCGTGGTCGAATGTTGCGCAGGATGCGCCTGCGTGGACAATTCCTGCATTTCGTTCCATCACCAATGCGCCCTCGCTTTTGCTAGAGGCTCCTTTGCAAGCGCGTGCGCAGGCCCTTGAAATAATGCAATGCGCGGCGCTTCGCCTGTTGACCCAGACGCCTGCGGGTAAAGTTCGCTTTTACTTGTTTGATCCTGTTGGACTTGGGCAAAGTTTCGCTGGCTTCATGCATTTGGCCGATCAGATGGAGTCACTCGTCAGTGAGCGCATTTGGAGCGAGGCGCGCCACATTGAGCAAAAGTTGACGGACCTCACCGAATATGTTGAGACGGTTATCCAGAAATATTTGCGCAATGAATTTCAAACCATCGCAGACTACAACTTGCAGGCCGGAGAGTTGGCAGAACCTCTGCGTGTGGTGGTGTTCGCAGATTTTCCAGAGGGGTTGAGCGACGCCGCAAGTAAGCGCTTCGCAAGTTTGCTGCAATCGGGCGCGCGTTGTGGAGTGCATTTTTTGCTGCTGCGTGATCCAAGCAAACCTTTGCCGGGACTGATCAAAGAAAATGAGATCCTGCAACACTGCGCGCGCGTGTGTTGGAAAGAAGATCGGTTTGTGGTCGATGTGCCTGGTCTAGAAGATGTGCCATTTACCCCGGCCACCATGCCAAGCGCGGCGGTCTTGCAAGACATTCTGCAACATGTTGGACGCGCCGCCAAAGCGGGCTCCAGAGTTGAGGTTCCATTTCAAGCCATCGAGCCCAAAGCCGATCAACGTTGGACAAGTTCAAGCGCGAAATTGCTGCGCGTGCCAGTTGGCAGAAGCGGCGCCAACAAATTGCAATGCGTCGAAATTGGCGAAGGCACACGCCAGCATGTCTTGCTTGCGGGTAAAACCGGTTCGGGTAAAAGCACATTGCTGCACGCGCTGATCACCAATGTCGCGTTGTGGTATTCCCCCGACGAAATTGAATTGTGGTTGATCGATTTCAAGAAGGGGGTTGAATTCAAGGCGTATGCAACGCACGCCTTGCCCCACGCGCGCGCCGTGGCGGTTGAAAGCGACCGTGAATTTGGTTTAAGTGTTTTGCAAGGTCTAGATGTGGAGCTCAAGCGCCGCGGTGATTTGTTTCGTGACGCGGGGGTGCAAGATTTGGCGGCGTGGCGATTGCTTGGCAAAAAAGAATCCATGCCACGCACCATGCTGATTGTGGACGAGTTCCAAGAGCTGTTCGTGGAAGAGGACAAGGTCGCCCAGGATTCCTCGCTGTTGCTTGACCGCTTGGTACGCCAAGGCCGCGCGTTTGGAATGCATGTCATTCTTGGCTCGCAAACCTTGGGTGGAACATACGCATTGCCTCGGACCACCATGGGACAAATGGGCATCCGCATCGCGTTGCAATGCAACGAGGCGGACTCCGCCATGATCTTGTCCGACGACAACACGGCGGCTCGGCTGTTGTCTCGCCCAGGCGAGGCGATCTATAACGACGCCGGCGGTTTAATTGAGGGCAACAGTCCATTTCAAGTTGTTTGGCTCACCGACGCGCAGCGTGATGAGCGCGTGCGTGAACTTGCCACCGCGGCGCGCGCCCAGGGTATTGCCCAACGCACGATGATTGTTTTTGACGGCACCGCCGCTGCGCGCATTGAGCAATGTCAACCACTTCGAGATGTGATCAAGCAACCCGCGGACAAGGGTGTTGCCGCCGTGCAGATATTTGTGGGCAATCCCGTCGCCATTCGCAACGCCAGCGTGATCACGCTGCGGCGCCAATCGGGTGCCAATCTGGTCGTGGTCGGTCAACGCGAGGATGTCGCAACGGGATTAAGCGTTTCCGCGCTTGTCAGTTTTGCGGCATCTGCGCGCGCAAGTGGTGGCCGCATCGTTCTGCTGGATGGAACCACGCCCGATTCCGCGACGGCTGGAACTTTGCAATCCACCATGCACACGCTCAAGCTGACCGGAGAAATTCCAAACTACCGAGATTGCGACGCAGCCATTCTGCAACTTGGGCAAGAGGTCGCGCAGCGTATCGCCGATGGTCGCCAGGATCAGCCGCCAATCTTGCTCATGGTGCATGGGTTGCAACGCTTTCGCACGCTGCGCAAGGATGAGGACGATTTTTCTATGTCAAGCGATGGTCCACCAAAGCCCGACAAGGTTTTTGGGGCAATCTTGCGCGATGGCCCTGGTGTTGGAGTGCATGTGTTTGTCTGGGCGGATACTGCGCCAAGTTTGCAGCGTTGCATCGACCGCAACGCACTTCGTGAATTTGACTGGCGCGTCTTGATGCAAATGAGCGCCAACGATTCCAGCTATTTAATGGACACTCCAGCCGCATCTCGACTGGGAGCGGATCGCGCCTTGATCTTCAGCGAGGAGAAGGGCACAACCGAACGCTTTCGTCCATTTGAGATCGCGGGCGATCAAGTTCTGGGCGCCATGTTTGATTGATTCATTGTTGGCGCAATGCGCCGTATGTCAGGAGCAAAGCGTGCGATGAAACTTTGCATTGAACTATTTGTCACGCCATCGCTTGCTTGCCAATCCAAATCACATAGCACAAATCAAAGTCGTGTTATCTCACCGCCGTGCTCGTGCGCGCGCGAAGTTGCGCCACACACTCGCACACAATCGCGGCGGCTTGGGTTATCTCCTGCCGCGTGGTGAACCTGGACAAACTCAAGCGCACGCTGGCGTGGGCCAGAGCGTACGGAACGCCCATAGCCAGCAACACAGGCGATGGCTCAAGCGACCCCGTGCTACACGCCGCTCCCGCGCTGGCAAAAACTTCTTTCTTTGAAAGCGCCAACACGATGGCCTCGGCCTCCAAATGCGCAAACGCGATATTGGTTGTGTTCCACACGCGCGGCGCGGCCAGGCCATTGATCACGGCGTCTGGAATTGATGTTCGTACCAATTTCTCAAATTCATCACGCAAAGCCGCAAGCGCAAGCGGGTCGCACTGACTAAGCCACGCGCCCGCGGCCTGCGCGGCAACACCAAATCCAACAAGACCCGGGACATTTTCAGTTCCAGCTCGGCGGTCACGCTCTTGCGGACCCCCCACAAGTTGCGGTGAAATTCCCGCGCCACGGCGCGCGAACAAGGCCGCCACACCTTTCGGTCCGTGCAATTTATGAGCTGAAAATGTTGCAAAATCAACGCCAATATTTCCAACATCAAAAGACTGGCGGCCCACGGCTTGGGTGGCGTCGGTGTGAAATAAAACCCCGTATTCCTGGCACAACTGCGCGACGGATGGTGAGGGAAGAAGCACTCCAGTCTCATTGTTCACAGCCATGAGCGAGACCAGCGCAATTTCATGCGCGTTTTTTTTGAATATGCCCCGCAAATGTTCCATGTGTATTTCGCCGCTTGGCGCGTGCTCAACCCAAATCACTTGGCACAAGCCTGTGGCTTCTAGATGCTGCGCCATATTGCGCACGGCGGTGTGCTCCAATTTGCTTGTGACCAGCAAGCGTCGAGAGGGGTGCGCCTCCAACACGCCACGCAGCGCAAGCGCCGCGGACTCCGTTGCGCTGGAGCAAAAAATAATTTCGCGCGCCGAGGCGCCCACAAGTTGCGCGACATGTTCTCGTGCCTGCTCCACTTGGACGCGGGCCGCTTGTCCGAATCGGTGCACGCTGCTGGGATTGCCCCAATTGTTGGACAGCGATTCGCGCATGGCTTGCACAACTTCCGCAAGCGGCATGGTTGTCGAGTTGTTATCCAAATAGATCACATCACAAGAGTAGGGCGGAGTGAGCCTGCCGCCAATGAATGAATATTTGACCAATCCACATGGCTTTACGAATACCAGGCTCAAAAGCAAAAAGTCCGACCACATGGGTCGGACTCTTGAATGCGGATGAGAGGAATCGAACCTCCATGGGTGTGACCCCACAAGAACCTGAATCTTGCGCGTCTGCCAATTTCGCCACATCCGCAAGGGGATGAAGTGTACTTCGCAGCGTTGCGCCTTGCATGTTCACTCAAAATAAAAAACGGGGTGGCCATATGACCACCCCATTTCAATTTCAACATTTCCTCATCAATCCTCGGCGTCTTCGGTGATATCCGTTCCTATATCCAGCACCTCGCCGTCGCTAACATCCTCGGCGTCATCTTGTGACACCAAGAAACTGGACAGACGCTGACTTCGCACTGGATGCTGCAACTTCTTCAGCGCCTTGCTTTCCACTTGGCGCACGCGTTCGCGGGTCACCTTGAAGATTCGACCCACTTCCTCAAGCGTGTAGGTGTAGCCATCACCAATGCCGTAGCGCAATTTCAAAATTTCACGCTCGCGGTAGGTGAGCGTCTTCAACACATCGTTGATGCGCTGGCGAAGCAACTCGTTGCTGGCGGCTTCGGACGGGCTTGACTGGCGCTCGTCCTCGATGAAGTCGCCGAAGTGGCTGTCTTCGCTTTCGCCCACGGGTCGATCAAGTGAAATTGGATGGCGGCTGATCTTCATGACGCGGCGAACTTCCTCGGCAGGCATTTTGGCTTTTGCGGCAATCTCCTCGCCAGTTGGTTCACGGCCTAATTCCTGAAGCAAATGTTTCTGAATGTTGCGCAACTTGCTCATGGTTTCAATCATGTGCACAGGCACGCGAATGGTCCGCGCGTGATCAGCGATGGCACGCGTGATCGCTTGGCGAATCCACCACGTGGCATAGGTGCTGAACTTGTAACCGCGTTGATACTCGTACTTGTCTACGGCGCGCATTAAACCCGTGTTGCCTTCCTGAATAATGTCCAGGAACGGAAGTCCGCGGTTGCGATATTTCTTGGCGATGCTGACCACCAAGCGCAAGTTTCCGCCTGAGAGATCGCGTTTGGCTTGTTCGTACTCGCCAAACACGCGCATGATGGCTTTCATGCGCGCTTCAAGTTCCTCTGGGTATTCAAACACAATAGATCGAAGGCCAACCAACTCTTCGCGCATGACAATTTGATCCTCGGGATCAAATCGCTCCGGAAATTTTTCCGCCTTGAGCAACTGGCGTTTCAATTCAAGCATTTTTCTATAAATGGACTGTAAACGGCGCATGAGTGGCTGAATACGTCCCGTTCGCAGGCAGCACTCTTCAAGCAGCGTTGCAACCTTTCGGCGGCGAAGACGCAGTTCCTCTTTGATGACCACTTTGCGTTCCGCTGAAATATCAGAATCCTCAAGCTGATTCCATTGTCGCTCGTTTATCTCGATCAACTTTGAAATGGTTTCCACGTTGCCGGGAATGCGTGTCGCGATCTTGCCCTTGGCATCTTCCTCCGCGGTGGAAATACGCATGGTTCGATCAAAGGGCAATTTGCCGTCGCGCACTTGCTTTAGAGTTTCGGTGGCCAAGCGGGCCACATAATCACTTTCAAGAGCTTTGCGGCGGAAGATCATGCGGGTGGTTTCAATTTTCTTGGCTAGGCGAATTTCTTGTTCGCGAGTCAAAAGCGGAATTGTTCCCATCTGCGTCAGATACATGCGAATGGGATCGTCAATGCGCTTGCTGCCTTGTTCGGCCAAAGCCTGCGCCACGATCGCCATGGCTTCCTCGTCATCCAAAATCTCGTCGTCCAAATCCGCTGGATCGGGACCCGCTTTGATGACAGGAATTTCCACGACATCCTTCATCTGCTTCAGAACTTTGGGTTGCGCGCCCGCGCTTAAAATTGGAGCGGGTGGTGGACCTTGAATTGCGGCAGGAACCGAGCACGCCTCTTTGCGGTGCTTGGGATTGTCGCGGTGAAATTTCAAATTGGTTTGCAATGCCGCGTCCAACGGAGTGAGCTTGTTGCGCTGCACTTCGATCTCATCCACCATGTCAATTCCATTTTCGCTCAGTAGAACAAAGAGCTCATCAATACGATCAGCGTTGACGAACTCATCCGGTAAACAGGTGTTGAGTTCTTCATAACTAATCCACTTCTGTTGGCATCCTTTTTCAACAAGGCGGCGAAGGGTGGATTTAAGATCTTTAATTGCAAGACTCACGGTTCAGCTCCAATTCTTTGTAAGTAGGAAACAGTCAAGATTCATCCGTAGACGCTTTGGCTACGGTTTCAGTTCGATTGAAATTACGCACATGTTGGGCAATTGCAGTGGGGTTATGACCACTTTTGCGCACTCGCGCCAAACGGGCAAGTGCGTCAGCGGGGTTCATGACGCCAGGTTGCTCATGGTTTTTCGTGTCGTCGAGGTGCAGGAATTTGTCAAAGTCGGCGGCAGCCATGCGTACGGCTTCGGAGGCGTCCATATGTTCGTTGCGTTGACTGCCAATTTGGAATAACTCGCCGCACAGCGCTTTCAATGAAGGCGCAGGGCATTCGGCTTGAATATCTTGCACATGGAATACAGTTGCGGATTCAAATCGCATAACAAGCAGGCTCCATAGTTCTCGAAGATCGGTCCGTTGGAAGTGTTCCGGTGAAAAAGCTTCGGAAATGGGCAATAACCCATCTTCGCCAACTTGCACGCGCACCTGGGCGGCGTTGGGATCCGCCATGATGGCTGCCAATAAATTTTTCTCCGCCATTTGCCGAGCTTTCTGTCGGGGACCCGAGGGTGGCTCTTGCACAATCGCGGCAACTTGCGTTGTCGGCGCATTGGTCGTCTTGAATTTTAATTCGGCGCGCGCTTGGGGCATGGCTTGTTCAAGTGTTCGCACTGGAACGCCAGTCAATTTAGAAAGCGCGTTCATGACAAAACTTTTACGCAGCGGTTCAACCGATCGGAACCCAAGCTCGCCAAGTTTGCGCAACAACTCCTGCAGGCGTTGTTGCTTTCCAGACATGCTTTCGACGGAATCAAGATTGGCTTTGAAGCGCCGCACCATCCATGCAAGCGCTTCTTCGCCACCATCAAGCGCGGCATTGAAATCATGCAAGCCGTTTGGACGTTGCAACAATTCGTCAGCGTCAAGGCCATCGGGCAGGGTGGCAATGCGAACATCAACCGGCACCGCCAAGAAAGTTTCCACAGCGCGGTCGGCGGCTCGTTCACCAGCGTTGTCGGGATCAAAAACCACAGTAATGCGCTCCGCCATTCGCTGCAGCGCCTTGGCATGGTCTTTTGTCAGCGCGGTGCCTAGCGTGGCAATAACATTGGTCACGCCGGCTTGATGCAATGCCACGGCGTCCACATAGCCTTCGACTACGATTGCGTGCTTGGAATCAATTATCGATCGACGGGCCCGGTGCAGCGCGTACAAGGTGCGACCTTTGGAAAACAGCGGTGAATCGGGGCTATTTAGGTACTTTGGCTCATCATGTGGATCAAGCCGACGTGCGCCAAAGGCGATGACATTTCCTAATTCATCATGAATTGGAAACAGCAGACGATTGCGAAAGCCATCTATGGGACCGCGCTGGCCACTACGAATAAGACCAAGCGCCTCAAAAGTTTCGCGTGCGATTTTGTCAGTCGAATTGGCGCTGTGCTGAATAAGTTTTTCAATATGACGCGCCAGATGGTCCCAGCCCTCGGGCGCCACGCCCAGTTGAAAATCTTCGCGGGTTTGGGCGTTGAGCACGCGCTCATTCAAATGCGCGCGCGCCGTGGCGCCAAGATGCTCGTCTTGCAGGCAGCGTTGATAAAATTTAGCGGCGTACGCCATGGCTTTCCGCAGAGCCTCTTTGCTTGTGGATGGATCCTTTGGACCCTCGTCGCGCATGGAGCGCACTTCAATTCCGCAGCGCTGACCCAAATATTTCAGAGCCTCGCGAAATTCCATTTTGTGGAAATTCATAACAAAGTCAATCGCGTTCCCGGCGGCGCCGCACGCGAAGCAATTGTAAAAAGCGTTGCCCTTGTGTGTCACCACCGCCATGCTGGGCGACTTGTCATCATGAAATGGACACAGTCCCACGTGCTCTCGGCCGCGAGGCTTGAGAGAGACGTGCTCGCCAACAAGGGACACAAGGTCAGTTGCGTCCAAAATACGATCTCGATCGCTTTGTTGCGATAGAACCATTGGTTGCTTTCAGTAAAAAATGCACCTGCGACGCAAAACCCATCCATGGGATTTGCCGCGGGACCATCGAAAGTCTTATCAAGGCCGCGACCCCGCAAAGACCTCCGCAGATGAGAATCATCATGCGGGACTTTCCAGTGAAAATAATGAATGCACGCATTCACAATTTTGAACCACTGGACGAACAGGACCCACAAATAGGTCCAAAATATTTTTCGGCAGGCAGGTTTGCTTGAGAAACGCGTTCGTGGATCAAACTTGATCCTGCGTATTCGTCGAAGCCTTGAAGCACCGAAAGACAAGGAAAGTTACGCTTTATTTGCTCTAAGTCAATGGATAATTGGAAAGAATTAACTAAAAACACACGGAAACATGAAAAATACGCTTATGTCAGCGTTTTTTGGTGTACTCCAGAGTCGTGTTATTTCAGCGAATCTAAAAAATCAACTAGCGGCGGCGGCTTTTCGTGGGCGCGTGTAAACAAACTTGCGGCGCAGTGGTTTGGCAACAAGACCTGAGCGGATGGCGCGAACACTCGCTTTAATGCGCGTCGGTTTGCCATCAATGACGGCCGTGACATTTTGCAAATTAGGCTTGAAAGTGCGCTTTTTTACGCTTGTTGTTTTAATACCAACACCCCCAAGGTATTTCGCTTTACCGCGACGCTTAAGAACATTTCCAGAGGTTGTTTTTGATCCGGTGAAATAGCAGACGCGTGGCATTGTTCAATCTCCTAGTTGGGTTGGTCAGTCTACAAATAAAGGGGCTTTGACGCAAGGGCGCAAAGGTACTTTGACCTTGGCGGCGCGCATTTACGCGCTGAGTTGGCAAACTTGAAGGAGTTTTTCCACATTTCGAGCGTCTCGCTCGTCAAAGCTGCCAATATCGAAGCTGTCTAAATCAATCACTCCCCAGGCATTTCCCGCCTTGTCAAAGCAGGGCACAACCAATTCGCTCTTGTCCCTGGGGTCGCAGGCAATGTAGTCCGCGCCAAGTTGGGCCACATCCCGCACCACCATTGGCTTTGCCGACTTGAAGGATTGCCCGCAGGCGCCATGCAAACCAATGGGACTGCACGCGGGTTTGGGTTCGCGCGCCGCAAGCAGCATGCATGTTGTGTCGGGCAATAGATGGTCCGCTTGATAAAAACCAATCCAACTCACTCCATGTTCTTGCAAACGCGGCCACGCCGCCGCAATGAACATGGCCATGCCAGCTTGGCGCTCTTGTAAAATATCAAGCGTCCCTGCGGGGCGATTTTGAATTCGCTGCCGCAGAAGTTCTTGAATCCGCGTTTGAATATCTTTCCATGGACGCGTTGACGCCAACATGCTCAGGCTGTTTCTTTGGACAAGTGGCGTATGGATTTCAGTGGTGCTTTATCCAAGATCGCCTTGGCTGTGAGTGTGTACACAGCGTTCACATTGTCCAATTCTGGCAAGTGGTACTGGTGGTCATTCATGATTTCTTCCAGCACGGCCCGCAGCGCGCGCGCGCCGGTTTTGCGCTGTAAGGCGCGATCGGAAATAAGCTCCAGCGCATCTTGCGTGAAGACCAGATCGGCGTTTTCCAGCCTGAAAAAGTGCTGAAATTGCTTAATCAGCGCGTTCTTCGGCTCGGTCAGAATATTGATCATGGCTTTGCGATCAAGCGGCATAAGCGGACAAAGAATTGGCAAGCGGCCAACAAGTTCTGGAATCATTCCATATTCCAACACATCGTCGGGCGTCAGTTGGCTTAACAGGGTGGCAACCTCCGCTTCGTGGTTGGTGCTGGAGACATCGTTGGAGAAACCAATTCGGCGCTGGCCAATTCGCTTCTTCACGATATTTTCAATACCACTGAAACTACCGCCGCAAATGAACAGAATGTGCGTGGTGTCCATCTGAATGTATTGCTGCTCTGGATGTTTGCGCCCGCCTTGGGGCGGCACATTGGCCACGGTGCCCTCAAGCATCTTCAGCAGGCTTTGTTGCACGCCTTCGCCGCTCACATCGCGGGTTATGGAAACATTTTGATTTGTTTTTCCAATCTTGTCGATCTCGTCAATGTAAATAATTCCACGCTGCGCACTCTCCAAATCAAAGTCGGCGGCTTGCAGCAACTTGAGCAGAAGGTTCTCCACATCCTCGCCCACATAGCCGGCCTCGGTCAACGTGGTGGCGTCGCCGATGGCAAATGGAACATTCAAAATACGAGCCAATGTGCGCGCCAGAAGCGTTTTACCCGTGCCGGTGGGACCCACCAACATCACATTGCTCTTGTCCAATTCCACTGTTGAGTTCTCAAGATCAATTTGGGTCAAGCGCTTGTAATGATTGTGCACCGCGACGGACAGGGATCGCTTGGCGAGATCTTGTCCAATGACATATTGATCAAGAAATTCCTTGATGGTTCGCGGAGTTGGAATTTGTTCGACCTGCGGACGTGATCCACGCACGCGACGCGTTTCTTGCTTGAAAATATTTTGGCACAAGTCCGTGCAGTTGGAGCAAATGTAGACATCGCTTGGACCCTCAACCATGGGTCCAACTTCGCGGCTGTTCTTTCCGCAGAAGCTGCATGTTGTGACTTTGCGTCCCTTGAAGCCGCTTCCGTCGCCGCCCGAACCACCGCCAAAATTTCCACCAGAATTTCCACCAGAATTGTCACCGGAGTTTCCACCCGATGTTAAATCCATGCCATCTTTTTTATTACGACCAGAACCACCTGCGTTTCTGGGTTCTATGTGCGATCGGGAAGATTGTGGTTGTGATTTAGAATTCATATATGTATGTGCTCAAAGGCTTCAAAGTATTATGTCACAAAAGTCTTCAACGGCATTGAAATACAATGGAAATGCTCAAAAAATGAAATTTTTATACGGAATACATGCAACCGAGAATCCTCGTGTACAGGATAGTGGACGCAATAATTTGAATAGAAAGGTCTTGTGGTGGGTGGGCTGGGATGTGGGTGGTCACTCTTGCGGTCTTTCGCATGTGGGAGGCTTTGGCGGCGCTTGGTGCGGCTTTTTCGCCACGGCGTTCATGGTTAATTTCAATGAGGATATCGCTGAAATGAGTTCAACTATTTTTGGGAGTTCATCAGCGCCGCTTTGGCACGCTCATATTGGGCTTGGTCCATTTGACCATTCGCTTTCAAGCGGCGCAAATCATCAAGCGTGAACCCAAGCGAAGTGTTGGTGGGTTGTTTCTTCGTCCCATATCGGCGCGCCGCGCCCATGATCAATCCGCCAATGATCGCGACCACGACAAGGCCACCAAGCCAAGGGGCAATCTGATTGAATAAATCACCTGCTGCCAGTGCGATGCTCACAGTTGAGTCCTTTGACCTTTTTTTGGCCTAACTTCTTGATCTTACTTTTTGGCCTTGGATGGCTTCGCCGGCTTGTCATCCGAAGCAACGGACTTGCTCTTTGACTCGCCCTTGGAGGACGAGCGCCGCGCGGCAATTTCCTTGTCCTGTTGCTCGTTCCATTGCTCGGCGGGCACATCAATAAACTTCGCTTTTTCCAAAATACGATCGGCGGTCTTATGCTCACAGATGGAGTGGGCAAGTTCACTAAGTTTGCCAGCCCTATCAATTTCATTACGAAGTTGATCGGGACGCGTTCCGCGCTGCATGGCAATTCCGGCGATACGACTATTCAGCTCGGCTTCGGTCACATCGATCTTCATCTCTTGCGCAAGGCGCGCGAGAATGAAAAACAGTTTCAAACGTCGGCGCGTGTTGGCGTCACTTTCGCCACGAATTTCCGCAAGTTTGTTCTCGACATCGTCTGGATCAACGCCGCGTTGCAGCAAATCCATGCGCGCCATCTCCACATTGCGGGTGCTTTGTGCCCGGCTCATTTTTTCCGGAAGCGGAAAGTCGACTGCCTGGGACAAGTATGCGTAAACCTGCTCTCTTTCGGCGGATTTTTGCTCAGAATCGCGTTGGCGTTCCAGCGCCAAGCGGACTTGACCCTTTAGATTGTCAATGGTGTCAAGCGAAAGTTTTTCAGCCAAACCTTGTTCATTGAGCGGGGCAATTCGGTCAGCATCTTTGACCACAAGCTCAAAACGAATCTTGGCGCCACGCAAATCTTCACGCTCGTGTTGGGCGGGACCAGTTGTCTTCACCGTAATCGCATCGCCAACTTTTTTACCAGTCACCAATTGACCAAGTTCCTCCACCAGAAGTCCGAGCAACTGACCCTTGCCATCATCGGCGAGATCCGGCACAACCACCATGAAGCGATCATTGGTGAAGAATGGCTCGGCTTCGTCGTTTTTGAAGGCTTTGACTTCGCACAACATTCGATCAAGCGCTTGGAATGGACCGGTGATGCGGGTCGCATTTCCAAAGCGGTATCCTTGACGGCGAATTTCCAAATCCACATGCTCATCCTTGATTTCAAAGATGGGACGCTTCACCTCAATGCCATCGGTGTTTGGAAGCGTGAATTCTGGCGCCACTTCAACTTCAATGCTAAAGATGAAAGGCTTGCCAACTTCAATCCCCACATTGATGCTTTCTGGAGACAGTTCTGGATTGCCCACGGTTTGCAACTTGTTGTCCTCGAGGGCTTGTCCATAGGCCTGTGAAACAATTTGATCTCGTGTTTCTTTTAAGAGCGCGTCGCCAAATCGCCGCTGCAACAACTCGCGCGGCGCGCGACCTTTACGGAAGCCGGGAAGAGAGGTTTCATTTCTAAGCGAGCCGAAACCAGCTTCAAGGCGTTGCTGCACGGCGGCGGCGGAAACCGTGACCGTGATTTTCTTGCGGGCTGGACCCGCGTCTTCAATTTTGACTTGGTTGGATTCGACGGTTGCGGCTGATGTGCTCATGGGTGTCTCTCTTTGATGAACTCAAGCGAACGCTCAAGGGTGGGCAAGTATATGAAAACGAACCCGCCTTGAGGGGCGGGTCCGCGCAAGAAATCATGGAATATGCTGAAATTGTTCAAATCAGCGCAAAACAATTAAGGTTTAACGATTCAGCAACATCTCGGCGTAGGTGGGCAGGGTCCAAAGCTGGGTTGGAATCCACGGCTCAATGGCGTCGCAGGCCAGACGAGTTTGCTCCATGGCGGGCACAACTTCATCGCGCACCTGGCGCATGTGCTTGGTGAAATCGTCCACATGTTTGCATTCGGCTTGCTCAAGTTTGGCAAGAGCCGCGCGCAAGTTGGAGACATTTTTCATCCATGACTTCAGCACTGCCTCATCTTCTGGGCACTCCACGCCGGCTGCGTGACATGCGCCCACATTGTCGGCCAATTCCGCTTGCCATTGACAGGCGATCGGAAGCACACTTTTTTTCACCATGGTGATCATGGTGCGCGCTTCAATGCGCACGACCTTGACATAGGTTTCCATCAAGACTTCGGAGCGCGCGTTCAATTCAACGTTTGAAAGCACATTGTATTTGGCGAACAAATCGCGCGCCTGCTTGGTTGCGAAACAGGGAAGCGCATCAGCGGTGCTGTGCATGTTGGGCAAGCCACGTTTGGCGGCTTCCTTGTGCCAGGCCTGCGAATAGCCGTCGCCGTCAAAGCACACGCGTCGATGCTTCTTGACAAGCTCTTTCAGCACGCCACGAACGGCGCTTTCCATTTTGGCTTCCGTTGGATTTTTGCCAGCTTTTTTCTCTAATTCCGTGGCCACAACATCGAGACTCTCGGCAATCATGGTGTTCAGAACCGTGTTGGGCCAAGCCACACTTTGGCTGCTGCCCACGGCGCGGAACTCAAACTTGTTGCCCGTGAACGCAAACGGACTGGTTCGATTGCGATCGCTCGCCGCGCGTGGAAGCAGGGGCAGGGTCTTCTCGCCCAGATCCAAGTTGCCACCGCGGATGGTTTTCTTTGGGGCGCCAGAATCAAGTTGATCCAAGATGTCCGTCAGCATGGAGCCCAAATAAATACTCATGATGGCCGGCGGCGCTTCATTGGCGCCCAAACGATGGTCGTTGGCGGCCGTGGCGATGCTGGCGCGAAGCAGATCCGCGTGCGTGTCCACGGCACGAATAACAGCGCACAAGAAGGTGAGGAACTGCAAATTGTTGTGGGTTTCCTCGCGTGGATCAAGCAAATTCACGCCGGTGTTGGTGGACAAGCTCCAGTTGTTGTGCTTGCCGCTACCGTTCACGCCCGCGAATGGCTTCTCGTGGATCAAGCATTCATAGCCGTGCTCACGGGCGGTCATGCGCAAAATGTGCATACACAGCATTTGATGGTCCGCGGCAATGTTGGCGTTCTCATAGGTCGGCGCGATTTCATATTGGCCAGGCGCCACTTCGTTGTGGCGTGTTTTGACTGGAATACCAAGCTCAAACAAGCGCGTCTCCGCGTCGGTCATGAAACTAATCACGCGGTCTGGAATGGCGCCAAAGTAATGGTCATCCAATTGATGTCCCTTGGGCGCGGGCGCGCCAATGAGCGTGCGCCCAGTGATCATCAAGTCAAGACGCTGGTTGAACAAATCGCGGTCAACTAGGAAATATTCCTGTTCGCAACCGAGCGTGGTAATAACTTGCGTCACGCCCGTGTCGGTGCCAAAGAATTTCAGAATACGACGCGCTTGATCGTTCACCGCGCGAATGGAGCGCAGCAGAGGAGTCTTCTTGTCCAGCGCCTCGCCAGTCCAACTCACGAAGGCTGTTGGAATGCACAGCGTGGTCACGCCGCTTGGATTTCGCAGCAAAAATGCTGGACTTGTGGCGTTCCACGCGGTGTAGCCACGGGCTTCGTAGGTGTCGCGTATTCCACCAGAGGGAAAGCTGCTGGCATCTGGTTCGCCTTGAATCAGTTGCTCGCCAGAAAGTTTTTCAATGGCCGTGCCATCGCCTAAAATGGAAAGAAATGCGTCGTGCTTTTCGGCAGTCATGCCAGTGAGCGGCTGAAACCAATGGCAATAATGCGTGGCGCCATTTTCAACGGCCCAATCCTTCATGGCAACGGCAACCGTGTTGGCCACGGCGGGATCTAGCGAGCGGCCTTCATGAATAGTGCGCTGAATGCTGGCGTACACATCGCTTGGCAAGCGCTTGAGCATGGTGTCGCCGCAAAAAGTCAGCGTTCCAAAAACATCGCTGGCGCGAACATTGTTGATCATGGCAGAATTGTGATCGGTCGTGCGCATTTGGGACATGTCATTTCCTAAAAAGTGTTGAAGTGTGATTTAACCAATGTGGTCACCAAAGTGGTGCCCATACAAAGAATAACAATGTTGGCGCCTGAAATAAACTTCAAATCTAGGGCGTTTGTTCAATATTGATAAATTTCAGCCGCAGAATAGGTTTTGGTGCATGGGCGCTTAGCCCAGAATGCTGCGCCGGCGATTCACATAGTCCCACACCACGAATCGATCCAAGTCCTCGCCACCGGCGAACATGACCCTGCCGCCGGTGGTTTGCGCCATGCGTTGCGCAAATGAAACATCCTCTTGGGTTTGGCTCCATGAAGGCAGCAAAATAATATTGATGGTAATGCCCTCGCGCTGGCAAAGCATGGCCTCGCGCATGGTGGCCTTTTCCGTGCGCGGATCGGGTGGATAGAGCAGGAACAAAGTGCTGCCCTCAAAGTGCGCGGTTGGAAGCCCATCGGTGATGAGAATGATTTGCTTGTTGGGGGTGGCTTGCGCGCTCAGAAATTGCCGACCAAGTTGCATGGCGCGCTGGATGTTTGTGAAGTGCAGCGGCAGATCCGATTCCGTCACGCGCGGATCGGATAGATCGGCCTTGAGCCTGACCACAGAACTATTGATAGAAACCACTTTTGGCATGAGCGCGGGCACATCGGAAATGGCGACGGCTTTGGCCAGTGAATACATCTCGATCAGTTGCAAAAAATCGCCGGGATATTCGCTGCGGATAAGCCCGTCCAAAGCCAGCGCCATTTTCTTGCAAGCCACATATTGACCTCCATAGCGCATGGATCCCGACATATCCATCAACACGGCGGTGGCGGCTTTGGGCGCGCGGCGTGTGCGATGAACTTCAATGTCCTCGCCGCGAATGCGCAGCGGTCCAGGCGCGCGCGGTCCACTGTGATTGGCGCGCTCGCGCAGCAACGCGTTGATGAATGTTTGCGTGATGTCCATTGTGGCGGGGGAGTCGCCAAATTCGTAGGCGCGCGTCGATGGAAGCTCAACCGCACCATCGTTGGTCAGCACGCCTTCATGTCGACCAGAACGGGCGGCTTGCAGCGACGAGAAAATGGTTTTGAGCAGACGGCTTTGATAAATACGCAGAGCCTTTGGGGAAAGTTTGTAGCCTTTGCCATCCTGCTCCAACCCTTGTTGCTCGGCAAGTTGCTTGGCTTGCTCTTGGATTCGCTTGGCAATTTCCCGCAAGTCGTTCATTTCTTGCTCTTGTGCAAAACGACTCAGCGCCTCCATGTCAATCTTGGCCACCTTGGCGTTCTTCATCGCCTCATCAATTTGCGCAAGCAGTCGATCGATTGTCTCCAATTCCTCCTTGATGGCTAGCGCCTTTTCAACATTCATTGCGCCGCGGCCCGTGAAGACGTATTTGCTGGCCAAGGATTCCACCTGGTAACGCTCACCCAAACGCTCTAAAAGTTGCAGTAAACGCCTGGCGAACAGGCTTTTTTCCTCGACTCGGTACCACAGTTTTTCAAGGTCGCGCAGTTGCTCCTCCTGCACCAGGGCGCGGAACTTTTTTTCCAGTTCGGATGGTGCCTCAATCTTGGCGGCCAAGCCTTGAAAGAGTGAGCGCGCCTCCTCCCGCACTGTTTCCGTTTGATAGGTGGCCAAGATTTTTTCCTTGCGCTCTTGCAGCATGCGCCGCATTGAATCCAAACTTGGACCAAGGCCACTGATGCTTGCGGGATCAATCTCAATGGCGTCGGCCAGTTCCTCGGGCGTGAAGCGGCGCATGGAGCCAAACATCATCATGTGGTTGAAGGCCGCGCCAACCGCATCGGGGGCCTCCGATCGTGGAGGCGGAAATTGAATGGGATCAAACTTTAAATAGGTGTGCAACACGCCGCCAAGAGATTGTTGGGCGGCAACATCATCGCTGGCGTTCGTTTGGGCTTTCCTATTGACGTCATTGGTGTCCGGCTGCTTGGCGGGCACGATTATTTCACCTCGTATGAAGTCCGTCCATGTTTCTGTGAACGCGAAATTCGATCCGTGGCGTGCAAGCCTGCAAGCACAAACTCCACGCAACTTGCGCGCACGGCGGAGTCCTTGGAGGCGTTCACTTCAAAGGCCTTGTCCCACGCTGGTGGAACGCGTTGCAAGCGCTCCGCGTAGGTGGCGCTCGGAATTAAATCGCCAACCTCAATCTTCACGCCTTTGGCAAAAATCTCGGCAATTTCGCCCAATCCATGCTCATCCACATATTCTTGAAAAACCACCGCAACCGCCTGCGCAATGATGGAGTCAAGCACTTGCTTCTCGTTCATTTGATGGCTGCCCATGAGATCAAGTTCCAGTTTGCCAGCCGAGCTTGCGTACAGATGCGCCAAGTCGCTGATGCGCGGCACCGCGGGCGTTTCACCAAGTTGAATGGCTCGCCGACGCGCGTTGGCAACCATGGTTCGCCAATTGCTTGAAGAGAATCGCGCACTCACACCACTTGAGGCGTCAATGAAGCGGCTCGCTCTTGCTTCTATGGAAATTTGTTCAATAATTTCGTCCATGAATGGTGGAACCATAATTGGATGCGCGCCGCCCAAATCAATGCCGGCCTCTTGACGGGTGATTTGAATTCCAAGCGCGCGCTCGCGCGGGTAGTGCGTTTGAATGACGCTTCCAATTCGGTCCTTCAATTGGGGGATCACTTTTCCAGAGCGGTTGTAGGTGCTTGGATTGGCGCTGAACAACACCAACACATCCAAGTCAAAGCGAATGGGGTATCCGCGAATTTGCACATCGCGTTCCTCCAGCACATTGAACAAGCCAACTTGCACCAACTCATCAAGGTCGGGCAATTCATTCATGGCAAAAATGCCGCGATGCGTGCGGGGAATCAAGCCAAAATGCAGTGCGTCCTCGCTGCCCATGCCAGCTCCAAAGGCCATTTTGGCGGGATCGATTTCTCCCACAACATCGGCAAATTTTGTGCCTGGCGCCAAGCGTTCCGCGTAGCGGTCCTCGCGTTTCCACCACGCGATTGGAATTGCATCTGCGGGCGTGTTGGCCAACAGGGCGCGGCCCATTTGCGTGATGGGTTTGGTGGGATCCTCGTGAACGGGGCAGCCTGGAATATCCATGTATGGAAGTTCGGCGTCAAGAAAGCGAATCAATGTTCGCATAAGCCGGCTTTTGCCTTGACCTTTCTCGCCTAGAAATAACATGTCATGTCCGGCGATGATGGCATTGACAATTTCCGGAAGCACGGTGTCTTGATAGCCCACTATGCCGGGAAAAAGGTTTTCCTTGGCTGCCAGCATGTGCGTGATATTTTCGCGTAGTTCCTCTTTCACGCTGCGGCTGCGCCAACCGGATTTCAGCAACGCGCTCAGCGTGCGGGGAAGATCTTTCGCGTGCGCCGTGGCGAAGGGTGTGGCTGTTGTCATTGGTGTGCCGCTCTTGTTAATGTTCACATGAATTACGCCATGAATGGCGATTATTTTTAATCCTAGGCGCTTTATTTGAGCCAAGGATGTTGAAAATACAAAGCAAAGAACTTGGTTATTTGCGGTTTCGCTTTTGGACGCCAAATTGGTTGCCTAACCAACCACGGCGCCAAAACACAATCAAAAAAGTCGCCGCCACCATGAACATCAATCCCAATGCGAATGGATAGCCGTACGCCCATTTCAGTTCGGGCATGTTCCACTTGCTTTCCAAGTCAAAGTTCATTCCATAAATACTGGCGATGGCTCCCACGGGAATAAATATGGTCGCGACCACGGTGAGGAATTTATTGACTTCGCCCAGTCGATTGTTGGCGGAATTTAAATACAACTCCATCAAATCGCTCGCCATCATGCGATCGGTTTCAATTAAATCCATCAGGCGCGCAACATGGTCGGCGGCATCGCGCAAGTAGGGGCGCAACTCTTGTCCCCAGACTTGCTCCAGAGTGCTCATGGTCATAATCGCGTCGCGCATGGGCCACACGGCGCGGCGCACGCGCATTAAATTGACTTTCACCTCGCGAATATCAAAGATTTGTGAATTCTTAGAGTCCTGCATAATGCGCTCCTCGAGTTCATCAAGTGAATCCCCCATCACGCTGACAATTGGAAAGAAGGCGTCAATGACCGTGTCTACCAAGGCGTACGCCAAATACGCCGCGTTGCTGTTGCGCACACGCCCCTTTTTTTGGCGGATTCTATTGCGAATCACTTCTAGGCAGTCCCCAAGCGCGGTCGCCTGAAAGCTCACCACAAAGCGTTCTCCCAAATATAAACTCAATTGCTCAGTGGTGAATTCATGGTTGTGATTCATGGGATTCGGCATGGGCACCACAATAAATGTGGCCTTATCATCGTATTGTTCAACCTTGGCGCGCTGCGAGGGGTCGGTGATGTCCTCCAAGACCAGTGGATGAATATTAAAAATTTGGGCAATGGATCTCAGCGTGGCCTCGTCCCCAAAGCCATCCACATTCAGCCAAATCAGCGGCCAGTTCCGCATGAACTCTTGGATCTCGTCCGTATGCGTCAGCGTTTTCTCTTGAAAGCCTTCGGGCGAGTAACCAAACACCGTCATCACGGGCTTGGCAAATTCGGGATGAATAAGCAGAGTGCCCGGAGGAAGATTGAGATTTGGCATGACCGACTCGTTGTCGCTTCTTTTAGAGAAGATCCGCATGGCTACAGGCTAACTGCGCAAGTGCAATCACTCAATCACTTGCGAGGTGCTTTTCCAAATCAAATGAATCATGGCTAGGGCCACCGCCGCGCGCGCGCTCCAGGCCATGGTGCGGATCCAATTGGTGTCAACTAATTGGGAGTGCGCTTGGGCGTTGAATCCCTGCGAAAGTCGGCTGTGTAACGGCACTTGCAGCGCGAAGGTGCTGATCCAAATCACCGCAACCAACGCTAGTCCGCTCCACGCCAACCATGCGGGAATGCTGGGTGGTCGCCACGCCACAATCAGTACGCTGCAAGCTAGTTCAATCAACATTGGAACAGCCACGATGGGCGTGATCCAGCGCGCATGCAGGCGCTCATAGTCAACAAATGATTCGCTGCCAACCTTGCCCATGAGTGGATAGTGCACAATTTGAATAAGCCAAATGAGACCCATGAGATACAGCGAGGCGGCAGCTTGAACAAGAAGAAGTGGCATGATTTTGCAGTTCGTCAAATGATGTGGTTTCGATTCACATGAATCGGAGAGAGATTCAAGATTGAGCCGAAGCAGTGTGTAGATTATATGAATTTGCCAGCGCCATTTGCGTGATCAGCGATTCCTCATGCCAATCATGCGTTGGGCATGAACGCATGCTCTCATGCCACCACGAAAAATTGCAACGCGTCGGTCGCAGTGTCTAGCAACGCAACCGTGAATTCGCTGGCGCGGTGCAGCGCGCCGGGATTGATAATGCGCGTGGCTCCCGCACGCTCGTCGCGGCAAACATGCGTGTGTCCATGCAGTAGATAATTCACGCCCTCGTTCAACGCCGCCGTAACGCAAGCCGAATCATGTCCATGCGTCATGGCAAATGTGCGGCCATCACAAGCAAAGCGCGCCAGTGGATGTTGGACAAGCACCCCCAAGCCAAGCGCGTAGCGGCGTAGAACCCGCCAGTCGGGATCGCAATTTCCAAACACCAGATGTGTTTGAATTCCCGCAAATTGATCCAGCACTTGCTCAGTTTCGATATCGCCGCAGTGGGCCAACACATTGGCGCCGTTGGCAAGCAGCAATTGCACAGCGTTGCGCGTGCGTTGGTGTTGGCCGTGGCTGTCTGAAAGAATGCCAAGTTTCACGCACGCATGGTGGCGTGAAAGTGGATGGGTGGCAAGTTGGTTAGGATTTGCGTATGACTCATACGCTTACGCTTCGAACCCGTTTTGCCCCCAGTCCCAGCGGTCATCTGCATGTGGGCGGCGCACGAACCGCGCTTTTGAACTGGGCCTACGCGCGAGGACGCGGCGGGAAATTTATTCTTCGCATTGAGGACACCGATCAAAAGCGATCCAGCGACGCAGCCAGCGTTGGCTTTTTGAAAGACTTGAAGTGGCTGGGTATAGATTGGAATGAAGGACCAGAGTTTCAAGGCTGTGGCGGCGGGGAGTTTGGTTCTTACTTTCAAAGCGAGCGCCTTGATATTTACAACAAGTATTTAGAACAACTTGTACAACAAGGAAAAGCCTATTACGCCTTTGACACCACGGAAGAACTTGACGCCGCGCGCAGGGAATCCAAGGCGCGTAACCAGGCCTATCGCTATGACCGAACTCGCGCCGACGCGATCGCGCCCGCGCAAGTTCAAGCGTGGTTGAAGGAGGCTAAACCCGCGGTGATTCGATTCAAAACGCCCGCGGGCGCCATCACCATTCACGATGAAATTTTAGGCGACGCAACCTTGCCCGCTGGAGAGGTGGACGACTTTGTCATTCGCAAGGCCGATGGATTTCCGACCTATCACTTTGCCGTTGTGGTGGACGATGAATTGATGGGCGTGACCACGGTGCTTCGTGCGCAGGAGCATTTCAACAACACCGCCAAGCACATTGTGTTGCAAGACGCGCTTGGATTTCGCCGCCCAACCTATGGGCATTTGCCGTTGATCTTCAATCCCGATGGCAGCAAGATGAGCAAGCGTGACAAGGACAAAGCCTTGCGCAAGGCGGCGCAGGATAAAAAATTGACCGCGCCTCCACCCAACACCGTGGACGCCGCGCGCTTTAGCGCGTGGTTGGGCGACAAAAATTCCCAACTTGATTTCGCCCAAGCCACCGCAATGGCCGCTGCGCTGAATATTGAGCTTCCAGAAATCAATGTTGATGATTTCCGCCGTTCCGGCTATTTGCCGCAAGTTTTGTGCAATTTTCTTGCGCTCAATGGATGGGGTCCAGGCAACGACTTGGAGAAGTTTGACAACGCCTATTTGTGCGCCCACTTCGCGCTGGAGCGCGTGCAGAAAACTGCGGCCAAGTTTGACCGCATGAAATTGCTGTCATTTAATTTGGACGCCATTCAAAAGATGTCGCGCCAGGAGTTTGGTGCGATGGTCAAGGCCCACGGCGAGATCTACCACCCAGAGTTCATGAAAAAAATCACCGCCACGCAATTTGATTTGCTCGTGGCGGCAAGCCATGAGCGCAGCAAGACCTTGGACGAGTTGTTTCGCGGCAATCGCTGGCTCGCGCTAAGCGACCAAGACCTGACTTGGGAGAAGTCCAAGCAAGTAGAGAAGGCGTTGTATTCAGGAACCCCAAGCGGATTGGATCGCCTGAAGGAACTACGCGGAGTTCTTGCAGAGGTGGCGACATGGACGCCAACCGGCATAGAGGAGTCCATCCGGCAGTGGGCCACAACCGTTGGACTGGCGGAGCAAATTGGCCAGATCGCGCAACCACTGCGAGTGGGAGTCACGGGCTCCACCATTAGCCCGCCCATCTTTGACACGCTTGCCATTCTTGGAAAATCCAGCGCGCTTGCCAGAATTGATCGGTGTCTGCAAGAATTTGCTCCAGCAAAAACTTGACGTAGAATGGCGTATACTGTTTTTTCACGGACTGTTGGCGCAGTTGGCTAGCGCGTCTCCATGACACGGAGAAGGTCACTGGTTCGAGCCCAGTACAGTCCATTTTTTCGCGTATGAAGGAATTCGTTTGTGCAGTCGATACGAAAATTCCTGGGCATGCTCGCAGGCTTTATCGAGTTGGCTCGCCACTTTGTGACCGACGGCGGCTTCGCTTTACAAACGACGCATGAATCCCAAATTTGCAACGACAAATGCAAGCCAAATGAAAGAGCGCCGCGCTTATCTGGCTGCCCTATGTTCGTGTCCATAACAATGGGGCTTTCATTCAAAAAAGGCAATAATTTGCAATTTTTCGCAGATTGGGGCATATAAATACATCTTGGTTGTCGTATCTTATTAAGAGACCTAATTGGAGATATCGCGCTCATGGTAGCTCAGGCGAAAAAACAGTTTCGACAAGCCTTTCTCAGTTTCACATTGCTGTGCTTGTGCGCTGTGGTTCAAGCTTGGGCCGTTGAAGAATCACAGAAGAAAAATTCTTCAGGAGTTGCTCGAACTGCGGCGCAGACATCCGATCGCACGATTTCAAATACGATTCCTTCGGAAGTTCCACCGCAACAAATTGGCCAATACAGCGTCAGCGACCTGGATGGCAACGGTGAAATTGACACGGGCGACATCAGTTTGTTGTTGTTAAAATTGTCGGGTCTAACAACTGACACTGGCGATATCAGCTTGTCGTTGCTGAACATGTCGAGTGAAATAAACGATTCGCCTGATACCACCGTTATTGATATTGCGGACACGACGAATACTTTTTCTCTCGCTGCTTCAGCGGCTGGCGTCCAAGGCTTGCATGCCAAGAATTACTTGCTAGACATAAGCGGCAATGCCGCGTCTGGCAACAACGCTCACTACAGCGTCATGGATGTCTATGTGAAGTTTAATTCGGCCGTTGGTGTAGGCTCTGCCGGCGAGCGTGTTGTGAGCTTCTTTGGTCAAGCCACCACGGATACTGCAACATTTGGCGTGAACAAAAGCGCGAAATATGTCAACAGCGCAAATCTTGCCTTTCAACACAGCAACACAAGTTGGATGCCAAGCACCAGCGCAAATGGTGGAACAGGCAACAACACATGGGATTCATATGTAGGTGTTGGCAATCGCACCCAAGGCGCGGGCAATACGCTTGGGGTCACGCCTGATATTTATTTCACCAATCCAAACGCAAATGTTGCTCAAATTGTTGGTGGATCGAGCGGACAAATCTTTGTAGGTGGAGGTTGGTATCAAACTAACCCAACCGACACAGGCTTTGAAACCAACGCCAGCGCGTATGCCGACAAGTTGATCATGATTGGTCGCTTTACTCTAAAAATAAGCGACATTTTGGCTAGCAGCGACCCAAACAATGTCAAGATGATTGTGTGGGGCAACACCACTGGTAAAACAACTGCTCAAACTGGTGGAACCACCTTGTACACAGTTTCAAGTATTAATTTGAAAAGTGACGCGCAAACCAAGTACACCACGCAAGGCAAGACTTGGATATTCGATTCCACATTTGAAGGAAATCCAGGGCAAACACCTTGGACATTCGCAACCAACAATGTATCAGTGCCAAGCAATCTTGTCGCGAGCAGCGGATTATATGGTGACCGCATTGACTTGCAGTGGACCACAATTTCCAATGCAACTGGCTACGAAGTGTGGCGCTCTGACACAGGAGAATCAAGCACCTACAATCAAATTGCCAGTGTCAATACCAACACGGGTTCGTACTCCGACACCACCCCACAATCAAACATTACGTACCACTACAAAGTTCGCGCCGTCGATGGAACATTGTTTTCCAATGTGGCAACGGGCTTTACATCAATTCCTGCGCCAACGGCCGTAGCTGCGAGCGATGGAACATTCACCGACAAAGTGCAAGTGTCCTGGAACGAAGTCTCAGGCGCTGGCTCATACGATATTTTTCGCGACGGACTAGACAAAGTGAGTTCCGTAGTTGTGACCAATGGGGGTACAGGCTATTCATTTGCCAATGTTAATTTTAATGGCGGCGGCGGGACGGGTGCCGCCGCATCGGCAGTGGTCTCTGGCGGAGCGGTTATTTCGATCAACATAACCAACAAAGGGAGTAACTACACATCCAACCCAACTATCACATTCTCAGGGCCTAGTTCGGCAAGTGGCGCGCAAGCCACGGCCAGCCTTTCGATTGGTTCCGCCACGGCTCCCGCGACTACATTTAATGACATCAGCGCGATTCCAGGCACCAGTTCCACCTACTTTGTCAAAGCGGTGAAAGACGGGGTGTCAAGCGGAACCAACGGAAGCGATACCGGATTTCGTGCGCTGGCAACTCCAGCGCCGCCAACCGCGAGCGCTGGCGCGTTCACCGATGCAATTAAGGTGGAATGGGCAGCTGTAGTGGGCGCAACTGGCTACAACATCTATCGTGACAACGATATTCTCACGCCAGTTGGCTCAACAACAACATTGTTGAGTTTCAACGACACCAACGCACCTATCGCGAATACGCACACCTACCGCATCAAGGCCACTTCGGCGGTTACCGCAGGTCCGTTGAGTGGAAATTCAAATGTCAGTTGGGTTGGTATGGCGTCGCCTGCGTTGGGTTCGGTCAAGGCCACATATGGAACATATGCCGACAAAGTTGTGGTTTCGTGGGCAGCTGTGCCAGGCGCGCTTGAATATAAAATTTATCGAGGCGGTACAGTTGGCAACGGCATAACGATTGGCATTGTTCCGGCTTCAGAACTTTCATTCAATGACACCACCGTGGCGGTTGCATCCGCATTCACATACAATGTGGCCGCCAGTAATGCGCAGGGATTTGGACCCGCAATGTCAAGCGCGGTGAGTGCGGGTATTCGCAATATCAGTCCTCCGCCAAATGTCGCCGCAAGCCGCGACATTGAAGATAAAATTGAAATCACTTGGGATTCAGCGCCTGGCGCAACAGGCTACAACATTTACCGCAATGACAGCGCGGTGAGGATTGGATCCACTTCAGAAAATGGTGCAACCACATTTTCCGACTTCTCGGCGGCGAGCGCCACGAATTATTCATACTTCGTGCGTGCGACCAATGGCGGCAAATCCTTAATTAGCGACCCAAGCCCCAGTGTCGACGGATTGCGCGGCACGAGCGTGCCAACACCAAGCATTACTTCTGTCAATCCAAACACGGGCGTATTGGCTGGCGGAACTCTGATCACGATTACTGGAACAAATCTCACAAGCGCAAGCGCGGTCACCATAGGAGGGGTCAGCGCAACAAGCGTGACCGTTCTTTCGCCAACACAAATCACGGCGATCACGCCAAACTCAACCGCTGGCACCAAGGCTGTTGCCGTATCAACTCCTGGTGGTAGCGCGTCTCTTGCGGGTGCGTTCACCTACACCAATACAACTTCCCTGCCAACCATTACTTCTGTTCATCCAACTTCTGGCACCACAGCGGGTGGAACGCCAATCACGATCATGGGAACCAATCTAACTGGCGCAAGCGTAACTGTTGGCAGCTCTGCGGTGACCTTCGCCACCGTGACCGATACTCAAATCACCGCTCTCACGCCTGGGGGCGCAGCGGGAGTTGCCAACATTGTGGCCACCAATACGGCAGGCGCAGCCACGACCAACACATTTTCATATGTTGCGCCACCAACCATTACTTCCGTCAATCCCAATTTCTCATTTCTTGCCGGTGGAGGGACCACTACAATCACCGGGACTAATTTGCTTGGTGCGTCGGTGTCCATCAACGGCACTATTGCGACCATCACCAATAGGAGCGCAACTGAAATCACATTTGTAACGCCCGCGGGGTCCGCAGGAGCCAGGACGCTGTTGTTGGACACTGAGGTTGGTTCGGCTTCCTCAATCTACACCTACATTAACCCGCCAACAATCAGTGGTATTTCGCCAGAAAGTGGTCCATCAGACATCGCGACGCAGATTACGATTACAGGTACTAACTTGACGGGCGCAACTGGTGTGACCATTGGGGGTAATTCCGCAACCGATTTTGTGTTGGTTTCAGCCACAAAAATTTTAGCCAAGGTTCCCATTGGGTTGTCTGGTGAGAAAGATGTCATCGTTGCTATACCTACAGGACCGGCAACCTTGAATGCGGGGTACACCTATTATTCACCGGTTGCGCCAACAATCTCATCGGTCAGCCCAAGCTTCGGACCAATATCTGGAGGAACCTCGCTTACATTGAGTGGAACCAAGTTCACGGGCGCAACTCAGGTGACTATTGGTGGTGTGGAGTGCACAAGTGTTGTTGTAGTTTCAGCCACTTCGATCAATGCGATATCACCAGCTGGAACTGGTCAGAACAAAGATGTCACAGTAACCACGCCAAGTGGCTCTGCAACCAAGCTTGCCGGATTTGACTATATCGACACTTCTCTCCCAACCCTCATCAGCGTGAGTCCAAACTCTGGGCCATTAGCTGGCGCAACCGCCATCACCATCACCGGGACAAATTTGCTTGGAGCCAGCAGTGTGACGGTGGGCGGGGTTGCGGCCACGAACGTTAATGTTGTAAGTGCGACTTCCATCACGGCGGTGACGCCAGCGGGAACGGTCGGTGCCAAAGACCTTGTGGTCACTCTGACAGGGACAAACTTGACCAAAAGTGGCGCCTTCACCTACAAAGAACCTGCCATTCCTGCGCCCACAATTTCAAATGTGAGCCCAGTATCTGGTCCAGTGAGTGGCGGCACTTCGATCACGATTACGGGCACCAACTTCACCGGTGCAACTGGTGTGACCGTTGGCGGTGTGGCGGCCACGAGCGTTAATGTTGCAAGCGCGACTTCCATTACGGCGCTTACGCCAGCTGGAACTGAAGGCGCGCAAACTGTAGAGGTGACAACGCCTGGCGGAAGCGCATCCAAATCACTTGGCTTTACCTATAACACTTCTTTACCGACCTTAGCGGAGATCAGTCCAAACTCCGGACCAACTGCTGGCGGAGCCTCGATCACGATGAGTGGAACCAATCTTGCAGATGTCATTAGTGTGACTATTGGTGGATACGAATGCACAAGCGTTGTGGCCGCCGCCACGCAAGTGACTGCTCAGACCCCAGCAAATAGTGCTGGTGCAAAAACGGTTGTGCTTACTACGAGTGGCGGCTTGAGCTTGTCTGCGGCAGTTGCGTACACCTATTTTTCCGTGCCAGCCATCTCAACGGTGACACCATTCACTGGAGGGACCTCGGGTGGGACATTAGTGGCTATTGCGGGAACAAATTTAACTGGCACGACTAGTGTGACCTTTGGCGATGTTGCGGCGACAAGTTTCACCGTGGTTTCTACAAATTCAATTACGGCGATCACGCCCGCCGCGAGCGCGGGCGTTGTCTCTATTGTGGTGACCACCTCTGGTGGTATCGCCACAAAATCGAGTTCTTACACCTATACCGATATTGCTCCAGCCATTACAAATATTTTGCCAAGCGAAGGTTCAACGAATGGTGGTGACTCTATTACAATTACGGGCGTCAATTTGGATGGCCAAGTCAGTGTGACGATTGGTGGAGTTGATGCACAAGTTCTAGACAACAATTCGACGAGTATTACTTGTCAATCACCCAATTCGACCACTCCGGGTGCCAAAGAT
The DNA here is from genome assembly GCA_005787685.1 of Planctomycetia bacterium. Lineage (GTDB taxonomy): Bacteria > Planctomycetota > Phycisphaerae > Phycisphaerales > SM1A02 > SYAC01. Next base: position 45,877 of record SYAC01000027.1, read on the forward strand.
GTTGTGGTGACCACGCCCAACGGCGTTGTCACCAAGGTCGCTGGATTTTCTTATTACACCCAAAGCGCCATACCCACCATCACCTCGGTTAGTCCAACCACTGGAATTACTTTTGGTGGAACTCCTTTCACGATCAATGGAACTTTGTTGGCAGGAACAACTGGAGTAACCGTGGGTGGAGTTGCGGCGACAAATGTGGTTGCGATATCTGCCACCCAAGTCACCGCGGTCTCGCCTGCGGGAGAAGTGGGGGCCAAACCAGTCGTGGTGACCACGACCAACGGCACCTCCACCAGCAGTAAGACATTCACTTATACCGACTTTAATTTGAGTCCAATATTTGGACCAACAGCTGGCGGAACCGCCATCACCATCACTGGCAGCAACTTTACCAACGAAACGGAAGTGACTGTTGGTGGTAATGCCGTGACCAACAAGATTCTTGTTTCTTCAACCAAGATTGTCGCGGTCACGCCGCAGAACAACTCTATTGGTGACGTGAATGTCGTTGTAACTTTCCCTGGATTGGGATCCATGACCAAGACGAATGGATTTAAATACTTCAACACTCCACCAAGCATTACCTCGATTGAGCCAAATTTTGGAAAGATTTCTGGTAGTACTTCTTTTACAATTTTCGGAGGCAATTTCGGAACCGTTCTGACTGGAACGACGGTGACCGTTGGCGGTACGGCGGCGACCATCTCACTCATTAACGCAACTTCGATCACGGCGGTAACGCCAATTGGAACTGCGGGCGCCAAAGATGTGAAAGTGACTGCAAATGGTGTCTCAACGACGGTGATCAATGGCTTCACCTATTTCGCGCCTCCAATCTTTGCTTCAAGCAATTCGGTGGTTCCAAACACCGGACCAAGCATTGGTGGAACCGTATTCACTATTGCGGGCACCAATTTGATAGGCGCCAGCAGCGTCAAGATTGGGGATAGTGAGGCAACCTTAGTCGCGGTCACCGATACATTGATCACGGCAATTACGCCCGCGCAAGCCGCTAGCGCCACCGCAAAAAATATTGTCATTGTCACGCCAGGTGGAACGGTGACTAAGACTGCCGCCTTTACCTATATTGCGGCACCAACCATTACAAGCGTGAGTCCATCAAGTGGACCGTTAGCCGGTGGCACTTCGATCACGATTACGGGCACCAACTTGACGGGCGCAACGGGCGTGACGGTGGGTGGTGTGGCAGCGACGAGTGTTGTTGTCGTCAACGCGACTTCCATTACGGCGCTGACGCCAGTAGGAACTGCGGGCTCAAAGGATGTTGTAGTTAACACGCCAGGAGGTTCGGCTACCAAAATCGATGCCTACACCTTTATTATTTCAGCACCAACCATTACAAGCGTGAGTCCATCAAGTGGACCAACCGCGGGTGGCACTTCGATCACGATTACGGGAACAAATTTGAATGGCGCTACCAGCGTGCTTGTTGGGGATTCGATTGCAACCATCACTAGCAAACAAGCATCCCAAATTGTGGCGCTGACGCCAGCAGGAACAGTGGGCTTGAAGAATGTTGTGTTGAATACGAGCAACGGTACTGTCACTAAGCTAAATGCCTTTAACTATGAGGCCTCATCTGCACCAACCATTGCCAGCGTGAGTCCATCAAGTGGACCAGCCGCGGGTGGCACGGCGATCACGATTACGGGTACCAACTTGACGGGCGCAACTAGCGTGACCGTTGGCGGCGTTGCGGCCACGAGCGTTAATGTTGCAAGCGCGACTTCCATTACGGCGCTGACGCCAGCAGGAACTGCGGGCGCGCAAAACATTGTGGTGACAACGGCGGGTGGATCAACCACGCAATCGGTTGCA